>NZ_BBJS01000013.1 GCF_000739895.2 Sphingomonas paucimobilis NBRC 13935
GGCGCAGGCCAGGCAGGTCGCATCATCGTGCCAGCCGCCGGCTTCGACGCCTGGCGATGTCTCCATGTCCCAGGCGCTGACCCCGCACCCGCGACAGATGCGCGGATGCGCGCCGGCCGGTGCATTGTAGAGCTGGTGATAGACATCCGGGTCGAAGGGGAAGACGGCGCGCAACTGGTCGAGCGTCGCGCGCAGCTTGGCGCGGACGCCGGGCGTCTCCAGCGACCGGAGGAGCTGCGCCGCGATGCTGACCCCTTCCGGCCCGCGTGCGATGCGGCGCGCCACATCGTCACGCGACAGGCGGGCGGCCTGGCGGCGGAGCATCAGATAGGCATCCGGGGTGAGCGATCGATTGGAACTCTACAAATTGTCGCGGAGCGAGCATCCGCTGATCGCCCTGCCGCTGCCCTCCGGCCATGGCGCGGTCTGGGATGCGCGGCGGCAGCGGCTGTTTGCCCTGTCGCATGACCTGATCCAGGCCTTTTCCTTCGATCCGAAGCCGGCCAAGCTCCACCTGATCGAAACCGCGCGCTGGACGCTGCCCAGTCGCCGGGACGGACACGACCTGTCACCGGGGCCCGATGGCGGTTATGTCGTCACCACCGACGATGGTGTCTGGCGCTTCGATCCCGACAACGGCGATTTCACGCCCCTATCGGCGCTCAATCCCAAGCTACGGGTCAAGGCGGTCAGCGTGACGCGAGAAGCGATGGCATGGGTGCAGGCGGAGGAAAGCTGGTGGGCGCATGGCTTTACGGTGGCCAACCGGGATGCGACCGACCCACGGCGGATCGAGACGCCGGGTATGAAGCTCTACAAGGTTCGTTGGCTGCCATGAACGGGCCCCGTGCCCTGTCGCCTGTTCCACGCCGCATTCCCGCAAAAGCGATGTGCCGAACCGGATGGGTCGGACCGCGCGTTTGCCAGGGCGCCGGGAGGCGCCCACTTCCCCAGCACGGCTATACCGCCTCCACCTCCCATCGATGGTTCTGCCTGCATAGTTAAGGCGTTACGGTCCTCACACCCGCTTGACAGCAGCGATCCTGCGGGCTTTGCCAAGCGCATGAACGCGATCACCGCAGGCGAATATCCGGCCCGATTCCTGCGTGAAGACGGACGCCGCACTGCGACCGCCAATGAGCGTGTCGTGATGGAATTGCTGTCGCGTCATGGGGCGTTGAGTCGCGCCGATCTTGCCCGGCTGACCGGGCTCGCACCGCATTCGATCACTCGCCTGGTCGAGCCACTGATCGCACGTGGCCTGCTCCAAGAGGCGATGCCTGTTGCCGCCGGGCGTGGCAAGCCGGCGGCGAAACTGACGTTGGAGGGGGGGGCGGCCTTTGCGGTCGGGGTGTCGGTGATGACCGATGCCGTGTCGCTTGTCCTTCTCGATCTGGCCGGACAGGTGCAGGGCGTCCATAGCGAACGATTGGCCGACACCGCCATCCAACCAGCCTGTCGCCAGATCCGCCGGATGATCGACGACGCAGTTACCGAAGCGGGGCGCGACCGCACGACGCTGGTCGGGATCGGCGTCGGTGTGACGGGATATTTCATCGGCGACGGCGCTCGATTGAACCCGCCCCGTCTGCTCGATCCTTGGGCGCTGGTGCCGCTCGATACGATCCTGGCCGACGCGCTGGGGCAGAAGGTCTGGATCGACAATGACGGCAATGTCGCCGCGATCGGCGAAGCGATGCTTGGTCATGGCCGGACGTCACGTGATTTTGCCTATCTGTACTTTTCCGTCGGTTTCGGCGGCGGCATCATTTCCAAGGGGCTGCCCTTGCGGGGACGCCATGGCAATGCGGGGGAATTCGCCTCGATCCTGCCGGTGGATTGGCCGCAGCCCAATCTGGAGGCCTTGCGACTGATCTTCGAGGAGACCGGTACGCCGTTTCCCGATCTCCACTCGATGCTCGCCGGCTTCGATCCGGCACATCCGGCCGTAGACCTGTGGCTGGATCGCAGCCTGCCGTCGCTCAATCTAGTGGCGTCTGCGATTTCGGCAACGATCGATCCCGGCATGATCGTGCTGGGTGGCCGTTTGCCGACCTCACTGGCCTCGCGGATTGCCGAGCGCATTCGCTTCACCAACCCTGAGCGCCGTGGCTTCCACCGCCCCGCGGCCCGAATTGCTCCATCGATGATCGGCGGAGATGCTGCAGCGGTGGGCGCGGCGACTATGCCGCTTCGTGCGGCGTTCTTCGATCCCGATGCGGCCGCCTTCTATCTGGGGGAGTGAGAAGCCGCTTCATTCCACTGCTCGACGCCCGGAGATCGCATCGAACGCGGTCTTGGTGCTTGTACCTCACGCCTCACGATTGACGTAGAAGACAAAATCCGTCTGCCCATCATGGCCTGCGACCACTTCCTCGCCCCCGGAATAGCCGATCGCGGCCAAGGCCTGCTGCACTGCCGGGGCGCGGAAGGCGGTGCGGGCCGCTTCGGGACCGCCATTTGCCGTCCCCGATAGTTCGCACAGCGTGATCGTGCAGGCGACCTTCACTTCGCCCACGACGGAACCGGCGAAATGACCGGTAAACGCGCTCAGCACACGTTGCTCGATCGCCTGCCCCCGGGCGTCGCGCGGTTGCTGGTGCATGAGTTCGGCGACGTTGCGCGTGTCGGAGTCGCTGCGGGCGAGTGCCTCCGCTACATGCGGCTTGCGTGTGGCGACCGTGACGGGTGGTGGGGCAGGGAGTGGCTTGGGAGCGTGCTCCACGACCACGGACGGCGAGGCGGCTGGTGCCGCCCCACCAACGACCGCGATTTCGCCATGGCCTGTGTCCCCGGCTGGGCCCCGCGTCAGGACTAGTCCGGCCGCCAGCGCAGCTAGACCGACCGCTGCCCCGCCAAGCGTCATCCAGCCATGGTGCTTCGTCATGACGTGAACGACCAGCGTTCGTTTATGGCACCGCTGCATGGCCAGGTGATCAGCTTGCCGCCGCGGTCGCGCGAGTCACCCGATACGTTGAGGCAGCGGCCGCTGGCGCGGTTGATGATCGCCGATCCCGACACCGACCATTGCGCGCGATTGCCGATATTGCAGGTCGTCTGCACGACATCGCTGCCATTGTCCGCCTCCGCCAGGCAAAGACCGCTCTGCTGGAAGACATATTGGGTATAATTGCCGGCGGGGCGTCGTTCGATCGTGGCATTGGGGGCGCCGTCACAATCCCATTGGATGATCCCGGAGTCATAGTTGCGCGACTGGTTGGCGACATTGGCGCACAGCCCGCTCGAGGCGACCTTCATCATCGTCAGCGTCGTGCCGCTATAGCCATTGGCGATCGTACCGGCGCTGGCATTGATGGTGATCTGCGACGAGGTCGGCATGTCCACCGAGGTCGCGCTGGGGAAGGTCAACGGCAGCCAGACATAAGTGGAATCATTGGGCTGCTGCCCCGTTGCCGGACCCCAGCGATCACCGAGATAGAGATAAGATGTGCCATTGGTCCCCTGCACTGGCTGCACATAGGTGGATTGCGAATTATAGGTGCGGGGATCGCCGAAGCCCTGCGGCGCAGTCCAGGGGCCGGCCATGCTCGTTGCGGTCTGATAGGCGGCCTGGTTAGGGTTCCAGCCGGTCGCGGCCGAGGTGATCAGGAAATAGACGCCGTTGCGCTTGAACACCGCCGGGGCCTCGCGGTGATAGCCCTGCAGGACCGTCACGAGCGAGTCGATGCCGGTATAGCTGCTGTTCAGCTTATAGATGTTGAGGTCGTAATTGTTGGACGCCGCCGAGATCAGATAGGCGTTGCCGTCGGTATCGGCGAACAGCGTCATGTCGCGCGATTCATAATCGAGCGGCCGGAACTCGCCGACATAGGTGTAGTCCCCGTCGACCGTGTCCGACGTCGCGACCACGACCCGTGCTTCACCATAATCCTGGCCGTTCTCCTTATGCGCCCACAGCACATATTTGTTGGTCGCGGCGTTGTAGATGACCTTGGGCCGTTCGATGTTGGACGTGTTGAGGCTGGGAGCCGAATTGCGGGTCAGGATGTCGCGGCGGAATTCCCAGTTGTTGAGGTCGGTCGAGCGATACATCGAAACCGCCTTGAACAGCCAGCCGTCCCGATTTTCGCCGAGCATGTAATAATAATTGCCGACCTTGACGATCCCAGCGCCATGAGCCTGCACGGCGTCGCCGGTCGTCGTCGTGAACTGCGATCCATTGTTGACGGCAACATTCTGGCCGAAGGCGGCCGAACCGATCAGTGCACAGCAAGCCACCGCCTGGCGCACGACATGAAATCTGCCCATCGCTCTACTCCTCTCCGGGTTTCGCGGTGCGACCTTGTCATGCTGCCGACATCCGCGAGCCGCATCCTGCGAGGGATTAATAAGACTGACAATAAGGAATCGAACCGCTTGGAATGCTTTGTTTTTCAATCATGAAAATTTCGTTATGAGTCAAATACATCCCGCGCCGCCGCATGAAAAAAGAAATTTCAAAGATTTGGGTAGGTGAGGGCAAGGCGCGGAGTAATCAGAGCAAGCTCAGGCGCGACTCGGAGCCTCCTTGTTTCGAGAGAAAGAGTTGCGACGCCCAATCGCTTGCTCTGTCGCGTAGCGACGCGCCTTTTCCCGACGATGGGCGAAAGACGGCGCGGTATCGGTCCGCCCGAACTCCAGGCGCACGGAGCGGCCGCAATATTCAGTCGAACAAAGGCTTCAACGGATGGCCGACCAAGCCGCTGACGGTCGCCGCCTGAATGCGCGGCGCAGGCCATAGCTTCGACAAGGGGCCGACAATGCGGTCGCGTATGAAGGGGATCACCCGGCTGTCGGATTGATAGACCGGCGTGAACAAGGCGGTCAGCGTCTGATAGAGATGGACATGCCGCCGCCGCATCGCGATCGCATCGGTCAGCGCCGATGCAACGTCCCGTGACCGCCGCAAAGCCAGCGCCAAGGCATAGGCATCGAGCAACGCCATATTCGCACCCTGGCCCAATTGCGGGCTGGCCGAATGCCAGGCATCGCCGATATGGATCATTCCCGTCTCCGTCGGCGCGGGCAGCGTGCGATGCGCATAATGAGCGAAGGTGAGCTGCTCGGGCGTGTGGATCTGATCGAGCAGCGACCGGGTCGCAGGCCATAGCGCGGCGACCTCGGCCTTCCAGGCGTCTAGCCCCGCCGCTCGCCAATCCGCCAGCCGATCGGCGCGCAGCGACCAGAAAAGGGCGGCTTGTTGACGCATATCGCCCGGAAAGCGTCCGGTCCGAAGCACCCCGATCATCACGCTCGCCCGCAGGTATCGTTGCTCGAGCGCCGCCGGATCGAATCCGGCATGGGCGGGCCAGTCGAGGGTTCCCCACAGCGCGCCATAGGCCAAAGCACGGCCACAGGGCGGTGCGAGCGGTGTGCGTGTGCCGAGCGCATCGACGATCAGGTCGAACGGGCCGATGCGGCGGCTTTTCTCCAGCAGCAGATAGCGGCGGTCGCCGGCGGACGGCTCGCTACCGGTCACCCCGCAGCCGGTCTCGATCGCGATCCCCTCGGTGACGACGGCCTGGTGCAGCAGACTGAACAAGGTCGCGCGGTGAACGCCGACGCCGAATGCGGCACGCTTGCCCAGTGCCGAATAGCGCACATCGAGAACAACCCGCCCGCTGCTTCCGGCTTCGCCGTGCAGGCGGTCCACCCGCGCGCCCAGTTCGAGCAGGCCATCGGCCAACCCCAGCGCCTGCAACACCGCAAAGCCGGTCGGCTGGATCATCAGTCCCGATCCGACCGGCCGGGGCGCATCGAACCGCTCGAAAAGCGTGACATGATGGCCGTCGCGATGCAGGAGCAACGCCGAGGCGAGACCGGCGGGGCCGCATCCCGCAATGGCGATCTGAAGACGCTTCATGAGCGCAATCTAGCCGGGTTTCGTTACGCTGCCATCTTCTTCGACGGCGTCGATGGCCATGGTCCGTCCGATGCCGATCGCATCCAGAAAGCGGGCGTCGTGACTGACCAGGAGCAGCGCTCCGTCAAACCCTTTGAGGGCGCATTCGAGCACCTCGATGGATTCGATGTCGAGATGATTGGTCGGTTCGTCGAGGATCAGCAGCCAAGGCGGCTGCGGCCCCGAAAGAACGGCGGCGAGACCAGCTCTGAGACGCTCGCCACCCGACAGACTGCCGACGACCCGTTGCGCGTCGCGATTGCGAAAGGCAAAGCGTGCGCAGGCGGCATGGGCGGCTTCGTCGTCGAGCGTCGGGTGGAGGCGCCGCAGATTGCCGAAGATCGTATCGTCGGGGTTCAGCAAGCCGACATGCTGGTCGAGCATCGCGATCCGATCGTCGCGCCGCCAGATGGTGCCGGTGAGTGGCGTGAGGTCGCCGCTCGCGAGGCGGAGCAGGGTTGATTTGCCTGCGCCGTTCCGACCAGTGATCGCAACGCGTTCCGGACCATGAATCGCCAGCGACCACGGCCCGAAGCGCCGGCCACCGCGATCGACCGTCGCCTGCTCGATCGCAAGGGTTTGCGCCTGCGGGGGCAGGCCGGTGGCTGGTAACGTTATGGTGAGTGGCGTGAGGACCTCGATCCGTGCGCGGGCCGCGTCATGGGCTTGCGCGGCCTCCCCGATCTGCCGATCCGCAAGACGACGGGCGAGCCCGCCACTATTCTCCGCCCGTTCCGCCCGAGCGCCGAGCAGGATCTTCGGCTCCGACCCCTTGGCGGCGAAAGCGCGACCCGCCTTGTCGCGGCGATCCTTCGCTTCGCGCGCGGTCTGGGCGGCGAGGCGAGTGGCGCGAAGCGCCGCGTCGGTGCGATCGCGTTCGGCTTCGGCAAGCGCCCGCTCGGCGTCTCGTGCGGCGGCAAAAACCGACCAGCCGCCGCCGACGATGCGACTGCCGATCGGGCTGAGCTCGACGATGCGATCCATATGCTCGAGCAGGGCGCGGTCATGGCTGGCGACCAACAGGCCACCACGCCAGCCTGCGACAAGCCGCTCGATGGCGGCGCGACCCTCCCGATCGAGATTGTTGGTCGGCTCATCGAGCAGCAACAGATCGGGCCGTGCGATCGCCAGTCTGGCGATGCCGATCCGCGTTCGCTCGCCGCCGGACAGGCTGCCCATCGGTCGGTGAAGGTCGATGCCGTCCAACCTCATATCGGCGAGCGCGGCATCGATCGCGGCCGGAAGCATCCAGTCGGCGACATCGAAGTCGGCGGCCGTGCCGCCCCCGGCTTCGATCCGGGCAAGGACAGCCAGTGGCCCTGCAACGCCCAGCGCTTCAGCAACCCTGTCTTCTTCGGGCCAGGCCTGAATGAGCATGCCGATCGTACCGGTGCGATGGACGCTGCCCGATAAGGGCATGGCTTCCCCGGTGGCGATGCGCAGGAGCGTGGATTTGCCCGATCCGTTGCGGCCGACAAGACCGATACGCTCGGTCCCGACCGCAAAGGTCAGATCGTGGAAGAGCGCTTGGCCGTCAGGCGTGGCGGCGGAAAGATGCGAGAAGGTCAGGAAACTGGACATAGGCACCGTGACGGACGGGGAGGGCAGGGCGGATGGCGCTGATCTTCCGGTTGTTCACGGGCTTGGCTCCTTCGTTGTCGGTGGAATATAGAGGATGATGATGGTCCGCGCCACCCGGCCTCATAAACAGCCCAGACCCGCCAGCGTCACGCGCACCGCCTCATCGAGTGGCGTATGCGGTTCGTCGCCAAGTTCCGCGACCAGGCGGCGGTTGTCCAGGCGCACCGGTCGCTGCCACAGATAGCGCATTTCCATCAGTTCGCGCGGCGTCGTCGCGAAGAGACTGGCGAGGCGAAGCTGCCACCAGGGAAGCGGACGGATCGGTACGGCCGGATCGCCCAATACGCGCGCGATCGCCTCGACCATCCCGCGCCCATCCGGGTCCCAATGGCCGTCCATATGGAAGCGCGCAAAGGCTGGGAGAGAGGGGCGGTCGAGCAACCGCGCCATCGTCTCAGCGACGTCGGGCAGGAAGGCCCATTGGTGCCCCACGTCGCGCTTGCCGGGATTGCGGATGACACGGGGACGTGTGCCGCAGGCTATCAGTCCCTGACCGAACCAGTTGTTCGCAGCCCCCGGTCCGAAAAAATCGCCGGCCCGGACGATCAGCACCCGGGCCTCGCCGGCCTCCGACGCCGCCTTCAGGCGTAGCTCCAGCGCGACACGGATTGCGCCTTTGCGGGTGCGCGGATGCTGGGGGGCGTCTTCGGCGATCAGCGGGAAGGCATCGGGCCCGAAATTATAGACGGTACCAGGCAGCACGATGCGCGCGCCATTCGCCTTCGCCGCCGCCAGCGTGCTGTCGAGCATCGGCAGGACCAGCGTCTCCCAGTCGCGATAGCCCGGTGGGTTGACCGCGTGCACGATAACATCGGCCCTGGCGGCGGCGGCGATCACGCTGGTCTCGTCCAAGGCATCGCCGATCATGCGTTCGCATCCTTTGGGAAGTGGCGCGCCGCTCGTTCTCGTCAGCGCCCGCACCGTCCAGCCCCCCGCGAGCAGTCGCCGGGCCATCGCGCCGCCAATGCCACCCGTGGCGCCCAAGATCAGGGCCGTGCGCTGCGTCATCATCACCTCCATCATTCGTGATGCCGGGAATAATGATGCCGGGGCGGTGAAACGGAAATTGCCGAAAAACGGCAATCAGCTATACGAAAATGAATGAGCGAGGAGCCAAGTTGGGACGTCTATCGCAGCTTCGCAGCGGTGCTGTGCGAAGGATCATTGTCCGGCGCAGCCCGAGCGCTTGGCATGACGCAGCCGAGCATCGCGCGCCATATCGACGCACTGGAGCAGGAGCTGGGCGGCAAACTCTTCGTCCGCTCGCAGCGGGGGCTGTCACCCACGGATCGTGCCCATGCGCTCCGCCCTCATGCCGAGGCCTTGGTGAATGCGGCCCGGGCGCTGCGCCGTACCGGCAGCGGCGAGCCGGATCATGTGTCCGGCGTCGTGCGGATCAGTGCGAGCCAGGCGGTCGGCGTCATGCACCTGCCGCCCATCCTCACTGACCTACGTCGCGCGCATCCCGCACTTACGATCGAACTGGCGCTGTCCGATGAGCCCGACGACCTGCTGCAACGCCGTGCCGATATCGCGGTCCGGATGTTCGAGCCCGCCCAGCAGGCGCTGGTCGCCCGACAGGTCGGTGCCGTTCGCCTGGGTTTCCATGCTCACCGCGATTATCTGGATCGGCGCGGCATACCGGGCACGCTGGCCGAGCTGCGCGGGCATGACCTGATCGGTTTCGACACGCAGACCAACTTCATCCGCGCGGCGATGCGGCACTTGCCCGGCATCGATCGATCGATGTTCGCCCTGCGGGTCGATAGCGACGCGGCGCAGTTTGCGGCGATCCGGGCCGGTTTCGGCATCGGTATCTGCCAGACCGCGATCGCCCGCCGCGATCCGGCGCTGGTTCGTATCTTGCCCGATGCGCTGGACCTGCCGCTTCCCCTATGGATCGTCATGCATGAGGATTTGCGGCGGATCTCGCGATGCCGGACGGTCTTCGACGCGCTGGCGGCCGCACTGACCGTCATCGCGGCGGAGTGATGGTTCGGCGGCTTTCCGAGCAGCGGAAAGATCGGTGCGGGAAGGCGATGCCCTCCCGCCCCGACATGGTTCAGCCCTTAAAAGGAGAAGCGGACGCCCGCGTCATAGCGAGGCCCGAAATTCTGGTAGCGTAGCAATTGGTTGTCGAAGCGCCCGGTCGCGAAATATTTCGCGTTGAACAGGTTGGTCCCCTCGACGAAGACCTGGGCAAAGGGTGTGACGTTCACCGCCACGCTGCCGTCGAACTGGCCGTAATCGCGCACGAACACCGGCTCGTTACCCGGACCGCCCGCGAGCTGCTGAAGGAAGCGTTCGCGCCGGTTATAGGCGATACGCGCCGACACGCCGAATTTTTCGTAGAACAGGGTGGCGTTCTGCGAATTGCCGATACCCTCTGCCGCGAAGGACTGGCCGACCTGGCTCACGTCGAATTCGCGGTTGGTGGTCACGAAGGTCGCATTGGCCTGCACACCGAAACCGCTCAGCACGCCCGGCAGCCAGTCGAACGTATGCACCACGTTCAGTTCGAGCCCCTTGATCTTCAGCGACTCCGCGTTGCGCGGGCGTCGGACGCTGAACTTGGCGGTGTTGGGGCCGACGATCAGCCCGCCGACCGGCAGGTTGCCGGCATTGGCGATGGTGAACAATTCCTCGCCAAAGGTCTGGACGATGAAGTCGTTGACCGTCTTATGGAACACCGCCGCCGACAGGGTCGTGGTCGGCGTCGGATACCATTCGAGCGACAGGTCGAAATTGGTCGCGCGATAGGGCTTCAGCTCGGGATTGCCGCCGCTGGCGGTCAGCGTGGCGGGGCGCAGCGTCCCGATGTCCAGGCTGGGCGCCAAGTCGCCGATCGCTGGCCGCGTCAGCGTCTTGTACGCCGCAAAGCGCGCCTGGAGCTTGGGCGTGAAGTTCAGCTTGGCGTTCAGGTTGGGCAGGAAGTTGCTGTAGGAAGAACGCCGGTTGACCGATACCGCCGCCCGGTTGTTGGCGAAGACGCCGGTATAGGTCGTCGGATCGCCTGGCACCGGCAGCAGGTCGGTCAACTGCAATTGCTGTCCGGCGGAGACTAGTTCGGTATATTCATACCGCCCGCCGACATTGATGAACCAGGGGAGCCCGGCGACCGTCCCCTCCAGATCGACATCCGCATAGCTGGCGAACACCTTTTCGCGCACGCGGGCCGAGGGTTGCTCGGTCACCGCATAGCCATTGGTGCGCGCGAAGATCGCCGCCGTCGTGCCCACTGGCTGGCCCCGGGCACGATCGAGCGCGGCCGTCGCCGCCGCGCTGGTCAGGAAGTTGAAATAGGCCTGGGGATCATAGGTCAGGAAGGTGGTCGGCACGCTGCCGCCCTTCTGTCCCAGTGCTCCGATGGTGAAGGGCGAGAGCAGCGACGGATCGGCGAGCGTCGGATAGCCGCAATAGAGGCAGCCGATATTAGGATCGGACGAGAAGGGGACGTTGCGCTTGTCGCGCGAGGTGCCGGTCACGCCGAAGCGGAGCGCCGAGACGATGTCCCAGCCCGGTTTCCATTCGGTGTTCCAGCGATATTCCTGGACCTTCTCGGTCACGTCATTGCCGGTACGCCCGGCGATATGGGTACGACCCAGCGCCGGGTTGGTCAGCACGCCGCCGGCATAGCCCGAGGTGGAGGGAATGCCGTTTCCTTCGGCCGCGTTGAACGAATATTGGGTCGGCACGCCGATAACGGTGAAATAGGATTTGCCGCCGCCCGCATTCTTGGCCTGCGAATAGGTGGCGTCAAAGACCATGCGCACCGTCTCGGTCGGGCGCCATTCGGCATTGAACCCGGCCTCATAGGTCGTCGTCTCGCGCACCCCGCCCGAGGCGATGAAGTCGGCATTGCCATTGGTGGTCAGCGAGGTGACGGTGCGGTTGGAATCGATCCCGGCGGCGGTGTAGCTGGTCGGCTCGAACCAACTGCCCAAACCCCGCGTCGTCGTGTCGCTTTTGAACCGGTTGTACAGGCCGTCGACAGTGAAGGTCAGCTCGTCGGTCGGGGCATATTGCGCGACTAGCGTGGCGCCCAGGCGGGTCCGCGCGTCGCGCGTCTCGTTCACGTCCTGGTTTCGCGGGGCATAGACATTGGTATAGAGCGGCGCGCTGTTCGGGCCGACCGAGGTGCCGGGAATATAGCCGTCGGTGTTGATCGCACGGATCGAGGCGATGCGCTTCTGGTACGAGATCGAGGCGAGCAACCCCAGCCTGCCATCGGCGAAGGTGTCGCTGAGCAGCCCGAAGAGCTGCGGCGTCACCTTCTTGCTGTTGCCCTCATACAGCGCCTTGCCGGTGAAGACGCCCTTGAACTCCTTGAGCGCCAGCGGACGCGGCGTCTGGACGTTGATCGTCGCGCCGATACCGCCGCCCTGAAGCGAGGCCTGCGAGCTCTTATAGACCTGCGCGCCGCTGATCAGTTCGGCCGGGATCAGGTCGAAGGAGAAAGCGCGATTGTAATTGTCCGACGCGAAGCTGCGGCCGTTGAACAACACGGTGTTGAAGGCGGGGCCGAGGCCGCGCACGCTGACCGACTGGCCTTCGCCATTGCTGCGGTCGATCGCGACGCCGGGAATGCGTTGCAGCGACTCGGCGACATTGGCGTCGGGAAATTTCCCGAGATCCTCGGACGAGATGGCGTCGAGAATGCCGGCCGCATCGCGCTTTACGGCGGCGGCCGATTCGATGCTGCGGCGGATGCCGGTGACGACGATATCGGCGGAGGTGCCGTCCGCCTCGGTCTGGCTGGGGAGAGTAGCAGTCTGATCGGCGGGCGGTGTCTGGGTCTGCGCCAAGGCCGGTGTGGCGGCGATAAGTGCGACAAGTGCACTGGACAGGCCACCCACGACACGCATGCGATGACGCTTTTTGATTGCAGCAGCTTGGATCATATCTCTCCCCTAATCACATGTCCCGCAGCCGCTTCTCTTGAACGACTTGCTGGGCCAAGCTTATGCGCTATGTCAGACAAGTTCAATTGTAATCGCCGCGAATGGCATACGATGGACGCTGGGAGGGGGAGAGGCGGATGACGGAGCGGGCGGAACAGGGCGACGGTTCGGTGCGGCACGTCGTGGTGGTGGGCGGCGGCTCGGCGGGCTGGATCGCGGCCTGTCGCTTGGCCGCCCGCGTGCGACGGACGGGGGACGCCGTTCGCGTCACGCTGGTCGAATCCCGGACCGTGCCGACGGTCGGCGTGGGCGAGGGGACCTGGCCGACGATGCGCAACACGCTCGCCAAGGTCGGGATCACCGAAAGCGATTTCATCCGGTCATGCGACGCCGCGTTCAAACAGGGCGCGCGCTTTGTCGGCTGGACCGATGGAACGCCGCAGGATGGCTATTACCATCCACTCAACCCCCCGGCCGGCGCGACCGAGATCGATATGGCGCCGCACTGGCAGCATCGGCCGGAGGGCGACGCGGCGGTCTTTGCGGACTGGGTCGATTATCAGGCGATGCTCTGCGACGCGGGGCTTGCCCCGAAGACGATCGTGATGCCCGAATATGCGGGCCATGCGAACTATGCCTATCATCTGGATGCCGGCCAGTTCGCGACGATGCTGCGCGACCATGGCGTGGATGTGCTGGGGGTCGAGCATGTGGTGGGGGATGTGGTGTGCCCGCATATGACCGGACATGGCGACATCGCGCAGTTGGAACTGGCCGATGGCCGGCTGATCCCCGGCGATCTGTTCGTCGACTGCACGGGCTTTGCCGCCTTGCTGATCGGTGGCGTGTACGATGTACCGTTCCGTCGCTGTGGCGAGACCCTGTTCGCCGACCGGGCCATGGCGCTTCAAGTGCCCTATGACGACGAGGACGCGCCTATCACTTGCCACACCGTGTCGACCGCGCAGAAAGCGGGGTGGATCTGGGACATCGGCCTGTGGAGCCGGCGCGGCGTCGGGCATGTCTATAGCAGCGCGCATATCAGCGATGACGCGGCGGAAGCGGCGCTGCGTGATTATGTCGGGCCCCGTGCGGCCGACCTGAATGTCCGACGCATCACGATCGATGCCGGCCATCGCGAGCGTTTTTGGCAGAATAACTGCGTCGCGGTCGGCCTGTCCGCCGGGTTCATCGAGCCGCTGGAGGCATCCGCGCTGATGCTCATCGAGGCGTCGATGGACGCGATTGCCGATCGCCTGCCGCGTACCCGATCCGCGATGGACGTCATGGCGCGCCAGTTCAATGCGACCTTCACCCATCACTGGATGCGGATCATCGAGTTTCTGAAGCTGCATTATGTGCTGACCCGGCGCACCGACAGCGACTTCTGGCGGGACAATGTTGCGGCCGCCTCGATCCCCGACGGGCTGGCCGAGCGGCTGGAGCTGTGGCGGCATCATTCGCCCGCTCCCCAGGATTTCGAGCATGCGCGCGAGGTCTTTTCCTGGCCCAGCTATCAATATGTCCTCCACGGCATGGGCTTTGACGGCGCCTGTCCGCCGATCGACCCGGCCGCACCAGAAGCGGTTCTCGCGCAGCGTTTCGCCGCGCGGACGGCGCGCGCCAAGGACGAACTGCGGGACCGTGCGCCGCGTCACCGCGACCTGTTGCGCGCGATCCGCGAACATGGTCTGCAACGGGTATGACCGGCATCACTCCGCTTTCCCCAGCCGCGCATGGCGCGCTGCGCTATAATCGTCATGCGGCGGGTGCAACGCGCCGGATCATCCGCATCGGCCTATCCGAGATCGCCTTTGCCGCCGCCGACATGCCGCTGTGCCTGGCCAAGGATGGGCAGACCGGGCGGTTCAACCTGGTTGCGCTGATGAGCCTCATCGAACCGGCCAATCTTTTCGTCTTCGCCGGCGGGTTTCAGGCGACCTATGTCCCTCGCGCGGCGCTGCTCGGCGGCTTCCGGCTGGCTGCCGACGGGGCCGGGGGGCTGGCGATCGATCCTGCGGACCCGACCCTGGGGCAGGAGGGGGAAGCCCTGTTCGAGGGGGATCGTCCGGCGCCGATCGTGGCGGATATCGCCCGCGCGCTGGGTCAGGTGGTGGCCGATGTCACGGCGGTGCAATCATTGGTCGATGCCTGGGCGGCGCATCACCTGATCCGCCCCTTGGCGGTGTCGCTGAACAAGGCGGATGGGTCGGATCATGACCTAGCCGGGCTCTACACGATCGACGAAGTGGCGATGCAGGGCTTGCCCGACGCCGAATTGCTGGCGCTCCACCGAGCCGATCGCCTGGCGCCGGCCGCCGTGCTGACCGCTTCGCTGGCTCAGGTCGAGCGGCTGCGGCAGCTCCACAATGCCCGGTTTACGCCGGCCATCACCGCCTGTTCGCTCGATTGAGAGGCCGTAGGACGTTCAGCGGAAGGCCAGCCAGCCGATCAGTCCGAACAGGCCCAGTGCACACCATCCGCCATCGGTGCGGATCAGATAGACGGTTCCCATGATCCCGACCGTCGCCATGGCGGCGAGCATCGGCTGGCCCTGTGCCACGCGGCCGAGCAGAATCAGGCCGCCGAGCAGATTGGCGACCGCATTGGTCGCGATCCAGAGATAGGACAGGATCGGCCCGATCGATCCCCAGAGCGGAAATTTGATCGTCGCGAACCCTCGCATCCGACTGGGGAACAGGTCCGCCGCCAGATGCAGCCCGATACCGAAGCCCAAACCAGCGGCAACCGGCCATGTCCGCGGGTCGAGCGTGGCGACGAACAGCGGCAGGATGCTGTGAAGTAAGGCGCTGCGATGGCGAAGGCGCAGCGGCGTATCGAGATCGGGCAGCAAGGTCCCGGCGATCGCCGCCACCACGACGGTGGCCGCGACGATCCATGACGCACCGTCGCCAGTGAACGCCATCACGACCGCCAATAACAGAAATAGTAACGCCGCCACCGCCATGACCTATGCATGGCGTACTCCTTTTGTCCATCATTTCGCGCGAGTGGAAATGCGGAGATTCCACTTTTCTTGTTGGCGATAAGCCCTTGGAATCCGGCCATGCCATTTCGCGGCTATCGGATCGTGGCCGGCCCGTTTCCCCAATTCCGCCTATGCCCGAGCACAGATTTTCTCATCCCTATCAGGGACCTGGCTGTGCCTATAGGGATCGTCCGGGTCACACCGGGCAACACAGGGAGATTGCAAGGGTGCATCAGCTTCGCACGGCCGCTTTGACCGGCACCATCCTCGCCGCATTGATCGGCTCGCCGGCTTTCGCGCAGAGCACGACGCCGGCATCGGGCACGCAGGCGAGCGAACCGGCCGAGGCCGCCCCCACCGGCGCCGATGTCGCGACCCCCGCCGACCAGCAGAATGACGTGATCGTCACCGGCACCCGTGTCGAGGGGCGCACGCGGCTGGACAGCATTTCGCCGGTCGATGTGCTGAGTGGCGCCAGCCTTCAGCGCCAAGGGACGACCGAGCTGGGGGCCGCACTGGCGACCGTCGCACCGTCGATCGATTTCCCGCGTCCGTCCGCCAATGACGGGACGGACTCGATCCGCCCCGCGACGCTACGCGGCCTGTCGCCCGACCAAACGCTGGTGCTGATCAACGGCATTCGTGGCCACACCTCGGCGCTGCTGAACACCAATGGCACGGTGGGGCGCGGTTCGGCGGCGGTCGATCTCAATACCATTCCGACGGTCGCACTCGACCGCATCGAGGTGCTGCGCGACGGCGCTTCGGCACAATATGGCTCCGATGCGATCGCGGGCGTCGTGAACCTCCGTTTGCGCAAGGCAAGGTCGGGCGGCGGCGCTCAGGTCAATTACGGTTTCTACGATACCCAGGTCGATACGGCGCGCGGTAACCGTCACGTCACCGGCGAGCATGCGGTGACCGCGTCGCTGTGGCAGGGCTTCGGCTTCGGCGACGACGGCTATGTCACCGTGTCGGGCGAATATCTGAATCGCCAGCCGACCAACCGCGCCGATTTCGATCCGCGCGTCACCCCGACCCGCATCACCGGCCGCTATGGCGACCCGGAAGTCGAACAATATACCGGGTTCATCAACGCCGGCACCTCGCTGACCGATAATTGGAGCCTCTATGGCTTTGTCGGCTATCAGGACCGTGACTCGCGCGGTGCGGCCTTCCCGCGTCTGGCCAGCGCCGCCACGCGGCTGGCCGGTTATCCCGATGGCTTCCTGCCGATCATCAACACCAAGTCGCAGGATCTGAACTCGGCCGCCGGCATCAAGGGCAATGTCGCCGGGTTCGATGTCGATCTGTCGTTCAGCTATGGCCGCAACAAGATCACGTTCCGCACGCTGAACTCCGCCAACTATGCCTATGGTGCGGCGACGCCGCGCAACTTCAATGACGGCGCGCTGATCTACGACCAGTATGTCGCCGGCTTGGACGTTACGCGGCAGTTCGATGTCTTCCAGTCGCTGAACCTGGCCTTCGGCATCGAAGGGCGGCGCGAGGGGTATCGGATCATCGCGGGCGAGCGCGCTTCCTACGACTATCCCGAGACCGGCGCGGTGGCTGGCGCATCGCCGGGCGCTCAAGGCTTTGGCGGCTTCTCGCCCCGCAACGAGACCAAGCGCAGCCGGCGCAACGGCAGCGCCTATCTCGATCTGGAGGCGCAACTGACCGACAAGTTCCTCGTCGGTCTGGCGGGCCGGTTCGAGGATTATTCGGATTTCGGCAGCACCGCCAATGGCAAGATTTCGGCACGCTATGACGTGGTCGACTGGCTCGCCTTCCGCGCCACCGCCTCGACCGGTTTCCGCGCGCCGTCGCTGCAGCAGCAATATTTCACGCAGATCGCCTCGGTTGTCACCAATGGCGTGCCGATCTTGACCGGCACCTTCCCCTCGGTGTCGTCGGTCGGCGCCTCGCTGGGTGGCCTGCCGCTCGAGCCGGAAAAGTCGACCAACCTCTCGATCGGCACCGTGGTGCGGGCAGGGGGCTTCGACCTGACCGTGGACGCCTATCAGATCCGGCTGCGCAACCAGCTCGGCCTGTCGGAGAATATCCAGGCGACCTTCAGCCCGCAGGTCGCGGCCCTGCTGGCGCCGTTCAACGTGTCGGCCGCGCGCTTCTTCATCAATGGGCTGGCTTCGACCACGCGGGGCATCGATGCGGTGGCGCATTATCGCTGGCGCACGACGGGGGCGGGGACCTTCGACTTCACGGTCGCGGGCAACATCAACGATGTCGATGTGACGCGCGTGCCGACCTCGACGGCGGTGCTCAATCCCGCCCCGACGCTGTTCGCGCGCAGCCGTATCCTGACGCTGGAGCAGGGGACGCCGCGCGAGAAGGTGACGGGCACGATCGACTGGTCGCTCGACCGGCTGGGCGCGCTGGCGCGAGTGACCTACTATGGCAATGTCATCCAGCCGGGGACGACGTCCGCCGCCGACGTGCCGACCGGGCGCCGCGCGATCACCGATATCGAACTGCGCTATACCGCCGATCGCGGTGTGCAGCTGGGGCTGGGCGTCAGCAATCTGTTCGATGTCTATCCGCAGCAGCAGATCGCGGCCAACAATTCGACCGGCGTGCTGGGCTTCCCCTATTACTCGCCGTTCGGCTTCAACGGCCGCTATCTCTACGCCCGCGCCGGGGTGAACTGGTAAGGCGATCGGGGCCGGATCGCGGTCCGGCCCCGTCCCGTTTTAGAAGCGGGCTTCCAGGCTCATGCCGAGCGTGCGTGGCGCGGTCAGGACACCGCGCCTGCGGCCGTCGAAATCCAGCATCGACAGGGTCGGCTTCGCCACATCGAAGATGTTGCTCGCGATCAGATAAGCGCCGAAATGCGCATTTTGCCAACCGATCCGCGCATTGACGAGGGTGAGGGGGCGGATGTCGGGCACGGTCTGGATCACCGTGTCCTGATAGAAGCTGCTGCGGTACTGCGCGTTCACATTGGCGAACAGACCGCTGGGATGCTGCCAGGTCGCGGCGCCCGACAGAGTCCAGTGCGGCGCCAGCGTGAACTGATTGCCCGCCGCCGCGCCCTGAATGCCGGCGGTACCGATGTCGAACGTCAGGAACTTGGTGTTGGTATAGCCTGCCCCTGCGAACAGGCTCAGTTGCGGCGCTGGCCGGGCCGTGATCGACAGTTCACCGCCATAGACGCGCGAGTGGCCCGCATTGATCGTCTGGGAATCGAAAACCGCTCCCGGCGTCAGTCGAACGGTCACCTGCTGATTGCGCCAGTCGGTGTAGAAGCCATTGGCATTGATCGTCAGCCGCCGGTCGAGAAACTCGGATCGCAGCGCAAGCTCATAGGTCCAGGTATATTCGGGGTCGTAGGTGTAATAGCTGCCCCGTTGCTGATTGATCCCGGCGCCACCCGCCCGGTAGCTGCGCTGCGCGGTCGCGCTGAGCGAGACATTGTCGGCGGCGTCGAAGGTGATGCCAGCCTTGGGCAACCAGGCGTCATAGGATACTCGCCGGACCGGGCTCGAGGTGTTCGCGGCGGTTAAAAGCGTCGTCAACCGGCCATTGAGCAACGTCACGATCGGGGCAAGCGCCCCCGACGTCGCCGGGTTGGGCAGCGGCACGCGGAGCGAGATCACTTGCGTCGCCCCCCGATCCTGATCTTCCCGGTCGTACCGCAGGCCGGCGACCACGCGCAGCCGCGATGTGATGGGGAAGGTCAGATCGGCATAGCCGGCATAATTGTTGGTCAGGCGCGGCTGGGTCAGCGTGTTGCGGATCGAGACCGCATTGCCATAGAGGTTGAGCGTCGCCGCCACCGCAACCGCCGGCACCCCGGCCGCGACCAGGGCCTGAGGTACGCCCAGCCTGGTCAGCTGCAACTGCTGGTCGGCGATGAAGCGATAGCCCCGAACATCCTCGCGCAGATAATAGCCGCCGATGACGCCCCGCACCCAGCTGGTATCGAGGTTGAGGCGCAGTTCCTGTTGGAAGGTGCGGAAGGGATTGTCGATCCGGCTGATGCCCCCCGGCGTCGGGCTGCGATCGGTGTCGAACAGCATGACATTGGTGATCGCGCTATAGTTGGTCACCGAGTTGATCGAGATCCCACGTGCCAGGTCATAGCCCGCCTCGATCGTCGCGATATCGCTGCGCGTGGTGTTCACATCGGCGACGTCCTCGATCGCGACGCGGTCGCGCAACGCATAGGGCGGATCGAACTCGGTATAATAATATCCGCGCTGATGCCGGTCGTGGAGATAGGTGGCGACGATCCGGAGCCCCGGTATCGCGTCGGGCGTCAGGAGCAACTTGCCCCGGATCGTTTCCGATGCCCGTCGGTCGGCCTTCTCGTGCCGGGTTATATTGTAGCTGTTGCCATCGGAGGCGGCGACCTCGCCCGAGACGCGGAAGGCGAGCTGGCCGTCGATGATCGGTCCGCCGACCGCACCGGCCAGGCGGCGCTCGCCATTGGGGCCGGTCAGCAAGGCGCGGGCTCGCCCCGTCCAGCTATAGCTGGGGTCGGTGGTACGGATGATGACCGCACCGGCCAGTGCGTTGCGACCCTGGACCGTCGATTGCGGTCCGCGAAAAATCTCGATCTGGGCGATGTCGTACAGATCCAGCGGGCCGACCGACAAAGCCGGCTGGGGGATGGACGCGCCATCCAGATAGACGGTGGCGAGTAGACCGTCGCCACCGCCCGATACGTTGAACGCGTCGATGCCCCGGATCGAGAAGCGGGTGTCGGAGCCGTTGGCCACCACATTCGGCGTCCGATTGAGCACGTCATAGACGCCCAGCAGCGTCTGGTCGGTGATGGTGCGGTTGGTCGTCACCGCGACGCTGGCCGGCGTTTCCTGCAGACTGCGGTTGGTCTTCTCGCCGGTCACGACGATCTCGCTATTGCCCGGTTTTGCGGCCGAACTCGCCGCGGTCGGATCGGTGACGACCTGTTGCGTGGTGACCTGTGCCTGGGCTTGCGCGGCCAGTGCGAACGACGACGACAATGCTGCCACCGCTGAGACGGTTGAAAATCTCATCACTTTCCCCCCTGTTGAGCGGGGAATAGAAGTGACGAAAGTGCGAGTCAATCGCAGTAGCAATTGCTGGTATAGGGCGGCCTCGATCGGGTGTTCCGTCCGGGTCGGGACTCGCTTATGAGGGCGCGCTCAGATCGCGGCTTCCTGAAGATTGACCGGATGTTCGCCCCATTCTTCGGCCGCGACGAGATCGATCGGCCGGACGATGCCGCGC
Source organism: Sphingomonas paucimobilis NBRC 13935 (assembly GCF_000739895.2). Classification (GTDB taxonomy): domain Bacteria; phylum Pseudomonadota; class Alphaproteobacteria; order Sphingomonadales; family Sphingomonadaceae; genus Sphingomonas; species Sphingomonas paucimobilis. The sequence goes on from NZ_BBJS01000013.1 coordinate 20,669, forward strand.
GTGAGCGAGGGGATGACGGATACGCGAAAGGCACGCTGGATAAGGCCGTCGACGGCCCAGCGCACGCAATAGTCCGCCGCCACCCCGACGACCGTCACATCCTGGACGCCGGCCGCCTTGAGTTGAGCGAAGAAGGCCTCGCGTTCGATCGGTTCGCTCCGATCACCTGGGGTCAGGGTGATGTCCGGCTCCTCCCACATGTCGAAAACACCCTTTTCGAGCGTATAGGTCGGAATGGCCGGATCGACCGCGGAAGGGGCGACCATCAGCGACCATCCCGGTGCGTCCTTCACACAATGCAACGGAAACTGCTCGGCCTCCTCCGACCGCGCATAGACCTCGGGCAGATGAGTATCGAGCGTGAACAACACGCCGGTAACGTCGGCCGGGCGCAAGCTGGCCAGCCATGCATTCATCGGCGCGATCAACGCCTCGGCACCCGGCACGGGCAGCGCGCCATCCGCCGCCACGAAATCCCGCTGCATATCCACAACGATCACAAAGCGCTTCATGACCCGTCTCCTGCCATTTGACATATATCTGATGCGCGCATAAGTAAAATGCAAGGTGGATATAAGGTGATCCGATGGATGAAGGCGCCTTTCTCGAACGCTATGACCCCAACGCCTTTGAGCGGCCTTCGGTCGCCGTCGATCTGATTTTAATGAGCGTCGTTGACGGCGTGCCGGCGATCCTGCTCGCCGCACGCCGCCAACATCCTTTCGCTGGTTTCTGGGCCTTGCCGGGCGGCTTTGTCGGCATGGACGAGAGCTTGGACGACGCGGCGCATCGTATCCTGCGCGACAAGGCGCATATGACCGAGGCCTATGTCGAGCAACTCTACACCTTCGGCGCGGTCGATCGCGACCCTCGGATGCGGGTGATCAGTGTCGCTTACTTCGCGCTCCTGCCGGCCGATCGCTTCGTGGCGGCGCTGAAGGCCGCTCCCGAATTGCGCCTTGCACGGCTGGCCATGCCGGGATCAAAGCAGAGGGTCGAGGCGCGGATCGACGACGGCGAGCCGGTTCACTTCGCCTTCGATCACGGCATGATGATCGGCGTCGCCCTGGAGCGCTTGCGGGGGAAGCTCGACTATTCGGGGATCGCCTTTGCTCTGTTACCCGAGCGTTTCACGCTGCGAATGCTTCAGGAGGTTTACGAAGCGATCCTGGGCCGATGCGTGAACAAACCGGCCTTTCGTCGGCGTATGCTCGATCGCGGCTGGCTCGTCGCGACCGGTGAGCGGGAGGCGGGGGCCTCGTTTCGCCCCGCCGAACTCTATCGCTTCCGGGGGCAGGCGCGATGATGCTCGCCGCGCCTCCTCTTTCCCTCATGACCCGTTGAAGGACCGACCATGCCCGTTACCGACATCGCCACGCGCGTCTATAATCATGGCTGGCGGCTCGATCCGGTCGTGCGCAGCCTGCTCGACACCGATTTCTACAAGCTGCTGATGCTCCAGATGATCCGGCATCGGCACCCGGACGTGCAGGCGACCTTTTCGCTGATCAACCGCAGCACGTCGGTACGCCTGGCCGAGGTGATTGACGAGACCGAATTGCGCGAGCAGCTCGATCATGCGCGAACCATACGCTTCACCAAGAAGGAGCTGATCTGGCTGGCGGGCAACAGCTTTTACGGCAAGCAGCGCATGTTCGCGCCCGACTTCATCCAGTGGCTCGCCGATTTCCAGTTGCCAGATTACGAACTGCGTACCGTCGACGGGCAGTTCGAGCTGCATTTCGATGGGCCCTGGACCCATACGACGATGTGGGAAATCCCGGCGCTGGCCATCGTCAACGAACTCCGCTCGCGTGCCGCCATGAAGGGGCGGGGGCGGTTCGAGCTCGACATCCTCTATGCGCGCGCGAAGGCCAAATTGTGGGAGAAGGTCGAGCGGCTGCGCCAATTGCCCGACCTCGTCATCTCCGACTTCGGCACGAGGCGGCGTCATAGCTTCCTGTGGCAGCGCTGGTGCGTCGAGGCGTTGAAGGAAGGGCTGGGCGATCGCTTCATCGGCAGCTCGAACGTACTGCTGGCGATGGACAACGACCTGGAGGCGATCGGCACCAACGCGCATGAACTGCCCATGGTGCTCGCCGCGCTGGCCGAGGATGACGCCGGGGTCGCACAGGCGCCCTATCGCGTCCTGGAGGAGTGGCAGGCGCATTATGACGGCAATCTGCTAATCGCCTTGCCCGATGCCTTTGGCACCACCAGCTTCCTGCGCAACGCGCCAGACTGGCTGGCCGACTGGACGGGGTTTCGCCCCGACTCGATGCCGCCGATCGAGGGGGGCGAGCAGATCATGGCGTGGTGGCAGGCGCATGGCCGCGATCCGCGCGGCAAATTGCTGATCTTCTCGGATGGCATGGATGTGGAGAGTATCGAGGCGACCTATCGCCATTTCCACAGCCGAGTGCGGATGAGCTTCGGTTGGGGCACCAATTTGACCAACGACTTTCGCGGTTGCGACCCCGCCGGCGGACACGGTCTGGAGCCCATCTCGCTCGTCGCCAAGGTTATCAGCGCGAATGGCCGCCCGGCGGTGAAGCTGTCCGACAACCCGTCCAAGGCGACGGGAAATCCGGCGGAAATGGAACGCTATCTGCGAATTTTCGGACAGGACGGCCATGTCCGGCAGGCCGTGGCGGTATGACGAAGGGGCAGTTTTGCTTCGCGTCCCCGATGCCTTGGCGGTTATTGTCGTCCTCAGAAAATACCTGTTACGCAAGTAGATAGGGTGATCTCTTGAGAAGGTAAGTCATCTGCCGGGCCGCAGTGCGCCGGCAGATTCTGTACGCCTTGACCCCATCGGCTAGCACCTTGAAATGTCAGAGCATTGACAAGCCGCACAAATCCGACAAGGATGTTGGTAACGTTACCAGATAAAACGGAACGCGCGAGGGAGAGGATGATGACGAGGACGGGATCGCGGGCGCTGTGCCTGCATCAGACGATGATGGCCCCGGCTAGCCTGGCGGTGATTGCCGCCTGTATCGTGGCCACGCCGAGCTGGGCGCAATCGGTGGTCACGCCGCAGGCCACACCGACGCAGGACGTGCAGAACGAGCAGTCGACCGTGACGGCCGCCCCCGATGGACAGGCGGCAGAGGCGAGTACACGCGACATCATCGTCACCGGCTCGCGTATCACCACCGGCGGCTTCACCGCGCCGACCCCGACCACGGTGATCGGCGAGGAACAGATCGCCGCCAATGCGCAGCCCAACGTCTTCACCACCATCGCACAATTGCCCTCGCTTCAGGGGTCGACCGGCACCTCGGTCAACACTTTCAGCACCTCGAGCGGGCAGCAGGGGCTCAGCTCCTTCTCGCTGCGCGGTGTCGGTGCGATCCGCACCCTGACCCTGCTCGACGGTCAGCGCGTCGTCGGCGCCAATGTCACGGGCGTGCCCGACATCAGTCTGTTCCCGCAATTGCTGATCAAGCGGGTCGATGTCGTCAATGGTGGCGCCTCGGCCTCTTATGGTTCGGATGCGGTCGGCGGCGTCGTCAACTTCATTACCGATACCCGGTTCAAGGGCATCAAGGGCAATGTCCAGGGTGGCATCACCACCTATGGCGATGATGAACAGGTCTTGGTCCAGCTCGCCGGCGGTACCAGCCTGCTGAACGACAGCCTGCACCTCGTCGTCAGTACCGAATATGCGCATGAGGAGGGCGTCGGCGGCGGCGATTTTGGTATTGGTCTGGCAGGGGGACGCGACTGGTTCCGTCAGCCGACGCTGATCAACCGCAACGTGTTGAACGACGGGTCGCCGCAATATCTGTTCCGCGACTATGCCCAGTCCTATAATTACACCAAATACGGCCTGATCACCGCCGGGCCGCTTCAGGGCATTGCCTTCGATCAGTCGGGCAACCCGTTCCAGTTCCAATATGGATCGAACGGCGTCCCCGCTCGCGACGCGGCAGGCAATGTCATCGGCTGTCTGCCCGGTTTCTGCCAAGGCGGCGATCTGTCGGGCAACGTCGATGCCGGGCGTTCGCTTCAGTCGAAGATCCAGCGGGTCAACAGCTATGGCCGGATCGGCTATGACTTCGCGCCCAACGGCGAGATTTACGGCACGATCAATATCGGCCAGGTGAAGACCAACAACCAGCCGGTCGGCGGCCAGAACCGCCCCAACCTGACCATCCAATGCGCCAACCCTTATGTCCCGGCACTGGTCAAGGCGGCCTGTGCCACGGCGGGCATCACCAATTTCCAGTACGGCACCAGCAATGCCGCGCTGGGCAACAGCCAAGTCTATACCGATCGCCGCCAGTTCCGCTTCGTCGCAGGCGCCAAGGGGCGTGAGGCGGTCGCTGGGTCCGACTGGTCCTACGACATCTATTACGAGCACGGCACCAACTATACCGATATCGACGTCAGCAACATCATGCTGTCGCGTCGGTTCAACCAGGCGATCAACGCGACCACGTTGAACGGCGCGATCGTCTGCGCCGACCCCACGGCGCGCGCCAATGGGTGCCAGCCGCTCAATATCTTTGGCGGCAATCCATCCGAAGCGGCGCTCGGCTATATCATGCCCGACCGCGGACCCTATCAGCGGACGCGCCAGACGCAGGACGTGATCAGCCTCAACTTCTCGGGCTCGCCCTTCTCGTCCTGGGCGGGGCCGGTGTCGGTCGCGTTCGGCGGTGAGTTCCGTCACGAATTCTACCGGGTGCGTGCCGACCCCTATGGCGCGGGCTTCGCCAACACCCCGGCCAACGCCGCCTATCCGGCGGATCCGGTGCTGCTGGCGGATGGCAACAACTGGTATGCGGGCAATTACAAGAATGGCGGCGGCGCCTATAGCGTCAAGGAAGCCTTTATCGAGGCCGATCTGCCGATCATCAACTCCGATGCCGGAGGGCGGGCCAATATCAACGGCGCGGTGCGCGTCACCGATTACAGCACCTCGGGCACCGTCTGGGCGTGGAAGATCGGCGGGACCTGGGATCTGCCGGTCGATGGCCTGCGCATTCGCGGCGTGACTTCGCGCGACGTTCGCGCGCCTAACCTGTCCGAACTGTTCGCCGCGCCCGTCACGACGACACTGCCGGGCTTTTTCGACCCGTTCCGCAACGTTACCGTGCTGGCGCTGCAGAACACCATCGGTAACGTCAACCTGACGCCCGAGATCGCCCGCAACACCACGCTGGGCATCGCCTTCTCCAATTCACAGGCGATCCCCGGGCTCAGCCTGTCGGTCGACTATTACAAGCTGAAGATCACCGACGTGATTTCCAGCCTGGCCGCGCAGGACATTGTAAACCTGTGCTTCCTCAACATCGCGCCGGAGACCTGCGGCGTGTTCAACCTGAACAACCCGAACGGCCCCAATTTCATCAACGTACAGTCGTTCAACCTGGCATCGATCTTCACCGATGGGTTCGATATCGAGGCAAGCTATCGCTGGCGCAATCCGTTCGGCTTGTCGGGTAACCTGACGCTGCGGACGCTTGCCACCAATATCCGGCGTTTCATCACCGATACCGGCCTGCCAGGCACGATCCCCAATGACACGGCCGGGGTGAATATCGGCAACACGCCCAAATGGAAGTGGCTGGCAACGCAGACCTATGCGACCGACGACTGGTCGCTGCTGCTGCAGGAGCGCTGGTTCAGCGACGGCAAGCTTGGCAATCAATATGTCGTCTGCACGACCGGCTGCCCCGCCTCGACCGTCAATCGCCCGACGATCGACCAGAATTTCATCCCCGGCGCCTTCTATTTCGACGTGGGCGGCACCTATAACGTGACCCCGGCGGTGACCGCCTATTTCAAGGTCGATAACCTATTCAATCGCGATCCGGCGCCTTCGCCCTATTTCGTCAATCCGGCGCTCTATGACGTGCTGGGCCGGGTGTTCCGCGCGGGTGTGCGCTTCAATTTCTAAAGGGGAGGGGTTCTGGATGAACGTGTCGCAGATCATGGCGTCGATATTGGTGCTCGCCTTGCCGGGGGCCGTGCTGGCCGCCGATCAGCCGGGGAGCAATCCCATCATCCGCGACGCGTTCACCGCCGATCCCGCGCCGCTGGTCGTGGGCAACCGTCTGTACCTCTATGTCGGGCATGACGAGGCGCAGCGCGACGAAATGTTCAACATGAAGGAATGGCTTGTCTATTCCACCACCGACATGCGCCACTGGACCCCGCACGGGCCAATCATGAACGTGCGTGATTTCAAATGGGCCAAGAAGGACGCCTGGGCCAGCCAGACGATCTACAAGAACGGCAAATACTGGTTCTACGCCGCCGTCGAGCATGACGACAGCCATCCCGGCAAGGCGATCGCGGTCGCGGTTTCCGACAAGCCGACCGGGCCCTTCGTCGATGCCAAGGGCTCCGCGCTCATCACCAATGAGATGACGCCCAAGGGCACGCATAGCTGGGAGGATATCGACCCGACCGTGCTGACCGATGACGACGGCACCACCTGGATCGCCTGGGGCAATCGGCAATGCTATATCGCTAAGCTGAAGCCCAATATGATCGAGATCGACGGCCCGATTACCGAGATCACGCCTCCACATTTCGAGGAGGGCCCCTGGCTGCACAAGCGGGGCAAGCTCTATTACCTGACCTATGCCTCGCTCGACCGGACGACGCAGCGGGACGAGCATATCTCCTATGCCACCGCCCCGTCGTTGAAGGGACCCTGGACCTATCGCGGGCTGCTGACAGGGTCGGGCAAATACAGCTTCACCATTCATCCCGGCATCGCCGAGTTCAAGGGCAAGTCCTATTTGTTCCTGCACAATGCCACGCTGGCGATCGGCGATCAGAGCGGTGCGATCGGGCGGCGGGCGGTGACGGTCGAGCCGCTACGCTACAATCCCGATGGCACGATGGTGCCGGTGGTCCAGACCGCGGCCGGTGTGACGGCGTCGGCGCGCTGAGGTCGTGAGCGATCTTCCACTCGGCGACCTCGGTGTAGGTCGAGGACGCGAAACGGTTTTAGCGGACAGGCGGAGCGGCGGTGGAGTCGCGTTCGATCAACTGATGCTCCAGCACCGTCACGCGCGGCCGGCCGTCGGCGGCCGGCGCACCACCGCGAATGTCCTGGATCAACATATGCAGCGCCGCCGTCGCCAGTGCGCGGACCGGCTGATGGATGGTGGTCAGCGGCGGCCACAGGGTCGTCGCGGCGGTGCTGTCGTCGAAGCCCGCCACGGTCAGGTCTCCCGGCACGTCGAGGTGCCGACGATGCGCGACGGAGACGATTGCGGCGGCCATGTCGTCGTTGCTGGCGAAGATCGCCGTCGGCGGCCGCTCGCCGCCCAGCAATGCCTCACCCGCGATCAGGCCCGAGGCATAGCTATAATCGCCCTGGACGACCTGCGTTTCCAGATCGCTTTCTTGCGAAATCGCCTTATGGAAACCGGCGAGGCGCTCGTTGCTGGCGGACTGGTCGGGATTGCCATGGACGAAGCCGATGCGACGATGGCCCAGTCCGATCAGATGGCGGGTCATGTCATAGGCGGCGCGGGCATTGTCGATGCCGACGCAGATCGCATCGGGGGCGATGCCGCCCACGACCGCGACGGGCAGACCCGCCTCGCGGATGATGTCGCGCACGAAGCCGGACTCGCCGAGCGGCGGCGCCAGGATCAGCCCGGCGATCCGCTGGTGGATCAGCCCTTCGATCGCCTCGCGCGTGGGAGGCTGCCCCTGTTCGCCCTTGAGCAGGAAGAGTTGCGCCGCGCGGGTCGAGGCTTCCTCGAACACGCCGACCAGCAGTTCGCTCATGAACGCGGCGCTGGGATTGGAGTAGATGACGCCGATGCGGATTTCGCGCGAGGTCACCAGGCTGCGGGCCATCAGATTGGGCGTATAGTTCAGCGTGGCGATCACCTCGCTGACATGCGCGCGGACTTCGTCGCGGACGCCGGCATCGCCGTTGATGACGCGCGACACGGTCATCGGCGAAACGCCCGCCTGTTTGGCCACATCGATGATCGTGACACCGCGGGGGCGCCGTCTCCTGCCGGTCAATCCAGTTCCGTTCTATCGTCGGGCTTCGGCCCGGGGGTCGCATCACCTCCTGCCTTGCGGCGGCGGGAAACGTCAATGCCGGTCGGGCAGCCATGAGAGGAGACAGGGTGCGTCGGGACGCGATCGAGGGAACTGGGCGGGTGAGGCGCTTTCCCTATATCCGCTGGACGATCATCGCGCTGTTCGTCGTCGCGATGGTCATCAACTATCTGACGCGCAGCATCCTGGGCGTCGCCGCGCCGGCAATCATGGCCGAGCAGCATATCTCGTCCGCGCAATATAGCTGGATCACCGGGGCCTTTCAGTTCGGCATCATGTTCCAGCCGGTGGCGGGCTATCTGCTCGACCTGATCGGGTTGAAGATCGGGTTCAGCCTGTTCGTCGCGGTCTGGTCGCTGATCACGCTGGGCCATGGTTTCGCCCATGGCTGGCTGGGCTTTGCGGGGCTTCGTGGCGCGCTGGGGCTGGTCGAGGGCTCGGCACAGCCCGCCGGCATGAAGGTCGTCGCCGAATGGTTTCCGGCGCGCGAGCGCGGGGTGGCGGGCGGCATCTATCAGATCGGCGCGTCGTTCGGCGCGGTGTTCGCGCCGCCGCTCGTCGCCTGGGCCGTGTTCCATCATAGCTGGCGTGCGGCGTTCTTCGTCGCGGGGGGATTGGGGCTGCTCTGGGTCGTCGCCTGGCTGTTCTGGTACGCGCCGCCCGCGCGGCATCGGCGGCTGTCGGAGGCCGAGCGCACGCTGATCGTCGAGGGGCAGGAAACCAATTTGGCCCAGCATCGCGCGCGGCCGCCGCTGGGCGAGCTGCTCCGGCGGCGCAACCTCTGGGCGATCGCGGCGGCGCGGTTCCTCGCCGATCCGGTCTGGGGTATGTTGTCGCTCTGGATGCCGCTCTATCTCGTCCAGGCGCGGCATTTCGACCTGACTCAGATCGCGCTGTTCGCCTGGCTGCCCTTTCTGGCGGCCGATCTCGGCTGTCTGTTCGGGCCTGCGGTCGTCGCCTTTCTCCAGCGGCGCGGCGTCAACCTGATCGATGCCCGGCGCGGCGCCTTCACGCTCGGCGCGGTGCTGATGACGGGCATGATGTTCGTCGGCAGCGTGACCAGTCCGGTGGCGGCCATCGCCCTGTTATGCCTGGGTGGCTTCGCGCATCAGACCCTGTCGGTGACGGTCATCACCCTGTGCTCGGACCTGTTCCCGCAGGATCAGGTCGCGACCGCGACGGGCGTGTCGGGCACGGCCGCCAATCTGGGCGTGCTGCTGTTCACCCTGACCCTGGGGTCGCTGGTCGATCAGGTCGGCTATCAGCCCTTCTTCATTCTGCTCGGCCTGCTCGATCTGGCCGGCGCCACTCTCCTCTGGATCCTGGTGCGCAAACCCGCATGACCTCCGCCCCTTTCAACCCGGTCAATCCCATCCTGCGCGGGTTCAATCCCGATCCGTCGATCGTGCGCGTCGGCGAAGACTATTATATCGCGACCTCGACCTTCGAATGGTATCCTGGCGTCCAGATCCACCATAGCCGTGACTTGGCGAACTGGACACTCGTCGCCCGGCCGCTGTCGCGCGCGCGCCAGCTTGATATGCGGGGCAATCCCGATTCCTGCGGGGTATGGGCGCCGGACCTGAGCTATAAGGACGGGCGCTTCCATCTGATCTATACGGATGTGAAGCGCTATGGTCGCACCACGGTGGACGGCGCGAAGGGCGCATCGCTGCGCGACTTTCACAATTATTGGGTGTCGAGCGAGCGGATCGATGGCGACTGGTCCGACCCGGTTCATCTCAACAGCAGCGGTTTCGATCCGGCGCTGTTCCATGACGATGACGGGCGGAGCTGGCTGCTGAACATGCTGTGGGACCATCGTCCCGATCGGCGGCGTTTCGCGGGCATCGTCGTGCAGGAGATCGACCTGGGCAGCGGCCGGCTGCTGGGAGAGCGCCGCACGATCTTCGAAGGCACGGCGCTGGGCTTCACCGAGGGGCCCCATCTCTACAAGCGCGACGGCTGGTATCATCTGCTGGTCGCGGAGGGCGGGACGGAGCGTAGCCATGCCGTCGTCATGGCCCGTTCGCGCCATCTGTTGGGTCCCTATGCGCCGCATCCCGATGGCCCGGTTCTGACCGCACGCTACACGCCCGAGGCACCACTGCAACGCACTGGCCATGGCGATCTGGTCGACACGCCGGACGGCGAGACCTGGATGGCCTATCTGTGCGGCCGTCCTTTGCCGTCCAGCGATCGCTGTGTGCTGGGTCGTGAGGCCGCGATCCGACGGATGGCCTGGGGGACGGATGGCTGGCTTCGTTGCGCGGAGGAGCCGCCGGTCCTCGCCGATGGGATGCCCCCGGTGGTTGCGCGGGACATGTTCGATACGGGCGAGCTACCGGAGGCGTTCCAATGGCTCCGCACGCCGTGCCCCGATGAGATATTCAGCCTGACCGAGCGGCCGGGCCATCTTCGCTTGTTCGGGCGCGAAACGATCGGCAGCCACTTTACCCAGGCGCTCGTTGCGCGGCGCCAGACCGGCTTTCGCTACGATGCCCAGACGCTCGTCGATTTCGAGCCCCAGCATTTCCAGCAGGCGGCGGGCCTTATCTGCTATTACAACAGCACCAAATATCTCTTCCTCCATTTGACCGCCGCCGATGATGGGACCCGCCAGATCCAGGTCCTGTCGGTCCTGTCGATCGGCGAGGGGCAGAGCCTATTGAGTGCGGCGATCGCCGCGCCGGCCGGACCGATCGCGATGCGCGTTCAGGTCGATCACGAAGCGTTGCGCTTCGCCTTTCGCGGGGAAGGGGAGGGCGACTGGACCTGGCTGCCCGAGCTATTCGACGCCAGCCTGTTGTCGGACGAGGCGACATTGCCGGGGCTGCCCAACTTCACGGGCACCTTTGTCGGCATGGCCTGCCAGGACATGGCCGGAACCGGCCGGCCGGCGGATTTCCGCTACTTCCACTATGTCGAGGCATCTGGCGCGCCGGACGGGGAACTCGCGGAACCGGCCCTAGCTCATCGCGAAGGCGTGGCCTGACCCGGAAGGGATTGGCAGTCTGTGAGACCAGCCTGCCAATCCCTGCGCCAATCAGCCGAAGAACAGGCCGTCCGACGGTAGGCTGTCCCAGGTCGCATGTTCGATCAGCAGGTCGGTCGCCCCCAGATGCAGCAACAGGCCATCGGCCGTCTGTTCGCTATGGCTGCGCAATTCGGCCATGGTGTGGAAGCCGCTATTAGTGATCTGGATCTTGTCGCGTTCGACATCGCTCAGGCGGAAATCCTCGATCGTGACATGACCGGGCAGGCTGGCATCGACGACGAACAGATCATCGCCCAGCCCGCCGTTGAGTAGGTCGCGCCCGCCACCGCCGGTCAGCCAGTCATTGCCTTCCCCACCATAAAGCGAGTCGTTGCCGCCGCGCCCGTCGAGCCGATCGTCGCCGCTGCCGCCATAGAGAAGATCGCTGCCGTTGGTACCGGTCAGCGTGTCGTTGCCCGCCAGGCCGAAGACCCGCGAACCCGTCAACACATCCGCGCCGGCCGTACCCTGCCGCGCGGCGGTATAGGCGATGTCCTGGTCGAAACGTTCGAACATGCCGCTGAACGTCTGGTCTTCCAGCCGATCGGCCTCGATCGTGTAATGGCGTCCACCCCATAGCCCGGTGTCGAGGAACGTCACCTTTTCGACCCCCGAGACGATGTTCAGGCCGAAGGATTTGGAGAAGAAGGCGGTGGTGCCGTCCGCCAGGCGCGACACGCTCCAGTCGCGCATCGATCCGGACAGTTCGAGCGTGTCGGTGCCCAGCCCCCCCTCGATGCGGTTCTGGCCCGTACCCGGGCGTATGACGTCGTCGCCGCCCGCGCCGTCGATATAGTCGTTGCCGACATTGCCGCGCAGCCGATCGCCAAATTGCGATCCGATCAGGAAGGCGGAGTCGCCGACATGGCCATGCCGGTCGGACGGGCGTGCCAGATCCTCGACCCAGGCGATGTCGCGCGTGGCGGCGGTGAGATTAGAGACGATGACCAGGCTGTCGCGCGAGGTAAGATCGTAGAATGCCGACTGGGTGATCCGCGTGACCGCGTCCGAGGTGATACCCGCGACATGCGCCGCCCAGCCGCCCGGAATATTGTACAGCGCAAAGGGGCCATAGGGCCATGCCGGGTTGGCATAGTCGTCGCTGAACAGGATGAGATTGTCCGTCGAGGATTGCAGGGCATAATCCTGCCCGATCAGGCCGGGGGCGGCATCCACCGCCTCGCCCAGGGAATCGAAATCGCCCGCCGCCCGGTGAACGATATCATTCTCGAACCCGATGTTCAGGACGCGGTCCTGGCCTTCATAGGTATAGGGGACGGCATGCGCGACATAGCTGCTGTCGGCAAAGAAGCCCCCGGCCAGCGTGTCGGCATATTTGGCCATGATATTGGTATAGGCGGCGCCCAGCGAATAGCCGGTGACGATCACGTCGTCGGCGGTCAGGCCGTTGCGCAACGCATAGTCGCGGACCGCGGTGAGCAACTGCTCCATATAGGGCGCGATCTCGCCGCTGTTGAGTTGCGTATAGTCGAGCAGATCGACCGGCGAATTGGTGCCGGCGAAGGTCACCGACAGGCGAGTGACATGACCGCTGGTGTCGCGCTCCTCATAGATTTTGGCTTGCGGCCCCGAGAAGGTCCGCCCGGTCAGCGGACTTTCGATGATGTAATAGCCATCGCTGTCGACCGAGTCCGGCCCCATCCCGAGCGCCGCCGGGCCGACGTCGGACCAGCCGGCGGGCAATGCCACATGGATCGGATTGGCGGTGGCCCCTGGGGGAAGGATGTTGCCGAACGTGTTGGCCAACTGCGCGACCGGCAAGCCGAAGATTCGATCGAGCTGGCCGAAGGTCGCGAGCTGCAACGTTGTGTTGGCCAATTCCGCGGATTCCGTAACGGAATATCGACGATAATCGAACATACCCATGACGTTTTCTCCCCTAAGAACCTGTCTATTTTGAAGAAACCTATCATGGTTGATTGGTTTTGGTAAATAGGCGTGATGGTTTGTCCAAGGGATCGGGTGCATGCCGTCCTCGGTCAACTCAGGGATCGGCATGAGAAGTGAGCGCTATTCATAGTGTAATGCAGCGCTGAATTGAAGGACTTGCATGTTTACTGGACAGGGCGTGCAATCTGCCTCCGACATCGAGGTGGCAATATTGATTGATCCTGAGCCAGCGGCCGATGGTATCGCGCCCGGGACCCCGACCCAGTGCCGAGGTCCGTTTACAAGAGTAGACCCACTTCAAACGTAAAAGGGCGCACGCAAGCTAAAGAGCTCGCGTGCGCCCCCTTGCCGGCTGCCGGGTGCAGCCGGCCGGATCGGGTTTTACTGCGCGGTGGCTTCGCGACTCACGGCGCTGCGAGCCATCGCGGAGACAAGGACGTTGCCTTCGCCCGAGAAGTTCGCCGCAGGCAGCGTCGCCACGCGATTGCCGACCTGCACCAGCACGTCGCGCACGCGGCCATCGGCCTCGCTCTTCAACGCACGCACCGTACCGATCGCGCGCCCCTTGGCATCGACGACATTCATGCCGGGGCGCACATCGACACTGCCCGCACCCTGTGCCGCAGCGCTACCGGCCAGGGCGAGCATGCCGTTGCCGAGGGTACCGCTGCCATTCGCGGAGCCCGCGCCCGACCCAGCGACATTGCCGGCGGTCGAACCGACGGCATTGCGTGCGCCGCCGATCGCCTCGCGGCCACGTCCGGCGATATCACGGGCGACGCCGCGTGCCGTCGAGCGGACCGCGTCGGTGCCGATCAACTGCGCGTCGACTGCACCCGAAACACCGCCCGATCCACGTGTTTCGGCGCCACCGCCGCCGATCGGCGAGCGGCTATCGATCAACGTGCCACCCTCACCGGAGGCGCTGCCCCCGGCGCGAACGCGACCGCTGCGAGTGTCGACCTGACGTTCGGTGCGCAGTTCGCCGGCACCCGAGCGGCTGAGCGTGCCATTGGCCCCGGCGCCTGCCGAACCCAGCGTTCCACCAAGGCTGCCCCCCAGCGTTCCGCCTAGCCCACCGCTGCCACCGAGCAACTGTGCCGAGGCTGGGGTGGCGGCAATCGCAAGCGCGAGGGCGGCAGTCGTGAACAGAGTGCGTGTCATCACGGGTCTCCTTATTGTCTGATGGGAGAACGGATGCCGCCGCGCACTTAATCCCGATCTGTGCGATTTTTTCTTATCGGCGCGCGACGCAGGTGGCGCAGACCAGACCTCGGCCATAGCCGCGCCCTTTTCTCGCTTCGCGATCCGCGCCCGCACGCCCGACGGCGGCAATCCGTGCGGCGACCAGCGGCGCGGCGAAGGAAGTGCCCCGTACGGCCTTCATCCGTCCCCCTGCATCGGGCGCGGCAAAACCGGCGGCAGGCCCGGCATAGTCGAGATGGCTGGCGCGACCGGCCTCGATCAGCACCCGATCGCGTGCATCCACACCGGTCACCGCGACGACGCCGGGATAGGAGGCGGGGTAGGCGGGCGGGGCGGTCGGGCCGTCATTGCCGACCGCGGCGACGATCGTCATCCCCCGCCGCTGCGCCGCCGCAACGACCCGTGCGAGCAGCGGGTTGGGCGGACCGACCAGGCTGATCGAGACCGTGCCGACACGCTCCCTCGCCAGCCAGCCGATCGCACGCGCGATGGCGACCGCACCGCCGCCAGCAGGATCGTTGCCATAGACGTCGGCGGCCAGCACGCGTGCACCAGGTGCACCGCGCCCGACCAGCCACTCGACCGCGCTGCCATGATCGCTGGCGCGTGGCGCGCCGTTCGCGAATCCCATTTGACGCACGCCGGGATCGGCGACGCCGCCATCGATGATGCCCACGGTCGTGCCGGCGGGGGCGGGGGGGACCTGCACCGGCACGGCGGCGACGTTCCCCGCTGCCACGGAACCGCTCTCGAAGTGGATCACATCGGCGGCGACGTCTGCCGCCTGGCGCCGGGCCCGGGCGAGAGCGCGGTCGAGCCGCACCCCATCGGGTACCGCGAGCCGCGCATAGCCGACGCCAAGTCCGTCGATTTCCGCCCTCTCGATCGTCCGGAATCCTTCATGCTCGAGCGCCGTGATTTCCGCATCGGTAGGATCGGTCAGCACCACCTCGCCAGCGCGGGCGGCATTGCCGCGATCGTCACGTACGACCAAGCCACCGCTGTCGCGTACCAGCCGCATGATCCGATCGAGCCGTGCCGCGTCCAGCAGCCGCACTGGTGCTTCGAGCAGCCGCGGCACGCCATCGACGGCGCGGTCGACCGCGCCCCTGACCTGATCGGGCAGTGCGGCGACGGGCGCGGGCAGCGATGGCAGCAATTGCCCGCTCGCGGGAGAGGCGAGCAGCAGGGCGAGCACGAGCGGGAGGCGGGGCATCACGGTCCTTCTTGACATAAATTAGCGCGCTGTCACGGATGAAACGTACGCTGGCATCCGTTTCATCCATAGCCGAGAAGGAAGCGACGCTGAGTTTCGAGAGCGATCTGACCCTGTTGCTGCCCCGTCTGAGGCGGTTCGCCCGTGCCTTGACGCACGACGCGGCGGACGCCGATGACCTGACGCAGATCGCGGTCGAGCGCGCGCTTGTGGCACGCGCAAGCTTCGTCGCGGGAACGCGGATGGATAGTTGGATGTACCGGATCATGCGCAATGCCTGGATAGATACCACGCGCAGCCGAGCGCGCGCCGCGCAGACCTTCGTCGCGGAAGAGGCGGGGGCCATGGTCGGCGATGACGGCGACCGCGCGCTCGAAGCCCGCGCCGAGCTCGGCCGGGTCGGTCGGGCGATGGCGACGCTGCCCGATGAACAGCGCGAGGCCGTGGCGCTCGTGCTGGTCGAGGGGCTGGCTTATAAGGAGGCGGCGGCCGTGCTCGACATCCCGATCGGCACGCTCACCTCGCGGCTGGTGCGGGGCCGCACCGCGCTGATCGAGAAACTGGGGAAGGCGGCATGAGCATCGATCCCGAAACGCTGATGGCCTATGCCGATGGCGAATGCGATCCCCTGACCGCGCGCCGCGTCGAGCATGCCATCGCGGCCGATCCGGCGCTGGCCGCCGAAGTGGAGGCGCATCGCGCGCTACGGGCGCAACTAGGCGGGGCGTTCGCGCCGGTGGCCGACGAGCCGATACCCGCGCGGATCAGCGCCCCGCTGGCGTCGAACGTCGTCGCCTTCCCGCATCGCCCCCGCCGCCGTTTCCCCACCGTCTGGGCAGGCGCGGTAGCCGCAAGCCTGGTCGTCGGACTGGTGCTTGGTCGGGGGCTCATGCCGGAGCGGCCGGCCGCCGTCGGGTCGGCCGGGCTGGTTGCGGGAGGCGCGCTTGCCCGAGCGCTCGATACCCAGTTGGGCAGCGACGGGGCGCGCCAGGGTGTGCGGATGCTGGCGAGCTTCCGCGCGCAGGACGGCGCACTGTGCCGGGTGTTCACCGCCACCACGACAAGCGGCATCGCGTGTCGCGATGGCAATTCCTGGGCGCTGCGCCGTACGATCTCGGGTGTCACGGAGACCGGCACGTACCGCCAGGCATCGTCGCCGACCGCTTCCCTGATGGCTGACGCCCAGGATCTCATGGCGGGCGATCCGCTCGACGCTGCGGCGGAGCGGAAAGCGGTGGCGCAGGGGTGGCGATAATTCAGTCGGGGCTGGATAGGGTTGGTCGGAGGGGATCGCGGTTCAGGCCGGCGCCCCCCTTTCATACCATCCGCGTGTCCGCTTCACGATCGTGACGACGGACAGCATCACCGGCACCTCGACCAGCACGCCGACGACCGTCGCCAACGCCGCGCCGGACTGGAGACCGAAGAGCGAAATCGCGGCCGCAACGGCGAGCTCGAAGAAGTTGGACGCACCGATCAGCGCCGCCGGGGCCGCCACGCACCATGCGACGCCGAAGCGCCGCGACAGCCAATAGGCGAGGCCGGCGTTGAGATAGACCTGGATGAGGATCGGCACCGCGAGCAGCGCGATCACGAGCGGCTTCGCGACGATCGCCTCGCCCTGGAAACCGAACAACAGCACCAGCGTCGCCAGCAACGCCATCAGTGAGATTGGGCCAAGGCGGCTCAGCAGTCGTTCGAGCGCGGCGGGCCCGCCCGTTGCCAGTACGGCGCGGCGGACGATTTGCGCCGCGATCACCGGCACGACGATATAGAGCAGCACCGAGATCAGCAACGTGTCCCACGGCACCGTCACCGACGCGACGCCGAGCAGCAGGCCGACCAGCGGCGCGAACAGGAACACCATGATGACGTCGTTCAACGCGACTTGGCTCAGCGTATAGGTTGGCTCTCCGTCGCACAGATTCGACCAAACGAAGACCATGGCCGTGCAGGGCGCGGCGGCCAGCAGGATGAGGCCCGCGATATAGGACGGTCCTTCGCCGGCGGGCAGCAGCGGTGCGAACAGCCAGCCGATGAACAGCGCCCCCAGCGCCGCCATCGAGAAGGGCTTGACCGCCCAGTTGACGAACAGCGTGACGCCGACGCCCTTCCAATGCTGCCGCACCGATCCCAACGCGCCGAAGTCGATCTTCAGCAGCATGGGTATGATCATCAGCCAGATCAGCACGGCGACGACCAGATTGACCCGCGCGACTTCGGCTGCGGCGATCGCACCGAACAGGCCGGGAAGCAGATGCCCCAGACCGATCCCGGCGAGGATGCAGAGCAGCACCCAAAGCGTCAGATATCGCTCGAACGTACCGATACCGGAACGCGCAGGCTCAGGGGCTGAGATAGGGGTGGTGGGGGACATCGGGTCAGGCAACCCGCTGGCCGGATGCGTCTACCACTTGCTCGCCATCTTCCTTGGCGAAGGCGCCGCACTGTGCGGTCGGCAGCAGATCGAGAACCGCCTCGGACGGCCGACAGAGCTTCACGCCGAGCGGCGATACCACCAAAGGGCGGTTGATGAGGACCGGATGCGCCATCATCGCATCGATCAGCGCCTCATCGGACAGGGACGGATCGCCCAGACCAAGTTCGGCATAGGGCGTGCCCTTTTCGCGCAGCAATGCACGTGGCGTCATCCCGGCGCGTGCGATGAGGTCGATCAGCAGCGCGCGTGACGGCGGCGTCTTCCGATACTCGATCACATGCGGTTCGATGCCCGCATTGCGGATGAGGCCCAGGACATTGCGGGACGTGCCGCATTCGGGGTTGTGATAGACGATGATATCGATGGCCATAGCGCGGGCTTTCAGCAGCAGGGGGTGAGTTCGGCGACGAGCGACGCGCACAGCTCGACTTTCCCGTCGCAACAATCCTTGACGAGGAACAGCATCAGTGCCCGCAGCCCATCCAGATCGGCGCGATAGATGATCGATCGGCTGCGTCGTTCTGACCGCACCAGGCCGCCCCGGGCGAGGATACCAAGATGCGCCGACATGGTGTTCTGCGGCACATCGAGTTGCCGGGCGATATCACCCGCCGCCAGCCCGTCCGGTTCATGGCGAACCAGAAGGCGAAACACAGAGAGGCGCGTGTCCTGCGCCAGGGCCCCCAATGCAGTGATAGCCGAGTCGATATCCATATATCCGGTATAATGGATATATGGATATCGGCCAAGCCTCTATCGATGGCCTGCCGCTATTGGAAAGGGTTATCGGCGGTCTGGGTGCCCAGCTTGATCAGTTCCGCGACATGTGGGTTGGGGAATTTGCGGTCCACGGTCACGGCGTAGAAGGTCTCGACGATGCCGGGCAGGGTATCCGCTTCGACAAGGATGCCGCTTGCCAGTTCATCGCGGACCGCGATCGGCGGCAGGACCGCCAGTGCGAAACCTTCGCGAACCAGCAGGCGCATCATCGCGACATCGTCCACCTCGGCGGCGATCTGCAAGCGGATGCCGAGGCGATCGACCAGCGCCGTCACGCTGGTCCGCACGCCGCTCTCCTCGGTGGGCAGGATCACGGGGTGGCGGGCCAGTATCTGCTCCAGCGGTCCGCCATCGCTGACCAGATGTGGATGGCCGATCAGGCTCACCGGTTGCTCGTGCAGCTTGTGCGCGACGAACGGCGTCAATGCATCGGTTGCCGGCACGGAGTTCGTGAGCGCCACGTCCAGCGACAAGGAACGCAGACCGCTCAACAGATCCGCCGGGCTGCCCGAACGCAGGATGATTTCCAGGTCGTTGCGGCCCAGCACCGGCTTCAGGAAAGCGAGCTGAAAGTTGCGCGACAGGGTCGCCAGTGCTCCCACCCGGACCGGGCGCCGCGCCATGCCCGTCGCGCGTAGGATGCCGACCAGATCGTCCCCGGCAGCGAAGATGCTGTCTGCATGATCGAGCGCGATTCGCCCGGCCTCGGTGAGCTGCAACTGCCGTCCCCGCCGCTCGAACAGCGCGTGACCCAGACGATCCTCCAGCTTGCGGATCTGCACCGACAGTGCCGATTGCGAGACATGGAGGCGCTCGGCGGTCCGGGTGAGGTTGCCGTCCCTCGCCACCGCCCAGAAATAGCGGAGATGGTTGTAATTGAAATCGCTCACCCTTCGTTTTTAGCGAATGATTACGCCTAAACAATGAATTTTCATTGATCAGGGCGGCGCTCTAGCGGGTCGCGGCACACCAGCCACGAAGAGAAGGCCCGATGTCCGATATTCCCCTCACTCTACTTTCCCCGATATTATTGGGCTTGGCCATCCTGCCCGCCTTGTGGGGGCGCTTTGCGGTCGTGGAGGCCCTGGCGCTTGGCGGACTCGCCACCGCGATCGGCGTGGCGGTCGCGACCGGCGGCACCGATGTCGTTGGCGTCGTGATGTTGTCGCTGGTCAGCTTTATCGGCTGGATCGTGGTGCGTTACGCCCGCGTCTATCTGGACGGAGAGGCGGGGCAGCGCCGGTTCATGGCGTGGCTGTCGGCGGTGCTCGCGCTGATCATGGTGCTGGTCGCGGCCGATGATGTGGTGCCGCTGGTCGTGGCGTCGATCGGCGTCGGGCTGTGCCTGCGCAACCTGCTGCTCTTCTATCCGGAACGTATCGCGGCTCGACGGGCGGCACGTAAGTTCGCCCTCACCGCGCACGCCGCCGATGGGGCGTTGATCGCCGCCGCGCTGCTGCTTTTCCTCGCCTATGGCACGACCACGATCGCGGACATCGCGCAGGCGGCGCGGACCGGATCGGGCGGAGGTCTTGCGATCGGTGCTGCGGCGTTGCTGGCGGTGGCAGCGGTGCTCAAGTCCGCGCAATTCCCCCTTCATGGCTGGCTGACCGAGGTCATGGAGGCGCCCACGCCGGTTTCTGCTCTGTTGCATGCCGGCGTCATCAATGCGGGCGGTTTGATCCTGATCCGCTTTGCCGATGTGATGCTGCTCGCCCCGGGGGTGCTGGCCGTCCTCGTAATGCTCGGCGGCTTCACCGCCTTGTTCGGCGGGCTGGTCATGCTCACCCAGCCGGCGGTGAAGACGTCGCTCGCCTGGTCGACCGTCGCGCAGATGGGGTTCATGATCATGCAATGCGGGCTGGCGCTGTTCCCGCTGGCGCTGCTGCACATCGTCGCGCACTCGCTCTACAAGGCGCATTCCTTCCTGGCATCGGGCGGGGCGGTGGAGCGGATCGCCGCCGCCCGCCGCCCGGGACCGGTGGCCGTTCCCGGGGTCGGGGCGGTCGCGCAGGCCTTCCTGATCGCCATCGCACTCTATGTCGCGATCGGCTGGGGCTTCGGCTTCTACCATAATTCCCCGCAGGCGATCGCACTCGGGGCGATCCTGATCTTCGGCGTGGCCTATCTGCTGGCGCAAGGGCTGGCCGACAAGGCGCCGCGCCCGCTCACGCGGCGGTTGATCGCGGCTTCGATACTTGCGGCGCTGGGCTATTTCATCATGCACGAACTCGCCTTTCGGCTGACCGCGACCACGCTGCCCGCGCCGCCGGCGCCGGGCGCGCTCGAATGGGCACTGATCGTGCTGGCGGTCGCAAGCTTCGGAGCAGTGGCCGTCGCCCAGGCCATGTTCCCGCGCTGGGCCTACCACCCGGCCGCCGCCGGGCTGCGTGTCCATCTGTCCAACGGCCTTTACGCCAATGCCGCGTTCGACCGCCTGATCGGCGGCTGGCGCACCCGTGACGCCTGAAAATCTAGGAGCGATCATGATCCAGCACATTCAGAAGCAGGCCGATCCGGCCACCATCCTCGCGGCGGCCCGGGCCGCAGGTCTCGCTATCCCGCCAGCCTGGCCGCTGGCGGCCACCGTCGCCGTCAATCCCTATCTCGGGCAAACCGGGCGCGACCTGGCGGGCACGGCCGCATTGCTGGCCCGCGTGGCCGGGCAGCCAGTGACCATGGCGCGCGACTGGTACAATGCCCGCATCGCATCCGGCGAAATCACCGATGCGGATATCGCCGGGGCGCTCGAGGCGAGCCGATCCCCTCTACGTCCCCGGTCGATCGTGGAGCTGAAGGCGGCGTTCCAGGTGCCGGTGACGGCGCCGGCCCCTTTGCCGACGGTCGCCGATCTCGCTGCGCGGGTATCCGGGATCGACTGGCCAGCGATCATTGCCGAGCGGTTCGGTGCCTGGGCGGCGCACTATGCCGATGATGGCCAAGCGCTATGGGCGGCGCCACGGGGCGGGCACGCGTTCGATGCCTGGCGTGCCTTCGCCACCCACGACCTCGCGCCGGAAATTGCGGGGCTGAGCGGATTTGCTGCCTTCGTCAGCGGTCTATCCGGCACGGCGTCCCAGACGATCACGAGGGCGGCGGCGCTTATGGGGCTGACCGCCGGTGCGGCGGATGGCTATTTCCATCGGCTGCTCATCACGCTGGGCGGTTGGTCGCACTATGCCCGGCATCGGCTGTGGCAGGCCGAGCTGAGGGGTGAAAGCGATGACACGATCACCGGTTTTCTGGCGATCCGCCTGTTGTGGGACCAGGCGCTGCTTGATCGATATGGCGAGCGTATCGGCGCGGACTGGCGTGCGGCCCTGATCCGCTATGCCAAGCCGATAACCCCCAATCGCGATCAGGTGATCGACGCGATCATGCAGGACGCCAGCGAGCGCGGGGTGCAGCGGCGTCTGGACGAACGACTGCGGGCGGCGTCCGGCGACGCGGCTCCGGCGACGATCGCGCTGCAGGCGGCGTTCTGCATTGATGTCCGGTCGGAGGTGTTCCGCCGCGCGCTGGAGGCCGTCGACCCGGCGATCCGGACGCTGGGCTTTGCCGGCTTCTTCGGGCTGGCCACCGCGCATCGCCCGTTCGCGGCCGATACCGTGGAGCACCGGCTACCGGTGCTGCTCAATCCGGGTTCGCATTCGTGCTCGGGGGATGCGTCCGGCCATGCCGCCGACCTCTCCGCCCGGTTCAAGGCGCGCGCGGTTCGGGCTTGGGGGCGTTTCAAGCTGGCGGCGGTGTCGTCCTTCGCCTTCGTGGAAGCGTCGGGACCGGCCTATATCGTCAAGCTGGCCCGCGACGCGCTGGGTGTGGGGGGAACTCGACTGGCGGCCGATCCGGCACCCCGTTTCGATCCGCCACTCGACCTTACGACGCGTATAGCGACGGCGGCGAAGGTGCTGCGGGCCATGTCGCTGACGCGCGACTTCGCACCGATCGTGCTGCTGGTCGGCCATGGCGCGACCGTCACGAACAACCCGCACGCCAGCGCTCTCCATTGCGGCGCATGTGGCGGGCATAAGGGCGATGTCAACGCACGGCTGCTGGCGGCATTGCTCAATGATGCGGACGTGCGCGCCGGGCTGGCCGAGGCGGATATTCTCATCCCATCCAGCACGCGGTTCGTCGCCGCGCTGCATGATACCACGACCGATGCCGTCACCCTGTTCGCCGACGGGGAAGCGCCGGCGGCGCTCGAACAGGTGCGGCTATGGCTGGCCGCCGCGGGCGAGCGGGCGCGCGCCGAGCGGGCCAAGCGCCTGCCGCGTGCGCGCGGGCCGCAGGACATTTTGCGTCGGAGCCGCGACTGGGCGGAGACGCGGCCCGAATGGGGACTGGCCGGGTGCAACGCCTTCATCGCCGCGCCGCGTCGGCGTACGGCCGGCGTCGACCTGGGGGGACGGGCCTTCCTCCATGACTATGACTGGAGAGCGGATCAGGGCTTTGCGGTGCTGGAGCTCATCATGACCGCTCCGGTGGTCGTCGCGAGTTGGATCAGCCTGCAATATTATGGCTCGACCGTGTCGCCCGATCTGTTCGGGGGCGGCAACAAGCTGATCCATAATGTGATCGGCGGCATCGGCGTCGTCGAGGGCAATGGCGGTATGCTGCGCGTCGGCTTGCCCCGGCAGTCTGTCGAGGACGGGACGGCGCCAGTGCACGAGCCGCTCCGGCTGAGCGTCTGTATCGAGGCGCCGACGAGCGCCATGTCGGCGATCCTGGCGCGGCACGACGGTGTCCGCGCGCTGTTCGACAGCGGCTGGATGCATCTGATCGCGCTGGGCGAGGAAGGCGGCATGGTCGCTCGCTATGCGGGTGACCTGCAATGGGTCGCGCTCGGCAATGCGGCGAAGGAGACGCTCGCGGCATGAGTGATGCGACGATGGCGGGACGCATGTGCGCCGGGGAGCGCGCCATATTCGCCACGATGCATGGCAAGGAACGCGTCGTGGCCCCGCTGGTGCGACGTTTCTTGGGCATGGCCGTCGCGGTGCCCGCCGGGCTCGACACCGATCGCTTCGGAACCTTCGCGCGCGACGTTCCGCGCCTCAGCTCCGCGCTCGACGCCGCCCGGCAAAAGGTGGCGGCGGCGTTCGCGATCGATCCGGGCGCGTCGCTCGCGCTCGCCAGTGAAGGAAGCTTCGGCCCGCATCCGCACTTCCCTTTTCTCGCCATCGACCGCGAGATCGTGGTCCTGGCGGACCGGGCGAGCGGGTTCGAGCTGGTCGGGCAACATGCCACGGCGAGTACGAATTACAGCCACCGGATCGTGCAGAACGTGTCCGCAGGGCTGGCCTTTGCCGCGGGCATCGGCTTTCCCGGCCATGGGGTGGTTGTGATCGCGGTCCGGGACGGACAGCCGGCCCCCGATATGGCACTGACCAAGGATGTGGCGGATCATGTCGCGCTGGGCGAGGCCATTGCGGACATCATCCGGCGCTGCGGTGCGGCGTTCGTGGAAACGGACATGCGCGCGCACCGCAATCCGCAGCGTATGCGCGCGATGGCCCGCGCGACGACCGACCTGATCCGGCGCGCCCGCAGCCGCTGCCCGTCCTGCGCTGCCCCGGGTTATGTGGTGAGCGAACGGACCGCGGGCTTGGCATGTGCGGACTGCGGCGTGCCGACCCTCGCCATACGGGCGGAGATACGGACGTGCATCCGCTGCGATCACCGCGTCGAGCAGGCCGTGACGGCCGCCGCTGCCGACCCGCGATACTGCCCCTGCTGCAATCCCTGACCATTGCGAGAGGATCATGGAACACGAACCCGAAATCAAACTGGCCATCGCGGAGCGCCGTATCGCTTGGGTGCTCGATCATCCCGCCTTCAGCGACTGGTTGGAGGATGCGCTCTGGTCGGCGCGCATATGTGATCCCGTCGCGGTGCAGAATGACATCGAGATGCTTCGTCACCTGATCGCCGCGCGATCCACCGCGCAGATAGAAGGGGCTTTGGCGAAGTCAGAAAATATATCGGTATAGGAAGGGAAGGACATGCGCCCAGGTCAAGACTTGGGTGTATCTCTTCTGCTGTACCGCGTCTCCATCTGTAATTGACTTTATAGCGCATTTGCTGCGATCCTCGCGGCCGGAGAGATGCCATGCCGCAAACTAATATGCGTCACAGCGAAGCGGTGCTGGAAGCGATCAGTTCGCCCAGCCAGGCGGGGATTTCGGCGGTCGCCGCATCATGGTGTCGATCGGCGCTGAACCACGGTCTCGACCCCGAAGCATGTGGGCGACGCGAACGGCTGAGCGAGGCGGCCCTGCTGTCCTTGCGCGCCGAGCATGAGGATATGCTGGCGGTGGCGACGCCGGTGCTTGACCATATGTTCCGCTCGGTCGGCCGGTCGGGCTGCGCGGTCATCCTGAGCGACGCGAGCGGCGTGATCCTGGAACGCCGGGCGGGCGATGCGGACCGGGACGGCTTCTCCGCCGCAGGGCTGGTCGAGGGGATGCGCTGGGGCGAAGCGGTGGAGGGGACCAACGGCATCGGCACCTGCCTGTTCGAAGACAAGCCGGTCGTCATTCACCGCGACCAGCATTTCGCCAGCCGCAATGTCGGCATAAGCTGCATGGACGCGCCGGTCCACGATCCCTTTGGCCGACTGGCAGGGGCGTTGGACGTATCGAGTTGCCGTGACGACCATGGGCCGGCGATGGCGGAGATGGTGGCCGCGCTGGTCCGCGATGCGGCGCGCAAGATCGAGCGTGACTATTTCTGCCGGCATTTCGCCGACCGTCGCATCATCTTCCTGTGCGACGATGCGGTGACCGGCAGCGCGCTGCTGGCGGTGGACCGCGATGATCTGGTGGTCGGCGCCAGTCGGGCGGCGCGGTTGCAACTCGGTTTGAACGACGCCGCGCTGGCGACGCCGCGCGCATTGACGCAGGTGCTTGGCGAGGATGCGCAGCCGTCCTTCGATGATGCGGACCGGACGGTGCTGCGGCAGGCACTGGCCCGGGCGGGGGGCAATGCCAGCCGCGCGGCGCGTTTGCTCGGTATCGGGCGGGCGACGCTCTATCGGCGTATGGCGCGAGCCGGTCTGGCGGGCTGAACCGTCCCGGCGCACGACCGCCGCCGCAACCTGTCTCGCTGGCGAGACACTATGCCCGGTCTGCTTAAGGCCCCCCTCTTTCGTCATGCGCGGCCACCTCGATAGGATGCGATCAGACGCCAGCCCAATGGCGCCAGACATTGCTATGGAGAGGATCAGCCATGACCACCAACGTCCTGGATCGCCCGGCGACGACACTGCGATCGCCGTTCGGGCCGCGCTACGACAATTTCATCGGCGGCACTTGGGTCGCGCCCAAGGCGGGGCGCTATTTCGACAATATCTCCCCCCTGACCGGGCACGTCGTAGGCGAGATTGCCCGTTCCCAGGCGGAGGATGTCGAAGCCGCGCTGGATGCCGCACACCGCGCGAAGGACGCCTGGGGGCGTACCTCGGTCGCCGAGCGTGCGCTGATCCTCAACCGCATCGCCGATCGGATGGAGCAGCATCTCGAACAGCTCGCCATCGCCGAGACATGGGACAACGGCAAGCCGATCCGCGAGACGATGGCCGCCGACCTTCCGCTCGCGATCGATCATTTCCGCTATTTCGCCGGCGTGGTGCGCGCACAGGAAGGCTCGATCGGCGAGGTCGATCACGACACCGTCGCCTATCACTTCCACGAGCCGCTGGGCGTCGTGGGGCAGATCATCCCCTGGAACTTCCCGCTGCTGATGGCCGCCTGGAAGCTGGCGCCGGCGCTCGCCGCAGGCAACTGCATCGTGCTGAAGCCGGCCGAGCAGACCCCGGCATCGATCATGGTGTGGATCGATCTGGTCGGCGACCTGTTGCCCCCGGGCGTGCTCAATATCGTCAACGGCTTCGGGCTGGAGGCGGGCAAGCCGCTGGCGACCTCGCGCCGCATCGCCAAGATCGCCTTTACCGGTGAGACGACGACCGGCCGGCTCATCATGCAATATGCCAGCGAGAACCTGATCCCGGTTACGCTGGAACTGGGCGGCAAGTCGCCGAACATCTTCTTCGAGGATGTGGCGCGCGAGGATGACGATTTCCTCGACAAGGCGATCGAGGGTTTCACCATGTTCGCGCTGAACCAGGGCGAGGTCTGCACCTGTCCCAGCCGCGCGCTGATCCATGAGAAGATCTATGATCGCTTCATGGAACGCGCGCTGAAGCGCGTCGCCGCCATCGTGCAGGGCAGCCCGCTCGACAGCACGACGATGATCGGGGCGCAGGCGTCGTCGGAACAGCGCGACAAGATCCTGTCCTATATCGACATCGGCAAGCAGGAGGGCGCGGAGCTGCTGATTGGCGGTGCCGCAGCGAACCTCGGTGGCGAACTGGCGAACGGCTATTATGTCCAGCCGACGGTATTCCGCGGGCACAACCGGATGCGCATCTTCCAGGAGGAGATTTTCGGCCCGGTCCTGTCGGTGACGACGTTCCGCGATGAGGAGGAGGCGCTGTCGATCGCCAACGACACGCTTTATGGGCTAGGCGCAGGCGTTTGGAGCCGCGATGTCAACACCTGCTATCGCTTCGGCCGCGCGATCCAGGCCGGGCGCGTGTGGACCAATTGCTACCACGCCTATCCGGCGCATGCGGCCTTCGGCGGCTATAAACAGTCAGGCATCGGCCGCGAAAACCACAAGATGATGCTGGATCACTATCAGCAAACCAAGAACATGCTGGTCAGCTACAGCCCCAAGAAGCTCGGCTTCTTCTGATCCTGCCGCACCCCGTCCGGTGCGGGCGGGGTGTGTTTTCTCAAGCCAAAGGAGTGACTTTATGGCCAAGACCATGAAGGCTGCCGTCGTGCGCGCGTTCGGCAAGCCGTTGAGCATCGACGAAGTGCCCGTGCCGCAGGCCGGCCCCGGCCAGATCCAGGTGGCGATCCAGGCGTCGGGCGTGTGCCACACCGACCTGCACGCGGCCGAGGGCGATTGGCCGGTCAAGCCCAACCCGCCCTTCATTCCCGGTCACGAAGGCGTCGGCTATGTCAGCCAGGTCGGTCGGGGCGTGACGACCGTGAAGGAGGGCGACCGGGTCGGTGTGCCCTGGCTCTACAGCGCATGCGGGCATTGCGTGCATTGCCTGGGCGGCTGGGAGACGTTGTGCGAGGCGCAGCTCAACACCGGCTATTCGATCAATGGCGGCTTTGCGGACTATGTGGTCGCCGATCCGAACTATGTCGGTCATTTGCCCGGCAATGTCAGCTTCACCGAAATCGCGCCCGTGCTGTGCGCCGGGGTCACGGTCTATAAGGGGTTGAAGATGACCGACACCAAGCCGGGGGACTATGTCGCGATCAGCGGTATCGGCGGGCTTGGCCATATGGCGGTCCAATATGCGGTCGCGATGGGGCTGAACGTCGCGGCGATCGACATTGATGATACGAAACTGGACCTCGCCCGCCGGCTGGGGGCGACGATCACCGTCAACGCCCGCAACGACGATCCCGCGACCGTCATCAAGCGTGAGACGGGCGGCGGCGTCAACGGTGTGCTGGTGACCGCGGTCAGTCCGAAGGCGTTCGAGCAGGCGATCGGCATCACCGCACGGGGCGGCACCGTCGCGCTCAACGGCTTGCCGCCGGGCGACTTCCCGCTCAATATCTTCGGACTGGTGTTGAACGGCATCACCGTGCGCGGCTCGATCGTTGGTACCCGGCTCGATTTGCAGGAGTCGCTCGATTTCGCCGCAAAGGGTAAGGTCAAGGCGACTGTGGAAACCGCCAGGCTGGAGGACATCAACACGGTGTTCGATCGGATGCACAAGGGCCAGATCGAAGGCCGCGTCGTCATGGACCTGGCAGCATAGGAGGACGAGGCATGGCCGACGGGGTGTCACAGATCGAACGGGTGATCGCCACCCCGGCGGCGCTGGCGCTGATCGACGCGATCCGCGCCGATCATGGGCCGGTGATGTTCCACCAGTCCGGCGGTTGCTGCGACGGATCGTCGCCGATGTGTTATCCGCTCGGCGAGTTCCGGCTGGGGGAGGGGGATATCCTGCTTGGCACGGTCGGCGGCGCGCCCGTCTATATCGGGCGGGCACAGGGCGAGGCCTGGGCCCATACCCAGTTGATCCTCGACGTCGTACCCGGCCGGGGCGGCATGTTCAGCCTCGACAATGGACGCGAGCAACGTTTCCTGACTCGCGGCCGGGTCTTTACCGACGAGGAGCTTTCCGCATTGGGTGTCTGATCAGTAAGGCGGCATCCCTACGGATCGTCGCCTGTCGCCTTTTACCATGGCACGGTCTTGCCATGCCGGTCGATGAAGCGGAGGCCCGGCTGGCCTTGTTGCGCGATCAGCGTATCGACCAGATCGGGGACGGTTTCCTCTATGCCGAAGGGGGCCTCCGGCCCACCCAGTTCGGTGCGTATCCATCCCGGGGCCATCAGCACCATGGCGCGGGGGTCATCGGCATGGCGAGCGGCATAGCTGCGCATATATTGATTGAGCGCGGCCTTGCTGCCCCGATACACCTCATGGCCGCCGCTGACATTGTTGGCGATGCTGCCCTGGCCCGATGACATGACGCCGATCAGGCCATCGGGGCGCACCAAGTCCTGCAATCCTTCCACCGCACGCATCACGCCAAGCGCGTTGGTGAGCATGACGCGCACGAACTCATCGGTCGATGCTTGGGCGATCGTCTCGGCCTGATCGTGATTGGCGGTTCCGGCGTTGACGAACAGCATGTCGAACATCTGGCCCGATAGACGCCCGCGTAAAGCGGCGATCTGTTCGGGTTGCGCGATGTCGAGATGCTCGATCGAAACCTGATCCGGATGCATCCGGGCAAGTTCGTCCAGCGCGGCCCCGCGGCCCTCCCGCACCGTGCCGACGACATGCCAGTTCTTCGTCACAAACTCGGCCGCCATGGCTTGGCCGAGGCCGCGGGATGCCCCGACCAGCAATATGGTGCGGGGTGGCCGATCGCGATGGTTCGTCATGGCATGGTTCCTTTGCTGCACCGATGGAATATCGCGGCAGCGACCACAGGCGCCAGACGCATCGGATGCAAAGCATGATTGCGTCCGGCGCTATGTCAGCTTGACGGAAGCGGCTATCTTTCCCGCATGGCGACGATCGATTTGAACCTGTTGACGGCGCTCGACGTGCTGTTGGCGGAGCGCAGTGTCACGTCGGCGGCGAAGCGGCTGGGGCTCAGTCCGTCCGCGACCAGCCGAACGCTGGCGCGTCTTCGCACCGCAACGGGCGATCCCCTGTTGGTGCAGGCCGGACGGTCGCTCGTGCCGACACCTTATGCGGAGCAGCTGGCCGGCCGGGTGCATATGCTCGCGCAAGAGGCACGGGCAGTGCTGACCCCGGTCGCGGGTCAGATCGACCCGCAGTCATTGGAACGGACGTTCACCATCCGCGCCAATGAGGGGTTCGTGGCGCTCTTCGCTCCCGCCATTATCGCCGGGATCGTCGAAGAGGCACCAGGCGTGCGCCTTCGCTTCGTCCCCAAGCCTGACAAGCAAGCGACCCCGTTGCGGGACGGGACGGTCGACCTGGAAATCGGAACGGCCGGGATCTCCGCGCCGGAGGTCCGCAGTCTGCTGGTCTTTCGCGACCGCTTCATGGGTGCCGTGCGTCTGGATCACCCATTGCTGAAGGGACCGGTCACGCCGCCGCTCTACGCCGCTTGCGGTCATGTCGTCGCGTCGCGTCGGGGGGTTGGGAAGGGACCTGTCGATGACGCGCTTGCAGCGCTTGGCCTGAAGCGGGAAATCATCGCCGTCGTGCCGAGCTTTCTCGACGCGCTGAACATCGCCCGCCGTTCGGATCTGGTCGCGCTTGTGCCGCGCTCCTGCATAGGTGCCGGTCACATGGAGGGGCAGCAGGGGTTACAGGGGTTCGATCTCCCCGTGCCGACGCCGGAACTGGCCATCAGTGCCATGTGGCACCCGCGCCTCGATGCCGATCCGGGCCATCGCTGGTTGCGGCAAAAGCTGGTGGCGATCTGCCGGGCTGCAACCTAGGCTCCTCTGATCAATACAAGGATCATGTCGTTCGTGTACCGATTGCGTCTTGCCTGAACTGGATGCACAATCACAGGAGGACTCGGAGAGGCGCGAGCGTTCGAACGACGCCGCGGGCAATCATGTTTTCGCATGGCGATCACATTCGTGAGATTGAACGCGTCGCCCTTGGCCGGGCGACCAACCGGGATACGCATGTCATCGAGTCGTGGCGTCGCTGCCTCGACCGATATCGCATGGATCCCGCCGCGGCGCGCGAAGCCGTCATCCTGCCGGCCGAAAGGCTGAAGGAGCATCGGCAACAGGCCGAGGAACTCATCACCATCGCCCGATCGGGGCTCGACTCGCTATACCGTCAGGTTGCGGGCCAAGCCTATGTCCTGCTGCTTGCCGATCGGCAGGGGGTGACGGTCGATTTCATCGGCGACCCGCTGTTCGACGGCAATCTGCGCAAGGCGGGGCTCTATCTCGGCTCGAAATGGACCGAGGATATGAGCGGGACGTGCGCGGTCGGATCATGCCTCGCGACCGGCGAAGCGCTGATCATTCATCAGACCGATCATTTCGACACGACCCATACGCCGCTATCCTGCACCTCCGCGCCGATCTACGACGCGAGTGGGGAATTGTCGGCGGTACTGGACATCTCGCTGCTGTCGTCGCCTTCGGTGAAGACGAGCCAGAACCTCGCGCTGCATCTGGTGACGGCGGCGGCGCGGCGGATCGAACTCGCGCATCTGATGGCGCGCACGCGGCATCAATGGGTATTGCGCTTCGCCCGCTCGCCCGACTTCATCGAGGTCGACCCCGAGGCGGCGATCGCGATCGACGATGCCGGGCGGATCGCGGGAATGACGCATGGCGGCGCGCGCGTGCTCGCGCGCGCGGTCGGCGGCGACTGGCGCGCTCCGCAAACCCTGATCGGCAAGCCGGTGTCGCGCTTCCTCGATCTGGATATCGACGATCTGCCCGATCTGACGCGGGGGCGCGCGACGAATGAGCGGGTCGTGCGCGCACGCGACGGGGATACGCTGTTCGCGCACGCTATCGAGCCGAAAGCGGTTCGGCGCAGTGTCGTCTCACGACCCTTGCCTGCGCCGTTCCGGGAACTCGGCGGCAACACGCCCGAGATGATGGACCTGCAGCATAAGGCCGCCAAGCTCGCCCGCGCCGCGCTGCCCATCCTGATCCAGGGTGAGACCGGGACCGGCAAGGAGCATCTGGCGCGCGCCATTCATGACGGCAGCGGCGTCGCCGGGCGGTTTGTCGCGATCAACTGTGCGGCGATCCCGGAGGCGTTGATCGAGAGCGAGTTGTTCGGTTATGCCGCAGGGGCCTTTACCGGCGCGGCGCCGAAGGGGCGCAAGGGCCTGATCGAGCAGGCGGATGGCGGCACCTTGTTCCTGGACGAAATCGGCGACATGCCGATCGCTTTGCAGAGCCGGCTGTTGCGCGTCCTTGCCGAGCGGGAGGTCCAGCCGGTCGGTGCCGCAATGCCCAAGCCGGTACGCCTCCGCGTCATCTCAGCCTCGCACCGCTCGCTACCCGAACTGGTCGCGCAAGGGACGTTCCGCGAGGATCTCTATTACCGCCTGTGTGCAGCGGTGCTGCGGCTGCCGCCGCTGCGGGAGCGGAGCGATTTCGACTGGCTGCTGGCGCGGCTCGTCGAGCGGCATCGGCTGGGTGACGGGGCGGTGGAGATCACACCGGCGGCGCGCGCCGCGCTTCGGGGACATGAGTGGCCTGGCAATATCCGCGAACTGGACAATGTGATCGCCGTGGCGCTCGCCATGGCGGATGGTGATATGATCGACCTTGAGGACCTGCCGGAGGGGTTCGGGACGCCACCGCAGGCCGTGGATGGCAAGGACAATGCGGCCGTGCTGCGCACGACGCTGGCGGCGTGCGACTGGAACGTGTCGGAGGCGGCGCGGCGGATGGGCGTGGATCGTACCACCGTGCACCGCCAGATCCGTCGGTTCGGGATCGCCACCCGCAACTAGGGGCGGCCGATCGGCCGCCCGTTCGCCTGCTCAGTCGACATCCTCCCAGCTACCCGGCGTCTTCTGTCCGCGCCACAGATAGGGCTGGTCGAGTCCGAAACCGAAGAGCAACGCCAGCACGAACGACCAGTGCGTGCCCATATAGCCATAGGTCAGCGCCTCATTCATGTCGGTGAACACCGGCCCGACCAGCGCGAACAGCCCCTTCGTGACCAGGGTCGTCGCCAAGAGGCAGAAGGCGCAGGCGAGTAGCCCGCCCCATGGCATCGGGATCAGCGTGAACGGCCAGTTATAGCCCTGGATCAGCAGCGCATAGGATACCGAACAGGCGACCATGAACCACAACAGCCATATCTGGCTGGAATAGGTGCCGAGCGTCCAGAACGTGCCGATCCCCGGTGCGCCTGCATCCCACAGCCCGAGCATGCGACTGACCGACAGAAAAGCGAGCACGACGATGAACAGGATCGCGATCTGCGCGAATGCCTTGCCCGGCTGCCGCATACGGCGCGTGAGATAGGTGAGGAGGGTCGAGGCCGATCCCATCTCGACAAAGGGAAACCACCAGGCCGGTATCCAGCGGATCGCCGAATGGGTGACCGCATAGGTCAGGAAGGCGATGAGGGTCAGCAGGAGGAAGAATTGGCGCTGCGGCGGCATGCCGGCGACGACCCAGTTCTCGCCGGCGAACGAAAAGAAGGCGAGGAAGAAATAGATGCAGCCCACGATCGGAAATACCCAGTCGGTATCCAGACCGACTGCATAGATGCCCTTGGCCGAAAGCCATCCCACCACCCAACTCGCCGCCACCGTGACGACGCCGCGGGTAACGCCATTGTCGATACGGTGGAAAGGATAGCCGCCGCTGACGACCGACAGCAGCGACCACCATAGGGCGAGCAATTGCCAGGTGACGTTGTCCAGCCAGTAATTCTGATCGATGGCGGCACCCGTGGCGGTGCCGATCGGCCAATGCCGGACGATGATATTGACCATGAAGCAACTGGCGATGGTGAGCGCGTAGATCAGCGTCAGTGCGACGATCGTGCGTCCCGGCCGGACGGGCGCGACCGGGATGGTGCCGTTGGGCATACTCTCCTCCTGTTTCGGTTATGCCGCCTTCGGTCTGTGCCGGGGCGCGGGCGTCTTGCCTGCCTCGCTCAGCAGCAACTCTTGTGCCATGCGGATCCATATCGGGCCTTTCGGACCCTCACTGTGGCGTTGCCCCCCTGCGATGCCACAGTGGTGCCACAGCCTGTGTGGCGTTCGGTGGCCACGGCCGCGCCGCGCCCCTTCGTCGCAGCGATTGGCACGCGGCTTGCCAACCCTCGTGATCAAAACACACGAAGGAGAGCCCTGATGAAAGCGTTGCGTTTTCATGCCGCCAAGGATCTGCGGATCGAGGATATTGCCGAACCCGATCGCCAGCCGCCGCCGGGGCAGGTGCTGGTGCGCAACCGCTTCGTCGGGATTTGCGGCACCGATCTGCACGAATATTCCTATGGCCCGATCTTCGTGCCGACGACGCCGCATCCCTTCACCGGCGTGTCCGGGCCGCAGATTTTGGGGCATGAGTTCGGCGGCGTGGTCGAGGCGGTGGGCGCGGGCGTCACGCTCGTGAAGCCGGGCGACCGCGTGTCGATCCAGCCGCTCATCATGCCGCGTGCGGGTGATTATTATGCGTCGCGCGGCCTGTTCCATCTGAGCGATCAGATCGCGCTGGTCGGACTGAGCTGGAAATGGGGTGGCATGGGTGAGTATGCCACGGTCAACGAATATAATGTCGTCCCCATCCCGGATGCGATGACGGACGAGGAAGCGGCGCTGGTCGAGCCGACGGCGGTCGCGGTCTATTCCGTCGATCGTGGCGGCGTGAAGGCCGGCAACAGCGTCCTGATCACCGGCGCCGGACCGATCGGGATGCTGACCATGCTGGCGGCAAAGGCGGCGGGCGCCACGACCTTGTTCCTGTCCGACGTCAATGACGAACGCCTGGCCTTCGCTCGCCGCATCATGCCCGGGGTGACCACGATCAATCCGACCCGCGACGATGTCGGCAGGGTCGTGCGCGACGGCACCGAGGGCAAGGTCGGCTGCGACGTGGCCATCGAATGCGTCGGCAACGAACATGCGCTGAAGGCCTGCGTCGATGCCGTGCGCAAGCAGGGCGTTGTCGTGCAGACCGGACTGCACCCGCACGAGAACCCGCTGGATTGGTTCCAGGTGACCTTCAAGGACATCGAGATCCGCGGCGCCTGGGCCTACCCAACGCATTACTGGCCACGCGTGATCCGCCTCATCGCCAGCGGCGCGATACCCGCCAAACAGATCGTCACGCGGCGTATCAAGCTGAACGACGCGGTCGGCGAGGGGTTCGACGCGCTGCTCGATCCCGCAGGCAAGCATCTGAAAATCTTGATCGCGCTCGAGGCCTGACCCCGGCGATCCGCCCGTCAGAGGCGGCGCCATAGAGAGGATCAATCCATGTACAGCTACCAGCGGCTTGCCGCCGGGGCCGGACTGGCGTTCGTGGCGATCGCGCCGACGTCGGCCTCGGCCCGCGACATCACCTTCGCGGTCATCGGGCCCCAGGAATATAATCTTCCGACCAATGGCTTCAAACCATTCGACGTCGCGGTCCAATATATCGAGTATGACAGCAGCGGACGCAGCTTCGACGACCGTGGACACGAGATCACGGGGCCGCATCAGACGCTGGTCGTCGGCCTGTCCAAATATGTTCATTTCTGGACGTTCAAGGGACTGCCCGACGTCGGTTTCGCCTGGGAATATATCCAGCCTGAGGTTCGCCTTACCGGCCCGGGGTTGAAGGCGAGCGGCTTCGGCGATCCTCTGACCGGGCCGGCGGTGTGGATCAAACCCTCGAAGAACACCACGCTGGGTTTCCAGACTTTCGCGAGCATCCCGATCGGGGCGAGCGAGGTGACCAACAATTACTGGGCGAACTTCAGCTCGATATTCTTCGACTGGCAGGGCAGGCGCCTTGCATTCACCGGCGATGCGGGCGTGATCCTGCGCGGCAATCGTCATGACGGTCGGCTGCCCGATGTGGACGAGGGCAACAGCTTCCATGCCAATGGCCGCCTGAGCCTGAAGACGGGCACCCGGTTCGAGCCATTCGTCGCGGCCGACTGGCAGGGCAACGCGCATAGCCGCATCGGTGGCACGGTAGTGCCGCTGTCGTCGGGCCATGACACCGCTCTGGGCACCGGCGTGCTGGTGGGGCTGGGGGACAAGTTCTCGCTGACCGCACGCTATTCACGCAGCATCGAGGGGCGCAACGTGCCGATCACCAACGCCGCCTATGTGAAGCTCGCGCTCGTCTTCTGAGTGCCACGGCTATGGCGCGGCGCTCGGCATGCCGCTGGCGAGACCTGTTTTCAAATGAATGAACGATGAGAGGATCGGGAAATGGCCAAGGATCTGTCGAATGTCCGCGCGGTGGTGACCGGCGCGGGCCAGGGCATCGGCGCCGCCATCGCCAAAGGGCTGGCGGAGGCCGGCGCGCGCGTCGTCATCGCCGACCTCAACGGCGGTAACGCGCAAAACGTCGCCGACGAGATCGGCGAGCGGGCCTGTGCGACTGCGGTCGACGTGCGCGACCGCGCATCGGTGGCGGCGGCGATCGGCGTCGCAGTGGAGGCATTTGGCGGCCTCGATGCGATGTTCAACAATGCCGGCATCGCGCAGGTGCGCCCCTTCCTGTCGATCACCGAGGAGGATTTCCGCACCGTCATCGACGTCAATGCACTGGGCGTGATGATCGGTATGCAGGAGGCGATCAAGGTGATGCTGGAGCAGGGCACCGGCGGGTCGATCGTCAACACCGCCTCGATCGCCGGCAAGCAGGGCTATGAGCCGCTCGGCCATTATTGTGCGTCGAAATTCGCGGTGGTCGCGCTTACCCAGACTGCCGCACGCGCCTTTGGCAAGGACGGCATTCGCGTCAACGCCATCTGCCCCGGAGTCGTCGGCACCCCGATGTGGAAGACGATCGACCAGGGCTTTCGCGACAACAAGCTGACGGCGCGCACCGACGAGGCGTTCGAGACCTTTGCCGCGGGAGCGGTGCTCGGCCGCTCGTCGCAGCCGGAGGATATGGTCGGCGTCGCACGCTTCCTTGCCTCCGAGGAGAGCGCCTTCATGACCGGACAGAGCCTGATGACCGATGGCGGCATGGTCTTCGTCTGACCACCCCTGCGCAACGACCATGGAGAGGATCGAGAGATGAACGAGATGACCAAGGTGGGCGCCACGTCCGCAGCGACCGCCGCAAGGGCGCAGACCGAGCAATGGCTCGCCGCCTTCAACGCCGCGCTGGCGGACGGGGACCCCGATGCCGCCGCCGCGCTGTTCGCGAATACGAGCTTCTGGCGAGACTTGGTGGCGTTCACCTGGAACCTGACGACCGTCGAGGATCCTGACGGCGTACGTGACATGCTGGCGGCGACACTGCCCACGCTTGGCAGCGTCATCTTCGAGATCGCGGAAGAGCCGACCGAAGCGGACGGCGTCACCGAGGCGTGGCTGACCTTCGAAACCGCACAGGGGCGGGGCGAGGCGGTGCTGCGCCTGGTGGACGGCAAGGCCTGGACGTTCCTCACCACGCTGACAGAACTCAAGGGACATGAAGAAGCGAGCGGCTTTTCCCGCCCCATGGGCGCCGAGCACGGCGTTCAGCGCGGGCGCAAGAGCTGGGCCGAGAAGCGCGCCGACGAGGCGGCGGCGCTGGGCTATGCCGAGCAACCCTATGTCCTCATCATCGGTGGCGGGCAGGGCGGTATTGCTCTGGGTGCGCGACTGCGCCAGCTCGGCGTTCCGACCATCGTCGTCGACAAGCATGACAGGCCGGGGGACCAGTGGCGTCGGCGCTACAAGTCGCTCTGCCTGCACGATCCGGTCTGGTACGACCATCTGCCCTATCTGGAATTTCCCAAGAACTGGCCGGTCTTCGCCCCCAAGGACAAGATCGGCGACTGGCTAGAAATGTATACCCGGATCATGGAGGTGAATTATTGGTCGCGGACCACCGCCAGGAAGGCGATGTTCGATGACACGACGAAGACTTGGACCGTGATCGTCGATCGCGACGGTCGGGAAGTGGTGCTGAAACCGAGGCATCTCGTGCTGGCGACTGGCATGTCGGGCAAGCCCAACATCCCGACCTTCAAGGGCATGGAGCG
This sequence comes from Sphingomonas paucimobilis NBRC 13935, assembly GCF_000739895.2. Classification (GTDB taxonomy): domain Bacteria; phylum Pseudomonadota; class Alphaproteobacteria; order Sphingomonadales; family Sphingomonadaceae; genus Sphingomonas; species Sphingomonas paucimobilis. The sequence goes on from NZ_BBJS01000013.1 coordinate 58,541, forward strand.
TTTTAAGGGCGAACAGCATCATAGTTCGCAGCATCCCGGCCCCGACGCCTATGCGCGCAAGAAGGTGGCGGTGATTGGGGCGAACAATTCCGCCCACGACATCTGCGCCGCGCTGTGGGAGGCGGGTGCCGATGTGACCATGGTGCAGCGGTCCAGCACGCACATCCTGCGCTCGGACTCGCTGACCGATATCGTGATGGCGGACCTCTATTCGGAAAAGGCGGTCGCCAACGGCATCACCACGCGCAAGGCCGACATGATCTTCGCGTCCTTACCCTATAAGATCATGCATGAGTTCCATGTGCCGGTGTACGACCGGATCAAGGAGCGCGACAAGGACTTCTACGCCGCGCTCGAGCGAGTGGGCTTCATGCTCGATTTCGGTGCCGATGAATCCGGCCTGTTCATGAAATATCTGCGCCGTGGATCGGGCTATTATATCGACGTCGGCGCATGCGATCTGGTCATCGACGGCAGGATCAAGCTGAAGAGCGGCGTCGAGATCGATGAGATCACCGAGACGGCGGTTCGGTTCGTCGACGGGACCGAACTGCCAGCGGATCTGATCGTCTATGCCACCGGCTATGGCTCGATGAATGGCTGGGCGGCGGACCTGATCAGCCAGGACGTCGCGGACAAAGTCGGCAAAGTCTGGGGGCTCGGCTCGGACACGCCCAAGGACCCCGGCCCCTGGGAAGGCGAAGAGCGCAATATGTGGAAGCCGACGCAACAGGAAAACCTCTGGTTTCATGGCGGGAATCTCCACCAATCACGCCATTATTCTCTCTATCTCGCGCTGCAATTGAAGGCGCGGATGGAGGGGCTGGAAACCCCCGTCTATGCGCTCCAGCGGGTGCATCATCTGAATTGAGTGGTGTTTCCTGCCCCCCAGGAGAGATCATTGTGGTGGAGCGGCGCTTTCGAGCCTGAGAGCGAGCTCGGCATGGAACCCATCGCCGCTCCGCTCACCACGACTAAGTGACAGGAAAACCGCTAGGGTCCGATAACTGGAACCAATGCGGTGTCGTGCAAGCCATTTGACGGGATTTGAAGCGGCCAACCATTGGTAGTGGTACCCTGTCGAGTTGGCGGTGTTACATAAAGCAGCGACCAATCATCGGAGCATCGCGTCCCCATCGCATCAAGGACGCTCCATGCCCGCGCCACATGCCATCACGCCCGAAAAGCTGTCACGCCTGGTCGGCACCGCCCATTGTCCGCGCATCCTGGACCTGCGGAATGCGCCCGAACGCATCATCCCCGGCGCCGTGACCGGTGTCCAGTGCGGCGGAGCGACGGACAAATCGGTCATCGTCGTCGACCAGGAGGGGGGGACTATGGCGATCGCCGCGGCGGCGGTCCTGCGCAGCGATGGTATCGCCGCTGAAACCCTCGAGGGCGGCCACGCGGCGTGGCAGGCGGCCGGTCTTCCAATGCTGTCGCCCGCGCATCTGCCGCCCCGCCATGCCGATGGCCGGACCTGGTGGGTGACGCGGTCGCGGCCCAAGGTCGACCGTATCGCCTGTCGCTGGCTGATCCGCCGCTTCGTGGATCCGGATGCGCGCTTCCTCTTCGTCCCGCCGTCGGAGATGCTGGCCGTTGCCGAGCGCGAGCAGGCCGAGCCGTTTGACATCGCCGATCGCTCCGTATTCTGGAGTCATCGTGGCGAACGCTGCACTTTCGACATCATGGTCGAGGCGTTCGGGCTGGCCGATCACGCGCCCCTAACACGCCTCGGCGCCATCGTGCGCGGTGCCGATACCGACCGGCTGGATACCGCGCCGGAGGCCGCCGGCCTACTCGCCATATCGCTGGGCCTGTCGCGCATTCACGGCGACGACCATGCCCAACTCGATGCTGGCATGATCGTCTATGAAGCGCTCTATCGCTGGGCGCGCGACGCGCACGCCGAAGGGCACGACTGGTCGTCGCATCAGCCCTCCCACGCACGGATGTCGGCGTGAGCATGGTTGTCGCAGACGGCGCGACGCCATCGCGCCCCGAGCCGGTGACGCTCGGTCAGGCCTTCTGGGTCTGGCTGCGCATCGCCATGCTGTCGTTCGGCGGTCCGGCCGGGCAGATCGCGGTGATGCACCGCATCCTAGTCGACGAGAAGCGCTGGATCGGCGAGCAACGCTTCCTGCACGCGCTGAACTATTGCATGCTGCTGCCCGGCCCCGAGGCGCAGCAACTCGCCACCTATATCGGCGGGCTAATGCACCGAACCAAGGGTGGCATCGTTGCCGGCGTGTTGTTCGTGATCCCCGGCGCGGTTGCGATCATGGCCTTGAGCTGGGTCTATGTCCTCTATGGCGGCGTCGGCATTATCTCCGCGCTCTTCTTCGGCCTGAAGGCCGCGGTGCTGGCGGTTGTGCTCCAGGCGGTGGTTCGGATCGGCGGCCGCGCGCTTCGTACGACCCCGGCCAAGGCGCTCGCCGCCATCGCCTTCGTGCTGATCTTCTTCGTCGATGCGCCTTTTCCATTGATCGTGCTGGGCGCAGGCCTGATCGGTTGGTGGTCCGCCAGGCGCGGCGGCACGGCGTTTCGTGGCGGAAGTCACGGTGCATCCAAGAGCGCGGTCGTTGCCGACGCCGACACGCTGCTTGGCGAGGAGCTGCCGGCCCATGCCCGACCGAGCGGGGCGGAAACGATCCGCACGGCCCTGATCTGGCTCGCGCTCTGGTTGCTGCCCGTCGCCGCCTTGCTGATCGCGCTCGGCCCCGACGACGTGTTCAGCCGCATTGCGACCTTCTTCTCGACGATGGTGATGGTGACGTTCGGCGGCGCCTATGCCGTGCTCGCCTATGTCGCGCAGCAGGCCGTCGAGACCTATGGCTGGTTGGGGCCGAAGGAAATGCTGGATGGCCTCGGCATGGCGGAGACGACGCCGGGGCCGCTGATCATGGTCCTGCAATTCGTCGGCTTCCTCGGGGTCTGTCGCGATGCCGCCGGATTGCCGCCGCTGGTGGCCGGAACGCTCGGCGGGCTGCTGGCGACTTGGGTGACGTTCGTGCCGTGCTTCCTGTGGATTTTCCTCGGCGCTCCCTTCATCGAGCAGTTGCGCGGCAATGCCGCCGTGGCCGGCGCACTCTCGGCGATCACCGCAGCCGTGGTCGGCGTGGTCCTCAACTTGGCCGTCTGGTTCGCGATGCATACCCTGTTCCACCGGACGATAGCAGTTTTGGCGGGGCCGCTCCGCTTCGAAGCGCCGGTGCCGAACAGCATCCATCCGGCGGCACTCGTCCTGTCGCTGGGCGCGGCCTATGCCATCTTCATGACCCGGGCCGGCGTCATCACGACCTTGCTCGCCACCGCAGCGGCCGGGCTCGCGCTCCACGCTTTCGGTGCACTTCGGTGAGGTCGGCTGGTTGATCCAGATGATGGTGATCCGGACTGATCGGGATTAGCCTCGGTCCCAAGACCAGAAGCGGAAAGCCGCATCGACCGGAAATTGGGGGGGCTATGATCGAAGAGAATATCCTGCTCCGGATGATGTCCGGGCGGCGGCATGGTGTCATTGCGCGCTACGCCGCCAGCGCATTGATCGTCTCGCTCACCGCCCTACTGCGCTATTCGCTCGAAGGAGCGCTCCACAATTTCCCCATCCTGCTCTTCTACCCCGCCGTCTTCCTTTGCGCGCTGGTATTCGATCGTGGCTCAGGGTTTTTCGCGACGATTTTGAGCGCTTTCCTCGCCGCCTATCTGTTCATCGAGCCGCGTTTCTCGCTGCGGATCGGCGGCGAGAATGCGATCGCGGTCGGCATCTTCGTCCTCATCGGCTTCACCATGTCGGCGACGACGGAGATGCTGCGGCAGACGATCGCCAGACTGGATGAGAGCGAGCGGGCGAAGGCGCTGCTGTTGCAGGAACTGGCGCACCGGACGAAGAACGACCTTGCGATCATCAGTTCGGCAATCCAGTTGCAGAGCCGCGCCTCCTCCCATCCGGAGGTGCGCGAGGCTCTGGACGCCGCCAATGCGCGCGTCTTGGTCGTCGCACGGGCGCAGGAACGGCTGCGCGGTGACGGCGATGGCGGGCGCGTCGACTTGGCTGAGTATATCGCGACCTTGTGTCAGGGGCTGGGCGACCTGCTTCGTGATGTCCGACCGATCGCGGTGCGGGTGACGTGCGACGCGATCGACGTGCCCAGTTCGGTGGCGATCCATGTCGGCCTGATCGTCAACGAACTGGTGACCAACAGCCTCAAATATGCCTATCCCGGCGAGCGCGGCGGCGTCATCAACGTCACTGTCGCGTGCGCCGGACCTGAGATGACCGTCATCGTGAAGGACGACGGTGTCGGATGCCCGGACGGTGTCGAGCCCGGACTAGGCTCCAGGCTCGTCCGGCTGCTCGCCAAGCAGATGGGCGGAAGCGTGCGGCACGAGTCGGTCGACAAGGGCTTTTGCACGCACGTCACCCTCAGCGAACCGGGTCTCTGATAGGGGAGGAAGAGGTGACGGACGCTTTGGCACGCCTCGTCATCCGTTTCCCTGAGACTTGGCATCGAGGCGGACCGGCGGTCGACCTCGATCATCGCGTATCCCATGGTCGGCACAACGCGAGGCGACAGCGCGGTCCATGCCTGTCGTCCGCTGATATAATCATCGGTGCGTTCGCAGCGCACGGCCATGCCGCCCGCCTCAAGCCTATGGATCGCCGTCATGAAGGTCTGCCGCATCGCCCATACGGCTTTGGGCAGCCCGTCTCTACCGCCGCGCCTGGGAAAATGCGCGGCGATCGCCTCGAGTAACAGCGTCGTGCCTCTTCGAAGAAAGCGACCGGCGCGGAAGCGATCAGGGTCGCATAGCGGTCATGGTCGAGCGCGGTATCGATCAGCGTGACGAGGTCCAGCAGCAGGAACCCGAACAGCGACATGGCATAGCGCGGATCGTGGAAGCGGAAGTAGAAGAGCAGCAAGTAGAAATGATGCACTTCCTTCGTCGCCGCAAGCGGCGGGGCGAGGTTGCCGAATTCGCTCATCGCGTTTTCGACACCGACGCCGGGCATCAGAGCGCCGCACCCAGCGTCAGGCCGAGCGTCCAGAAACTGATCAGCGACATGACGATCACCGGCCCGGCAAAGGACAGGATTGCGCCGCGCCGATCAGGCCTCGGACTTTGTTAGCGCGGGCACCGGTATCGCAGCGGCCACCCTGCCTTCGGCGCGATAGTCCGGCGGGATGTCGAAGTCCTTCCGGGCAAGGCCGCGCGACGCCTGCGCCCCTTTCGGCAGGCCCGACCGGTCCGAATAGTCGCGGTCGCTACCGGGTTCGCGGGCATGCGCGGCCTCTACTCCCTTGAAAGCGGCAACATCGAGCAGCGTGATCCCGGCGACCAATGCGGTCGCGACCGCGGCATTGCGCCATTTCGGATTGTCGCGATGCAGCGCCCCAGCGAGTGTGGCCAGGTCGAGCGCATCGCCCCCGATCCGGGCGGCCAGCCCGATCGGCTTGTCGATCGACAGCGTCGGCACTGCGCTCGCCAATTCGCGCGCGCCATAGGCGCGGATCAGCCCTTCCTTGTCGTCAAGTCCCAGCGTGCGGGCGAGGCGTCCGGGCGCGATCAGTTCGGCCAGGCCCAACCCGACCGAGAACCAGCCGAGCGCCCGCGCCAGCCGGTCGGCCCCGGTCAGCGAACTCGGCCCCTTGCGTTCGACCTTCGGGTCGCCCTCCGAACGGGTGATGCCGGTGATGGTGGTGAGTGGCATGGATGCCTCCTTCAGGGTTGGAGCATGACCTTGATGCAGCCGTCCGCCTTGTCGCGGAAAGTCGCGTACATTTCGGGTCCCTTGGACAGGTCGACCTTGTGCGTGATGACGAAGGAGGGGTCGATCTGCCCGTCCTCGATCCGGCGGAGCAGGTCGCCGGTCCAGCGCGGGACATGCGCCTGCGCCATGCGAAAGGTCAGTCCCTTGTTCATCGCCTGTCCCATTGGGATCTTGTCGACGAGGCCCAGATAGACACCGATGATCGAAATGACGCCGCCGGGGCGGCAGACATAGATCATCTCGCGCAGCACGTGCGGACGGTCATTCTCCACCATCAGCATCTGCTTGGCACGGTCGAGCACGGTGTCTGGCTGGCCGAAATTGACATGCGCTTCAGCGCCGACCGCATCGATGCACCGGTCTGGCCCCTTGCCCTCGGTCAGCTCGTTCAACCGTTCGACGACGCTCTCCTCCTGAAAGTTGATGGTGATCGCGCCCGCAGCGGCGGCCATGGAGAGGCGTTCGGGCAGGTGATCGATCGCGACCACCTGTTCAGCCCCCAGCAGGATCGCCGAGCGGATCGTCATCTGGCCCACCGGGCCGCAGCCCCACACCGCCACCGTATCCCCCGGCTGGATGTCGGCCTGCACCGCCGCCTGCCAGCCGGTCGGCAGGATGTCCGACAGGAACAGCAGCTTCTCGTCGTCGATCCCGTGCGGCACTTTGATGTGCGTGGTGTCGGCGAACGGCACGCGGAGATATTCGGCCTGCCCGCCAGGATAGCCGCCGGTCAGGTGGGTGTAGCCGAACAGACCGGCGGTCGCATGACCGAACGCCTTGTCGCCTAGGTCCTTCTTTCGGTTGGTGCGCTCACAAACCGAGAAATTGCCGCGCCGGCACTGGTCGCATTCGCCGCACTGGATGGTGAAGGGGATGACGACGCGGTCACCCTTCTTCAGCGATCCCTTGGCGGCGCTACCGACCTCGACGACTTCGCCCATCGTCTCGTGCCCCATGATGTCGCCGGGCAGCATCGCGGGCACGAGATTATGGAAAAGATGCAAATCCGACCCACAAATCGCGCAACTCGTAACCTTGATGATGGCGTCGCGGGGATGTTCGATCGCAGGGTCGGACACCGTGTCGTACCGTATGTCCTCCTTGCCGTGCCAGACCAGGGCTTTCATGCCGCTCTCCTCGGTTGCGTGCGACCGAGGTACGTGCCGCGCCGGCGCTGGCCCATCCGGGCGATCCCTAGGGAACTTTACCCGGCGGCGGGCGCTTGCCGCCTCGACCGGCAAAGGTTGAGGAGCGCCGGCCCATGGAGGAATATTCGCTAGCCGCGCCGTCCCGGGGTGATGATCCGCTCTACGGCGCGGGCGATACGCTGGCCCGACAGGTCCGCTTCCTGGAGGCGAACCTGTCCGCGATCCCGGACTATGTCTATGCCTTCGATCGGCGTCGGCGCTTCGCCTACGCCAATCCGGCCATGCTGGGGCTGTTCGGCCTGACGTCGGAACAGATGCTGGGCAAGTCCTTCGCCGACCTGGACTATCCAGCCGATCTTGCAAGCCTGCTCAACGGCCATATTGACCAAATCTTCGCGGATGGCACGACGATCGAGAACGAGGTCTTCTACCGCAGCCCGACCGGCCATGCGGCCTACTTCTCCTATGTCTGGGGACCGGTGCTGGGGCCGGACGGATCGGTCGAACTGGTGATCGGCGTGTCGCGCGATACCAGCGAGCGGCGCGTGTTCGAGGAGGCCATGCGGACCAGCGAAGCCCGCCTACGTGCCGTGACCGAACTGGTCGGCATCGGCATCTATGCGTGGGACCCGCGTACAGGCGCGCTCGAATGGGATGACCGGCTGCGCGCCATGTGGGGCCTGCCACCCGGTACGCCGATCAACGAGGAGATCTTCGAACAGGGGATCCATCCCAACGACCGGGCGCGAGTTCGCGCGGCGATCGCTGCCTGTGTCGATCCGGCGGGTGACGGCAGCTATGCGATTGAATATCGCGTGATCGGCCGCGACGACGGCATCCTCCGCCACATCGCGACATCGGGCCGCACCATGTTCGAGAATGACAGCCCCATCGCCTTCATCGGCGCGGCGATGGACATGACCGCGCAACGCCACGCCGAAGCCGCGATCCGTGCGAGTGAGGCGCGGTTCAGCAGCTTCGCCGAGCATAGCAGCAACCTGCTGTGGATCGGCGATCCGGCGACCGGCGCCATCCTGTATCGCAGCGCCGCGTTCGAACGGATCTGGGGCGTCCCTCGCGAGGACGGCGCGCATTTCATCGCGCGATGGCTGGAGGATGTCCATCCGGACGACCGATCCCAGGTCGAACATGCGCTGGCCAGCGTCGGGGCCGGCGAGGTCACCCAATTCGAATATCGCATCATCCGGCCCGGCGACGGCGCCGTCCGCCGCCTGCGCGACACGAGCTTCCCCATCCTCGACGACCATGGTGCGGTCACTTGCATCGGCGGCATCGTCGAGGACATGACGCAGGAGGATGGCGGCCAAGTCTATATCGTCAGCACCAAGCCGCTCGAGGCAAGGCGGCTGGCCGCCCTTGTTCGCTCGATGGGGTATCGCGCGCGCACCTTCGAGAACGCTTCGGCCTTTCTGGACATTGCCGCCATTCTCGCGCCCGGATGCGTCCTCGTCGATCTGCGCCGGTGCAAACCGGAGGGGCTCTCGGTCCCCCGCGAATTGAAGGCGCGGGCGATCGCCCTGCCGAGCATAGTGCTGGACGGAACAGGCGGCGACCTGATGTCGGCGGTCACTGCGATGAAGGCGGGCGCGACCGACTATATCATCATGGACGACGAAGCCGCGCTGCACGCCGGCTTGTCGAGTGCCATCGCAGAATGCCTGGCGGCCGTCCGCCCCGTTTCTCGCGATGAGGCCGCCAGCGCGCGCATCACCCGGCTGACCCCGCGCGAGCGCGAAGTGCTGCTCGGCCTAGTCGAAGGCGACACCAACAAGATGCTGGGCAAGAAGCTCGGCATCAGCCCGCGCACTGTCGAACTGCACCGCGCGCAGGTCATGAACCGGATGAATGCCGCCAGTCTGGCCGAGCTGATCCAATTCGCCCTGGCGGCCGGCATCGCTCCGCCCGGCGATGGTCATGCGACAAGGAAGCCTACCTAGGAACGCTACGAGTGCCGATCGCCGCGTAAAATGCCCAGAAAGTCTTGGTGGCTGAAGGGGGTGAGCGATGCGCCACACGCATTCCACATTGTCGTCCCGGCCACGCCCCGCACATGATGAGGCCATGCCGATCCGGTTGAATATCGGTGCGGCAGCGAAGCCGATCCCCCATTCCGCCGCCGCGCAGCAACACGGGCAAGCCTCTGTCCCCCGCCTGCTGGAACACGCGCAGCGCGGCGAACTGACCCCGGCGTCGCTCGCGACGCACCGGTTTTCGCTGGAGGATGGTCCAAAAGGCTATGACATGTTCAAGCACAAGGAAGATGGTTGCCTACGCGCCGTGTTCATGCCTTGAAGAAGGATCTTCTTCTGCCAGCGAAGGAACATTATAAAGGCAATGAAACCTACATAGCTGAACGGCATGATTCCTATCCCAGTAAATCTGCTTGCTAAGTATTTAATTACCCTAGCGCGCAGTCACCGCCACGGGTGCAATGTGCAATGGTGATTTTTTGGTTTGTGTCTATGAACGCTGAAAGCAACTAGATTTCTGTAGGCACGTGGCCGGCAACGATTGTCAGTCGACCATCAGCCTGTTCCGCCTCATCACGGTCGCCAACCTCGGGTCGCGCCGCATCAGCCGGGCGGCGGCGAACAGCCGTGGTGTGTTCCGGGCGAACCATTCGCGCCGCGGCCGCCAGTCGATCATCACCGCCGCGTAGCAATCCAGCGCCGATGGCTGCTCGCCCAGTAGGTAGGGGCCGACGACCTGATCCTCCAGCCACTGGTAGAGGCGTTCGCGATAGGCGTTGGTCGCGGCGACGAGTTCATCCGGTGCGGAGGGCACCCAACGCTCCGGGTAATCGCCATAGGTGAAGGTCGGATAGACGTTCGCCACGATCCAGATCAGCAGGCGCAGGAAGCGGCGATGCGCGACCGTTCCCGGTGTCGGGACCAGCCCCGGATGTCGATCCGCCAGCCACAGCGCGATCGCGGCGGTTTCGGTCAGCACCTCGCCATCGTCTAGCACCAGGGTGGGGACCTGGCGTAGCGGATTGACTGCGACGAGCCTCTCCTGCGCGTCGCCTGGACGATCGAAGTTTTCGACATCGACGAATTCGTATGGCTCTCCGACCAACGCGAGCATCGCCTCCACGATCGCCGATCCCCAACCCGGTGTGCCGTATAGCTGCATGGTGCCGCGTTCCTTCCTGCCTCCAACGGCCGAACGCTTCCGAACAGCCCTTGGTCCGATCCGCCACATCGGACGTTGACCACTGCATGAAGACGATCCGCTTTCCCGACGGTACGACCGTCCCCGCGCTGGGCCAAGGCACCTGGATGATGGCGGAAGACTCCGCCCGCCGATCGGATGAGATCGCCGCGTTGCGCGAGGGACTGTCGCTCGGCCTGACCCTGATCGACACCGCCGAGATGTATGCCGATGGCGAGTCCGAACGCCTGGTCGGCGAGGCGATCGCGGGCGTGCGCGACGAGGTGTTCCTCGTCAGCAAGGCCTATCCCCAGAATGGCTCGCGCGACCGGTTGCCGCGGGCTTGCGAAGCAAGCCTCGAACGGCTCGGTACCGACCGGCTCGACCTGTACTTGCTGCACTGGCGCGGCAACGTGCCGCTGGCCGAGACGGTCGAGGCGATGGAGCGACTGGTCGCGGCGGGCAAGATTTTGCGCTGGGGCGTCAGCAATCTCGACACCGATGACATGGCGGAGCTCGTTGCGAGCAGCGGCGAGGGCTGCCAGACTGACCAGATCCTTTACAACTTGACCCGCCGTGGTCCGGAATACGACCTCGTCCCCTGGCTTGCGCAGCATCGCATGCCGGTCATGGCCTATAGCCCGGTCGAGCAAGGTCGTCTGGTCGCCCATCGCGGCCTTACCCGGATGGCTGCCGAGCGCGATGCCACGCCCGCACAACTCGCTCTCGCTTGGCTGCTGGCGCGGGACGGCATCCTCCCCATTCCCAAGGCCGGGTCCGTCGCCCATGTGCGCGACAACCGGGCGGCGCTGGACCTCATACTGTCCGAAGCCGAGCTACGACGCCTCGACGACCTGTTTCCGCAGCCACGCGGCCCCGAGCCGCTCGCGATGCTCTAGCTGCGGATGAAGTCGAGGAACGCACGCAGCGGCGGCGGCACGAGGCGGCGGCCGGAATAATAGAGGAACGGGCCGGAGAAGGACTGCCACCAGTCGGGCAGCACCGCTTCGAGCGTGCCGCTCCCTAACGCCGGCGCGAGCCAGTCCTCGAACAGGTAGATGATCCCTCCGCCCGCCACCGCCACATCGACCAGCAGCTCCACTGCACCTGCGACACCGGCGATCAACGGTCCCTGCGGCTCGATCCGTATGACCTCGCCGTCGCGTTCGAACTCCCAAGGGCTGGTGAGCGCACCGCTGCTGAACCGGCCGCGTAGACAGGCATGGTCGAGGAGGTCGCGTGGATGGTCGGGCCGTCCGCGTGCGTCGAGATAGGCCGGGGCCGCCGCCGTCGCGAAACGCTGGACGCGCGGGCCGATCGGCACCGCGATCATGTCCTGCTCCAGCCGCTCGTCATAGCGGATGCCGGCGTCGCAACCCGACGCCACCATGTCGACGAAGCCGTCCTCGGCGACGATCTCGACCTGAATGTCGGGATAGGCGGCGAGGAAGCCGGGCAGGATCGGCGGCAGCACCAGCCGCGCCGCGCTGACCGGCACGTTGAGCTTGAGCGTGCCCGCCGGCCGGTCGCGGAACAGGTTCACGACGTCGAGCGCCGCCTTCACCTCGCCCAGCGCGGGCGCCAGCCGCTCGATCAGCCGCGTCCCCGCCTCGGTCGGCACAACGCTGCGCGTGGTGCGATGGAGCAGCCGGACGCCCAGCCGCGCCTCCAACCGCCGTACCGCTTCGCTGAGCGTCGAGGCGCTCGACCCGACGGTGCGCGCCGCATCGCGAAACCCGCGTGCCTGCGCGACCGCCAGGAACGCGTTGAGATCGGCAAGGTCCGCCTTCATCGTTCGGTTTTCCGTACAGCCCGTGCGGATCACTCCGGCTTATCGCCAAGATCCGCAAGTCGTATCTCGATGTCAGCACAGGAGATACGATGATGATCGACCAGGCAGGCACCTATTTCTTTGCCGGCCGCCACGTGAAGCGGCTCGGCTACGGCGCGATGCAACTCGCAGGACCCGGCGTGTTCGGACCGCCCCGCGACCATGATGCAGCGCTCGCGGTGCTTCGCACCGCGGTCGAGGCCGGCGTCGACCACATCGACACCAGCGACTTCTACGGCCCGCACGTTACCAACCGGCTGATCCGCGAAGCGCTGTCTCCCTATCCTGACGACCTGCTGATCGTGACCAAGATCGGCGCACGGCGTGGTGACGATGCGTCCTGGCTGCCCGCATTCGCACCGGACGAACTGACCCGTGCGGTTGAGGACAATCTAACGAATCTCGGGGTGGAGGCGCTCGATGTGGTCAACCTGCGCTTGATGTTCGACGTCCACGGCCCGGCGGAAGGATCGTTGGCCGCGCCGCTCAAGGCGGTGGCGGACCTGCAGCGTCAGGGGCTGGTGCGCCATATCGGGCTCAGCAACGTGACGCCGACCCAGTTCGAGGAAGCCCGCGACATCGCCGCGATCGTCGGCGTCCAGAACCAGTACAACCTTGCGCACCGCGATGACGATCCCTTCATCGATGCGCTGGCGGCGGAAGGCGTGGCCTACGTCCCCTTCTTCCCGCTGGGTGGCTTCAGCCCGCTCCAGTCGGCGGCGCTCTCCGATGTGGCGGCGCGGCTGAATGTGACGCCGATGCAGGTGGCGCTTGCCTGGTTGCTTCAGCGGTCGCCCAACATTCTGCTAATACCCGGCACCTCGTCGGTGGCGCACCTTAAGGAGAACCTCGCCGCGGCCTCGCTGACGCTGCCTGACGACGCCTTGGCCGAGCTTGACGCAATCGGGCGGTGATCAGGCCGGCCGGTTGGAGAGCACCGCGTCGAGCAGACCGGGAAACCGCTGGTCGAATTCGGCGCGGCGCAGCGTGTTGATCATTTCACGCCCGGCCTGCGTCGTCTCGATCAGCCCCGCCGCGCGTAGCAGCTTCAGATGGTTGGACAGCGTGCTCTTCGGAATGGACTCGCACGGCGCGGCATCGGTACAGCTCAGCCGCTCGGTTGCGGCAAGCCGCGCCACCATGGCCAGCCGGTTGGGATCGGCCAGCGCGTGCAGCGCCAGATCGAGCGGAACGTCCTCCAGCCGGGGGTGAGTAAAGCGGGCCATATAACCGATATAGGGCACCACCTCCATTTTAATAGTTCGGTATTCTTGAACTGTTGAAGCGTCATCCCATTTACCGCCTGCCGACAGCGCACGACGGCGTATCGCGGGCCAGCATTTTTGGAGAATATCTATGTCGATTCAGGGCAGGACAGCGCTCGTCACCGGTGGATCGCGCGGGATCGGCTCGGCCATCGCCAAGCGGCTGGCAGCCGATGGCGCGACCGTGGCGATTACCTATGCCGGCAACAAGGCCGCTGCCGATGCCACGGTGGCGGCGATCGAGAGCGCGGGCGGCACCGCCTTCGCCTTCCAGGCAAACGCCGCCGATCCGGCATCACAGCGGGCGGGCGTCGAACAGGCCGCCGCTGCCCTGGGTGGTATCGACATCCTGATCCACAATGCCGGGGTGGCTGAGTTTTCCACCGTCACCGAGGACACCGACGAGACGTACGACCGTCAGTTCGGCGTCAACGTGAAGGGCCTGCACGTCGGTACCCGCGCGGCATTGCCACATCTTCGCGACGGCGGCCGGATCATTCTGATTGGCAGCATCTCGGGCGAAATGGCCTTCCCCGCGACCACGGTCTATAGTGCGACCAAGGCGGCGGTGGCGGCGCTAGCGCGCGGCTGGGCTAAGGACCTCGCCCCACGCAACATCTTGGTCAACACCGTGCAGCCGGGGCCGATCGATACCGACATGAACCCGGCCGACAGCGAGTTCGCCGGACAGGTGCTGCAAGCGATCCCGCTCGGCCGCTATGGCAAAGTCGAGGAGATCGCAGGCGCGGTCGCGTTCCTCGCCGGGCCGGATGCGAGCTACATCACCGGCACGACGCTCAACATTGATGGCGGTGCAACGGCTTAAGTCCAATAACCGGCCACCTCGGTGGACGGGACCGTCGATGCTCGGACGAGTATGCCGCGAACGTCTGAACCCGATACTCGCCCGTCCCACGCAGTGCTGAGCAAGGCCATGAATTTTCGACGCGCGCCGCTGTTGTTGCGATGGCGGGGCGCGTCGAAATCATATTCAAGTCTCCTCACCCGTGGCATATGAGGACATGCATGGCGTGCGCCTCGTTTACAGGCGATATTGCCTGCAAAAGCCGGTGAGCAAATAAAACCTCGCCCTTGGCTCTTGCCGGTCTGCGACAAGATGTCGTTCGAAGGAAATTGGCATTGCGTTTGAATTTCTTCGATGTTCCCGAAGTCGTGATCGACTATGTTTACAGATGGTTCACTGGTCTTGATCAGGTCAACTGGCAGCTAATGGCGGGACCAGACGTCCGGCCGAGTGAACGTGATCGGCTGGCGCTGGTCGACACCTGCCGAAAGGGTATGTCATTAGCCTCACGGCGTTCTCGACGAGTGCGGTTAACCAGCATTGCTGATCGTCGGCCATGGGGCGGGAACGATAAAATTGCTTCTACCGATCACCGATGCTCCGCCAGGCTGCGAAAGGTGATCGACCAGCGCGGATGCTTCATCGGCGCGATGCTGTGCTCCCAGTCGTGGCGGGCGGGTCCGCTCATGTGATAGCCGCCCCGCGGATCGAGCGGCACGGACACCCGGTCGAAGCCATCGGCGCGCCGACGCCGGAAGCGCATCGTCGCCGGTTCGCCCAAGGAGATGCCGAGGACATGGCCGTAGATCGGCCGGTCGCGATGCCAGCCGATCCCGGCACCCGGGTCGTAGCGGATGAGCAGCGCCTGGATCAGCGCCTCGGGCGCGAGCCCGGCGAAATTGGCCGCCCGGTCACGAATGGAGACGAGCCAGTCCGGCATGGGCGGCGCGTCCTTCGGGCGCCCGACCTCGAAGTCGTAGCTCCATCCGAAGGACGTCGTCAGGCGCTTGCCCGTCCAGCCCTGGAAGCGAAACGGTTCGAGATCGGTCGCGTCGATCCGCTCGATCAGCATGCGTTCCTCATTCGCCGTGATTAGGTTCGCCCGCGTGGCGAGCCCCGGCAGGAACGGCGCATCGAACAGGTCGAGCATCACGCCACCGCCTCTGCGAAGATCGGCAATTCGGCCGACGCCGCAGCCTTGGCCTCGACGAAGTTCGATATCGTCACGCGGACCAGCCTTATCCTCTTCGGGGTCGGCAGGACGGACCGGATCAGGTCGGTATAGCGCGCGAACACGTTATGGATCTGGCGCGAGACGTCGCGGTACACCTCGAAGCGCGGCGGCACAAAGATCAGGTCGGGACAGCGCCGGAGCGCCGTGACCGAAGGCAAAGCGGAGCGAACGCCGAACGTGCGCGCCTCGTAGCTGGCCGCCGCTACCACGCCCCGCGCGGCGGCATGTCCGACCGCGACCGGCTTGCCACGCAGCGATGGATCGTCGCGCTGCTCCACCGACGCGTAGAAGGCGTCCATGTCGACGTGGATGATCTTGCGCACCGCCATGCGTACCCTTTACTGCAAGAGGAACAGGATGTGAACACGCTGCGCGATAGCGGCGGAAATCCGTCGTTTATCCGACATTTTCCAATCTGGGCGAAATGTGGGACGAATTCCGGGGCGGAGCAGCTTGGGCGACGTCGGCGACCGTCATCGGCACATCGGCCGGATGCTCACCGCCGCGCGAAGAGATCCATGTTCGCGTCGCCCCACTCCTTCAGCGCCGCGATGATCGGCGACAGGGATCGGCCGCGATCGGACAGGCTGTACTCGACGCGTGGCGGCACCTGGGCGAAGACCTCGCGCTCGATCAGGCCGTCGATCTCCAATTCGCGGAGTTGATTGGTCAGCATGCGTGGTGTCACGTCACCAGCCCGGCGGCGCAGTTCGTTGAAGCGCGTCGGCCCGTCCTGAAGATGGTAGAGGATCACCGCCTTCCACTTGCCGTCGATCAGGCTCACCGCCGCTTCGACGGCGCAGCCTGGGGTACAGTCGAGGCGGGAGTGACGGGCTTTCGCCATCGGGATAGTATCCTTTTTGACACTATGAGCGTTTTTTGTGCCTACGACATAAGCTGACACCGTCCCTATCTCGCGTGCGTTAGCAAAAGGAGCAAGACCCATGCGCGCCATAGCCTATCGCCAGCCCGGCCCGATTGACCGGGACGAAGCCCTGATCGACATAGAGCTGCCACGGCCCGCTCCGACCGGGCGTGACATCCTGGTTGCGGTTCGTGCCATCTCGGTGAACCCGGTCGATGCGAAGGTTCGCACCGGCGCCACGCCATTCGACGGGCGTGACGAGCGCATTCTTGGCTGGGATGCGGCGGGCATCGTCGAGGCGGTCGGCCCAGAGGCTACCCGCTTCAAGGTGGGTGACGAGGTTTTCTATGCGGGCGACCTGATGCGCGACGGCAGTAATGCAGAATATCAGCTAGTTGACGAGCGGATCGTCGGCCATCGCCCCCGCAGCATCGGCTTCGCAGAGGCGGCGGCGCTGCCGCTGACGGCCATCACGGCTTGGGAAACCCTGTTCGACCGGTTGAAGGTCGACGACCAACCGGCCGGCGGCGCCCGCGCCATCCTGATCATCGGCGGCGCGGGCGGTGTCGGTTCCGCGGCGATCCAGATCGCGCGTGCTCGGACCGACCTGACCGTGATCGCCACCGCCTCGCGCGCCGAGACGGAAGGCTGGGTGCGCGACCTCGGCGCACATCATGTCATCGATCATTCCCGGCCGATGGCACCGCAGATCGCCGCGCTGGAGATCGGCGCGCCCGCCTTCGTCTTCTCGACCACCCATACCGATCGCCATCTGGCCGATATCGCCGAGCTGATCGCGCCGCAGGGGCGCTTCGCGCTGATCGACGATCCCGCCAGCCTCGACATCGTCGCCTTCAAGCGCAAGGCGGTGTCGGTACATTGGGAATTGATGTTCACCCGGTTGCTCTTCGACACACCGGACGTCGGCGAGCAGGGTCGACTGTTGAACACGGTGGCCGAACTGGTGGACGAAGGGCGCATTCGCACCACGGCGACCGACACGCTCTCCCCGATCAATGCCGCCAATCTGATTGAGGCGCACCGTCGGATCGAGAGCGCGACCACGCGGGGCAAGATCGTCCTTGAAGGCTGGGACAGCCCGCAGGGGTAAGCTCGACGCGGGTTCCTACGAGCTAAGCGCGCGGGCGGGTCAGGCGAATGCCAACTCGCCCGCGACGATCGCCATGGCATGGTCGACGAAGCGCGTCTTCTCGCCGACCGGCGCGACGTAACGAAGTGTTTCGCGCGCCAGTTCGGGTTTCCCTCCGCGCGCGATCATCCACGCGGCGAGGTAGGGCGCCGCCAGACAACCGCCCGCCGTCGCGACATTGCCATGAGCGGCGAACGGTGCGTCGATGACCGTAACACCGGCCTCCACCACCCACGGCTTGGTGGTGAGGTCGGTGCAGGCTGGCAGATCGCCGATCAGGCCGAGCCTAGCCAACAACAGCGTCCCCGAACACTGCGCCGCGATCAATTGCCGCGTGGGATCGAGCCGAAGCCGGGCAAGCATCGCCGGATCGGCGGCGATCTCCCGCGTGCGGGCACCGCTGCCTATCAGCACCGCATCCGCCTCCTCAAGGAATTCGAGCGGCCGCTGGCGTTGGACCGTGACGCCGTTCATCGACGTCACCGTCTCCGTCGGTGCGGTGATGTGCGCGGCCGAGCCATGCGGGCGAAGCCGGTTGATGATCGCAGCGGCGACGAACGAATCCAGTTCGTTGAAGCCGTCGAAGGTCAGGACCGCGACCTGCATCACCCTTGCGTTCGTCCGGAGAACAGCGTCCGCGTCGCACCCGCGACCCAGACCTGGCCGGTCTCATCCTGCGAGACATGGATACGCCCGCTCCGGCCGAGGCGCGTCCCCTGCGCGGCGACATAGCTGCCGCTGGCCCGACCGCTGGCGAACAGCCACTGGCCAACGGACGCGTTGAGGCTGCCGGTCACCGGGTCTTCGATCAGCCCGCCATGCGCGCCGGTGAAGAGCGCGCGCAGTTCGAACGCCACCTCGCCACCGGGGGCGTGCGGGCCGACGATGCCGATGTCGATATGCTCGGGGTGGTACCGCGCCGGCTCGACCGCCAGCACCGCCTCGGCAGATTCCAGCATGACCGCGATCCAGCCGGGGCCATTATCCGCCCAGGCGGAATCGACAATCGCCGAGCGGTCGATCCGCAGCAACTCTGCGACCTGAGCGATCTCGGCTTCGGTCGGCGTGCCGCCGCGCAGCAACGGTGGGGCGGCAAAAGCAAGCTGGTCGCCATCGCGTCGGATCGTCACCAGCCCGACGCCGCATTCCTGCACGATCACGCCGTCCTGCTTCGACTGTCCGCCCGCTTCCGCCCACGCATGCGCACTGCCCAGGGTCGGATGCCCGGCGAAGGGCAGTTCGTGCGCCATGGTGAAGATGCGTACCCGATAGTCGGCAGACGGATCGGTCGGCGGCAGCAGGAAGGTCGTCTCCGAAAAATTCAGCCAGCTTGCGATCGCCTGCATCTCGTCCGTCGTCAGGCCATCGGCATCGGCGATGACGGCCAGCGGGTTGCCGGTCAGCGGATCGGTGCCGAATACGTCGACGAGGCGAAAGGGGCGGGTCACGGGCATCTCCTGTTGATGATGGCTGGTCCTATCGCGCGACAACTGGCGCTGACAGATACACATCGGTACGATCATGCCGAACTGTATTGGTGAGATTGGCAGTACGATGGCGAGCGCCCCCGACGAAACCCGCACCGGCATGGTGGTCCGCGCGATCCGCGACCGAATCGACGCCCGCACGCTGACGCCGGGCGCCCGGCTGCCGTCGATCCGCGCGATGGCCGAGACGAGCGGCGTCGCGCGCTCGACGGTGGTCGAGGCCTATGATCGCCTCGCGGCCGAGGGCATGATCCGGTCGCGACCGGGATCGGGATTTTATGTTGCCGCGCCCTTGGCCCCGCTGGCGCTGGATCGGCTGGCCAGCACGAAGGAGCGCGAGGTCGATCCGCTCTGGATGCTGCGCCAGTCACTGGGCGAGCGGCGGAACGAAATCATGCCGGGATGCGGCTGGCTGCCCGATGATTGGCTGGCGGGCGATGCCCTTCGCAAGGCGATGCGTGGGGCGGCGCGATCCGACGAGAACGGCACGCTGGCGGGCTATGCTTCCCCCTTGGGTTCGCCCCCGCTCAGGGCATTGCTGGCGAGGCGGATGGCGGATCAGGGGATCGAAGCCGGCTCCGACCAGATCCTGCTGACCGACAGCGGCACCCATGCGCTCGATCTGGTGTGCCGCTTCCTGCTTCAGCCGGGCGATACCGTGCTGGTCGACGACCCGTGCTATTTCAACTTCCTGGCGCTTCTACGGGCGCACCGCGCCAAGGTCGTGGGCGTGCCGATGACACCGACCGGTCCGGACGTCGCCATCTTCGCCGAGGCCGCCGCGACGCATCGGCCGCGCTTCTATCTCACGAACTCGGGCGTTCATAACCCGACCGGCGCGTCGCTCGCCGCCGCCACCGCGCACCGGCTGCTCAAGATCGCGGAGGCCCATGACATGGTCGTCGTCGAGGACGATATCTTCGCCGACTTCGAGCACACGCCGTCGCCACGACTGGCGGCCTTCGACGGCCTCGACCGGACGATCCGCATCGGCAGCTTCTCGAAATCGCTGTCGGCGGCGGTGCGCTGTGGCCATATCGCGGCGCGACCCGACTGGATCGACGGGCTGGCCGACCTGCGGATCGCGACGTCGATGGCGGGCAGTCCGCTCGCCGCTAACCTGCTGCACGCGGTGCTGACCGATGGCAGCTATCGGCGTCATGTCGACGGCGTTCGTACCCGGCTTGCCCGCGCGACCGCCCGTGTCGCGAAACGTCTCCGGGCCATTGGTATCGAGCCATGGACCAATCCGGCGGCGGGCATCTTCCTATGGGCGCGATTGCCCAATGGCGTCGATGCCGTTGCGCTTGCCCGGCGGGCGATCACGGAAGGTATCGTACTCGCACCGGGGCCGGTGTTCAGTCCCAACGGCGGCTGGCGCGATCACATGCGCTTCAACGTCGCGATGAGCGATGACGACCGGCTGTACGCCTTTCTGGAAAAGACCGTGTCGCGCCCGCTACTCGAACCGGCTGGCTAGGCGCTCGACCAGGAAGTCGACGAACACGCGAACCCGTGCAGGCGTGGTGGCGCCCCCGACGAAGACCGCGTGGATCAACTCGACGTCGCCTGGATTATAGTCCTCAAGCAACGGCACGAGCCGCCCGTCGGCGATCTCGGCCGCGACGCTGAAGCGGCCGACCCGGGTGATGCCGACCCCGGCGGCGGCGAGATGACCCAGCGTCTCGCCATTGTTGGCGACGATGCCGCCTTCGACACTAAGCGCGAAATCCTTCCCGTCGCGGCGGAAGGGCCAGATCGGTTCGGCGCGGCGAAAGTTGAAGTTGAGGCAGTTATGGGCGTGCAGGTCCTCCGGAACCCTGGGCGTGCCTGCCCGCGCCAGATAGTCGGGCGACGCCACGATCACCCGTCGCGCCTCGGACAATTTGCGGGCGGTGAGTCCGCTGTCGGCGAGCGGGCCGAAGCGGATCGCGACATCGACCTGACCCGCTGCGATATCGACCAGCGTGTCCGTCAGTGCGATGTCGATCAGGATGTGCGGATAAGCGCGCGCAAAATCGCCGAGCAGAGGCACGACGCACAACCGGCCATGCGCCAGCGCCGCGCTGATCCGCAGCCGTCCGCGCGGCGCGCCCTGATCGGCGATCTGCTGCTCGGCGTCGTCGAGATCGGCGAGGATGCGCCGCGCCGCAAGCAGATAGGCTTGCCCCTCGGCGGTCAGCGTCAACGCGCGGGTGGAGCGCAGCAGCAGCCGTACGCCCAGCCGCGCCTCGATCCGGTCGATCGCGCGCGCCACCGCCGAGGGCGTCAGCCCGAGCGTGCGACCGGCGGCGGAGAAGCTGCCTTCCTCCACCACGCTCGCGAACAAGGCAAGCGACCGGGCGCGATCGTCGTTGCCAGCTACCTTTGCGTCCAAGGCATAGATCCTTTGCACCGACGGACGGTTCCGCCACGCTGCTTCACCGTCCATCTATGCGCCTGACAATGACATTCGGGAAAGGAGGTGTCATGGAATATCGGCAATTGGGATCGTCCGGCCTGCGCGTTCCGGCCCTGTCGTTCGGCGCGGGCACGTTCGGCGGCAAGGGGCCGCTGTTCAGCGCCTGGGGCACAAGCGACGCCACCGAGGCGCGGCGGCTGGTCGACATCTGTCTCGACGCCGGAGTCACGCTGTTCGACACCGCCGACGTCTATTCGGATGGCGCCTCGGAACAGGTGCTGGGCGAAGCGATCAAGGGTCGTCGCGATGCCGTCTTGATCTCGACCAAGACCGGCCTGCCGATGGGCGACGGCCCGCAGGACTGGGGCGCGTCGCGGGCGCGGCTGATCGGCGCGGTCGAGGCGGCGCTGCAGCGGCTGGGCACCGACCGGATCGACCTGCTCCAGCTTCACGCCTTCGACGTCTCCACGCCGACCGAGGAGGTGATGGGCACGCTCGACCGGCTGATCGCCGACGGCAAGGTCCGCTATGCGGGCGTCTCCAACTATCCCGGCTGGCAGATCATGAAGGCGCAAGGCTTGGCCGATCGTCACGGCTGGCCGCGCCTCGTCGCGCATCAGGTCTATTATTCGCTGATCGGCCGGGCCTATGAATGGGACCTGATGCCGCTGGCAGCGGATCAGGGTGTCGGCGCGCTGGTCTGGAGCCCGCTCGGCTGGGGCCGGCTGACCGGCAAAATCGGGCGCGGACGGCCGATCCCGGCGGGCAGTCGCCTCCATGAGACGGCTCAGTTCGCGCCGCCGGTCGAGGACGAGCATCTCTACCGCGTCGTCGATGCGCTGGGGGCGGTGGCGGCGGAGACGAACAGGACCGTGCCGCAGGTCGCGATCAACTGGCTGCTGCGGCGGCCGACCGTGGCGTCGGTCATCATCGGCGCGCGCGATGAGGCCCAACTGCACGACAATCTCGGCGCGGTCGGCTGGGCGCTGACGGCCGAGCAGGTGTCGATGCTCGACACCGCGAGTGACGTACTCCCGCCTTATCCGTACACCCCCTACCGGCAGCAGGAGGGCTTTGCCCGCCTCGCGCCGCCGATGGTTTGAGGGAGCCAAGATCATGAAATTCAACCTCGGGCTGATCGCGCTGGCGGTCGGCGCCTTCGGCATCGGCGTGACCGAATTCGCGCCGATGGGCATGTTGCCGGTGATCGCCGCCGACCTACGGGTGTCGATACCCGCCGCCGGGCTGCTGGTCAGCGCCTATGCGATGGGCGTGCTGGTCGGTGCGCCGCTCATGACGCTCACCACCGGGCGGATCGACCGGCGGACACTGCTGATCGCTTTGATGGGCATCTTCACGCTCGGCAACGCGCTGTCGGCGGCGGCGGATGGATACTGGATGCTGATGGCAGCGCGAATCGTCACCTCTTTCAACCATGGCGCGTTCTTCGGCGTCGGATCCGTGGTCGCCGCCAGCCTCGTCCCGCCGGACAAGCGCGCGGGCGCGGTGGCGGCGATGTTCACCGGGCTGACCGTCGCCACCATCGGCGGCGTGCCGGCGGCGACTTGGGTCAGCGAGGCGGTTGGCTGGCGCTCCGCGTTCGCCGGGATCGCAGGCGTCGGCGCGATCGCGATGCTGTCGCTGCGCCTCGCGCTGCCGCCGCTGCCGGCTGCGGAGGGCGGCGACATGCGCGCCGAACTGCGCGTGCTGACGCGCGGACCGGTGGTGATGGCGCTGGCCCTGACCACGATCGGCTTTGGCGGCGTCTTTACCGTGTTCACCTATATCGTCCCGATCCTGCGGGATGTGACGCATGGTTCGACCGGCTATGTCACCGCGATGCTGATGCTGTTCGGGGTCGGCGCGACGATCGGCAATGGCGTCGGCGGGCGGCTGGCGGACCGTTCGGTCGACCGGGCGCTGATGACCATGCTGGCGATCATGGCGCTGACGCTGCTCGCCTTCACCGTGCTGATGCAATGGCCGATGACCGCTGCCATCACGATCCTCATCTGGGGCATCGCCAGCTTCGCGATCGTGCCGCCCCTGCAGATGCGGGTGATGGATGCGGCCTCGGACGCCCCGAACCTCGCCTCCGCGATGAACATCGGTGCCTTCAACCTTGGCAATGCGATCGGCGCGGCGCTGGGCGGCGGCGTGATCGGGGCCGGGCTGGGCTTGCCGGTCGTGTCGCTGGCCGGTGCGGCGATGGCGGCGGCGGCATTGATTATGCTGCTGGCATTCCGGCGTCAGCCACGTGCGAGGAGCTGTCCGGTCTGAAGAGCGGTTGCAACGTGGATGAGTTTGTCCGGATTGCGGACGATATAAATCGCCGTGATCCGGCCGTCGCGGATGTCGAGAGCGGTGGTCTGGAGCACGCCGCCACCCGTACGGCTGACATAGCCGGGCAGGCCGTCGATCGTGGCGAAGCGGATCAGTTCGGCAGGCTCGTTGGGATATTTGCGACGTAGCCCCATGAACAACCGCTGCGCCTTTGCCAGACCCCGGATGATGTTGTGGAATGCCAGAACGCGCCCGCCGCCATCGGAATGGATCGCAACGTCCTCCGCCAGCAGGTCCGACAGGGCACGCGCGTCGCCGTCCCGCGCCGCCGCGAAGAAGGCGCGAGTGATCCGCGCCGCTTCTTGCGCATCGACCGGATAGCGCGGCCGCGCCTCGGCGACATGCCGCCGGGCGCGGGAGGCGAGTTGCCGCACGGTGGCCGGCGCGCGGTCGAGCGTCCTGGCCACCTCGAGCAACGCGACGTCGAACACATCGTGGAGCAGGAAGGCGGCCCGTTCCAACGGCGACAGCCGCTCCATGGCCAGCATGAGGGTGACGGTCAGATCGTCGGCCACCTCGTCCGGATCGGTCGTGCCGAGCAGCGGCTCGGGCAACCATGTGCCGACATAGGTCTCCCGCCGCACCCGCGCCGACTTCAGGTGATCGAGGCAAAGCCGCGTGACGACCCGGGTCAGCCAGGCGGCGGGTGCCTCGACCTCTTCCACACGCGACCAGCGCAACCAGGCGTCCTGCACCAGATCCTCCGCTTCGGCGAGCGAGCCGGTCATGCGATAGGCCAGCCGGACGAGCCGCGGTCGCTCCGCCTCGAACAGCGCGGTGTCAGGCATCGTCCACCGGATGCGCCACCCGGAAAGCCACCTGGAGGCGGTTCCAGGTGTTGATCGCGCCGATTGCCATGGTCAGCCAAACCTGCTCCGTGTCGGAAAACGCCGCCTTCAGTGCATCATAGTCCTCATTGGGAGCCCCCGTTTCGGGTAGCAGCGTCAACGCCTCCGCCCAGCCGAGCGCGGCCCGCTCGCGATCCGAATAGAGCGTCGCTTCCCGCCACGCATTCAGCATGTACAGGCGCATCTCGCTTTCGCCGTGGCGGCGCAGGTCGGTCGCATGCATGTGCAGGCAGAAGGCGCAGCCGTTGATCTGCGACACGCGAAATTTCACCAGTTCGAGCAGATTGTGGTCGAGGCCGCTCCTTGTGAAGCTTTGTTCCAGCGCCATCATGGCCTTGATCGCTTCCGGGACCAGAGCGTGTGGGTTGACGATACGGGGTGTCATGATCGGTCTCCTTGGGTTCCGACACCATGACGAGACAGCAATGGCCACTGTGACATGCCAATCCCCAGTATCTTTGTTTGCCGTCACGCTATGCCATATTGCGCAACGGCTTCCACATCCGGGTCAACGGCACCACGACGCCATCGACGTGTGTATCGGCGCGCTCAATCGGCTCATAGCCGCTAGCGGTATAGAGCGGCACGCCGCCCGCCGTGCCCATCAGTTCGACGGCGGCGAACCCTTCCGCCCGTGCCGCCTGTTCGCAGTGGTCGAGGATCATCCGGCCGATACCGCGCCGGACATGGTCCGGGTGAGTGTACATGGCGCGGATGCGCGCGGCGTCCTTCGCCGGATCGAGCAGCGCCGGGTCCCGCAGGTCGGTGCTATGGTCGCCGCCATAGAGCGTCGCGCGCCGGCTCCATCCGCCGCAGCCGACCGGCACGCCATGGTCCTCGACGACGAAATAGGTGCCGTCGCGCACCAATTGCGTGTCGAGTCCCATCAGCGAGCGGCTGGCGACGATCTGTGCCGGGGTCAGCACCGCCGCCTGCCCGCGATCGATCGACAGCGTCATCAGGTCGCGCAGCGCCCCGAGGTCGGCTTCGGTCGCAAGGCGGATCGTCAGGCCGCCGGTCACGCCGCCAACTCCAACCGCCAAGTCTCACCCTGGAGCGGAACGCCGAACCGCTCATGCACCGCCGTCTCGACACACGCGAAACCATGCGCGGCATAGAGGCGGCGTGCGGACTCCAGAACGGTGTGGGTCCACAGCGTCAACGCGTGATAGCCTGTTTCCCTTGCGAAGGTAACGCAAGTGCCGACCAGCGCATCGCCGATGCCCCGGCGGCGGGCGAAGGGCTCAACATGCAGCAGCCGTAGCCGAGCGACGCCGTCGCCCTCATCAGTGACGAACACCGCGCCCGCCATCACCCCGTCGATCTCGGCGACCCAGCATTGCTCGCGCGCGGGGTCGAAGTCGCGAAGGAACGCTGCGGTGACCTCACTTTCGATCACCTCCAGCTCGCGACCCCAGCCATGGCTTTCGGCATAGAGGAGCGACTGGCACGCGGCGATCAGCGCGGGCTCGCCGGTGCGGAAAGGCCGGATCACGAACGGTCCACCCGATGTCGGATCGAGCAGCAGCCGCGCACGCGTCAGGGCTTCGACCAGATCGCGCCGCGCTTGTCCGTCCACCGTGCCGAGCAGATCGCCGACCGCATGGCTCTGGCGGTGGTCAATGATCGCGAAGGCTTCACGTCCCGCATCGGTCAGCCGCAGGTCGCGCGCACGGGCGTCGTCGTCGCGGCGCACCCGCAGGATCCAGCCGCGCTTCTTGAGGCGTGCGACCAAGCGGCTGAGATAGCCTGCGTCCATGCCGAGCGCGTCCTGCAACATGCTGGCGGTGACGGGCTCGCGCGTGGCGATCTCGAACAGCAAGCGCGCTTCGGGCAGGCTCGCCTCGGTACCCAGGAACCGCGCATCGAGGGCGCCGATCGTCTGGGTGTAGAACCGGTTGAACCGGCGGATGGCGGTGACATCTGCATCTTCCATATCCGCCAAGCTGAATCAACTTACTTGACGGAGTCAAGTATCAAGGTAGCGCAGGCTCTGGCACCAGTTGCGCTCTAAGGGCCGCCGCATCGCGACCCGGTGGCGCGCCAAACAGGCGGCGATAGTCGCGGCTGAACTGCGACAGGCTCTCATATCCGATCGCGAATCCGACCCGCGCTACGTCCTCGGCGGCGATCAGGCGGCGGCGCGCCTCCTGCAATCGCACCTGTTTTTGAAATTGCACCGGGGTCATCGTCGTCACCGCCTTGAAGTGCCGATGGAAGCCGGGAACGCTCATACCCGCCAAGGCCGCGAGGTCGGCTACGCGCAACGTCTCGGCATAATGGTTGCGGATGAACGCCGTGGTACGCCCGATCCGCGCGGCATGGGTGTCGACAAGACCCATCTGACGCAGCGCCGGCCCCAGCGTGCCGCCGAGCAGTCGCCACACGATCTCGCGTCGGATCAGCGGGACGAGGACCGCCTGGTCGGCCGGTCGGTCGAGCAGATCGAGCAGCCGCCTGAGAGGATCGCGCAACGCCGGATCATGATCACTGGTCGCCAGCGCGTGGAAGGCGGCGGCCGGACTCTGCAAGCTCGCCTGCTCAGCCACCAGTTCGGCCACGGTCACGGGCTCGATCGCCAGCGACAGAGCGAGATAGGGCTTTGCCGCGCTCGCCCGGACGATGCGTGACGTGACCGGCAGGTCGACCGAAGCGAGCAGGCATTGGCCTTCGGCATAATGATAGGGCGTCGGCCCGAGCATGGACATCTTCGCGCCCTGCACGACGAGGCAGAAGGACGGCCGATAGACCGAGCGGATGATGCCGGTCGGCTCCTCCGCGCGGGTGATGAGCAGGCCCGGGATCGGCGTTTCGCGACCATGGATGAACCAATGGCGCTCGATCAGTTGGGCAAGGTCGGACAGCGTCGTCATGCACCGCACATTAGCGTCGCCGAGCGCCAAATGCACCGGCGCACACTTCACTTTGATAGGATCGGGCAGGACATTGATCGGATCGGCGTCGCCGGCCGAACGTTCGCGGCGTATCTCGGGGCCATCCATCCCATCAGGAGAACCATCCCCATGCGTATGCGCCAACTCGGCCATAGCGGCCTGTTCGTGTCCGAACTCTGCCTCGGCACCATGACCTTCGGTGGCAGCGAGGGCATCTGGGGCCAGATCGGCCAGCTTCGCCAAGAGGAAGCCGATACGCTCGTGAAGACCGCGCTCGACGCCGGCATCAACTTCATCGACACCGCCAATGTCTATGCCGGCGGCGAGAGCGAGCGCATCCTCGGCCAATCGCTCAAGAACCTCGGCGTCGCGCGCGACGATGTCGTGATCGCGACCAAAGTGTTGGGCGTGATGGGCGATGGACCCAATGCGCGTGGCGCCTCGCGCGGCCACATCCTCAGCCAGTGCAAGCAGAGCCTCCAACGGCTGGGGCTCGACCATATCGACCTCTACCAGATCCATGGCTTCGATCCCGCGACGCCGATCGAGGAAACGCTGGAGGCGCTCGATACGCTCGTCCGCCACGGTCACGTCCGCTATCTCGGCCTGTCGAACTGGGCGGCGTGGCAGGTGGTGAAGGCGGTCGGCATCGCGCAAGCGCGTCGGCTCGCCCCAATCCTGTCCCTCCAGGCCTATTACACCTTGGTCGGCCGCGATCTGGAGCGCGAGATCCTACCGATGCTGCGGTCGGAAAAGATCGGGCTGATGGTGTGGAGTCCGCTCGCGGGCGGCTATCTGTCGGGCAAATATGATGGCGAGGGTCAGGCGGCGGACGGGCGGCGCGCTAGCTTCGACTTCCCGCCGGTCGACCGGACGCGCGGTTCGGTGGTGATCCCCGAGATGCGCCGCATCGCCGAGGCGAAGGGCTGCACCGTCGCGCAGGTCGCGCTTGCCTGGCTGCTCCACCAGCCGGTGGTTACGAGCGTGATCGTCGGGGCCAAGCGGGTCGATCAGCTCACCGACAATATCGCCGCGACCAATGTTTCCCTCGACGCGGACGACCTCGCCACGCTCGACGCGGTGACGAAGCTGCCAGCGGAATATCCCGGCTGGATGCTGGAGCGCCAGCGCGGCAATCGCGCCTGAATATCGCAGGTTCGGCGGGATGGATTTACGACTATCCCGCCACGCCGACCTTTCGTCCGCGGGGACAGAAGATCACCCGGGCGGGATACGGCCCGTCCGGGCGGCATAGGCAAAGGCCGGAAAGCCGAAGGCCTCCGCTTGGCGGGCGGCGATCTCATAGTCATAGGGCACGCCGTGCAGTTGGGCCACCCATCCAGCGTTGCGACGTTCGACAATGGCATAGCGCGCCAGCGGGCTGCCCGCCTCCATGACATGCGGGGTCGCGCCCCGGTCCCGATAGCACGGCATCCCGACACTGCCGGGGTTGACGATCAACACGCCATCGACCGCTACCATGCGGGGCGTGTGCGTATGCCCGCACAGCACCAGACTGGCTGACCCAATCCCCCTCAAACGCGGCCGGATGGCAACGTCGGCATCCAGCATGGCGCGGCCGGAGGCCACGTCTTCGAGGAGATACTCCAGATCCCCTCCCGCCGGGCTGCCATGGCAGGCGAAGACGTCGCCGTCGCAAAGAGTGAGCGTTGCGGGCAGACCGTCGATCCATGCCCAATGCTCCTGCGTGAGGAGCGGCCGCGCCAGAACGTCGAACGCCCCGTCACTGCCGTCCTGCAACTGCCGCTCGTGGTTCCCCGCGATGGTGTGATAGCCGGAACGCATCTGAAGTTCGGCGCTTCCCGCAGGATCGAACGGGCCGGACACGAGGTCGCCCAGATTAATGACGAAATCTGGCCCGGTGGCGGTCATCGCATCGCGGACGGCTTCCAGCGCGGCCAGATTTCCATGTGCGTCGGCAATGACCCCGATCTTCAATGCTTCCTCCTC
Source organism: Sphingomonas paucimobilis NBRC 13935 (assembly GCF_000739895.2). Classification (GTDB taxonomy): domain Bacteria; phylum Pseudomonadota; class Alphaproteobacteria; order Sphingomonadales; family Sphingomonadaceae; genus Sphingomonas; species Sphingomonas paucimobilis. The sequence goes on from NZ_BBJS01000013.1 coordinate 87,724, forward strand.
GGCGGACACGCGGGGCGTCCGGGCTGAGCATGGCAGGCACTCCTTCGAAACGCCATGCATAGCAGCGACCCACACGCTGCCAGTCCGCTGGATTGACGCCCCCCCAATTAGGGTCAGGATCTGTAATTTGTAGTCGCCCGGCGGTTGTCCCTTGAGGGTCTCAAGGATCTGTCCGCACTCGCCGATCCGAGGATCGGTGGTGCTGTATCGGGTCTCACAAGGCCGGACGTTGCATTGACTCGAAGCGGGCTCGGGAGCCCATCTGATAACCTTCGCAGATCGTCCGTCCCTGCGTTCCCTCGCGGGACACCGCCATCGGGTCAGCTGGAGAGCATCACCGCTGGCGAACGGGAGCTTATCGCATTTCAGGCCTCGAACAAGGTGCCGTCGCGGAGCATGGCGTGCATGATGACGGCGAGGCGGCGGGCGAGCGCGACCCGAGCTTTCTTGAGGCCGCGCCGCTTCGCGATCTTCAGCGCCCAGGTCTTCAGCGCGAAGGTCTGCCGCGTGCGCGTCAGGATTGAGTTTGCCGCCTCGTAGAGGAGCTTGCGGACGGTGCCGTCGCCCTGCTTGGTGATCCGGCCCGTCCAGTCGAGCTCGCCGGACTGGTGCCGACGTGGGACGAGGCCAAAGTAGGCGCCGGCTGTCCGCGACCGCTTGAACCGACCCGCTTCATCGACGGCAGCGGCGAACGCAGCCGAGGTCTGCACACCGACGCCCGGAATGCTCATCAGCGCCTGACAGGCTGGAGAGGCGATGCTGATCGCCTTGAGCTCGCGATCCATCCGACGGATCTCATCGACCAGGCCGGTTCGCGCCCGAAGCAGCGAAGCCACTGTCTCGCCGAGCCCCGGGACAGCGATGGCGGCCTGCACCCGTGCGAGAAACCGCTCGCCCTGGCCAGCTCCCGGTCTGATCCCGAAGGTAGCGCATAAGCCGCGGATGGTATTGTCGAGCCGGACGCGCGCCTCGACCAGGTGCGCGCGGGCGGTGATCACCGAGCGTACACCGTGCGAGGTCGGAGACTTGACGTGCACCTCCTTGTAAAAGCCGGTCCGGGCCAACTGCGCGAGCCCCGCTGCGTCATGTGGATCGGTCTTGTTCGCCTTCATGGCCTTGAGGCTCTGGTGCGCCTGTCGTGCATCGATGCAGACGATCGCGACGCCCAGCTCGTGCAGGCCCCGCGCGATCCACGGTGTCATCCGGCCGGTCTCGATCACCACGCGTTCCACTGGGCCATGGCGTTCCAGCAGCGCGCTGATCGCCTCGGGCGTGCTGTCCACGCATTGCGCCGCGACCTTGCACCCGTCGGCGTCGACGACGCAGACGTGCGATGTTTCCATCGACAAGTCGATTCCGGCATAGTGCTTCATGGCTGTTTCCTTCCTTCAGGTCCGACAACCAGAAGGTGCGCCACTCAGCCGGCCCGGGGAAGCAGCCACAAATTACACGATGACTCGTTGATCACAGCCAGAAGATGCAGGTTGCGGCAAGGGGGACAGCGGAGAAGACGGCTGGGCAGCGATCGTAGCGGGTTGCGACGCGTCGCCCGTCTTTGAGGCGGCCGAATAAGATCTCGATGCGGCTGGGGCGCCGGCAGCGGCTCTTTTTCATGTGACCACTATCCTGGAGACGATCAAGGTTCGCTACGCCTGGGTCATGGCCGCGGGCTGGCCTGAGAAACGGAAGCCACTGGCGGACACGATCTTATCGACTAGTCGGTGGAAGCCGTGGACTGCCCCAGGGTTCGGCAGCCGGTTCAACGACGCGAAGCTGGCGAGCGAGGTCGAGCGTAACTTCCACGATCTCCGCGGCACGTGTGCGACACACTGCAAGACGGCCGGGCTTACCGACTAGCAGATCACCGACATCCTCGGATGGCGCTCCGAAGAGGTCGCGGTGATTTGTGCGAAATACGTCGATCAAGCGCGTGTCGCGGTAGGATTGGGGAGGCGTATCGCGGCGACAAAAATCGAAGGTGTAAACCGGGCGTAAACCGCCCAACCGCCATGTCATTGATTTGTGGTCGGGGAGACAGGATTCGAACCTGCGACATCCTGCTCCCAAAGCAGGCGCGCTACCAGACTGCGCCACTCCCCGACGGGTTGTTGCCCTTAGGAGAAGCCCGCATTCCGATGCAAGCGCTAAGTTTCGGCGCGGCAGAAATCGGCAACGAGCGCTAGGGAATTTGCTTGGCAGTCCCGGAATAGTCCCGGAGCCATCAAGAGCCGGTATTCATGGCCTGTTCGCCCGCGAGGGGGGCAACGCTTTACACTAATCCCCCACAACATGATGGAGGTTAGCATGACGCGCGCCAATCAAGCGCAAAGGCCGACCGCGCCCAACTATGAGCCCTCAGGCGGCGGTGCGTTCTTCGTCGATGATGGCACGGGCCAGAATGGCGCATTGGCCGCATTTGGGTTGGCGACCGAGGGCTCGGTACATTTGGCAGGGGGTGACCGATCCGGCGCGGGCGGCTTCACGAACCTGGCATTCCCGGATGGCATTGCAGACGCAGACGACCAAGACGCTCTCCTCAGCAGCGCCCTTGAATTACCGCTAATGAGAGTGGATCGCAAGCCTATTGCAAGGCACTCGCAGATTATTATCGGGTATTTCCTACACGCCCTCGCGCGGCAAGCCGCCACAGCCGTTCGAGCGGGCCTTGGCCAAAGCGATCGAGCCAGGGCTTGGACCAGAAAAGCATCAAGGCCCAGGCGAGGGGGACGAGCCAATAGATGTTCGCCCGGTCCCAGCGCGCGAACTGGCCCAGACCATGGCCGTAAAAGACGAACGTCATCATCACACTCGTCCCGATATAGTTGGTGAAGGCAGTACGCCCGGCCGCCGCGATTCGTGTCGTCCACCATCCGCCGGGGCGGAGCATCAGCAGGATGAGTGCTGTATAGCCGACAGTGCCGATCAGACGGACCGGCGCCTGGAGGAACAATTGGGTCAGGGCGACGGCTCGCACGTCATAGCCGCTCGCCATGACGAAGGCGGTCATGGCGGCGTAGGCGGGGATCGAGACGCCGAGGCCGAGAATGGCGCAGCGCCGATAGGCCGTGCGGGGCCATTGGCCGGTCAGGAAGCCCGAACGCAGCGCGGCCATGCCCAAAAGCATGGCGCTCAGCGTTTCCGGTCCGATGCTGATCAGGTCGAACAAGGGATTGCCGTTATTCGCCAGGCGAAAGCGGGTAGCGTCGGCCCATGATCCACGCATGGCGGTGATCTCCGGCTTCAACGCCGCGCCCCCCGGTGTGCCGAACGCGGCCTGATAGGCATCCCATAATGCCACGGCCTGCGGCGTATCATGCGCCGAGGCGGCGAAGAGGCCGATACATTCCAAGGCTCCCAGTGCCATCGACAATCCGACCATTGCAACGGCGATGACGAGCAATGGTCGCGGCGACATGCCGACAAAGCCCAGCGCGATCACCCCGACGAGCGCGTAATGCGCCAGGATATCGCCGGTCCAGATGAAGCTGAGATGGATCAGGCCCAGCACGAACAGCACGGCCATCCGACGGAGGTGCAGCGCGGCACCATTCTCGCCGGCTTCATCGGCGCGTTGCAGGATCAGCAGCATGGAGGCGCCGAACAGCAGGGAGAACAGCCCCCGCATCCGGCCGTTGATGAAGGTCTCGGTGAAGACCCAGAGGGCGATATCGATCGGGCGATCCCCGCCCCAGGCGATCGGATTGGAATAGGCCGGATCGGGCAGAGCGAAGCCGGGCATGTTGGCGAGCAGGATCGCCATCACCGCCACGCCACGCAATGCGTCGAGGGTCAGCAATCGCCCGCGATCGATCAAGGCGGCCGGCGGGGAGGGGGAAGGGTCGATCAATATGGGCTCCAGACGATCATGCGACTTACCGCTGCCGGCTTGCGATGCAACCGGGGGCCGGCGCGAAGCATTGCCCTGGCATGGGATTATCGCCTCGCCTGACGGGCCGAGTTACCGCGCGGGCGCATCATTCGCCCGCCGCCTCGGCATTTCTGCAAAAGATCGAGCCTTTCTTTGCCGGCAGCGAGGTCACCGGCGGTCCGCTGCTCATCGCGACGATCCTCGCATTGGTACTGACCAACAGCCCATGGTCCGGCGGGTTCGAGGGCTTTTGGGATACGCCGTTGACCATTGGCTTCGGGGCGCGGGAGGTATCGCACAAGCTGGCGGAGTGGATCGACCATGCGCTGTTGCCGCTCTTCTTCGTGATCGTCGGCGCCGATGTGAAGCGGGAGCTGGTATTGGGGCCGCTGGCACGCTGGCGAACGGCGGCCTTCCCGCTGGCCGGTGCGGTGGGCGGCATGGCGGTGCCGGTGGGGCTGTATCTGGCGGCGGCGGGGGGCACGGCGGCGGCACCGGGATGGGGGAGCGTCATCACCACCGATACCGCCTTTGGCCTGGCATTGATCGCGCTATTTGCCACACGTTTGCCTGCCGGATTGCGCGCGCTGATGCTGGCCTTCGCGGCGGTCGACGATGTCGGCGGCCTTCTCGTCATCGCCTTTGCCTATAGCGATGCGATCGATCCCTGGGGGTTGGTGACGGCCGGCGTGGCGCTCGGTGCGATCGCCGGGCTGCGGCGGCTCGGCTGGATCTCGACGGTGCCCTATGTGCTGCTGGCGCTGGTCGTATGGGGTGGCGTGCTCGAGTCGGGCATTCATGCGACCATCGCCGGGGTAATGATCGGGCTGACCGTACCGGTGGCGCCCCGGCTCGATCAGGCGCGCTTCGCCGAGCGGGTGCAGCGGCGCGTCGACGAGTTTCAGCATGCGCATGGCGCGGCTGAAGAAACGGATGACCAGGAGGAGGAAATGCGGCTGCGCGAGCGCGCGGAGGACCGACTGGGCTATCTTCATGAAATGGCATCGGCGACGCGCGAGGCGAGCAGCCGGCTGATCGAACTGTTGACGCCTTGGGTCAATTATGTGGTCCTGCCGCTGTTTGCCTTGTCCAATGTCCGCATCCACTTCTCTGCCGATCTGATCGGGATGGTCGGCAGCCCGCTGGTGCTGGGCGTCGTGGCGGGGCTGGTGGTTGGCAAGCCGCTCGGGTTTCTGGGCTTTACATGGCTGGCCAGTATCTTGGGTGTCGCCCAGCGGCCCGATCAGGTGACGTGGCGGATGGTGATTGGCGTCGGCGCACTGGCCGGGATCGGCTTCACCATCTCGCTGTTCATCGCGGGGCTCGCCTTCGGTGATGGCGAGATGCGCGAGGCGGCGTCGCTGGGCGTGCTGATCGCCTCGCTGCTGGCCGCCGGGATCGGCTATGCGATCCTGTCGTCCTGTGCGGAGCCCCGGCCCAAGGCCGAGGCTCCGACCGAGGGTTAGGCGAGCGCCGCGTCGGCGCCCATCAGCGTGGGGAAGAAGCCCTCATGCGCGCGGCGCAGATCGTCGAGCGCCACGACAAAGTCGCCATCCTGGCGTTCGAAGATCAGGCGCGTACCCGCCGTGCGGCCGATCCGTTCGACCTCGACGCCCGCCTGATGCGCATTGGCGAGGAAGTCGATCAGCGCGGTGTCCTCGACCGTTGCGACATACAGGCCTTGATCCTCGGCAAAGAGCTGACGGCAAGCCTCGCCCGTCTCCGGGAATTGGATCAGCGCTCCGATATTGCCGGCCAGCGCCATCTCGGCGACGGTTACCGCGATGCCGCCGTCCGACACGTCATGCACGGCGGTCAGATGCCCCGCGGTGATCGCCTCACGCACCAGGTCGCCGGTGCGGCGCTCGGCATCGAGATCGATCGAGGGGGGCGGACCAGCATCCCGGCCTTCGATGCCGTGCACCTCGCGCAACCAAACCGACTGGCCGATCTCGCCCTTGGGGCTACCGATTAGGACGATGACGTCGCCGGTACCCTTGAAGGCGATGGTTGCCGACTTGGACCAGTCGGCCATCAGGCCGACGCCGCCGATCGCCGGGGTCGGCAGAATCGCCGAGCCGCCGCCGGTCGCTTTCGATTCATTGTAGAGCGAGACGTTGCCCGAGACGATCGGATAGTCGAGCGCACGGCACGCCTGGCTCATACCCTCCAGACAGCCGACAATCTGGCCCATGATCTCGGGCCGCTGCGGATTGGCAAAATTGAGGCAGTTGGTGATGGCGAGCGGCTTGGCGCCGACCGCCGTGATGTTGCGCCACGTCTCGACCACCGCCTGCATGCCGCCGGTGACCGGATCGGCATAGCAATAGCGGGGCGTGCAGTCAGTGCTCATCGCGAGCCCCTTCTGCGTACCATGGACGCGGACCACGGCGGCATCGCCACCGGGGCGCTGCACCGTGTCACCGCCGACCATGTGGTCGTACTGCTCCCAGATCCACCGGCGCGAGGCGATGTCGGGCGAGCCCATCAGCTTCAGCAGGTCCGCCGCCGGATCCTGGCAACCAGGCGAAGTGATCACGGCTGGGACTTCGGTCGGGACATGCGGACGGTCATAGAGCGGTGCGTCGTCGGCCAGCGGCGCGAGCGGGATGTCGCACACCACCTCTCCCTTGTGGCGCAGGACCATGCGGCCCGTCTCGGTGACGTGGCCGATGACCGCGAAGTCCAGCTCCCACTTGCGGAAGATGGCTTCGGCAAAGTCCTCGCGGCCGGGCTTCAGCACCATGAGCATGCGCTCCTGGCTCTCCGACAGCATCATCTCATAGGCGGTCATACCCTCTTCGCGCTGGGGCACGTCGTCCATGATGAGCTCGATGCCGACGCCGCCCTTGGACGCCATCTCGACCGACGAGGAGGTCAGGCCCGCTGCGCCCATGTCCTGGATCGCGACGATCGCGTCCGAGGCCATGAGTTCGAGGCACGCCTCGATCAGCAGCTTCTCGGTGAAGGGGTCGCCGACCTGCACGGTCGGGCGCTTGGCGTCCGCATCCTCGCCGAAATCGGCAGAGGCCATGGTCGCGCCGTGGATGCCGTCGCGGCCGGTCTTGGAGCCGACATAGACGATCGGATTGCCGACACCGCTCGCGGCGGAATAGAAGATCTTGTCCTGATCGGCGACGCCGACCGTCATCGCGTTGACCAGGATGTTGCCATCATAGGCCGGGTGGAAATTCACCTCGCCGCCGACCGTCGGCACTCCGACGCAATTGCCATAACCGCCGATGCCATGCACCACGCCGGAGATCAGATGGCGCATCTTGGGATGATCTGGCCGCCCGAAGCGCAGCGCGTTCAGGTTCGCGACCGGGCGCGCGCCCATGGTGAACACGTCGCGCAGGATGCCGCCGACGCCCGTCGCCGCACCCTGATAGGGCTCGATATAGGACGGGTGGTTATGGCTCTCCATCTTGAAGATGGCGGCCTGGCCGTCGCCGATGTCGATCACGCCCGCATTCTCGCCGGGGCCGCAGATCACCTGAGGGCCTTCGGTAGGCAGCTTCTTCAGGTGGATGCGGCTGGACTTATAGCTGCAATGCTCGGACCACATCACCGAAAAGATGCCGAGCTCCACGAGATTGGGCTCGCGGCCCAGCGCGGTGAGGACGCGCTGATATTCTTCTTCGGACAAGCCGTGGTCGGCGACGATCTGGGGCGTGATCTCGGTCATGGCCCGCGCCTTTAGCGAGGTGTCGCGGCTTCGTCACTATCGCTGTTGGTCGATCGACTATCCCAGATGCATCGCGACCGCGATCGTGACGCCCGACAGGGCCAGCGCGGCGGCGATCCAGCCGGCGCCGACACGGATCGCGGCTTCGATCCCGGCGGTCGATACGGCGGGGCTCTCACTCTCCAGCTTGCGGGTGGTCGCGCGGATCAGGCGAGGTAGGTCATCGCTGATCCGATCCAGTTCGAGCGCGAGGGCGGCTGCGCGCTTGCCCCAGCGTTCGGGGGACAGCCGCGCTTCGACGATGCGCCCGGCGGCGCGGCGAAGCGCATCCGACAGGTTGAAGTCGGGTTGGATGCCGCTCAGCACGCCGTCGATGGTGATCAGCGCCTTGAACAGCAGCAGCAGGTCCGGCTGAAGGACGATCCGTTCCTCGCGCAGGATCGGAAAGATGTCGGCCAGAATGGCGGCCAGGCGTAGCGAGCCACCGCCATGCCGGGCGATCAGCCGATCGGCGACGGCGTCGAAGCGGTCGGGGGCGATATCGTCGGTCTGCGACCATTGCTTCATCGTCTCGGCCAGCAGGGCGGAGTCGGTGTTCATGATCGCCTGGGTGAAGGCGATGACCTCTTCGCGCCGACGTGGGGAAACATGGCCGATCAGCCCCAGGTCGAGCATCGCAATGCGGTTGCCGGGCAGGCAGAGCAAATTGCCGGGATGCGGGTCGCCGTGAAAACGCCCGGTGATCAGCGTCATGTCCAGGACGATGTCGGCCCCGACCGCCGCGATCGCGGTCGGATCGATCCCCGCCTGCTCCAGCGCCGCTGCATTGCGGGGCGGGACGCCGTCGATGAAGTCCATGACCAGCAGGGTTTCGGACGTTCGGCCCCAATGGATCGTCGGTATCACCACGCGGGGCTCGCGTGCGAAATCCTCGCGCAACCGGTCGGCGTTGCGGCCTTCGTTGGTGAAGTCCAGCTCCTCCAATATCTCCCGGCCCAGTTCGCGCACCATTCCTGCGGCGCCGTAGCGCCTGGCCTCGGCGTTGGTCGCCTCGACCATCGCGGCGAACTGGGTCAGCAGGCGGAGGTCCGCTTCCATGATCGGCCGGATGCCGGGGCGGCGGATCTTGAGCACGACCTCGGTGCCGTCCTCCAGTGCGGCACGGTGGACCTGCGCGATCGACGCGGCGGCGAGCGGCTCGGCGTCGAAGCGGGCAAAGGCGGTTTCGGGTGGCTCACCCAAGGCGGCCTCGACTTGCTCGCGCAATGCCGAGAAGGGGAGGCGGGGGGCGGCGCTATGCAGATGCTCCAGCTCGGCGATCCACTCGGGCGGCAGCAGATCGGCACGGGTGGCCAATATCTGGCCGAGCTTGACCCAGACCGGCCCCAGCGCTTCCATCGCCTGTCGCGTGCGAGCGGGCAGATCGAAGGGCAGGGCGTCGGGATCACGCCGCGCCGGATCGAGCCCCAGCCGGGCGAGCAGGACATCAAGCCCGAAGCGCGACGCGGTCGCGATGACTTCGGCCAATCGTGCGCGATCCCGCGCCGCGACGCGAATCGCCCCGAGCATCGTCACCTCAGATATAAGGGGGCTGGGTGTAGCCGGCGGGGCTGAGCGTGAAGATTTCGCAACCCTCTTCGGTGATGCCGATCGAATGCTCGAACTGCGCCGACAGCGACCGGTCGCGCGTCACCGCGGTCCAGCCATCGTCGAGCAGCTTCACGTCCGGGCGGCCGATATTGATCATCGGTTCGATGGTGAATATCATCCCGGGCTTCAACTCGGGACCGGTGCCGGGCCGGCCGACATGGACGACCTCTGGCGCGTCATGGAACAACAGGCCCAGGCCATGGCCGCAGAAATCGCGGACCACGCCATAGCGATGCTTTTCGGCATGACGCTGAATGGCGTTGGCGACGTCGCCCATATGGTTGCCGGGCTTGGCCTGCTCGATGCCCAGCATCAGGCATTCATAGGTCACTTCGACCAGCTTGCGCGCCTTCAGCGGCACGTCGCCGATCAGGTACATGCGGCTGGTATCGCCGTGCCAGCCATCGACGATCGGGGTGACGTCGACATTGACGATATCGCCGGACTTCAGCGCCTTGTCCGACGGAATGCCATGGCACACGACATGGTTGATCGAGACGCAGGTCGAATGGGCATAGCCGCGATAGCCCAAGGTCGCGGGCACGCCGCCGTGCTCGACGATGAAGTCGTGGACCAAGCGGTTGATCTCGGCGGTGGAAACGCCCGGCACCATGTGCGGGACCAGCATGTCCAGCGTCTCGGCGGCCAACCGGCCGGCCTTGTGCATGCCCTCGAACGCCTCGCGGCCCCACAGCTTGATCGCGCCGTCCCGCCCTTGGGGCGCATCGGCGGAAACGGTCACATAATCGGTCATGCGGCGGATATAGCGTGGCGTCGTGCGTTTTGCGAGGCTATGTCACGCGGCATGGAAACTGCCCCCGCCCCCGAGCGCATCTGGACCGCCGCGCTGGTCGTCATCGGTGACGAAATCCTCTCTGGCCGAACGCAGGATCGTAACATCGCCCAGCTCGCCGCCTGGCTGAACGTGCAGGGCATCAGGCTGGCCGAAGTGCGGGTTGTCGCCGACCGGATGGATGCGATCGGGGAGGCGGTGAACGGCTTGCGGGTACGCAACGATTATCTGTTCACCACAGGCGGTATCGGGCCCACACATGACGACATCACCGTCGACGCCATTGCGGCCGCACTGGGCCTGCCGGTCATCGAGCATCCCGAAGCGCGGGCGATCCTGGAGGATTATTACGCAACGCGCGGCGGTGTGACGCCGGCGCGTGCCCGTATGGCGCGGACGCCGGAAGGCGCTTCGCTGATCCCCAACCGCGTATCCGGGGCGCCCGGCATCCGGATCGGCAATATCTTCATCATGGCGGGCGTCCCGCATATCACCGCCGGCATGCTCGACGCCCTGACCGGTACATTGGAAGGCGGCCGGCCGGTCGTGTCCGGCACCATCGGTTGCTGGGTCGGGGAAAGCGAGGTAGCGGATCTTCTACGCCAGGCGGAAAAGACGCATGAGGGTGTGGCGATCGGCAGCTATCCCTTTTTCCGCGAGGGGCGGACGGGCGCCAATTTCGTGGTGCGCAGCCCGGACGCGGCGCTGGTCGCGACCTGCATTCGTGACTTGACCGTCGCCTTGGAAGGGCAGGGGCACCATGTGATCGCGGAAGGCATCTGATTTTAGCCTGTTTTTAACGGCTTGGTTCCCATTATGGCAAACAGCATGACGGTGATGCCGATATGACAACGCCCATCCTGGTCACGGGCGCCGCCGGCTTTATCGGCCATGCGACCGCGCATCGCCTGTTGGAACGCGGTGAGACGGTGATCGGCATCGACATCGTCAACGACTATTATGATCCCGCCTTGAAGGAGGCCCGCCTCTCGACATTCAATGGCCGGCGGGCTTTCACCTTCCACCGAATGGACATCGCCGACGCCGATGCGATCGCACGGCTGGTTCGAGAGAATGGCATAGCCCGCGTCATCCACCTGGCCGCCCAAGCCGGGGTTCGCCACAGCATCGCCAATCCCTTCGCCTATGAACGTTCGAACCTGGCGGGCCATTTGGCGGTGATGGAGGCGTGCCGTCATCAGCCGGGATTCGCGCACCTCGTCTATGCCTCATCTAGTTCGGTCTATGGCGACCGGCCCATGGGCGGGCAGGGGTTCAGCGAGGACGAGCCTTCGGTCGCCCCTGTCTCCCTCTATGCGGCGACCAAGCGGTCCTGCGAATTGATGAGCCAGTCCTATGCCGCGCTGTACGGCTTTCCGCAGACGGGATTGCGTTTCTTCACCGTCTATGGGCCTTGGGGTCGGCCCGACATGGCCTATTTCTCGTTCACCGACCGCATCATGGCCGGCCAGCCGATCGAGGTTTACGGCGAGGGACGCATGGCGCGTGACTTCACTTATATCGACGACATCGTCGATGGCATCATCGGCGCGCTCGACCATCCGCCGGAGCAAGGTGGACACCGCATCCTCAACATCGGCAACAGCCATCCCGTTCCGCTCATGGATATGATCGCCACCCTGGAACACGCCTTGGGACGTGAGGCGGTGAAGGTCATGCGGCCGATGCAACCGGGTGACGTGACCGCGACCTATGCCGACATATCAAAGCTGCACGCCATTGCGGGCTATGAACCGAAAGTCAGGCTGGCCGAGGGATTGGGGTGCTTCGCGAACTGGTACCGGGATTATTACCGAGTTTGAGCAGAGCCTTTCCGTCCGAAAAGGCGTCGTAACCCGCTTGCCAAATTGATTGCGCTTCAATAGGTGCCTTTCCATCGCGACCGCGATCATGCCGCCAAGGCAAACTTCCTTGGTCGCGCGGGTGTAGCTCAATGGTAGAGCAGAAGCTTCCCAAGCTTACGACGAGGGTTCGATTCCCTTCACCCGCTCCATTTTCGTGAATGTAAATCTCTCGGACGTCAGCCGATGATCGACTGGCCCAGGGTCATCGTCTTGCCATTGGTCACGATCACCCGGTCCCCAATCCGGGTGGCGTTGAACAGCTTGCGGGCAAAGCCGGTCGGCACGCCGATACAGCCATGGGTGGCGTTGCCGTATTGAACATCGCTGGCGTGGATCGCGATCCCGTCATTGGTCAGCCGCAGCATATAGGGCATCGGCGCGTCATAGAGGTTGGAGACGTGATCGGCATCCTTTTGCAGGATCGGGAACACGCCGAGCGGGGTCGGCATATTGTCCGCGCCATAGATGATCGCGGCCGTCCCGATCTCATAGCCGTCGCGGAAGATCGAGACGACCTGCGCCGCGAGGTCGACCGTGATCACCACCGGTCCCTGCGGCGCGGCGCTCTCGTTCCAGACATAATCGCCATGCCGCAGTGGCTTTTTCAGGTCGAGGATCTGGCGGACCACGAAAGGGGTGGGGGGGGGCGATGCGATCGGCGTCGGAGGCGGTAAGGGCGAAGGCGTGGCGGCCACCGGTTTGGGCGACCTCGGGACCGGCTCTGCCGCCGGAGTATCGGCACGGCGCAGGAGCATCGCGCCACCGCCAAGGGCCCCGAGCAAGATCGCGCCAGCCAGAAATTGCAACGCTCGCATGCCGATAGACCTAATGGTTGCCGCTGAACGAAGCGTTAGCGGATTTCGACCGTGACATGCCCCACCGCCGCCATGCCCGCCAGTCGGCCGTGGATCGTGGCGCTGCTGAGCGGCGTTCCGACACCCTCGACGGCCAGCACGACGGCATGCGCGGTCGGGCCGATCCGCCAGATATGGAAATCATGAATGCGCGTGTCGCCGGGGCCTTCGACCCGGTCGCGGACCTCGCGCGCCAGCTTGGGATCGGCGGCATCGAGCAGTACCGAGGAAGCCTGCCGCATCAGCCCGATCGACCAGTTGGCGATCACGACGGCACCGAGCAGGCCGACTGCCGGATCGAGCCAGACCCACCCCAGATAGCGACCGGCCACCAGCGCCAATATCGCCATGACCGAGGTCAGCGCATCGGCCAGCACATGGACATAGGCCGCCCGCATATTGGTGTCGCCGCCATGGCGGTCATGCTGATGGTCATGCCCGTGATGATCGTCGTGATCATGGCCATGGCCGTGATGATGGTGATGACCATGATGATGTCCGCCCGAGAGCATCAAGGCGCTGATCAGATTGATTGCCAGCCCCAGCACCGCGACCATGATCGCGTCGCCGAAGATGACGGGATGCGGCTCGGCTAGACGGGTAATCGACTCATAGGCGATGAACAGCGAGACGAGGCCCAGCACCATCGCCGATCCGAACCCGGCCAGCTCGCCGACCTTGCCGGTGCCCCAGCTATAGCGGGGATTGGCCACGTGCCGCTTGGCATAGGAATAGGCGATCGCCGCGATCCCCAGCGCGCCGACATGCGTCGCCATATGAAAGCCGTCCGCTAGCAGCGCCATCGACCCGGTCCAATAGCCGGCGACGATCTCGCCCACCATCATCAGCGCTGATAGCCAAGCGACCGCTGCGGTGCGCCGGGCATTATGGTCATGGGCGTGGCCCAGATAATCATGACTATGGGTGATCATGACGTCGTCCTCAGGCTTTCCAAATCAGCGAAAATGACGGCGGAGCAGCTTGGCCAGCTCGGCGGCGGCGGCGTTGCGCTCGGCATCGGACTGACCGGGGGCTGCGACATGGGCGTGCAGATGGTCCTCGACCAGTTCGTCCATCAGGCCCGCGACCGCACCACGCACCGCCGCGACGAGGTGCAGTGTCTCGGCGCAATCCGCATCCGCCGTCACCGAGCGTTCGATCGCCGCGACCTGCCCCGCGATCCGACGGACGCGGGCGATGATCTTTTCCTTGCTCGTTGTCACATGCGCCATAATGGATAGGGGTATAGGGTATATCGAGTTTAGCCGCAATCCTCGGGTTGCCGCAGGCCTTTCCCTCCGCCAAAAGCCTCGGACTGGGATGGCCAAAGGGGAATAAGATCATGCGGTTGTGGCGGCGATGGGCGCTGGCCCTGATGGCCCTGTGCGGGACCACGCCGGTCTCGGCCGAGTCGATCCTGTTCGTCGGCAACAGCTTTACGTTCGGCGCACATTCTCCGGTGATGCGCTATCGGCCCGATGTGGTGCGCGATCTGAACAAGGAGGGCATCGGTGGGGTGCCCGCCCTGTTCAAGACCTTTGCCGAGCAGGCGGGGCTCGACTGGACTGTCAGCCTGGAGACGTCGCCGGGCAAGGATCTGGCCTTTCATTACGAGCAGAAGCGGCGCGAGATCGATCGCCGCTGGGATGTCGTGATCCTTCAGGATTACAGCACATTGGACGCGCAGAAGCCCGGCGACCCCGTGCGCCATGTCGAGGCGGTCGGGCTGATCGCCGACCTGCTGCGGCGGGCCAATCCGCGCGTCCGGATCGAGCTGGTTTCGACCTGGAGCCGCGCCGACCTGACCTATCGCACGCCCAGCCCCTGGCATGGCAAGCCGATCACCGCGATGGCGGACGATCTGGCGGCGGCGAATGCCTATACGCTGCGACGCCGGCCCGATCTGGCAGGGGCGATCCCGGTGGGGCAGGCGTGGAACCGGGCATGGCGCGAACGGGTGGCCGATCCCAACCCCTATGATGGCATCGCCTTTGGCCAGATCGATCTATGGACCTGGGATCAATATCACGCCAGCGCGGCGGGCTATTATCTCGAAGCGCTGGTCGTGTTCGGCAAGGTGACGGGTTTCGATGTCCGCCGCCTGGGCGAGGAGGAACGGGCAGGTCGCGATCTGGGGCTGGAGCCGCGCATGGTCGGGCGCCTCCAGGCGATTGCCCAAGCCGAACTGACGGGCGTCAGGCCGTAACGATCATGCCGTCGCGAAGGGTAACCGGCCAGGGGGTGAGCGCCTGGCCCGCACAGGGGCCGCCCAGACACTGACCATCCTCGATCGCAAAGATGGCGCCATGCCAGGAACAGGCGATCCGGTCGCCACGCGGTGTCAGATAGGCATCCAACTCCTGTGCCAGCGGCAGCCCCATATGTGGGCAGCGATCGACATAGCCATGGACCTGCTCCCCCCGGCGCACGACGAAGCCGTGAAAGCGGCCCGCCCGCATCTGGATGACGAAATTGCGCGCGCTACCATCGGCGATCGTCTCCAGCGGACCGAGCCCGATGCCGGCCGGCGTGCTTGTCAGTCGTTCTTCGCTCATCCCGCATCGCCCTGGGCTTCGGGCGCCGCGTCCGGCACGAGGGCATGCAGGCGGGCGGCGCTGGCGGTCAACAGGGGATAGGGGCTGAGATCGACCGCGAACCGCTGGGCATTATAGACCTGGGGCAGGATGTGGCAGTCAGCCAGGGTCGGCCTGTCGCCATAGGCATAGCCGTCACCATGTTGTGCGATCAGGGTTTCGAGCGCCGCCAAACCCTCGCTGACCCAATGGCCGATCCAGCGGCGTATGGCGGCTTCGTCGGCGCCCATATCCTCGCGCAGGCGGGTCAGGACGCGTAGATTGTTGATCGGGTGAATGTCGCAGGCGACGATCGCCGCCATGGCACGAACGACCGCTCGGCCAACACTTTCGCCGGGGAGCAGCGGCGGATCGGGATAGCGCTCCTCCAGCCATTCGAGAATGGCCGGGCTTTGGATCAGCGGACCATCGGGCGTCTCCAGCACCGGGACCAGCCCCTGTGGTTGAAGAAGCCGATAATCCTCGGCCCGTTGCGCGCCCCTGCGCAGGTCGTGGGCGACGCTGTCATAGGACAAACCCTTCAATCCCAGCGCCAGCCGAACGCGGTAGGCCGCGCTCGACCGCCAATAGCCGTGGAGCGTCAGGCTCATGGCAGCTTGGCCTTGGGGAAGTCCTTCCATACCGCGTCATAATCGAGTTGGGCATGGGCCAGCGCATGCTCGGTCGGCCGATAGGGCCAGCAGCTTTCGACCATGAAGGCCATCGTCCTCTCGATGCGATGCGGCTTCAGCTCAGCATGGCTAGCCCCCTGCCAACTGGCCAGATCGGGCCCATGGCCCGCCATCAGATTGTGGAGCGAGAGGCCGCCGGGACGGAAGCCCTCTGCCTTGGCGTCGTAAGCGCCCGTGATCAGGCCCATCGCCTCCGACATGACGTTGCGGTGGAACCAGGGCGGCCGGAACGTGTCTTCCGCCACCATCCAGCGCGGCGGGAACAGGACGAGGTCGGCATTGGCCCGGCCGGGCACGTCGCTGGGCGAGGTCAGCAGGGTGAAGATCGACGGATCGGGATGGTCGAAGCTGACCGTGTTGATCGTGTTGAAACGCGATAGATCATAGCGCCAGGGGGCAAGATTGCCATGCCACGCCACGACGTCGAGCGGGCTGTGATCCAGCGTCATCGTCCAGAGCGAGCCGAGAAACTTCTGTACGACCTCGGTCGGCTCGTCGCGATCCTCGAACCAGGCGACCGGCGTCTCGAAATCACGCGGATTGCCCAGGCCATTGGCACCGATCGGGCCAAGATCGGGCAGCCGGAACAGGCTGCCATGGTTTTCGGCGACATAGCCCGCCGCTTCGCCATCGGGCAGTTCGACCCGGAACCGCACACCGCGCGGGACCAGTGCGATCTGGCCCGGCGCGATGTCGATACGGCCGAGCTCGGTCAGGATCGTCAGCCGCCCGGACTGGGGCAGAAAGACGAGTTCGCCATCGGCATCGACGAACACCCGGTCCATGTCGCGATTGCAGGCATAGACATGGACGGCGACGCCTTCGAGATCCGCCGGATCGCGGTTGGCGAGCATCGTCGTCATGCCGTCGATCCAGTCGGTGTCCGGTGGCGTCATCGGGGCCGGATCCCAGCGCAGTCGATTGGGGGGCAGGGGGACGTCGCTCGTACCGGGGGCGAAGCGCGGTGCGCCGTCATAAGGCTGATAAGGCGGGTGCTCGGCGGTGGGGCGCAGACGATAGAGCCAGGAGCGACGGTTCTCGTGGCGGGGCGCGGTGAAGGCGGTGCCGGAGAGCTGCTCGGCGTATAGGCCGTAAGGGGGGCGCTGCGGCGAGTTGCGCCCGACCGGGAGCGCGCCGGGGACCGCCTCGGTCGCGACGTGGTTGCCGAAGCCGGGGATGTAGGATTTTGTCATCTCTTTTTCTCTCCTCTTCTCGACGCTTTTTCCTCC
>NZ_BBJS01000012.1 GCF_000739895.2 Sphingomonas paucimobilis NBRC 13935
GGTTCTAAGCAACCCGACCGTGCGCGGACAGCTCATCTTTCGCGACGACGTGCGTGCGGCGACCGGCTCGCCTGGCGGACTAATCCTGAGCGGTCCGCTGGCGCTCCAGCAGTTTGCCCCGGGCGGTACCCTCGTGCCGTTCTCGCGGGGATCGGTCCAATCCGGTCTGGTACAGGTTGGAGGTGACGGCGCGCAGATATTCAGCAATCTGTCTGCCGCCATTCGCACGCAGAGCTACTACACGCATGCGGAATACGATCTCACGCCGTCCTTGACCGTATTCGCGGAAGGGAGTCTGGCGCTGGCTCGTAACCATTACAATCAGGTACAGCAGTTCAATCTGGTCGGCTTCAACGGCTTCACCATCTACAGCGGCAACGCCTTTCTCAATCCGGCCGTCCAGCAGATCCTCACCAACACTAACACGCCGGCGTTCGCAATGGGACGCGTGAATTTTGATTTTGGTGATCCCGCTAACGCGACGGCGAACGCCCGAACCACCGACATCAAGGCAGGCTTCCGCTACTCCGGCGGAAAGGCGTTGGAAGTGGAGGGCTATTTCAGCCGCGGACGGAACCGTACCAATATCCGGACCGATAACAATATCATACTCGAGCGACTATACGCCGCAGTCGATGCGGTGCGGAACCCCGCGACCAACGCCATAGTCTGCCGGGCGACGCTGACCAATCCCGGACTGTACCCAGGTTGTATCCCGATCAATCTCTTCGGAGTGGGGGCGCCCTCGCGCGAGGCGATTAGCTATGTCGAAGGGAGCGCGGCGTTTCAGACCGTCTTCAAGCAGGACGTCGCGGATTTCACGATCCGTAGCCAGCCGTTCGCGACGTGGGCCGGTGACGTCTCTCTTGCAGCCGGTGGCCAGTATCGGCGCATCAGGCTCGATCAGACGTCTGACGACATTGCGACAAGCATCAACGACGCGACAGGTTTGCGCGGTTTCCCAGCCGCCTATCAGAACCAGCGGGGTGGATATCTGCTAACGAACGTCTCCCCGGTGTCGGGCGGCTATCATCTATGGGAAGTCTTCGGAGAGGCTGCAGTTCCACTTGCTCGGAACCTGCCGTTCTTCGATAAGCTCGATCTGAACGCCGCAGTTCGCTATACCAAGTACAGCACCAGCGGCGGCGTGACCACGTGGAAGGCGGGCCTTGTCTGGCAGCCGATCGAGGATGTTCGGCTTCGCGGAACGGTTTCCCAGGACATTCGTGCGCCGAACGTACCGGAATTGTTCGCCGGAACGGTGCAGAATACCGGATCCGTCGTCGAGAACGGCGTAACCGTGCCGATCATCCAAGTGACGCGCGGTAATGCGGCGCTGAAGCCGGAGCGGGCGAAGACCTATACTGCGGGCATAGTCGTCGTCCCGCGTGCGGTTCCCGGCCTGACGATGTCGGTCGACTATTACCAAATCGATCTGAAAGGGGTGATTTCGTCGCTGACGCCGCAGATCACGCTCGATCAGTGCCTCGCTGGAGCGGCCAGCCTGTGTACCAACATCCTGCGCAATTCAGCCGGGCAGATCACGCGGATCGAATCGCCGACGCTCAACCTCAATCGCCTCAAGACCGCGGGGATTGATTTCGAGGTCGGTTATCGTCCTTCATCTCCGATACTTGGCGGCAGGATGGCGGTTCGCGCGGTGGCGAGCTACCTCGAGGAGCAGCGGCAAGATATCAGCGGCGGTACATCGATTGATCGAGCGGGCGAGGTGGGGCTGACCGCGAACCCGCATTGGTCGGCGACGGCCAATATCAACTGGGCAAGCGGCCCGTTCGAACTCTTCGCGCAGGAACGCTTTATCAGCGCCGGTACGTATGACGTGACTCGTATCCAGCCTACGACGATCGAGAACAACAGGGTTAGACCGGTGTTCTATACGGACGCAACCATGTCGTTCCGGGTGGAAAAGTCTTTCCGACTGTTTTTTACCGTCAACAATATTTTTGACCGCGACCCGCCGCTGGCGCCCAATGGTGTGCTCTCAACGTTCACGCCGACAAATCCAGCGCTTTACGACGTCGTCGGCCGTCAGTTCACCGCAGGCGTCGATGTCAGTTTTTAAATCGCAATAGGTTTTGCTTGGAGATACTCCATGTCCGCTTCCTCCATCCTGTCGCGTCGGTCCGCCTTGCTGATGGCAGCGATTTCCGCGACTGCCCTCAGTTCGGCCGGGCGGGCGTTCGTCCCGGCGTCGCGTGCGCCCGTACCTCTGCCTTCGCCGGACCAGATCAGGCGGGATTACCAGACAATGGTCGATTTCGGCCCGCGGTTGCCCGGGAGCAAGAACCATCTCCGCTTCGTCGATTGGCTCGCGCGGGAGTTTCGCGCGGCCGGGCTCTCAACGGGCCCATGCGAGAGCTATGCCTATACGCGCTGGGAGCCGAAGCGTTGGGGGCTCGACATCCTCGAAACTGATGACACGCGTAGCGTTCGCGACGTGGCCTATTTCGTCCGTTCGAAGCCGACCGGATCGGCAGGGGTCGAGGGGCCTTTGGTCTATGCTGGGGACCTCAATCCGCAAGGCCCCGCGCACATGCCGGACTTTGCCAAGGGAAGCATCCTCGTTTTCAACGCCCGCCTGCCTCAGAAGACGCTGCATGACATCGTCCGTCCGCACTTCATTCATTTGCGTGATGAACGCGAAAGCGACGTACTCGACGTTCCCTATCATCGACTATGGACGATGCCGTCCTTTCAGATGGACGAATTGGCGGCGCGGGGGGCGGCCGGGGCAGTCATCGTTATCGATGCGTCATCGGCGATGATCGCTGGCAATTTCTCGCCGCACGCTTCTTCATATAAATCGCAATTGCCAGCTCTATTCGTCGGCGAAGATCAAGGTGATTGGGTCCGATCGGCGGCGAAGGCCGGACGGACGGCGCGTTTCACGCTCGACGCACAATGGATCGACGGAGTCGTACCGCAGATCACCGCCGTGTTACCTGGCGAAACCGACGAGATCGTAATCGTCGACAGCCATACGGACGGCCAGAATTTCATCGAGGAGAATGGTGCGATCGCCATGCTCCAGTTGGCGCGGCATTTCGCGAGCTTGCCAGTCGGGCAGCGTCTTCGTCGAACCCTCGTGTTTGGGGCTTGGCCCGGTCACATGAGCGGATCACTCCCGGAAGCACCGGGATGGGCGCGGGCGCACCCCGAACTGATGCGGCGGGCGGCGGCGGC
Organism: Sphingomonas paucimobilis NBRC 13935; assembly: GCF_000739895.2. Classification (GTDB taxonomy): domain Bacteria; phylum Pseudomonadota; class Alphaproteobacteria; order Sphingomonadales; family Sphingomonadaceae; genus Sphingomonas; species Sphingomonas paucimobilis. The sequence goes on from NZ_BBJS01000012.1 coordinate 3,205, forward strand.
ATTCACGATCGAGCATTTGGGCGCGAGTGAATGGGCCGATATCCCGGGCAAGGGGTATGCCGCGACGGGCCACAACGAATATATGAACTGGCCGGCCACCGCAGGGCCTCTCACTGAGCTACTGATCGACGGGATCAAACGGCACGATCTGCTCCGTCATGCAGTCGAGGCTGCACCCGGCTATACGACCGGCCGCGTCTTTCACGAAAGCGGCATCCCGATGATCGCCTGCATCGCCGGCCCCAATTATCTTCTGAGTGTGGCGCCGAACGGTCACATGGACAAGCTCGACGCTGGGCTCGCATCGCGCCAAACCGCGATGATAGCGGAGATCATCAAGGCGATCGATACGCTCTCGATAGCGGAGCTCAGACGGGCGGACGCCAGCTTGGGTGCCAATCCCGTCTCCGGACCGAGCGGCACCCGCTCGGCATCCTGCACCAAAATCGGGTGATTGCATGACCATGTCTACCGCCAATGGGACATTAGCTGCATTGCCTCGTTTTGTTGATGTACCGGCCGCCCAGGCTTACTCCTATCCATTGTTGATCCGCCACCTCCTTGCCAATGCCAGTAGTAGCGATGCGGTGATCGTCAGCGGCGCCCACCGATTGACCTACCAAGACCTGGCAGACCGCATTGCACGGCTCGCGTCGCTGCTGGCGGCCAAGGGGGTCAAGCCAGGGGATACCGTGGCGGTGATGGACTGGGACAGCCATCGCTATCTCGAGTGCTATTTTGCGATCCCGATGATGGGAGCCGTGCTGCAGACCGTAAATGTGCGCCTCTCACCCGAGCAGGTCGTCTTCACGTTGCGGCAGTCAGAGGCGTCGCTGCTACTGTACAATACCGACTTTGATGACCTCTGCGCCGATCTCCTGCCCGCGCTATCGACCATTCGCGCCACGATCCGGATGACGGACGCGGGTGGCGAGGACGATTACGAAGCGAACCTCGCCGAAGCCTCGAATCAATTCCAGTTTCCCGATTTCGACGAGAATGCGGTCGCGACCACCTTTCATACCACCGGTACGACCGGCGATCCCAAACAGGTGTTTTTCACCCACCGGCAGCTGGTTTTGCACACGCTGGCGCTCTCCTCGGCACTGGCCAACCAGCCTGACGGGCAGGGGATGCGTCGATCAGACGTCTACATGCCGATGACACCGATGTTTCACGTCCATGCCTGGGGCATGCCATATGTGGCGACGATGCTGGGGCTCAAGCAGGTGTATCCGGGTCGCTACGATCCACGCCGATTGCTGGCGTTGCGCCATCGCGAGGGTGTAACCCTTTCGCATTGCGTGCCTACGATTCTGCGCATGCTGCTTGATGCCAACCCGGGCGAGCAACTGTCGCCCTGGACAATCATCATTGGCGGTGCCGCGCTTCCCGAAGGCCTCGCACGCGATGCCGCCGAGGTCGGCATCGTCACGGTGGCGGGATATGGCATGTCGGAGACCGGGCCCGTCATCGCGCTCGCGCGTTCCGGCGACAGCAGGGGTGGAAAAGGTGGTACGACCGCACAACTCTCCCGCGCCGGCTTTCCCATTCCCCTCACTTATGCACGCGTCGACCCGCGCAACGGCAACGAACTGCTCCTGCGAGCGCCATGGCTAACCCAGGGCTATTCGGATCCCGTCGCGTCGGACGATCTTTGGGCAGGTGGTTGGCTGCACACCGGGGATGTCGCCTCAACCGATGCCGAGGGCGCATTGCATATCGTCGATAGGCTGAAGGATGTCATCAAGACCGGAGGCGAATGGGTGTCTTCCGTCGCGCTGGAGGCCATGCTGGCGGCACAGGACGAGATCAGTGAGGCGGCAGTGATCGGTGTGCCCGACCAGAAATGGGGTGAAAGGCCGTTCGCCTTCGTAGTTGCGACGGATAATTTTGATCCCGCCAGGACGAGTGAGGTGTTGCGCCGAGAGGCCGCAGAGGGGCGGCTTAGCCGTTACGCTATTCCGGAACATATCGTCCGCCTCGACGCGATGCCGCGGACGAGCGTCGGCAAAGTCGACAAGAAGCTTCTGCGCCTCCGAGCGGGCGCCCGGTCGCTATGACTCGCGAGACTTCGGGCACCGGGATCGGCCGCCGGACCTTGCTGTGCAGCGGGCTAACCGGCGTCGCCGCGCTTGGTGGATGCCACCTGATCCGGAATCACCGTCTCGCGCCGCTTCCGCCGGTGGACGGTTCCTGTCCTATGCCCGAGGCACCCAAGCTATGGCAGCACATCGAGCGGCTGAACGCCTTCGGACCGCGTCTTACCGCCAGCCCAGCGCATCAGCGTGCGGTGGATTATATTGCCACGGAACTGGAAGCACTGGGATTTTCCGCGCAGCGCCAAACCCATCGCATTCAGCGCTGGACGCCGAAGCGGACCAGCCTGACCTTGGATAACGGGACGGCCATTCCCGTCGCTGCACCTTATCCCTATTCGGGCCGGACATCGTCCGCAGGGGTCAGCGGAGAGCTTGTCTGGTTCGATGAACCGCCAAAGGATTTTTCAAAAGCCCGCGATCGGATTGCGGTACTTCCCGTGAAACCCTTCGATCTCACACGATTCAAAGCGTGGATGATGTTCGAACGGAAATCACGCCTGCCGGATGGGAACTCCGATTTCGCTGAAGGCGAGGCACTTCCCCTGCTGGGGCCGTTGACAACGATCTTCCTGCCTCGCGCTCGCGCGGCGGGCGTTCGCGGCGTGATTTGTCTGTTCGATGGAATGTCGGAAGAATTGGCTCGAGGTCAGGTGCTACCGTTCACCACGCCCTATGCGGATATTCCCGCCTTGTGGGTGGCAAGCGATCAGGAGGCCCTATTACGCGATGCAGGGGGCGGGGGAAGATCGGCGACGCTGGTACTCGACGCTGCGCTCGAGATGGCCGAAACCGACAGCATCCATGCGGTCCTGCCCGGGAGGGTTCGGGACGAGACGATCATCGTCAACACCCACACCGACGGGCCGAATGCGTGCGAGGAGAACGGAGCTGCAGGATTGCTTGCGCTGGCCCAGGCCCATCTGCAGCGCAAGGAGAGACGGCGCTCGATTGTCTTTGTGTTCTCGACGGGACATTTTCAGATACCCCAGATCGTCAAGGGACACGGGCAGGCGACGCTGGCATGGCTGCAGCGCCATCAAGAATTGTGGGATGGAAAGGAGGGTCACGCGCGCGCAGTCGCCGGACTGACGCTCGAGCATCTCGGATGCCTCGAATGGAAGGACCACGGTCAAGTGCAGCGACCGCAACCGACCGGACGACTGGAGCGCGAGATCGTCTATACGACCAACCCGGTCATGGAACAGATTTACCGGGCGTCGGTGCAGGGGCGCTCCAAGTTGCGCAGCCTGACGGTTGCGCCGCGGCTGAGCGGTGTTTTCCTGGGAGAAGGCGCTCCGCTGTATCAGTGCGGCATACCGTCGATATCGCTGGTCCCGGGGCCGGACTATTTGTGCCAGGAACTGCCGAATGGCGGCATCGACAGGATCGATCGCGATTTTGCTTATCAGCAAGTAAGTAGTTTTTCCAAGGCCCTGACGATCCTCGATGCTCTGACGGCGGAGCAGATCGGCAACATCTCTCCCTCGGTCAATCAGATCGGAAGACAAGTGCGCGGCCTGCTGGGCCTATGAGTGTAGCCGGTTCTCGCTCGATCGGGGCGTGGCGACGATGGCGGGTGTCATTTGGTTCCGGAGAGGTGCCGCGTCGCGACGCTGATACGCGGATGCAGGTCTGGATTTTGATCCTAGCCTGCTGCCAGTCGATCTGACCTGGAATTGTCGTAGGGCGGTGGCCACGGAACCAATGCCCGGACGCATCGGCTCGCATGGCCTCGGTTGAGCGCAACGGCAAGCAGCTTCGCATCCCGGTCGCGCTTGCGAGGCGCGTGTAACTTACCCCGAGTGATAGTGATAAAAGGCCGACGTCTCCCAAACATGGATTAACAGCAGCCCGCCTCTCCTCGTTTCACCGGTGGAAGTGGAGTACCCCGGCTGCAGGTGTTTCGTTGGAAGTCATTCGCATATGCTCTGCATGTCGCCGATGCCGATCAACGTCCTTGCTCTCTCGCACCTGCTGTTGAGTGAACGCTTCGCGTGGCGGAGCGGCCTATGCCGCCCCGCCAGACGCTAAATCACCTATTGCGCTGGCGCGCTCCGTGACGACGTGTTGATCGGCGCGGATTGCCAGCCTCCTCCCAGTGCCTTGAACAGATCGACGCGCGTAGAGCCAAGCGTCTGGATCGCCTCGCTCCGCGCACTCTCATCGCTGACAAGTTGACGCTGGCTGTCGAGCAATTCCAGGAAGGAGATCGCCCCGGCCCGATAGCGCCTGTCCGCGAGCCGGTAGGCCGCGTCGGCGCGGCGCACGGCTTCGTCCAGTGCCTCGGCGCGTCGCCCGGCAGCGGCATAGGCGGCAAGCGCCTGCTCGACCTCCTTGAGCGCCGTCAGCATGATGCCATCGAACCGGGCCAGCGAGCCTTGCGTCTGGGCCTCAGCCTGCGCGATGCGCGCGCGGGCCACCGCGATGTTGGGGAAGCTCCACGAGAGCAGCGGGCCGATGGAGAAGCTGAACGAGTCGCTGCCCTTTACCTGATCGTTGCGGAAAAAACCGCCCGATCCGCCCAGCGAGATGCGCGGGTAGAGATCGGCGCTCGCTACCCCGATCCGTGCGGTATCGGCCGCCAGTTGCCGCTCGGCCTCGCGCACGTCGGGCCGGCGCGCAAGCAGTGCCGCGCCATCACCCACCGGAATGGTGGCGACGGGCGCAGGCGGAACGACACATCGCCTTGCGTCCTCGGGCACCTGCGCCGGCGGCAGGCCGAGCAGCGCCGCGAGTTCGAACAGTCGCGCCTGCCGCCTGCCGGTGAAGACGGGTAGGGTCGCCCGCGTCTCGGCCAATGCGGCTGCCGACCGTTCAACATCGAATTGGGTCGCGGCACCCGCCCCTTGTCGCGTTTCCGTCAGGTCCAGCCCTCGTTGCGCGATCCCGATCGAACGGCGCGCCACCTCCTCCGCCTGGGCGAGCGCGCAAGCATCGGCATAGGCGCGCGCGGTCTCCGCCGCGATCGTCACCGCGACCCGGTTTTGTGCTGTCGCGCTCGCCTGCGCATCGGCGCGGGCGGCCTCGATCGAGCGACGGATACGACCGGACAGATCGACTTCCCATGCGACGTTGAGCGCGGCGTCATACGACCATTGCGCATGGCCGCTACCGCCCTGTCCGGGAACTGCATCGCCATGGGAGACGCCTCCGCTCAGGCTTGTGGAAGGCAGGCGGGCCACGCCCGCTTCCCGCAACACCGCTTGCGCCCGGTCCAGATTGGCGGCGGCAATCCGCAGGTCGGTGTTGGCGGCGAACGCCTGTCGGACAAGCCGATCGAGCACCGGATCGTCATAGAGCCGCCACCATTGATCCTGTGCCGGACGGGAGTCCGTCCCGGCTGCGGCGGACACGAAGCTTCCCGCGGACGAATTCGCCGGAAGGGCGGGCGGGCGATAGTCCCGACCCACCGCGCAGGCGGCGAGCAGCAGCGGCAGTGTCGCTGCGTGCAGGTTGGGCTTACGCATGAGCGATCCCTCCTTCTTCGATCTGGAGCGCCTGCTCTTCCTCGGTCGCCGCGCCATGGTCACGCGCGACGAAGCTGTAGATGGTCGGCAGCACGAACAGGGTGAACAGCGTGCCGATCAACATCCCCATCACAACGACGATGCCGATGGCGAAGCGGCTTGCCGCCCCCGCGCCGCTGGCGAACAGCAGCGGAACCAGGCCCGCCACCATCGCGGCGGTGGTCATCAGCACCGGCCGCATGCGGATTGCGGCCGCCTTGCGGATCGCGGCGATCCGATCGAGGCCCTCGCGGTGCTGGATCTCGTTGGCGAACGACACCATCAATATGCCATGTTTCGAGATCAGGCCGATCAGCGTCACCAGCCCGATCTGCGTATAGATGTTGAGGGTCGCATAACCGAGATAGAGGGGCAGCAGAGCGCCGCAGATGGCGAGCGGGACCGTCACCAGGATGACCAGCGGATCGCGGAAGCTCTCGAACTGCGCGGCAAGCACGAGGAAGATCACGACTAGCGCGAAACCGAAGCTGATCGTCAGCCGGTTGCCCTCATGGACATACTGACGGCTGTCCGAAAGCCAGTCGATCGTCATGCCGGGCGGCAGCGGCTGCGCCTGCAGGAAGGCCACCGCCTCACCCATGGTGACGCCCGGGGCAAGCACTGCCGACAGTGTCGCTGCGTTCATCTGGTTGAACTGCGGCAGCCGGTTGGCCTGGGGGCGCATGTCGATGCTGACCAAGGTGGCGAGCGGCACCTGCACGCCGGACGCGGCCTTCACATAGAAGCGCCCCAGACTGTCGGGCGTCAGCCGGCGGTCGCGCGGCACCTGCGCGATCACATCATAGGACCGGTCGTGCCAGTTGAAGCGGTTGACGTAATTCTCGCCGACAAGGGTTGCGAGCGTGTCGGCGATCGCAGCCATCGATACACCCATCTGGCCTGCCTTGGCGCGGTCGATCGCGATATGCGCTTCCGGGCTGTCGAAGGCGAGGTCGCTGTCGACGAAGACGAACAGGCCGCTGCCCCACGCCGCGCCCTTGATTCCCTCCAGCGCGCGGTAGAGTGCCGGGAAATCGTCGGGTGAGCGGATCACCATTTGCACCGGCAGCCCGCCGCTGCCGGCGGGCAGCGGGGCGGGCTGGAACGCTGTGGCATAGACGCCGGTGATATCGCCGCCCTTCGTATTGAGTTCGGCCTGGATGGTATCGGCGGTGCGCGCGCGCTTTCCCCACTCCTTCAGGATGACGCCGCCGAACCCGTTGTTCAGACCGTCCATGCCGTTGCCGAAGAAGGAGCCGGTATATTCCGGCAGCGATCGGAACATCGCCTCCACGGCATGCGCATAGCGCGCCGTATAGTCGATGTTGGCATATTGCGGACCCTTGGTCTGGACATAGACATAGCCCTGATCCTCCTGCGGTGCGAGTTCGCGCCGTGCGCCTGCGAACAACAGGACGATCCCTGCCAGCACCGCCACGCCCAGCAGTAAGACCGCACCGCGTGCCGCGAGGGTACGTCCAAGTAATCGGTCATAACCCGCTGTGATCCGCGCCATGTTATGCTCGATCGCTTGGGATAGCCGCCCTTCGGTCAGTTTCGCGTTGAGCAGATACCGGCTCATCATCGGCGACAGGGTGAGCGCGATCATGCCCGAGACGATCACTGACCCCGCCAGCGTGAAGGCAAACTCGCGAAACAATGCCCCAGTCAGCCCGCCCATCAGGCCGATCGGCGTGTAGACCGCCGCCAGCGTGATCGTCATAGCGATCACCGGCCCGACGATCTCCCGCGCGCCCTGTATCGCCGCCCGGAACGGCGACAATCCTTCCTCGATATGGCGATGGATATTCTCAACCACGACGATCGCGTCGTCGACGACCAGCCCGATCGCCAGCACCATCGCCAGCAGGGTGAGCAGGTTGAGCGAGAAGCCGAAGGCCAGCATCAGCGCCGCCGTGCCGATCAGCGACAGCGGTATGGTCACGACCGGTATGATGACGGCGCGCAGCGACCCGAGGAACAGGAAGATCACGATCACGACGATTACGATCGCCTCGGCCAGCGTGTGGATCACCTCCTCGATCGAGGCGTTGACGAAGTGTGCGACATCGAACTGGTTGATGACAGTGACGCCTGGCGGGGCGACACGCTGGATACGCGGCAGCAAATCGTTCACCGCCTTCACGATCGTCAGCGGGTTGCCGTCCGGTGTCGGAGCGATTGCGACATAGACGGTGGTATGGCCGTTGCGCAGCGCACTGGCGTCGTAATTCTGCCCGCCCAGTTCTACCGTCGCGACATCTTGCAGTCGGACGATACCGTCGGCGGCAGACTTCAGCACCATGTCGCGAAATTCGCCGACATTTCGCAGATCGCTCGCCGCGGTAATGTTGATGGCGGTGTCACTGCCCTTCAACTGGCCCGGCGCTGACTGCACATTGTTGCTGCGCAACGCCTGCGCCACATCGTCGGCGGACAGGCCGCGCGCGGCGAGCTTGTCGGGATCGAGCCAGATGCGCATCGCCAGCGTCTGGCCGCCCATTATGTTCGCCGATGCGACCCCGGGCACAGCCGTGATGAGCGGCTGCGCGACACGGGAGACGAAATCGGTGATCTGGGGGATCGACAGCGTGTCGCTCGTGAAGGCGACATACTGGATTTCCGAGGCGCCGTCGGTGATTTTGGTGATAACGGGATCGGTGGCGCCGGGTGGCAGGCGGAACTTCACCTGCTGCACCTTGGCCAGCACTTCCGTCATCGATCGGTCGGCATCGGCATTGAGCACCAGCTTGGCCTTGATCTGGCTGCGTCCCTGTGTGGAGGTCGAGGTGAGATATTCGATGCCACTGGCCGTCGCGATCGCCTGCGCGATCGGCGTGGTGACGAAGCCCTGCATCACGTCCTGCGTCGCGCCCGGATAGGCCGTGTCGACGACGATCGTTGCGCTTTGCATCTCGGGATACTCGCGCACCTGGAGCAGGACCAGCGAGGCCCCGCCGACCAGCAGGATCAGCAGACTGACGACGATCGACAGGATCGGGCGGCGGATGAAGAGATCGGTGAACCGCATGGCCGTCACACCCCCGATGCCTGGATCGTCGCCGAAACGAGCCGGACGACGCGCACCTGCGCGCCGGGCTGCACGCGAAGCTGCCCTTCGGCCACCACCACGTCGCCCGGCCTGATGCCGCTGGTCACAATGACGGAATTGCCAATCCTGCGTCCGATCACGACCGGTACGATCTCCGCCTTGCCGGCTCTGCTTGGCACATGCCCCCGGATCACCGTCACGCTGTCACCGGATGCCGATGTCTGGATCGCGGTTGCGGGGACCACAAGCGCATTGGACCGTGGCGGAAGTTCCAGCGCTGCCGTCACATACATTCCCGGGCGCAGTGCGCTGTCGGAGTTGATGACGAGCGCCTGCACCATGACGTTGCGGCTGTCCTCACCGATGCGCGGTTCGATTGTCGTCACCCGACCGCGAAAGGTGCGACTAGGCCATGCATCGGTGGTGAGACGTACGGTCGCGCCGAGCCTGAGCTTGCCCAGATCCTGCTGGGGAACGGTGAAATCCGCATAAAGCCGATCGATCGCCGTCAGCGTGGCAACCGCATCGCCGGGATTGAGATACTGCCCCAGGTTGATCCGGCGAATACCGATCTGTCCGCTAAAAGGTGCCCTGATGCGCTTTTGCGCAATCCGCGCGTCGAGTTGACGCACGGCGGCGGCGGCCTGGTCATACTCCGCTTGACGCTGCTGCAGCAGCTCCTGCGATTCCGCTCCGCCCGGGACCAGTGAGCGGGTGCGGGCCAGTTGGGCGGCGGCGAGCTTCATCCGGGCGAGTGCCGCGACGCGATCGGCCTGCTCCGGTGCATCATAGAGCTGCACCAGTGCGGCGCCGCGCGACACGCGCACGCCGGGTTGAAGGGCAATGGCCGTAACGCGACCGGCAACTTCCGGCGCAAGCGTCACTTCCTGCACTGCGCGGAGCGAGCCGACGGCTTCGAGGGCGCTTGGCACCTCACGGGGGGTCACCGCCGTCGCGACGACCGCGACCGCGGGTGGTGCCGCCTGGGGAGGAATGCCCACGCGTAGCCAACGCCATCCGAAGAAAAGCCCGAATGTCAGGCCGACGATTGCCAAGGCGATCAACGCCTGACGCCATGACAAGACCTGACTGTCGCCCGTCCTTTCCGTCGCATCGTTCAAGAAACTGCTCCCCGTTATGATTCCGGAAAGCTCCCCTATAGAACCTCAACCATTGTTGAGGTAAAGGGGTTTTTGAGAGCGAATCGCAAAACATTGGAGCAGGCCGTGGATGGCGAACGGCAGACTGAACTTAGCGTAGGGGAGGTGGCGCGCCGCGCTGGCGTGCCCGTCTCGACGCTGCACTTCTACGAAGCGCAGGGGCTGATCGAAAGCCGTCGGACCAAGGGCAACCAACGGCGCTATGTCCGTTCGGTACTGCGCTTGATCGCGATCATTCGCGTCGCGCAGCGTGCCGGTGTTCCGCTCGCCCGCATCCGCGCACGCCTCGATCGATTGCCGAGAGATCGACCCGTCACGACCGCCGACTGGTCAATGCTGTCAGCTGACTGGCGAGCCGAACTCGACGAGCGGATCAAACTGCTTTCCCGATTACGCGATCAGATGGACTCGTGCATCGGTTGCGGCTGCCTTTCCATCTCGGAATGCCCCCTACGCAATCCCGAGGATATCGCCGGAAACTATGGGGCCGGCGCAAGGGCATTTGACCTTAGTTAGGTTGGGGACTCATTTGAGTCACTCGGCGACGGTGGCAACGAACGCGATGGCGGCAGGTAGTTGCTGGCGTGACGGTCGTATCGGGTGGCGATGCGCCGCCAATTCTTGAACCGACAAAACAGCCGCTCAATGACGTTCCTGCGGCGGTAAACGCGTCTGTCGAGCGGGTAAGGGGTGCGATGCGCGGCGGTGGATGGGATCACGGCCCCGACGAGTCGGTCGGCAAGCCAGCGGCGTAGAGTGTCGGCATCATCAGCTCTGTCGGCGATGAGGCGGCGGGCTGGCGTGGCGACGCTCAGCAGTGGAATGGCCATGCTGATATCGGCAACGTTGCCGGGTGTCAGGGCAAGGGCGAGCGGTCGGCCGCGATCACCGGCCAGGCGCCAGCGATCTTCTCGAACAACCGCTGCCAGATGCCGCGCGATGCCCATCGGTTATAGCGATTGTAGATGGTGCTCGGCGGTCCATAGGCCGCCGGAACATCGCGCCACCGGCAGCCTGTCTTGAGCACATCCATAATGCCTGAAATCACCGTCCGATCATCGACGGGAGGCTTGCCGGGACGGCCATGGGGCAGATGTGGCCCGATCGCGGCTCGCGCCTCGTCAGATAGCCAAAACAGATGCCGTGCCATAGCCGTTCCTGTCAAAACCTATCAGCCGCGCCAGTTTAAAACATTCCATCAACAACTTGTATAGGTTCCCAACCTAGTTGTTCCCATACGGCAATATGGGCTTGGCTGCGCCACGCGCGTATTGCCGAATTCTGGATCAGCCAGCTCGATACCGAAAGACGATCAGTAGACCGACGATGACCAAAGCAAGGCCACCCATCATCAGTGCGGACATGGGATTACCGAGGAACGCCCAATCCATCGCCGCAGTGACACCCGGCACAAGGTAGAACAGGCTGGTGACGTTGACGAGGTTGCCGCGTGCTATCAGTCGGTAGAGCAGGAACGTGGTGCCGACCGAAATGACGAGGCCGAGCCACAGAACCGGCAGCATGAAGCCGGCATCCCAAGATGCCCTGAACTCACCGAGCGGTGACACTGCGACCGTGAATGCGAGTCCGACAGCATACTGCATTGGTAGCACCACCCACGGAGCTTGCTTTTCTTGCTTCTGGAGGATCGATCCCGCCGTGATCCCGGCAAGCGACAGTCCGACGAATGCTAGCCCCAGCAGATCGAAGCGCATCGAGGCGAGGCCATCCGATACGACGAGCGCGAGTCCGACCAGTGCGCATGTCAGCCCCAGTAGACGGGGGCCAGTGGCGCGTCGTTCGGTGAGGAAGATGGTCAGGATTGGTTGGACACCTAATAGGGTCGCCAGCGCGCCGGGCGTAATGCCCTTGTCCAGTGCCAGAAGGTAGCAGGGGGAATACAACCCCGCGATCAGGAAGCCGATGAGCGCGTTGCGACGGCGGGTTCCCCGTTCCGGCAGCAGCATGCCGTTCCAAACCGCAAAGGCCGATAGGACCGTGAAGGCGAGGGCATAGCGCAGGATGAGCAGCGCAAAAGGAGAGCCGTGCTGTAGTCCGATTTCGGAAACGATGGCCCCGCTGCTCCACAGCAGGACGAACGCAGTCGTCGGCAGCAGCGCCGACGCATGACGATAGAACATGAAATTTCACCTGAAAGACGTTGAGACGCCCGCGACGCACACGGGCAAGCCTGCCGGCTGTTAGCCGACGACGATCGACACCGGTGGGGGCGGTGCCCCGACACGGCCGATCCGGTCAGTCAGATGAGGCGGGGGAGATGCTGACGAGATGCGCTCAACCATGCCAGCTACGGCACTTTCATGGTCAAGGCAGTTGATCCCGAGCATCATGGCATGAATACTCCGCTTCATCATTGCGGGCAAGCACACCAGCCGATGGCAGCGACGGATTCTCGAAATGCCATCGAATTTTGAGAATCTGCCAGATGGGCGAAGCTCTATATGGGGCGCGTCATCGCGTTGCGGGCCAGTTCTGCTTTTTCACGCATCACGCAGTCCTCGACGTGATCGTTGATAAGACCCATCGCCTGCATGAACGCATAGACGGTCGTCGGCCCGACAAACTTCCACCCTTGTTTGCGCAGGGCTTTCGACAAGGCTTCGGATGCGGGAGAGGTCGACCGACCGTGCGGCGGGGAAGGATCGTCGACGGGCTCGAAGCGCCAGATGAAGGCTGCCAGAGAACCTTCGCGGTCGGCCAATTCACAAGCGCGCCCGGCATTGTTGATGACCGCCTCGATCTTGCCGCGATGGCGGACGATCCCCGCATCGTTGAGCAGCCGTGCAACATCATCATCTCCAAACCGGGAGACCTCGTGAAAATCGAAGCCGGCGAAGGCCGCCCGGAAGTTTTCGCGCTTTGCGAGGATCGTTCTCCAACTCAGACCCGACTGGAAGCTTTCGAGGCACAGCTTCTCGAACAGCCGGACATCGTCGGTGACCGGATAGCCCCATTCATGGTCGTGATAATCGATGAACGCCGGCGCGGCCGCGCACCAGCGGCACCGCTGTTGTCCGTCCGGCCCCGTCATGATGGCACTCATGCCAAGGCCTTGAGGTGATCGAGAGCCGGGATCGCCCGTTTCACATCGAACGCACGGGTTTCCACGGTGACGATGCCATGCACGACAAAGGGGTCTGCCTTCAGGCGTGTCTCATGCGATGCATGGCTCGCCTCGATTGAGACGATCGCACCACCGGCACCGTCGTACAGCGATCCCACGCAGAGGAATACACCGTCGGCAAATCCTTGTGCGATCCAGGCATTGTGCTCCGCCATGAACCGAGGAGCGTCCTCGCGGCGCTCGGTGAATGTCAGAAAGGTGACGAACATGATCCCTCCCGCGTCAATCGGACGTTGAATGATAAGGTAGTGCTGCCAGCCATGCTTCGGTCGCGGCAACCTGTTGATGGATCACGGCCTCATCCTGAAACGTGACGGCCAGGATCGCCAAGCCTTGTGCCCAGCCCAGCAAGTGAACCGCGTGTTCCTCGGATGCCTCGCCCGCCCCAAGCGCCTGAAACTGCTCGGTCAGCCAATCGCGGAACAGCCCCATGATGCCCCTCGCGCGATGCTTCGCCCCATGCTGCAGCTTCGCCAGTTCGGTGCAAAGCGTTCCGACCGGACAACCGAAGGCCATGATCTTCGTGCGATTGACCACCAGCAACCGCACGAACGAGGCGATGCGTTCCTGCGGCCCGGCCCCGCACCCGTGCCATGCGTCAAGCATGGCACGGGTGCGGGCTATCCGCTGCGTGATGACGGCATCGAGGATATCATCCTTCGTCTTGAAATGATGATAGAAATTGCCCCGAGAGATGCCGAGCGATGCCGCAATGTCTGCAAAGGAGGTGGCCTCGTATCCGCCTTCGTAGAACATTCGATCCGCGGTTTCGACGATCAGTTCACGCGTTTTCGATGTCGGCATCGCTATCGGCTCCATGACCAAGGTCTAGGACAGTTGACCTAGTGCGTCAACGATCGGAAACCCTGTCCCGGCCCATGATAGGGACGAACCGAGCCGTCTCCAGAATGATCGCTTAGCGAGGCGGCAGGGACTTCCCTTTAGATCGCTGACCATGCGGAACCGACGTCGCAGATTCTATTGCGCACCGTGCCGATGTAGCCTTGGGGCATGGCTCGTGACAGTCAGCGACCGTTCCGGTCACGGGATCCAGTTCAGAAGCCTGAACCAGGCATAATATAATGGCAGGAGCAGCCCGAATGTGGCCACCGCCATCGTAAGGCAAAGCCTTAGGCCGTCGCGCGCCGGCACCTTTTCCATGCCCATCGCGACAACGATCGGCGACGCCTGATACGGCAGCAACGGTGTGGCGTAACCGATGACTTGCAACATCAGAACAGTTAATAGTGGCATGCCGCTTCCCTCCGCTAGGCTCCGGGCAAGCGGAGTAAAGAGCGCCGGCACGCCGTTGGCAGTGACGATGAAGTTCAGCAGCGTCGGAAGGGCAGCAAGTGTGGCGAGGCTCGCGCCAGGGCTCGCCGGGTCCAGCGGAAGCCAGGGGAGCAGGGCCTTGCCGATAGTGTTCCCAAGCCCTGAGTTGACCACAACTGCTGCGAGACCAAGGATTCCGGCAATGTACAGGCATGTCCGAATGTTCACCTCCGCCGCGAATTCATCACTGTTCAGGAAGCCGACGCCCGGCAGCAGACAGAAACAAGCGGCCGCAAGGCCGATCCAGGCTGGCTGGATACCGTGCCATGCGTCTGTCATCCAGAAGAGCAAGGTCACGCCTAGCACCAAGGCCATGCGGCGTTCAGCAATACTCCAAGGCTTGGCCTTTTCAACGTCTGTCGAGGGCAAGGGTGCTGCAGGAAAGAGCCTGACGATGCACACGGTCAATATGAGCCCCTTGAGTATGCCAAGGATCGGAGCTTGCAGGACGAGGTATGAGAGATAGGTGAGGTGGACGCCATATGCCCGTTCCGCCGCCCCGGCCATCACCAGGTTGGGTACGTTGGCCGGCAAAATGCTGGCCGACAGCTGGAACGTGCCGAACCCGACCGCAAGCGCAAGGCCGATTCGCCCGCGACTGCCTTCGACAAGGCCGGTCCGGTCCGCCAGCGCCATGACCACCGGCATCAACAAGGTGATCCGTCCCATGTTGGAAGGCATGACGAAAGCCAGGAGGTAGGTCAGCAGTATGACGCCGCCGACCATGCGGGGCCAGGAATCAGAAAGATGCGCCGCCAGTAGGCGAGCGGTTCTGTCCGCCAATCCAACTTTCCGGATAGCCACGCCGAGGACGAAGCCGCTCAGCACTAGCCAGAAGGCTGCGGACAGGAAGCCGGAAAAGACAACCTCAGCAGGGGCGATGGCCAGGACCATAGCCGCCGCGAAGAAAAGCAGGGCCGTCAGATACTCAGGAAGCCTAGCATTCGCCCATAGCCCGATCGTTGCGATAGTCAGCAGGGCGGGCGCTGCCAATTCACTCCAGGCTCCAAGCAACCCCATATACGCTCTCCTTTCGGTAGATGCTAAGGAAGCGGAGGTGCGGTGTGGCGAAAAGAGGCAATATTCGTTAGGTATCCTTCTCTTCTGAAGAAGGGTCGGTATGAAGCGCCTCAACTTTTCCGATCTTCGCCTATTTTGTCAGGTGGTAGAAGGAGGAAGCATCACCGCCGGAGCGACACGCATGAATTTGGCCCTGTCCGCCGCCAGCACCCGGCTGCGCGATATCGAGGCGGAAGTCGGTACGACCTTGCTGGTGCGTAGCCGATCGGGCGTCGTTCCCACACCGGCGGGCGAGGCCCTTTTGGCCCATGCGCGCGGGCTGCTGGCTGGCGCGGAGCGGATGCACGAGGAGTTGAGCTCCTATGTTGGAGGGACGGCCGGGCATGTCCGGCTGCTGAGCAACACGAATGCCCTGACCGAATTCTTGCCGGATGTGCTCGGTCGGTTCCTTGCCGCCCATCCTGGAACGACGGTGGATGTGCAGGAGCGTTTGAGCGACGAGATTGTGGGCATGATCGCGGAGGGGGCGGCCGAGATCGGGATCGTTGCGGGGACGGTGGACACCGGTACTTTACAGTCCTTGCCTTTCCGTACCGATCGCTTCGTGCTGGTGGCATCGCATAGCCATGCTCTGGCCAAGCAAACGGGCGTCGCCTTCTCGGATGTTTTAGGCGAGGATTTTGTCGGGTTGGACCGAGCCAGTGCATTGCAGCGCTTCCTGGCAAACCGGGCAACGCGTGAAGGAAGGCGTCTCAGACTTCGCGTTCAGCTTCGCAGCTTTGATGCCATATGCCGCCTGGTCGAGGCCGGCGTGGGTGTCGGCATTGTTCCGGCAACGACGGCCCATCGCGCTGCGCGTACCACAGCCATTTCCATCGTGCCGCTCTTGGATGCGTGGGCGCAAAGGGATCTTCGCGTTTGCCTGAGGAGCTTGACATCGCTTTCTGTTCGCGCACGGCAACTTGCAAACATGCTGGCAGAGGGCTGGGCGGAAACGACCCCGGACTGATGTTCTCCTTAATGGGGGTCGGTATTTCTTTCGCACTCTCATTCCATGAGCAATCGCGCTCGCCGGCTCTTTGCTTTTTGCTGGGTGCATGTCTTCCTGCATGGAAGATCGACTGAGAGGTTTCTGGGCAGTCTCGATAGTGTTTTGGGAATGCAAAGTCGGGCTGTTCGGCCAAAATGCTTTATGAGACGCTGGTTCCAGTCGATCTGGCTCGCCGTTCCAAGCGCGAGTGAGTCAGAGGACCACTGCCTGCCCACGACTTCCAGTTACAGTCCGCCAGTTTCTGCCCGGTCCCCGACTTTGGTTCAGCATTCCTGTATGCCCATTACTCCATGCCCAACGGATCATTTCGGGAAAAAGGCATTCGGGAATATGGGTCGGAAAAACCGTCCCCGTGGAACGGATGCGGCGTGGCCGGCGGTCTCAATCGAGCCGTCAACGGCTCCCAACCGGGGCAGTTCATCCAGCACAGAGTCGCCTAATCAATTTGATGACAAGGAACGGGACGCGCGCGGGGGAAAGGGTCGTTAGCTGATTGCCTCCATCAAGGAGCCAACCAATGAAACTGCTGAACGGCAAGATTGCAATTATCACGGGTGCCAGTTCCGGCATCGGAAAGGCGGCTGCAAAAATATTCGCCGCACACGGTGCGTCTGTGGTGCTCGTCGCCCGGCGGGAAGCGTCGCTGAAATCAGCGGTCGACGAAATCGAAGATCAAGGTGGTCGCGCTCTCGCCATCGTTGGAGACGTTACGGAAGCGGGCACGCACGATGAGGCGGTCGCTGCCGCGCGTACGACGTTTGGCGGCTTGCATATCGCCTTCAACAATGCGGGCTTGGTTGGGACCACCGGGCCGCTTGCCGAGATTCAGCCTCGCCAATGGGCGGAAGTGTTGGCGGTAAATTTGACTGCGGCTTTTCTCGGCGCCCGGGCCCAGGTTCCTGCCATGATCGAGCAAGGGGGCGGCTCGATCGTTTTCACGAGCAGCTTCGTCGGTAACAGCGTGGGGTTGCCGGGTATGGGCGCGTATGGCGCAGCCAAGGCGGGCCTCTTGGGGTTGGTCAGAGGCATCACGGCCGACTATGCCTCAGCCGGCATTCGCGCCAACGCCCTCCTGCCCGGCGGCACGGCCACAGACATGGCCGGCGATGACGCCCAGCGCGAGTGGGCTGCCGGTCTCCACGCGATGAAACGGATCGCTCAACCCGAGGAAGTCGCTCAAGCGGCGCTGTTCCTCGCCAGTGATATGTCGAGTTTCGTCACAGGCTCGGCGCTTTGGGCAGATGGCGGCAATGCCGCCGTGAAACTTTAGCCAGCCCACATAATCGGTGGCCTTCAAGTGCAACAGTTTGGAAGCCACCGATCATTCCCGAAACTCGATCCCAATTGGAATGCACCGGCCGTCTCGCTGGATGTTTTCAATCGGGAATTTGATGCGCCATGTTGCTGTCAGGTGATGGGCGCGGCATTTTGGATGCCAAGGGTATGCGCTGCCCGGAGGGTCGCGACGCGATGGCGGACGGCGCGTGAACGCGCCCGATCTGGCGGCGCTCAACTGGCCGCTCAAGTTTCTCGGGATGCACGGCATGTTGGATGAAGATGCCGTAGACCAGGTACGAGCAGACATAGCTCGGCTTCGCACATAACCCCCTCGGGGGGCCTTAGCCCCGCCCTACCATGACACTAGGGTGCTTCAACGGAAGGGCGCACAAGTGTGGGACCCGCAACCGGAGATTGCTAAAATGTCTAATGATTTCCTGGGGTTCTACAGCGCCGGTGGCTCCCTGAGTAGGATTCGAACCTACGGCCGCTCGATTAACAGTCGAGAGCTCTACCGCTGAGCTATCAGGGAATGTTCCGGCGCTGTGGAGGGGCTCTATATAGGGCTCGAAAAAAGCCGCAACCCCTTTTTTGACGGTTTTGCGTATGTCCCGCCGCCAAAGCTGTGGATAACCTTGGGTCGTCAGGCGACGAACTGTTCCATGGTGATGCGGTCGTCCAGCGCGTGTTCCGGATCGAACATCAGCGTCAGTTCGCGGGAGCGATCCATGCAGATGTCGACCTGCGCCACGTCGCGCACCTCGCGCTGATCGGCGACGGCAGAGACGGGGCGCTTGCCCGGATCGAGGACGCGGATCGAGATGCGCGCCTTGTCGGGCAGGATCGCGCCGCGCCAGCGTCGTGGACGGAACGGGCTGATCGGCGTCAACGCGATCAGCGCCGAGCCGAGCGGCAGGATCGGCCCTTGGGCGGAGAAATTATAGGCGGTTGATCCGGCGGGGGTCGCGGCCAGGATGCCGTCGCAGGCAAGTTCGGGCAGGACGATGCGGTCGTTGACCAGCACCTCCAGCTTGGCGGTCTGGCGGGTCTCGCGCAGCAGCGATACCTCGTTGATGGCAGGCAGGGTCTGGACGCGACCGTCGATGCCGGTCGCGGTCATTTGCAGCGGGGTAACGCGGAACGGCTTGGCGCGGGCCAGCCGGTCCTCCAGCCCATAGCTGCGCCATTCGTTCATCAGGAAGCCGACGGTACCCAGGTTCATGCCGAACACCGGCACTGGCCCACGCCGCCGTTCCAGCATCCGGTGCAGCGTCTGCAGCATGAAGCCGTCGCCGCCGAGCGCGATGACATAATCGGCTTCGTCGAAATCGACCCAGTCGGCGCTCTGCGCCAAGTCCTCGGCGGCGGTCTGTGCCGGTGCGGTGGGCGAGGCGACGAGCGCTCGCCGAATGGGCGCGCTCATCCGCCCGTCACGCTCATATGGCGGCCGACGGCCGGGGCGGCGCCCGCTTCGATCCGGAAATCATGCCGCGCCGGTTTGGCCGCGAGCCCCGCGTCGATCGCCGCATCCAAGGCTGCGACGCCGCCGTCGCGCAAGGCCGCCTTCAAATCCACCTGATCCTCATGGCCCAGGCACATATACAGCTTGCCCTCGGTCGTCAGCCTCACCCGGTTGCAGCCGTCGCAAAAATTGGCGGTCAGCGGCGAGATAAGGCCCAGGCGGGTGGTCGTGCCCTCCACCTGCCAATAACGCGCCGGGCCACCGGTGCGATGACCGGCGCGAACCAGCGGAAACTCGGTCGACAGCCGGTCGAACACGGTCGTCAGGGGGAGGAAACGATCGATCCGATCCTCATCGATCGTGCCCAGCGGCATGGTCTCGATCAGGGACAGGTCCAATTGCTCCGAAATGCACCAAGACAGCATCGAAGCGATCTCGTCTTCGTTCAGCCCCTTGAGCGCGACCATGTTGATCTTGATCATCAACCCTGCATCGCGTGCGGAGAGGATGCCATGAATGACCTGTCCGACATCGCCGTGCCGGGTGATGTAGCGAAACCGCTCCGGGTCGCGGCTGTCCAGGCTGACATTGATTCGCCGGATACCCGCACTGGCCAACGTGTCGGCATGCTCGGCCAGACGCGTGCCGTTGGTCGTCATGGTGAGCTCGTCCAGCCCATGGCCGACATGGGTGCCCAGCCGCCGGACCAGATCGGCGACATCGCGCCGCACCAGCGGCTCGCCACCCGACAGGCGGATGCGCGTCACGCCGCGTGCGATGAAACGCTCGGCGATGATCGCGATTTCGTCCAGGCTCAGCAGCTTTGCACGCGGCAGGAACGTCATCTGTTCCGCCATGCAGTAGCGGCAACGCAGGTCGCAACGATCGGTGACCGAAATCCGCAAATAACGAATGGTGCGACCATGCTGGTCGATCAGCGACCGCCCGGTCGGATTTTCAGCATTGACCATCGTCAAAAGGGTAGACCCATGACGGGACGCCAGCAAGGCCGATTGGCATTGGTGATCCCCGTGACGGCGGATAGGATGCGTGCATGACGCAGGATGAATTCGGATTTAACGCCCACCATGGTGGAACGGCGGTGTTCACGCTTTCGTTCCGACATCCTGCAATGTTGGACGAAGCGGTCATGCGCGCCGGCTGGGCGATCTGGTCGATGGCGCCGCGCGATGGGGAGCCGCCGGCGGGCGATACGCTGGTCGCGTCCTTCCTGGCCAGCGAGGCGCGCGTGGCGTTGATCGATGCCCGGGGCGCCGCTGACTCTGCTCTGCGCGCCGCCCAGGCGCTGGGGGCGGTGATCGCGGCGACCGGTGCGGCGATGCTGATCGCCTTGCCCGATGGCGCGCCCGAAACGCTGCGCGCCTTTCTGGCCGCCGGGGCGACGCATCTGCTGCCGGTGGATGCGGATGCGGCGATGATCCACGCCTCGATCAAGCTGGCCGAGCGTCATGCGCGTCGAACGCTCGATGTACGGCGGCGGCGCACCCATGCCGATGGCGAGGTGGGGGAAATCCATCGCTGGATCGCCGATGTCGTCGATCGGGACAAGCCGTGCATTGCCATCATCGTCGCGCTGTCACGGCTCGACCTGATCAACGCCGCGCACGGCCGGCCTGCGGGCAATATGCTGTTGCGCGGGGTCGAGGCGCGGATGCAGGCGGCGGCCGCCGAGGCCTTTGGCGATGTGGCGATCGTCGCGCGCGCCGGCGGGGCCGAGTTCGTCATGGCGGGTGTTGCCGACAAGGATCGCGCACGGGGTATCGCCGAGACGCTGGAGGCGCTGCTGGCGGCCCCCTTCCAGGCGGGGGCGGTGCCGATCCGCCTGGGTGTGCGCCTAGGGCTTGCCGTTCATCAGCCGGGCGAGGGGCCATCGGACCTGCTGGCGCGTGCGGGTGAAGCGCTGGGACAGGCGCGGGCTAGCGACGGCGCGATGCTGCGCTTTGCCCATCCGGGCAATGTCGCGCCGCTCGACCTGCTGGGCGCCGACCTCCATCATGCCATCGAACGCGGTGAGATCGATATCGTGTTTCAGCCCCAGGTCTCGATCAAGACCGGCCGGATCACGGGCGTCGAGGCGCTGGCCCGCTGGCGGCATCCGACGCTGGGGGTGCTGGGGGCCGATCCGCTCTTCGCGGCGGCCGAGCGCGCCGATCTCGGGTTGGCGCTGTCCGATCATATCCAGCAGATCGCATTGCAACGCGCCGCGCGCTGGCCTGCCGACCTGTCGCATCTGCGCCTGTCGATCAACGTCACCGCCGCCGATGTCGCACGGGCGGGGTTCGCGCAGCTCTTCCTCGACCGGGTGGCGGCCAGCGGTTTTCCGATCGAACGCCTGACCGTCGAGATTACCGAGACCGGGCTGATCTCCGAACTCGATCGCGCTGCGACCGTGCTCGACCTGTTGCGGCAGGCGGGGGTGAAGGTGGCAATCGACGATTTCGGCACGGGCTATTCCAGCCTGGCCTATCTGACGAGCCTGCCGATCGATTACATCAAGATCGACCGGGCGCTGGTGTCCGATGTCGACGGATCAGAGCGCGACCGGATCGTCGTGCGCGGCGTCATCCATATCGCCGGACAGCTCGGATTGGGCATCATCGCGGAAGGGGTGGAGACGCCCGAACAGGCGCAGTTGCTCGGCCAGCTAGGCTGCGAGACCTATCAGGGTTTTCTGCGCGCCGGCGGGCTGGAAGAGGAGGTGCTGGTCGCGATGGTCGAGGAGGAGATGCAATGCGCGGCGTGACGGTGGCGGTAATTGCCCTGACGTGCGTAGCGGCTCAGGCGGCACCGGCCGCCGATCCGGCGGAGGCGGGTATCCGCACCGCCATGCTCGCAAGCGCGGCGGGGTGGAATGCAGGTGATTTGGAGCGCTTTACCGCCATCTATGCGCCCGATGCGGTCTTTGTCGGCAGGAAAGGTCTGATCCGCGGCCGCGCGGCGATCGCCGACAATTACCGGCCGAGCTTCGTGGCGGGCGGCAATAATCGCGGGCGACTGCGCTTCGAATTTCTCGGGCTCAAGCCGATCGGCGAGCGCCGTATCCTGTTCGCCCGCTGGATCCTGTCGGGTGGCGCGGAAGAGGAAAGCGGCATGACGACGCTGGTCTTCGAGCGTCGCGCCGATGGGTGGAAGATCATATCCGACCATAGTAGCTGACAACGGGGCCGCCGACAGAGGTCCGGCGGCTCCGTTGGCAGGTCCTATCCCGCCGACTTGGCCAGCCCTTTCGACAATTGCAGCGCGCCGTGCAGCCGAGCCTTGGCATCGGGCCAGGCGCGGTTGAGCACCAGCTTGCCGTCGGGGCGCAGCTTGGCGAGTTCGCCCAGCCGCTCGACATAAGCAAACAGCCTCTCGACATTGGCGGGCCGATTGTCGTGGAAGGTCACCAGCACCCCGCGCGGGCCCACATCCATCTTGGCGATACAGGCCTTTTTGGCGTTCAGCTTGATCTTGATGACCTGGATGAGATTGTCGGTCGGCTCGGGCAGGGGGCCGAAGCGGTCGATCATCTCGGCGGCGAAGGCCTCGACCTCCTGGTTCTTTTCCAGATCGTTGAGGCGACGATACAGCCCCATGCGCAGGTCGAGATCGGGGACGTAATCGTCGGGGATCAGGATCGGCGCATCGACGGTGATCTGAGGGCTGAAATCGCGCTTGGGCTCGAACGCGCCGCCGGCCTTGGCCTCCAGGATCGCCTCTTCCAGCATCGACTGGTAGAGTTCGTAGCCGACCTCCTTGATATGCCCCGACTGTTCGTCGCCGAGCAGATTGCCCGCCCCGCGAATATCGAGGTCGTGACTGGCCAACTGGAAGCCTGCGCCCAGCGAGTCGAGGTCGGACAGGACCTTCAGCCGCTTCTCCGCCGCCTCGGTCATCATCCGCTCGGGCGGCGTGACCATATAGGCATAGGCGCGCGTCTTCGACCGGCCGACGCGGCCGCGCAACTGATAGAGCTGGGCCAGGCCGAAACGGTCGGCGCGGTTGACGATCATCGTGTTGGCCGAGGGAATGTCGATGCCGCTTTCGATGATGGTGGTCGATACCAGCACCTCGAACTTGCGGTCGTAAAAGGCCGACATGCGCTCTTCGACTTCCGTAGGCGACATCTGGCCGTGCGCGACGACATAGCGAACCTCGGGCACCTCTTTCCGCAGATATTCCTCGATATCTGGCAGGTCGGCGACGCGCGGGGTGACGAGGAAGCTCTGCCCGCCGCGATAATGCTCGCGGAGCAAGGCTTCGCGCAGCACCACCGGGTCCCAGGGCATGACATAGGTGCGCACCGCGAGGCGGTCGACCGGCGGCGTCTGGATCACCGACAGTTCGCGCAGACCCGACATCGCCATTTGCAGCGTGCGCGGGATCGGCGTCGCGGTCAGCGTCAGCATATGAACGTCGGCCTTGAGCGCCTTCAACCGTTCCTTGTGCGTCACGCCGAACCGCTGCTCCTCGTCGACGATGACGAGGCCCAGCCGCTTGAACTCGACATTCTTGGCGAGCAGCGCATGGGTGCCGACGACGATGTCGATATCGCCCGAGGCCGCGCCGTCCTTGACCTTCTTCGCCTCGCTCGCGGTGACGAGGCGGGAAAGGCGGCCGATCTTGATCGGGAAGCCCTCGAACCGGGCCAGGAAATTGTTGTAATGCTGGCGGGCGAGCAGGGTGGTCGGGCAGACCACCGCCACCTGCATCCCCGCCATCGCCGCGACGAAGGCGGCGCGCAACGCCACCTCGGTCTTGCCGAAGCCGACATCGCCGACGACCAGCCGGTCCATTGGCTTGCCCGCGGTCAGGTCGCCCAGCACATCGTCGATCGCCCGGTCCTGATCGTCGGTTTCCTCGTACGGGAAGCGGTCGACGAATGCCGGATAGCCCGCGCTGTCGGGCTCGGCCACTTCGCCGGGGCGCAGCGCGCGTTCGGCGGCGGTGGCGATCAGCTCACCCGCGATCTCGCGGATGCGCTCCTTCATCTTCGACTTGCGACGCTGCCACGCCTCGCCGCCCAGACGGTCGAGCGTCGCCCCGTCCTCGCCCGAGCCATAGCGGGTCAGGACTTCGAGGTTTTCGACCGGGACATAGAGCTTGTCGCCGCCCGCATAGGATAGCGCGACGCAGTCATGCGGGCTCTTGCCGACTGGGATCGAGGTCAGCCCCTCATAACGGCCGATACCATGGTCGGAGTGCACCACCAGATCGCCGGGCGAGAGCGTCGCCAGTTCGGCCAGGAAGGCATCGGCTGATTTGCGCCGCTTCTGTCGCCGGACCAGCCGGTCGCCGAGCATGTCCTGC
This sequence comes from Sphingomonas paucimobilis NBRC 13935, assembly GCF_000739895.2. Taxonomy (GTDB): domain Bacteria; phylum Pseudomonadota; class Alphaproteobacteria; order Sphingomonadales; family Sphingomonadaceae; genus Sphingomonas; species Sphingomonas paucimobilis. The sequence continues at coordinate 27,623 of NZ_BBJS01000012.1, forward strand.
TCGGTCAGCACCGCGATTCCGGGCGCGGTGAAGCCATGGTCGAGCGGCAACACGACCAGCGCGACACCGAAGCTCTTCGACGTATCGGCAATGCCCAGCGCGTCCTGCCAGGTCTCGGCGGCCTTCGCGCCCTTCAGGCCATGGTCCTTGAGCAGGCTCCCCAGACGCTCGCGCGCGCCGTTGGAATAGCTGGCGAGGACGGGCTTGCGACCGTCCTTGCGAAGCGCCTCTACATGATCGACCACCGCCTCATAGATATTGGCGTGCGCCGCGCGTTCGGGGGCGAAGTCGCGGGCGCCGTCCACCTCGAAATCGAACACGGTGGCGCTTTCCGGTTCGTGGAACGGCGACACCAGATGCGCGGTCGCGGCCTCCAGCCCGGCATCCCATTCCTTGGGCGTCAGGTAGAGCGACTTGGCGGGAAGGGGGCGGAAGCTCCCCGGTTGCGCCGCCTCGGCGCGTTTGCGGTTCTCATAATAGTCGGCGATCGCATCGAACCGGCCGCTGGCCGCCGCCGCGACGCCATTGTCGCGCACGACCACCGCACCGTCGCCGAGATGGTCGAACAGCGTCGAGAGCTTGTCCTCGAACAGCGGGAGCCAATGCTCCATGCCCGCCATGCGCCGCCCCTCCGAAACCGCCTGATAGAGCGGGTCGCCGGTCGCGGTCGCGCCAAAGGTCTCGCGGTAGCGGGTGCGGAAGCGCTTGATCGATTCCTCGTCGAGCAGCGCTTCGGAGGCGGGGAGCAGGGTGAAGCCGTCGATCCGCCCCGTCGTCCGCTGGTCGGAGGGATCGAAGGTGCGGACGCTCTCAATCTCGTCGCCGAAGAAATCGAGCCGCAACGCCTGTTCCTCGCCGCTGGGGAACAGGTCGACCAGGCCGCCGCGCACCGCGAATTCGCCTTGGTCGTGGACCGTCTCGGTGCGGACATAGCCGTTGGCCTGGAGCAGCGTTGACAGCTTCTCCAGTCCGATCCGCTCGCCGGGTGCGAGGCGGGCGACAAGCTGGCGAATGCGGAACGGCGTCAGCACCCGCTGGGTCGCGGCATTGGCGGTGGTCAGGACGAGCTGCGGCGTCTTGGGCTTGGCCTGCAACCGGTGCAGCCCCGCGATCCGCTCCGCCATGACGCGCAAGGTCGGCGAGGCGCGGTCATAGGGCAGGCAGTCCCAGGCGGGGATCTGCAACACCTCCAGCTCGGGCGCGAAATAGGTCGCGGTCGAGGCGAGTTCGCGCATCTGCGCTTCGTCGGCGCAGACGAAGACCGCGCGCGTGGTCGCGGCGCGCGCCAGATCGGCGAGCAGCACGGGCAGGAACCCTGCCGGAACGCCCGACAGGGTCAGCGGGCTCTGGGCGGTCAGGATCGTCTTGATATCGGGCATGGGGTTCCGGTTTGGGCAATTCCGTCATTGCGAGCGGAGCGAAGCAATCTAGGGCCAATAGCCCGGACGCTCTGGATTGCTTCGCTCCGCTCGCAATGACGGAAGATACATCGGTCGAACGCTTGTGGCGGCTTAAGTTACCGGGCGATCGGTACGAAATTCAGCGCACGCATCCGCTGCATCACCGGGCCGTCCCACTGTGGCGGACAGGGCTGCGTGCCGATGGCCCAGGCCATGATGTCGACATCCTGTTCCTCCAGCAGCGCCTCGAACCAGTCGAGTTCTTCCAGCGACAGCGTTTCGTGATGCGCATCGAAAAAGCCGCCGATCATCAGATCGGCTTCCTTGGTGCCGCGATGCCATGCGCGGAAGCGAAGGCGCTTGATACGGGTTTCGTGGTCCATGGGGCTCCGATCGGACGAGATTCTCCGCACGCTCTGGCGACATGCGGCGGGTAGGCTATACAGACCAATCTAGTCATGCGTCCCGATATCCTCAATCCGCTGTTCGCCGAGGTCACGTCGCTGAAAGGCGTCGGGCCGGGGCTTGCCAAGCCGCTCGAACGCCTGCGCATCGCCCGCGTGGTCGATGTCGCCTTTCATCTGCCGACCGGGCATATCGACCGTTTCCCGCGCGACGAGTTGATGGTGTCGGACGCGGGACGGGTGATCGCGATTTCGCTGACGGTGAAGGAGCATCGCGTCTCGTCGTCGCCGCGCGGACCGACGCGGGTGCGGGCCGAAGATGCGCGCGGGAATAGTGTGGCGCTCGTTTATTTCGGCGGCAATTCGGGTTGGGTGAAGAAGCTGCTGCCGGTGGGCGAGACCAAGATCGTGTCCGGCCGCCTGGACCTGTACGGACAGGATTTGCAGATCGTCCATCCCGACCTGGGCGACAGCACCGAGGATTTCCGCGAGCGGGAGGCCATTTATCCACTGTCGGAAGGTATCACCTCGCGGCGCTTGGGGGCGCTCGCGGCCCAGGCGGTGGAGCGCGCGCCGGAACTGCCCGAATGGATCGAGCCCGGCCTGAAGGCGCAGCGCGGCTGGCCCGACTGGAAGGACGCCTTAGCCCGCATCCATGCCGACCCCGCCGATGCCAAGGCGCGCGAGCGGCTGGGCTATGACGAGGTGTTCGCCAACCAGCTCGCCATGACGCTGGTGCGCGCCGATACCCGCAAGCGGCGGGGACGGGCGCTGAACGGCGACGGGCGCTTACGCGACATGCTCAAGCTGCCCTATACGCTGACCGGCGCGCAGAGCCGGACGGTGCGCGAGATCGAGGGTGATCTGGCGCAGGACGCGCCAATGTTGCGGCTGCTTCAGGGTGACGTGGGCGCGGGCAAGACGCTGGTCGCGGCGATGGCGATGCTGATCGCGGTTGAGGCAGGTGCGCAGGCGGCGATGCTGGCCCCGACCGAAATTCTGGCGCGCCAGCATTATGAGACGCTGCGCAAGACGCTCGCCGGGCTGCCGGTCGAGATTGCGGTGCTGACCGGCCGCGACAAGGGCAAGGCGCGCGAAGCCACGCTGATGGCGCTGGCGGCAGGGGAGATCGACATTCTCGTCGGCACCCATGCGATCTTCCAGGAAACCGTGACCTACCGCGATCTCGCGCTGGTGGTTGTAGATGAACAGCACCGCTTCGGCGTGGCGCAGCGGATGATGCTGTCGGCCAAGGGTAAGGCCCCGCCGCATCTGCTGGCGATGACGGCGACGCCGATCCCGCGCACCCTGACGCTCGCCAATTATGGCGAGATGGACGTCAGCCGGTTGGACGAAATGCCGCCGGGCCGCCAGCCGATCGAGACGCGCGTCGTCTCCGAAGATCGGTTGGACGAGGTGGTGAACGCGCTGGGCCGTCACCTGTCTGACGGGGGGCAGGCCTATTGGGTGTGCCCGTTGGTCGAGGAGAGTGAGAAGTCCGACCTCGCCGCCGCCGAGATGCGTGCCGAAAGCCTGCGGGCGCGGTTCGGTGAGCGCGTGGGACTGGTGCACGGCAAGATGAAGCCCGCCGAGAAGGACGCGGTGATGGAGGCGTTCGCGGGCGGGCGGCTGGGCGTGCTGGTCGCGACGACGGTGATCGAGGTGGGGGTGGATGTGCCCAACGCGACGCTGATCGTGATCGAACATGCCGACCGCTTCGGCCTGGCGCAGCTCCACCAATTGCGCGGGCGTGTCGGGCGGGGCGGGGGGCTGTCGCGCTGTCTTCTACTGCGCGGGAGCCACCTGTCGGAGACATCGCGGGCGCGGCTCGCCCTGATGCGTGAGACCAATGACGGCTTCCGCATCGCGGAGGAGGATTTGCGGTTGCGCGGGGCCGGCGAACTGCTCGGCACGCGGCAATCGGGGGAACTGGCGTTCCGCCTCGCCACGCCGGAAAACATGGCCGACCTGATGCAATGCGCGCAGGACGATGCGCGGTTGCTGATCGACCGTGACGGCGGGCTCGAGGCGCCGAGAGGGCAGGCGGCACGGACCGCGCTCTACCTGTTCGAGCGGGATGCCGGGGTGGCGCTGTTGCGATCGGGCTGAACGAAGTAGCGCTCCCAGCGTTGGGTGCGCCGATATGGCCGCGATCTTTCCGCTCATTCTCGTCCTGGTCGCTGGGCTTGGCCTGGCCGTCCAGCCGCCGACCAATGCGGCTTTGGCCAAGGCGTCGGGTTCGGTGGTGCTGGCGGCGTTGACGTCGTTCCTGATCGGCACCGTGGTCCTCGCCATCGCCTGGGCGACGATCGACCGGACCAGTCCGGCGGCGCTGAAGGGTGCGCCGGGCTGGGCGTGGCTGGGTGGCTTTTACGGGGCCGAGTTCGTCGCGGTGCTGGCATATGCCGCGCCGCGCCTCGGCATTTCGGTAGCGCTGACGGCGGCGATCGCCAGCCAGTTGGTGGCGGCGTTGGTCGTCGACCATTTTGGCCTGTTCGGCGTACGGGTCGAACCGGTAACGATCGGCAAGCTGGCCGGCGTCGCGCTCGTCATTGCCGGCGCTGTTCTCGTCCGGCGGGGCTAGGGCCGCCGGACGGTGACCTGCATGGTGACCTGACGATTGCGCGGCGCGACTTCCTCATCCGCCGTCATGTCGAGCACCGGATGGCCGTCTGCGGCCCAGTGAACGCGCCGCACCCGCGTGTCCCGGCCATTGCCGCCCACGCCGTCCCCCCATGTATGATAGACATAGAGGAGGTTGCCATCCTCGTCCGTGGTGAAGGCGCCGTGTCCGACACCTTGTTCATAGTTGCGATAGTCTGTGACACCGGGTGGCATCGGCTCGCTATGCTGAAGCGGGGCGGTCCATTTGTGCCAATTGTCGATGTTGGTCAGGTCCGTGCCCTCGCGTGCCCAGGCACCGCCGACGACATAGGTCGGGCTGACCCCCGAACTGGAATAGATCAGGTGGATGCGCCCGTCGTGATGGACGGCAAAGCCGCCCTCGGACAAATTCTCCTCGAACGATCGTGTCGGCGCGATGATCGGCCGGGGTTCGGATATCAGGCGCGTGGGATGTGCCGGGTCGACGCGCGCGGTCCAGGTCAGCGGATCGCCGATCGGCCCGGTATCGGTCAGATAGCGCTGCGACCAGGTGTAATAGGCCTGCCCACGGGATTCGAAATAGGACATGTCGAGGCTGATATTGCGGGGAAAGCCCTCGCGGCCCAGCGAGGTGCCGTCACGCTTGAGGATCGCGGCAGGGCGCGACCAGTCGGCTGGATTGGCCGGATCGCCACCGGGGCGAAGCTGCATGATATGCGAGGTCACCGTATCCCAGCTACCATCGCTATTGGCCTGGTTGTCCTTGGGGTTGAAGCAGGGCGCGAACAGGATCGAGAGGCGACCGCCAATCTCGTGCAACTCCGGCGCCCAGTAGCATCCGGCGATGACACGCCCCTCCACCGTGCGATCCCGGCGGGTCACGCGGTTGAGCAGATCGACCTCACGCGCGCGGCCGCCCTCATCGTCGGCCAGCGCGGCAAGGCTGTCGGCGACGCGGAGTGGCAGATGCGGCGACCCGACATTGTTGTTGCCGGTATCGTCGGTCGCGATGAACAGATAGCGAGTGCGCCAGTTTTGGGTATAGCGATAGATCACCGGATCCGCGCGGTTATAGGCGAAGATCGTGGGATAGCGCCGCTGGCGTATCGTGCCATGCACCGTGTAGGTGCCGGGCCCCATCGTCCGAAGCCGCGCTAGATCGGCCGGGTTCCAGTCGACCGCGCGGCTTGCCGTCGATCCGTCGGAATAGGCGAGATGGGCGCGTACGCCGCTCAGGTCGGCGCCCTTGGTCACGGTCTGCGGATCGACCGAGCTGTGGACATTGGTGATGCGGCCATAGCGCGCGGCGAGGGCGGCGGCGGTGTGCGCGTCGATCGGTACGGTATCGGGGAAAACGAGCGGCATGCCGGCTTGGGACGCACCGACATTGCCCGTCGAAAGAATCCGCGACCGGCAGCCACCCTGCTCGGGATAGAAGGGGGTGGCGATCCGCTCCGTGCGCGCCAAGTCCTTGACCGTCGTCCAATGCGGTGCGCCGGCATCGTCCTGCCAGGCGACCAGATAGCGCTGGGCAGAGGAATCCCACACAGCGCGTGGCGCGACGATGCCATCGGTGGTCCGCAGATCGATCAGCCCCAGCTCGATGAAATCGGCGGGGCTTGCCGGATCGCTTTTGAAGACGAGGGCACTCGACGCCTGCGAGCTGTCCGGCTTGCCGTCGAGATCGACACGGGTGGCAATGATGCCTAGGCTGCCATCGGCGAAGTGAAACAGCGAAGGCTTGGACAGGCCGCGATGCTCGATGCGGTCGATGCCGACATATTCGCCGATCGGAAAGACGATGCCGTAATCGCCGTTGAGCGGTGCGGGCTTGTCCGCACCACGACCCATGGCGAGGTGAAGAGCGCGCGCGATGATCGGCTGGTTGGCGTCATGGGCGCTGGTCGGAGTGCGGGTATAGGCCTGCAGCCGGCTCGCATCGCGGCCCATCAGGGTCACCGTAAAGCGCTTCGTGATCGGCCGACCGGTGGCGGCGATCCGTCGTCCCGTCAGGTGGACGACGATCGGTCCGCTGGTCGGATTGACCAGTTGGTTACCCTGCAATGCGGGCCCGTCGGCCGACCACTGGATCGGCGCCCCCGATGGTGCGGGCAGGCGCGTGCCCGATGCGACGACTGGCGGGACGATCCAGCTATCGGTGAAGAGCGCGTCCGTCTCGCTGGCGGCATGGGCCGTGGCTGCGCTGATGGAAGGTCCGGCTGCGGCAGCAAGGGCCAGGGTGAGGGCAGAGACAAGGGAGAAACGCCGGTTCATCGGGACGCTCCGACGGTGATCCGCGCCGTCGCCGGGGTGGCGGCCGAATTGGCGAGCTGGCCCTGCACCGTCACGCTGTCGCCGATCCGCTTCAGCCGCGATCGATCGGGTGTCTGCCAGGTGATGCCGACTGGGGCGACGTGACCGTCGGCAAAGGTCGCGTCCACCGTCTTGGGCAGGGTGATCGACGGCTGGGCGCCCGGCAAAGTCACTATCGTCGGCGCAACCGATGTCACCAGCAGGGCCCGGTTCCACCGCGCGGCCAGCGCATCGCGTTCCCGCGCGGTAATCGACAGCACCGATCCGTGACGCGGCGAAACGGGCAACTGGAATTTCGCCGGATAGGTCCAGGCGATAGGGACGTTCAGCGAATGGGTCGCGAGCGGGATATACCCCTTGCCGCCATAGTCATCGACCCAAAGATAATAGCGGAAGCCGCTGGTGTCGCCGGGATTGGCGGCGAAGACGCTCGGCCCTTCCACTTCGGGTGTGCCGGCGCGGCGGCCGATGCAGCGGTCGATCACCTCCCATGCGCCAGACTCGGTCGTCGCGCGCAGCGAGCGTGACCGCTGGCCCATGATATCGGACGATGGGCAACCCGACGCCTCCGACACCTTGGTGAAGCGGTAATAATAATCCCCGTCCTTCAGCACGGTCGAATCGATCATCCCCTTTTCCTTGACTAGGAAGGGCAGGTCGGCGGCCTTGAACCAGGGGCGGGGCATGGTGAAGTGGCGGAAGTCGCGGGTGATCGAGGTCAGGATCTGCGGGCCGTTCCCGTCATTCTCTTTGTGCGCGGCGTCCCGGAACAGGGTGGAGGTCCAATAGACGACATAAGCGTCGATACTGGGATCATAATGCGCCTCGGGCGCCCAGGTCATGCCGGCGGCGGGGGTGTTGACCTTGACGTGCCGTTGCTCACCCCAATGGATGAGGTCGGTCGACTCCCAGATCTCCAGATACTGGCTGCCATGATCGGTCGCACCGCCCCAGCCGGTCCGCCCGGCTGACAAGTCGGTCGCCAGCAGGAAGAACCGGTCGCCCTCGGGCGATCGCAGGATGAACGGATCGCGCAAGCCCCGCGTGCCCATCGTCGATTCCAGGATCGGCTGCGCGTCGTTCAGGTTCTTCCATTGCAGCGCATTGTTTCCGTCCGAGGTGGCGAAGCGCAGCTTCTCCCCCTCGATCGTGTCGGCGGTGAAATAGACGAAGAGATAGGCTTGTTTGGGATCGGACGTCACCTTCGCCGGCACGCGCAGATCGAACGGCACGGTAACGGGAGCGGCACCGGGGGCAGTGATCGTGGCGGTCAACCGGACCATCTGGTCGCGGTCGCCGCGTCGGACCGCGCCTTTCCTGACGATGTCCTCGCCCTTGCCGCGATCACGATCCGACAGGATCGCCGGATCGGACGATCGCCAGCCTATGGAAACGTTTTCGGTGCCTGCCATAGGAGCGGTATCAGACAGATCGGCGGCCGTCTCGGGCAGCGTGATACTGCCGCGCAGGGGCGCGTTCAGAACAGGGTCGTGACGGAGCCTGTCCGCTATGGTCCGCGTAACATCAGCCGAGGGGGATTGCGCAATTGTCGGACTGTAGCTCGCCATGGCGAGCCCCAGCATCGCGACCGACCATCGCATGCCAGGCATCCGCCGACCGGTGTTACGACCTTTATCCTGGACGTACATCGCCCCTCCCATTCCATTTCCTTATGGGCGAAGTGTCCGCGATAATGTCCTACAAGTAAAGAGCCATGGCGGCATCGCCATGAACTTGTGGAAAATCAGATAGATGGAGGGCTATGGCGCAATATTCGCGCCGCTCGACCATGGCGAGGCGCGCTTAGCTTGCCGCGCGATCGGCCTCGTCCGGGCCGGCGACGGCCATGGACAGCGTGCGGCGGAGAAGCGTTGGCGAGCAGGGTTTCCCGCACACCGCCGCGCCCGGATAGCGCGATTGCAGCGCACGTTCATCGGCATGGCCCGAATGAAAGATCAGCGGCACGCCGGCATCGTGCAGCCGCTCGGCCGCGGGAAAGACTTCGCCATCGCGCAGGCGAACGTCCAGAATCGCGCAGGCCAATTCCGGCTGATCGCCGTCGAGATGGTCAAGCACCTCCTGCACGCTGACATAGGGGCCGTCGACCGCATAGCCGCCGTCTTCGATGATCGTCTGAAGGTCGAGGGCGACGAAGAACTCGTCTTCGACCAGCAATATCTTTTTAGTCATGCGATAACACCGTATCCGGCAAAACGAGGCGGAGGAGATAACGCCCTTGGCTGGCATCCCGCTCCAAGGATGCGCCCAATTGTCGCGAGGACGTCTGCACCAGCAAGGTGCCGAAGCCCTTGGCGGGCTCGGCATCGGCTGTCGATCCGCCGGTTTCCGACCATTCGAGCTGGATCTGGCCGTCGTAGAGGAGCCAACTGATCGCCAACACGCCACGATCGCTCGCCAGCGCGCCATATTTGACCGAGTTGGTTGCCCATTCGTGCAGGATGAGCGCCAGCGGCGACAAGCAGCGCCGATCGACCAGCAGGCGCGGGCCGTCCATCGTGATGCGCGACTGCCCCTTATAGGGCGCGATCGTCGCCTCGACGAGCGCGCCCAGCTCGATCGCCTGTTGCTCGCCGGCGGGCGAGGCGAGCGAATGCGCTCGGCCGAGCGTCGCGATCCGTTCACGCACATCCTCGGCCATTTCGGCGACATCGTCATGCGAGCGCGAGGCGGCGGACACGATGCCGGAGATGATCGCGAACAGGTTCTTCACCCGGTGGTTCATCTCGCGCAGCATCAGCTCGCGCGTCTCGGCAACGGCATATTCGGCCGTCACGTCGATCGACACGCCGACCATTCGGTGCGGCGGCGCATGGGTGATGACGCGGCCGCAGCCCTTGATCCAGCGTTCCTTGCCATCGGCGGTGATGCGGAAGGTCGTCTCGAAATCGCCCCGCGCCGCGATCGCCTCGGCCAGTGCGAGTTCGACGGCCTCGCGATCTTCGGCGACGATGCGGTCGAACAGACGCCGGGAATGGGCATCCTCATCGGCGGTGACGCCGAACAGCTCGCGACAAATATCGTCGAGAATGGATTCGCCCGTATCCGCCCGATACTCCCAGACGCCGATACCGCCCGCCTTGATCGCCAGGTCCAGCCGCTCGCGCTCCGCCGCCAGGGCACGTTCCATGCTCAGCGCATCGGTGATGTCGGTCAGCACCAGCGTCGCGCCGTCGATGCCGTCCCCTTGCGTGCGATAGGGCAGGATGCGCAGCGACAGCGTCCGCGCGCCATCGCGGGTCATCACCCGCTGTTGCATCGGCGCCCCGCCGCTTGCGACGGAGGCCGCGTCGTCGAGGTAATCGGTGTTGGCCAGCCGTGTCGACACATCCGCCAGCAACCGCCCCCGGTCGCTGGGCTGGAGCGGGAAGATCGAACGGGCCGCCTCGGTATAGCTGCGCACCCGCAGATCGCTGTCGAGCACTACGACCGCCAGATCGGTCGATTCGAAGAAGTTGCGCAGATCGGCATTGGCGATGGTGAGCTGGTCGACCTTGGTCTTCAGCTCGTCATTGACCGTCGACAATTCCTCGTTTGTCGATTGAAGCTCCTCGTTCATCGACATCATTTCTTCGTTGGAGCTCTTCAGCTCCTCATTCGCGGTCTCCAGTTCCTCGACCGTCGAGCGCAGACGGTGGCGAGTCAGCCGCAATTCGTCTTCCAGCGCCTCGATATGATCGTCGCCCGGCTCCAGATCGGCGAGGTCGCTTTCCTCGACCGGGCTGAACGGTGCGGAATCGCGGAACAGGAACAGCAGCGATCCATCGGTCAGCGGGTCGCAGATCACCTCGATCCGCTGCACGCCATATTCGGTGGTCACCGCGACATCGCGCGCGGCGATCCGTTTGCGCGCGTCGCGGGCCTGGCGGAGCATCGGGCCCATCACCTCGCGCAGGCCGCTGCGCGCCAGCGTCATCGCGCTGGAGCCGCCGGCCCGCGTCACGGGGAAGTTGAAATAGCGGCTGAGCTTGCCGAACGCCGCCAGGATGCCACCGTCTTGATCGACGATCATGCTGGGCGGAGCATAGCGATCGACGATGCGCCGCACCGCCACGCTCTCATCGCCCAGCGTCGGGCCGTCCTCACGCTCGCCCCTCTCCCCGCGTCGGCGGGGGCGGTGGTGCGCTGCCCCAGGCAGGTCGATGGGGTAGGAGGGCGAACCCGGCGACCGTTCGAACAGCCGGGCATGGCCGTCGATGGCGGGGAACAGATGGTCGAACCGACCGACGCTTTCCGACGGCCCCAGGAACAGATAGCCGCCCGGCCGCAGCGCATAATGGAGCAGCGGCAGCACCGATTGCTGCAACCGATCGTCGAAATAGATCAGCAGGTTACGGCACGACACGAGGTCGATCCGCGAGAAAGGCGGATCCTTGACCAGGCTGTGGTTGGAGAAGCGGATCATGTCCCGGATCTCGCCCGAGATGGTGAACCGCTCCGCATGCGGTATCGTATAGCGTTCGCGCAAGGGTGCCGGGATATCGCCCAAGGCGGCCGCCGGATAGCTGCCCTCGCGTGCGATCTGCAGCATCTGTTCGTCGATATCGGTCGCGAAGATCTGCACCGCCAGCGGCTGCCCCGCCTCGCGCAATTCCTCGGCGAACAGCATCGCGATGCTATAGGCCTCTTCGCCGCTGGAGCAGCCTGGGACCCAGATGCGGATATCCTCGTCCGGGTCGCGCGCACGGATCAGCGGCTGGATCGCCTTGGTTCGCAACGTTTCGAACAGTTCGGCATCGCGGAAGAAGCGGGTGACGTTGATCAGCAGGTCGCGGAACAGCGCTTCGCACTCGTCCGAATCGCCCTTGACCCGCGCCAGATAGGCCGAGCCCGTCGGGATGCCGAGCACATGCATGCGCCGCTCGACCCGGCGGACCAGGGTGGTGCGCTTATAGCCTGAAAAATCATGGCCCACAGCGTTGCGTAGGACGCGGCACAGATCGTCGATATGATCGGCGACGACCTCGGCCTCGTGGTGCTTGGGCTCGCCCGTGCGGCGCGTGAAAAACGCTCGCAGGCAATCGACGATTTCGCCCGCCGGCTTGACGAAATCGACAAGACCGGTGCCCACTGCCGACAAGGGCATGCCGTCATAGCGCGCGCTTTCGGGCCGCTGCACCACGCTGACGCCGCCATTTTCCTTGATAGCGCGCAAGCCCGTCGTTCCATCCGCGCCGGTGCCCGACAGGATGACGCAGGCGGCATTGGCCTGTTGATCGCTCGCCAGTGACAGGAAGAAGTCGTCGATCGGCCGACGCAATCCGCGCGGCTGGACGAAATCGGTCAGTTCCAGCACGCCGCCGCGAATGGCGAGGCCCCGGCCCGGCGGGATGATATAGACATGGTCGGGCTCGATCCGCTCCGACCCTTCGCACTGCCGCACTTCCAGATTGGTGTGACGGTCGAGCAACTGGGCCAGCATGCTTTCGTGATTGGGGTCGAGATGCTGGACCACCACAAAGGCCAGGCCGGTCGGCGCGCGCGCGGGCGTCAGCATCTCGCGCAACGCCTCCAGCCCGCCGGCCGACGCGCCGATGCCCACCACCGGCACCGGTGCGATGTCGTGCTCAACCTCGCTCATGCGGTCTGGTCCTGGTCAGAATGGTGGGGCGACAGCCGCGTCGCTCTCACGGAAAGGCGGCTCGGTCGAGGTCGGACAGGGTCAGCTTGGCTTGCGCGATCGTCGCGGCGGTATTGGCGATGGCGGTCAGCGACCCTTCCAGCACCATGCCGCTTTCGGCCAGGATCGGGGTCAGTCGGCCGAGCGTACGCCCCAGTTCCGCGTCATAGGCGGACAGGCGCTCGGGCTGCGAACGGCTGACGTCGAACTGCGAGGCGAAGATATAGGGCATGTGACCGCCCAATTGCCGCAGCTTCGACATGTAAAGCAGGTTGACGAAGGGCGAGCCGTCCTTGCGGAAATTGATCAGCGTCGTGCGGACATTCAACTGGCGGTCATTGGTCAGGAATTCCCGAATGCGATCGCGCGCCTCGACATTGTCGGCGTCGCGCTGCAGCATCCGACAATTCCGCCCGATCATCTCCTCGCTGGTATAGCCGGTCAGTTCCCGGAAACCATGATTGATGAAAATCAAGGGGTTGTCGTCATTCGCATCAGCCAGGGCCAGTGCGATGGGTGATTTATCCAAATACGCGGCCAAATGACCCGGAATAGCAAGATCGTGCACTGAACAGGCTCCCTGACGCGCATTCGCATGGCTCCCCCCATGCCGCAAGGGCGGATCATCCGGTTGGGCCCCAAAAATCTGACCTATATCAACACGCGCGCCGATCATCACGTTCCCGTGCCGATCGGTGATCGATCAGGACGGGGAGGGCACCTTGCTACCCAGCCAATTGTCGCGGAAGCGACGCTGCACGGCGGTCAGTGGCTGGCCGATCTTCTCATTGGCCACGATCTCCATCTTCGGATCGGCGGTGAGCGTCAGCACCGCCTGTCGCTCCCCGGTACGGCCGCGATAGATGATCGGCAGGCGGTCGCCGGGCACGTGACGGTCGAGCAGTACGGTCCAGGCTTCGACGGTCGGCATGGGCTGTCCGTCCAGGCTGACGATCACATCATCCTTGTCCAGCCCCGCGTCATAAAGCGCGGTGCCCGGCCGGGTAGGCGCGGAGACGGTCAGCTTGCCGTCCTGCACCGCCGGTGCCGCACCGGCCCAGGCGGCCTGGGGATGCGCGGCACGCAGGGTGAATCCGGCCTGGGCGAGGAGTGGGGCGAAGTCGGGCAGGCCGCTCGCCGTCACGCTGCGGGCAAAGAAGCCATCGGCAAAACCCTGGTCGCCGGTCAGTTGCGCCAGGGAGCGGCGCAGATCGTCGGGGCGATAGGCGCGTTCGGGCTGGCCATAGTCGCGCCAGAGCTGGCGCATATAGGCGTCGAGCGAGAGCGCGGGGAAACGCTGGCGCAGTTCCAGGTCGAGCGCGAGCGCGATGATCGCGCCGTAAGGATAATAAGAGACGTAGATGTTGGGATTGGTCGGATCAATCGACTGGGCCGCGTCGACGAAGGGCGCGCGCAGGCTCATTTCCTGCGGATCGCCATAGCGTCGCGCCGGGGTGGTGAGCAGCGAATTGAGCGTCCGCGACAATTGCTCGACATAGGCGTCGAGCGTCATTTCGCCGGCGCGCAGCACTGACAACGGCCCATAATATTGGGTGAACCCCTCGGCCAGCCACAGCGAGGGCGTGGCATTGGCGCGGGTGAAGTCGAACGGCTCCAGCTCGGCCGGGCGGATGCGCTCGACATTCCAGGCGTGGAAGAACTCGTGCGCCAGCGTCTGGATCTGCTGAAACTTCGCATCGGCCAGCGACCTGGGGGTGCTGATCACCGTCGAGTTGCGATGTTCCATGCCATCACCGCTGATCTGCGGCATATAGTCGGCCAGGAAGGTGTAGGTGCCATAGTCGAAGGGCGGCGGGGCGCCGAAGACGGCGATTTCCTGCGCCACGACCTTCTGCGCCATGGCGGCGAAGCGATCGAGGTCGGCTGACGTGCCCTCATGATGCACCGCCAGCCGGATGGTATAGCGTTTCGCGCCGTCCGCGACGGTCCAACTGCGCATGTCATGCGCCGACAGCTCGACCGGGCTGTCCATGAAATACTGCAGATCGCGCGCAGTGAAGACGTTGGGATCGGTCGTCGGTGCCAACTGCGTCGCGATCTTCCAGCCGGTGGCAGGGTGGAAGCGGACCTGGATCGGGCGCTGATCCTGCCCGACCGCCCAGAGAAAGGTGGCGGGGGTGTTCAAATGAGCATGGGTCGGATCGATCTGCGCATAGGTGCCGTCGCCGCGATCGCCGAACAGCGTGTAGCGGACGGTGACCGTGCCGTCGTGACGCTCTACGCCCCAGCCATAGGGATCGCTGCGCGTCACCGCGAGCGGGCGGCCCGTGCCGTCGGTCGCCGACACCGAATAGACATTCTTGGCGAACTCATGGAGCGCGTAGCGCCCCGGTGAGGAGCGCGCCATCTGGAACCGCACCGGCCCGGCCGGCAGCCCACGATAGGTGACGCTGACCTGTGCCTCATGATGTTCAGGATGCGGAAAGGCGATGTCATATTCGACCGGCGCGCCCTGTGTCGGGGGCGTGGCCGTCGTCTGGCCCCATGCCACCGAGGGGGTGGCGTTCAATAGAGCCAAGACCGCCGTCATCGTCATCGCGCGCATCCGCATCCCCTTCCTCACTACCGAAGGGTCGGACTTACGCGGTCCAAGAGGTTGGGGTCTATCGCTTTTCGTGAGTGTGTCGGGATCGATTCGGCTTTGCGCCGCAAGCCAGATGCGATCGATCCGCTCGAAAATCTGGAGGCGCGACCGGGAATCGAACCCGGGTGCAAGGATTTGCAGTCCTCTGCGTCACCACTCCGCCATCGCGCCTCGATGCGTGGGAGGCGGGCATTTCTGCGGTTTTTGTCCCGCTGTCAACAGCGAGTGTGCGGTGGATCAGAAAACTACGCGCTGTTCCTGTTCCGGTCTCGCGGGAATCAGGCCTGGCGGCGGGCGATTGAGGAAGCGCTCACAGGGTTGTACAGCATATCGAAGCGGCAACGTCCTGCCTGTGTTTTGGAAGGACAGATGACACGGCTCTGGTGAGTCTTGTTCCGGGCCATCACAATGGTGAGGCCTCGCGATCCCGCGCAATATACTGTCCAGCCGCGTCAGTCTGAATTGGCCCGATCGTTTTCAGGCGTTGGGCTGCCATCTGCGGGGGCTGGGTAGGGTGCCACCGCCGCCCACCGATCTGTAGAAAAAAGCGGGCCATCGCTTTGCATTAGGGCGGCTATCCACCTCCCGATCAACTTTAAATCCCCGACCAAAGCCCGCCATGTCCGGGCTTTATTGCACTGCCGTCTCCGCCACCGCTACGGCCGCCGCTCTACCCCGCCGCCGTTCCATTTTCTGCGCCTCGGATACGCCTTGTCCGAATGTCGCGACTGCGGGCTGTGCGTTCAACCTCTGCTCCAGATAGCCGGCGGTGATCGATCCGCCCAGGACAGCGGCGCCGATAATGCCGGCACCAAGAAAGCCTGTACTCCGTTTCATGGGGCTACTCCAGAATGAGCCGAGTGGCGGGAAGCGCCGGAATGCCGGTGAAACGGGAAGGCGTGCGATTGGCTCCTCCTGTCACATTTTGTCGCAAAGCGGACGCCGATCGGGTTCGCCAGCCGGCATCCCTCCGCTTGGCGGAACCGAGTGGGCGCGATAGAAGCGGCGGGAACCAAATTAGTGTATTGCACAACTAAAACGGCTGTGCGACAGGGATGGGCCATGATGACGACCAGCAACGAATCCTCGAATTTCGACGCCATGCGCCACGCAATGGTGGCGAGCCAGTTGCGTACTACGGCGGTCAACGACCAGCGGGTCGTGGCGCAGATGGCGCGCGTTCCGCGTGAGGCGTTCGTGCCCGAAGGCCTGCGCGAAGTGGCTTATCGTGACGGCACGATCGACCTGGGGCAGGGGCGTGCGGTCAACCTTCCAATGGCGACCGGCCGTCTGCTGACCGAGGCCTATCTGGAAGCCAATGACCGCGTCCTGCTGATCGGTGCGGGCACCGGCTATACGGCCGCCTTGCTTGCCGGGATCGTGGCCGAGGTCGTTGCGGTCGAGGAGAGTGCCGAGCTGCTCGCCGCCGCTCGCACCGCGCTGGCCGGCGATGCCAAGGTCAAGCTGATCGAGGCGCCGCTGACCGCCGGCTATCCGGCCGAAGCGCCCTATGACGTGCTGGTCATCGACGGCGCGGTCGAGGAAATCCCCTCCGCATTGATCGAGCAGGTGCGTGTCGGCGGTCGTATCGTCACCGGTCTGGTCGACAAGGGCGTGACCCGTCTCGCCAGCGGTCGTCGGACCGAGGGTGGTCACGGCGTGCGTCCCTTCGCCGATGCCGAATGCGCCATCCTGCCGGGCTTCGCTCGCCCCCGAGCGTTCCAGTTCTGATGTCGATGCGTCCGTCCCTGACCTCTGGCGTCCTGATCGGTTCGGCGCTGCTGCTGGCCGGGTCCGCTTCGGCGGAAACGCTGCGCGAGGCGATGGTGCGGGCGTATCAGAGCAACCCGACGATCACCGGTCAGCGCGCCGCCCAGCGCGCGACCGATGAGAATGTGCCGATCGCACGGTCCAACGGCCTGCCGTCGCTCCAGTCGCAGGCGCAGTTCACCGACAACGTCATTGTCGCGAACAACAACTTCCTGAACCCGGAACGGGTGGCGACGGGTGCGCTGCAATTGTCGGTCCCGCTTTATCAAGGCGGCGCGGTCAAGAATGCGGTGCGCGCGGCGGAGACGCGGGTCGATGCGGGCCGGGCGCAGCTCCGCGGGGTCGAGGCCAATTTGTTTACCAATGTGGTGGCGGCCTATATGAACGTCATCCGGGACGAGGCGATCGTCAACCTCAACACCCGGAACGTCAACGTGCTGGAGACCAATTTGCGCGCCTCGCGCGATCGGTTTCAGGTAGGCGATCTGACCCGTACCGATGTGGCGCAGTCCGAGGCGCGGCTGGCGCAGGCGCGCGCGCAGTTGCAGTCGGCGCAGGCCAATCTGATTTCCAGCCGCGAAAATTATGTCCAGGTGGTGGGCGTCGCGCCGGTGGGGCTGGAACAGCCGCCCGCGCTCCCCGCGCTGCCGGCCTCGCCCAACGAGGCGGTGGGCGTCGCGCTGGAGCAGAACCCGCAGTTGATCGCGGCGCGACGCAACGCCGACGCGGCTCGCTACGACATCAATGTCGCGCGCGCCAACCGGCTGCCGCGTATCGCGGCGGTGTCGAGCGGAAACTATTTCAACTATCTCGGCTCGATCAACGTGCCGGCGGGCGCAGGCAACGTGCCGACCTCGGGCGTGAACGCCACGGTGGGCGCGCAATTGACTATGCCGCTGTTCCAGGGCGGTCGTCCGGCGGCGCAGGTCCGCCAGGCCGAGGCGCTGCGTGGCCAGGCGCTGGAAAACACCACCGCGACCGAGCGGCAGGTCGTGGCGCAAGTCCGCTCCGCCTATGCCGTCTGGCAATCCTCGCAGGAGGTGATTGCCTCGGCCGAATCGGCGGTGCGCGCCAACTCGCTGTCGCTGGAGGGCGTGCGCGCCGAGAACAGCGTTGGTACCCGCACCGTGCTCGACATCCTGAATGCCGAGCAGGAATTGCTGAACAGCCAGGTCACGCTGGTGACCGCGCGGCGCGATGCCTATGTCGCGGGCTTCGCGCTGATCGCGGCGATGGGCAATGCCGAGGCGCGCGACCTGGGGCTGGACGGCGGTTCGCTCTACGATCCGGTGACCAATTACAAGCGGGTGCGCAACCGCATCAATGACTGGGACGGCGATGGTGAGCCCGCGCCGGTGGCCAGCACCACCGCCGGAACCCCGGCGCAAACGGCGGCGATTACCCGTCCGCTCGATGCCGATGTGAACGCCCCTGTTGACAGAAGCCCCGCATTAACCACAGGTGCTTCGTCACCGAACCGGCAATAACGCCGGTCACAAGGCTTGGGGGCCTGGGGGCTTCAATGGGGATTGCGGTCATGGGTGAGATCAGCGCCGAACCGTCGATGGAGGAAATCCTTTCCTCGATCAAAAGGATCATCGCCGAAGAGGGCGAAGTGCCGACGCGTCAGCGTCGTCAGCCGCGCCCCGTGCCGTCGCCAGTCGCCGAGGATGACGAACCCGAGATCCTGGAGCTCAGCGATCCCATGCCGCTGCGCATGAAGGTCGAAGCCGCTGCCGCGCGTGCCGCCGAATCGGCGTTGCGCAGCGCGCCCGAGCCGATGCCGGCTGCCCCGGAACCCGTGGCACCTTCGCCGGCTCCGACCGCAGCGGCCCCGGTCGCGCCGGCCGAGCCCGTCCATGCCTCGGAAAATGAAGAGGCGATCGTGTCGCCCCGCGCCGCGGAGGCGAGCCGCGGCGCTTTGGAGTCGCTCAGCCGGATGATGGTCAAGCCCGAACCCAGCAGCGACGGCACCTTGGAGGGGCTGGTCCGCGAGATGCTCCGCCCGATGCTGCGCGAATGGCTCGACGCGCATCTGCCGGAGATGGTCGAGGCGATGGTGGCCAAGGAAATCGCCCGGATCACACGCGAAGGGCGCTGATGCCGCTGGCGGGGAATCCGTCGGGCATGACTGTCATGGTGGAACCCGCGTCCCATCGCCGGGTTCGTTGGCCATGACCGCGATCGACAGGCCCGCTGATACGGACAAGGCGAAACACGCGCCGGTGTCGTCGCCGCCCATTGCGGACGCGCGCCCGCCGCATTCGGGCCAGTCGGACATCTTCTTCGCGGCGGTGAAGACCACGCGGATGCCGATGATCGTCACCGATCCGCGCCAGCCCGACAACCCTATCGTCTTCTGCAATGAAGCCTTCAGCTTCATGACCGGTTATTCCGAGGACGAGATTCTCGGCACCAATTGCCGGTTTCTGCAAGGTCCGGAGACCGATCGCGACGTTGTGGCGCAAATCCGCGCGGCGGTGGAGCGGCGTGACGAGATCGCGGTCGAACTGCTCAACTATCGCAAGAACGGCTCGACCTTCTGGAACGCGTTGTTCGTGTCGCCGGTCTATGACGATGCGGGCGAACTCGTCTATTTCTTCAGCAGTCAGCTCGACATTTCGCGCCGGCGCGAGGCCGAGGATGCGCTGCACGAGGCGCAGAAGATGGAGGCGGTCGGCAAGCTGACCGGCGGCATCGCGCATGACTTCAACAATCTGCTCCAGGTCATCATCGGCTATTCCGACATATTGGATGCACGAATCGATGCCGGCGACCGCAGCGGGCGTCGCGCGGTCGAGGCGATCGGTGCAGCCGCCGCACGAGGCGCAACGCTGACCCAGCAATTGCTTGCCTTCGCCCGCAAGCAGGAACTGCGTGACCGGCTGCTCAACTTCAACCAGTTGATCGAGGATTTCCGCCCCATCCTCAACCGGACCGCGGGCGAGGGGATCGTTCTGCGGCAGCGGCTGGAGGAGAATCTCTGGAACTGCCGGATCGATCCTGTCCAGGCGGAGATGGCGCTGCTCAACATCGTCAACAATGCGCGCGAGGCGATCGTGCGCAAAGGCGATCAGGGCGTCGTGACCATCTCGACCCGCAACATGATCCAGTCCGCCGATCAGCCCGAAGGCCCGGCCAATCTGGAGGCCGGCGAATATGTGATGGTGCGGATCGCCGATGATGGTCCCGGCATCGATGCCTCGATCGCCGACAAGGTGTTCGATCCCTTCTTCACCACCAAGGAAATGGGGAAGGGGGCGGGACTGGGCCTCGCCATGGTCTATGGCTTCATGCGGCAGTCGGGCGGACTGGCGACGGTCGATCCGGAGGCCGAGGGTGGAGCGGTCCTGTCGCTCTATTTCCCACGCGCGGCCGGCGTGACCGAACGCCGGGCCAGCCCGGTGCAGCCCGCGCGCAAGGGCGGGGCCGAGCGCGTGTTGATGGTCGAGGATCAGGAGGATGTCGGCGATCTGGGTCGATCGATGCTCGAGGATCTGGGCTATGATGTCGTCCTGACACGCAGCGCGCGTGAGGCGCTCGATTATCTCGCGGGCGATAGCGATTTTCAGTTGCTCTTTACCGACATTCTGATGCCCGGCGGCATGAACGGCGTCGCGCTTGCACAGGCGGTGCGGCGTGACTACCCCCGCCTGTCGGTGCTGCTGACCACCGGCTTTGCCGATGAGGCGATCGATGAGGGCGCGCGCTCCTACGAGTTGATCCGCAAGCCCTATCGCCGCGCCGACCTCAACGAGCGGATTCGCGCGGTGCTCGATCGGCCCGGCGCCAGAACCTGACGGCAGCATCTGGCGCAAGCCGACGCGGCTGATTAAGGCAGCGTCATGACTGAGCTGCCCAAGACGTTCGACCCCGCCGCAATCGAAGCCCGCTGGTATGGCCATTGGGAGGAAAAGGGCCTGTTCCGCCCCGACCGCCCGAACGCCGAGCCCTGGACGATCGTCAACCCGCCGCCCAACGTCACCGGCAACCTGCATATCGGCCACGCGCTCGACAACACGTTGCAGGACATTCTGGTCCGCCATGCCCGATTGAAGGGAAAGGATGCACTGTGGGTCGTCGGCACCGATCATGCCGGCATCGCGACCCAGATGGTGGTCGAGCGCCAGATGAATGCGCGCGGCGAGAAGCGCACCGACTTCACCCGCGACCAGTTCCTGGAGAAGGTCTGGACGTGGAAGGCGGAGAGCGGCGGCCAGATCACCGGCCAGCTGCGGCGTCTGGGCTGCTCGATGGACTGGGCGAACGAGCGGTTCACCATGGACGAAGGCTTCAGCAAGGCGGTGCTGAAGGTTTTTGTCGACCTTTACCGACAGGGTTTGCTCTATCGCGACAAGCGGCTGGTCAACTGGGACGCCGGGCTGGGCACCGCGATCAGCGACCTGGAGGTGGAGACGCGCGAAGTGAAGGGCAGCTTCTGGCGTCTGCGCTATCCGCTCGCCGACGGATCGGGTTTTATCGAGGTTGCGACGACCCGGCCCGAGACGATGCTGGCTGACATGGCGGTCGCGGTCCATCCCGAGGACGCGCGCTACACCGCGCTGATCGGCAAGCAGGTGCGTCTGCCGATCACCGGCCGCCTGATCCCGATCGTCGCCGACGAACATGCCGACCCCGAACTGGGTTCGGGCGCGGTCAAGATCACGCCCGGCCATGACTTCAACGACTTCGAGGTCGGCCGCCGTGTGGGCATCGAGGCGCGCGATATGCTCAACATGCTCGATGCCAAGGCGTGCATCGTTCAGACTGCTGACGGGCTGATCCCCGACGCGTTCGTCGGCCTGTCGACAACCGAGGCGCGCAAGGCCGTTGTCGCGCGGCTGAAGGATGAGGGCGTCCTCATCCCGCATATCGACAAGGACGGCACCGAGTACGATGCCGAGCCGCGCACGATCCAGACGCCTTTCGGTGACCGTTCGGGCGTGGTGATCGAGCCGTGGCTGACCGACCAATGGTATGTCGATGCCAAGACGCTGGCCCAGCCCGCGATCGAGGCCGTGCGCTCGGGCAAGATCAAGATCGTGCCGCAGGCTTGGGAAAAAACCTTCTTCAACTGGATGGAGAATATCCAGCCCTGGTGTGTCAGCCGCCAGCTCTGGTGGGGCCACCAGATTCCAGCGTGGTTCGCCGAGGACGGCCGGGTGTTCGTCGCCGAGAGCGAGGAAGAGGCGCAAGCCGAGGCAGGCGAGGGCGTGACCCTGACGCGCGACCCGGACGTGCTGGATACGTGGTTCTCGTCCGCGCTCTGGCCCTTTGCGACGCTGGGCTGGCCCGATAATGGCGACAAGACGCTGGCGGGCCGCTACCCGAACGACGTGCTGATCTCCGGCTTCGACATCCTGTTCTTCTGGGACGCGCGGATGATGATGCAGGGCATCCACTTCATGGAAGATGTGCCCTTCAAGACTTTGTATCTCCACGGTCTTGTCCGTGCCGCCGACGGCTCAAAAATGTCGAAGTCGAAGGGGAATACGGTCGATCCGCTGGGCCTGATCGACCAGTATGGCGCCGACGCGCTGCGCTTCTTCATGGCGGCGATGGAGAGCCAGGGCCGCGACATCAAGATGGATGAACGCCGCGTCGAGGGCTATCGGAACTTCGCAACCAAGCTGTGGAACGCGGCGCGCTTTGCCCAGGCGAACGGCATCGGCGCCTCGACCATGCTGGAGGCTCCCAACGCCACGCTGGCGGTCAACAAGTGGATCATCGCCGAGACGGTGAAGACCGTACAAGCGGTCGACCTCGCGCTGGCCGATTATCGTTTCGACGGCGCGGCGAACGCGATCTATCAGTTCGTCTGGAGCCGCTTCTGCGACTGGTACCTCGAACTCATCAAGCCTGTCCTGCAAGGCGGCGAAGAGGGCGGCGAGGAAACCCGCGCCGTCGCGGGCTGGGTGCTCGACCAGATCCTGGTCCTGCTCCACCCCTTCATGCCCTTCATCACCGAGGAACTGTGGCATGCCATGGGCGCGCGCGATCATGACCTGATCGTCGCCCATTGGCCGATGGCGGATGCGCGCGCGCTCGACCGCGAGGCGGAGCGCGAGATCGACTGGCTGATCCGTCTGGTCAGTGAAATCCGCGCCGCACGGACCGAGCTCAACGTGCCGCCTGGCGCGCGCCTGCCGATGCATGTCCGTGACGCCAATGACGCGACCAAGGCGCGTCTGGAGCGGCAGGCCTCCGCATTGGCCCGTCTCGCCCGCGTCGAGGCGGCGGACGGCGAAGCGACCGGCGGTGCCGCGCAGGTGGTGGTCGACGAGGCGACCTTCGTCCTGCCGCTGGAGGGGGTGATCGACCTCGACGCCGAGCGCCAGCGCCTGACCAAGGCGATCGCCGCCGTCGAGAAGGAGCGGGACGCGCTGGGCGGGCGACTGGGCAATGCCAGCTTCGTCGAACGCGCCAAGCCCGAAGCGGTGGAAAAGGCCCGCGCCGACCATGCCGACAAGATGGCCGAAGCGGCACGGCTTCACGCGGCGCTCGGCCGCCTGGGCTAATCGCTATTCCGCCCCATGCTGAAGCATGGGGCGGATTTGCTCAGCCCTGTTCCCCCAACCGTCGCAGCCGCCGGATACGCGGCTCGCGCTGCAACTGCGCCTCGCGCCGGATGACCTGCCGCAGTTCGTCGCGCTTCTCGTGGATCGAGGCGATCACCGGCCCCATCGCCACGCCCAGATCGACCAGCACCGCCTCGGACAATTGCAGCGAGCTTTCCAGCGTTTCGGGCACCGCCTCGCTGACGCCCGCGCGGTAGAGTTCGGTCGCATGCGCCATGTCCCGCGCGCGCGCGATGATCGGCAGGTCGGGGGCGGCCTGTCGGATGCGACGCGCCAGCCTTACGGTCAGCACCGGATCGTCCATCGTCAGGATGAGGGCACGGGCGGCGGGCAGGTGCAGCCGGTCGACCAGTTCCGCCCGCGCGACATCGCCGAAGAGCACCGGATAGCCAGCGCGCCGGGCTTCACTGACCGAATCGATATCCGCTTCGACCGCGACATAGGGCTGGCCATGGACGGTCAGCATGTCGGCGATCATCTTGCCGACGCGGCCGAAGCCGATGATGACGGTGCGTCCCGCATCGGCCTCCAACTCCGGCGCGGCGGGGCCATCGCCGCTGCGCGCTTCGATCCGGCGCGAAATGACGCGCCCGGCCTTGGCGAGCAGCGGCGTGATGGTCAGGCCGATCGCGGTCACCGTCTGCCAGAAGCTGGCGGTCGAAGGCAGGATGAGCTGCGCCTGGGCGGCGGTGCCCAGCACGATCAGCGTCGTCTCTGACGGGCTGCCCATCAGCAACCCGGTCTCCGCCGCCACGCCTCGCCGGGCATGCGCGACGCGCAACAGCAAATAGGTGACCACCGCCTTCACTGCGACGACGCCGACCACCGCGAGCAGTAGCATGTCCCAATTTTTGGCGATCAGCCGCAGGTCCAGGCTCATGCCGACGGTGATCAGGAACACGCCCAGCGCCAGCCCCTTGAAGGGGGCGGTCATCACCTCGACCTCCGAATGATATTCGGTTTCCGCGATCAGCAGTCCGGCGAGAAGCGCCCCGACGATCGGCGACAGCCCGGCGGCGGTCGTGGCGACGCTGGCGACGATGACGACGAGCAGCGAGGCGGCCAGGAACAGCTCCGGGCTCTTGGTCCGCGCCGCCTGGGCGAAGAGGCGGGGGAGGACGAACTTGCCGCCGAGATACATGGCGACCACGGTCAGGCCGCCGCGCAGCGCCACGCCCGCAATCCCGACCCAGCCTTCATCGGTCGCGGTCGGCGCCATGGCACCCAGTGCGAAGATGATGGGGACGAGCGCGAGATCCTCGAACAGCAGCATGGCGAAGGCACCGCGTCCCACCGGGCTGGTGGTGCCGACCAAGGGGAGCACCAGCGCGGTCGAGGAAAGGGTCAGCGCCAGCCCGAGCCCGATCGCGCCCGCCAACCCCTGGCCCATCAAATGCAATGCCCCGCCGATCAGGATCGCCGAGCCGAGCAACTCGGCCGCGCCGGTACCGAACACCAGCCTGCGCATCGCCCAAAGCCTACGAAAAGAAAGCTCCAACCCAATGGAAAACAGCAATAATATGATGCCGAACTCGGCGAAGGGTTCGATCGATTCCGGATTGGAGATCGTCAGATAATAGAGCCACGGCGCATGGGGGACGAGCGATCCGAGCCCTGCCGGCCCCACCAGCAATCCCACCAGGATGAACCCGATGACCGGGCTGACGCGGAAGCGGGCAAAGGCCGGGATGACGATCCCCGCCGAACCGAGGATGACGAGAGCGTCGGAGAAACCTTGATTGTCGAGCCGTAATGCCATGGTGACAGACTAACCCGGCTTTGACCTGCTTGTCAGTCCGTTATTCCCGCGAAACGAGGATGAGACGATCGGTCCACTGACCAAGGGTCGGTGGCGGGGCTAGGGGGCGGCCATGAATGGCCTGTCTCGACGCATGATATTCCCGCTTTTGTCGATGCTGGCGTTGGCCGGCTGTGGGGATGGCGACCGGGCGGCGCGGCTGAAGGCGGCGGGGCCCAATCCCTCGCTGGACGCCCTGATGAAGGTCGCCGATGCGGATGCCGGGGCACGAACCTTTGGGCAATGCTTGGCGTGTCATACCATCGGCAAGGGCGAGTTGGATCGGGCAGGGCCCAATCTCCATGGCATCATGGGCAAGCCGGTAGCAGGCGGCAGTGCGCGTTATGGCTATACCGCCGCGCTAGAGCGGGTCGGCGGGCATTGGGACCGGGCGACGATGAATCGCTGGCTGACCTCGCCACAGCGCTTCGCACCGGGTACGAAAATGACTTTTGAGGGCTTGCCCGATCCACTCGCGCGGGCGGACGTCATTGCGTATCTGGAGCGGGAAGGGCGGCAATAGGCCGATGGGCGTAATGGCTCGTTGAACGGCGGGAGCGGGGTGTGCGCTTCGACTTCGCTCATCATGACGCCTTGGGGGCGCATGGCCTTACGCCCGTTGCAAAGTTGAAAAAGTATAATCCCATCCCCCGTTCAGCCTGAGCGCAGTCGAAGGCCTAGGGATTCCGGTTCGCTCTGAGGGAGATGGGAGAGGTTTCAGCGTAGCCTTCGACTTCGCTCAGGCTGAAGGCAGGTCTAAAAAAGGGCCCGGAGACTGGCGCCTCCGAGCCCCTTCTTCACAATTTTGCGACAGAATTACTGCCAGTTGCCCATTTCGGTTTCGAGGTTCACGCGGATCGCCTCGAAGAACTGCTCGGTGGTCATCCAGGGCTGGTCCGGGCCGATCAGGATGGCGAGGTCCTTGGTCATCTGGCCGTTCTCGACGGTCTTGATGCAGACCTTCTCCAGCGTCTCGGCGAAGCGGACGACGTCGGGGGTGTTGTCGAACTTGCCGCGGTACTTCAGGCCGCCGGTCCAGGCGAAGATCGACGCGATCGGGTTGGTCGAGGTCGCCTTGCCCTGCTGATGCTGGCGATAGTGACGCGTCACGGTACCGTGCGCTGCTTCCGCCTCGATCGTCTTGCCGTCCGGGGTCATCAGGACCGAGGTCATCAGGCCCAGCGAACCGAAGCCCTGTGCGACCTGGTCCGACTGCACGTCGCCGTCATAATTCTTGCAGGCCCAGACGAACTCGCCGTGCCACTTCAGTGCCGAGGCGACCATGTCGTCGATCAGGCGGTGCTGATACTCGATGCCCGCCGCCTTGAACTGGTCGGCGAACTCGGCGTCGTAGACTTCCTGGAAGATATCCTTGAAGCGGCCGTCATAGGCCTTCAGGATGGTGTTCTTGGTCGACAGATAGACCGGCCAGCCGCGGCCTAGGCCATAGTTCATCGAGGCGCGTGCGAAGTCGCGGATCGATTCGTCGAGATTGTACATGCCCATGGCGACGCCCGAGCTGGGGAAGTTGAACACCTCCTCCTCGATCGTCTCGCCATTCTCGCCTTCCCACTTCATGGTCAGCTTGCCCTTGCCGGGCACCTTGAAGTCGGTCGCCTTATACTGGTCGCCGAAGGCATGACGGCCGACGACGATCGGATGGGTCCAGCCCGGGATCAGGCGGGGCACGTTCTTGATGACGATCGGCTCGCGGAACACCACGCCGCCCAGGATGTTGCGGATCGTGCCGTTGGGCGACTTCCACATCTTCTTCAGGCCGAATTCCTCGACGCGCTGCTCGTCGGGGGTGATGGTCGCGCACTTGATCGCGACGCCATACTTCTGGGTGGCGTGGGCGCTGTCGATCGTCACCTGGTCGCCGGTCGCATCGCGATTCTGGACCGACAGATCGTAATAGGCCAGCTCGATATCGAGATACGGCTTGATCAGGCGTTCGCGAATCCATTCCCAGATGATCCGGGTCATTTCGTCGCCGTCGATCTCCACGACGGGGGTATTTACCTTGATCTTCGCCATATGCGCATCCTTCAGATTAGGCTGGTTTGCCACGCGTCTAGGGGAGGGGGCGCGGCGGATCAACCACCCCTCGGGATAGGCGAAAGGGCCGGGGCGAACCGAAAAGATTGTGCGATGGCCGGTGGACAGGTAGACAGGCCCGATGCCTTCGCTTGAAAAGCCTCCCATCGCCACCACCACGGTCAAGTGGCGTTTTCCCGCCGTCCATCCTGAAGGGCGCAAATATGTGCTGATCGGGGCGGGTCTGACCCTGCTCGCCACGCTGATCACCAAGATATTGTTCTGGCCGTTCGTCGGCCTGTGCATCTGGATCGCGGCGTTCTTCCGCGACCCCGTGCGTACCACGCCGCAGGGCGACGACCTGATCGTCGCACCCGCCGATGGGTTGGTCACCATGATCCAACGCGTGCCGATCCCGCGCGAACTGGTCGGCGAACTGGGCGAGGCGCCGCTGGTCCGCGTGTCGATCTTCATGTCGGTGTTCGACGTGCACATCAACCGCACACCGATCGCGGGCGTCATCCGTCAGGTCGTCTATATCTCGGGCAAGTTCCTGAATGCCGATCTCGACAAGGCGTCGGACGAGAATGAGCGCCAGCATTTCGTGGTCGAGGGGCGCGATGGCCGCAAGATCGGCTTTACCCAGATTGCCGGCTTGGTCGCGCGCCGCATCGTCGGTTTCGTCAAGCCGGGCGACATGGTCGCCGCCGGTCAGCGCGTCGGCCTCATCCGCTTCGGCAGCCGCGTCGACGTCTATCTGCCCGATGACGTCACGCCGCAGGTGTGCCTGGGCCAGCGTTCGGTGGCAGGTGAGACCGTGCTTGGCCGTGTTGGCGGCAGGCCGATGACCGGCATCGCGCAATAATCCATGGCGATTTCTCCCCGTTTCGCGCGTCGCGGTCCGCCGCGTGGTTTGCCCCTCCGGGCGATCGCCCCCAATGCGGTGACGGCGCTCGCGCTATGTTCCGGTCTGACGGGCGTGAAGTTCGCCATCGCCCAGTCCTGGGAAGCGGCTGTCACCATGATCATGGTGGCGGCGGTGCTCGATGGGCTGGACGGGCGGATCGCGCGCTTGCTGCGGGGGGAGAGCCGTTTCGGGGCGGAGCTGGATTCGCTCTCGGACGCCATTTCCTTTGGCGTCGCGCCGGCGTTGATCCTGTATCTCTGGTCGCTATGGACCTTGCCGCGCATCGGCTGGATCGCGGCCCTATTGCTCGCGGTATTCTGCGCGCTTCGCCTTGCGCGGTTCAATTCGCAATTGGATGTCGTTGATCAGCCCCGCAAGACGGCCGGCTACTTCACCGGTATTCCCGCGCCGGCGGGTGCAGGCTTGTCGATGCTGCCGCTCTATCTCTGGTTCTGGACCGGCGAGCCGTTTTTCGCTTCGCCACTGCTCGTCGCGCCTTGGGTGACGCTGATCGCGCTGCTCATGGTGTCGAGCGTGGCAACTTTTTCATGGACCTCATTCCGCCTCCGTCGCAACGTCCGGTTCGAGGTCTTGGCGATCATCGTACTAGTAGGGGCCGCGCTGCTGTCAGCCCCTTGGCATGCCTTAACGGCGCTTTCGCTGGCCTATTTGGGCAGCATCCCGTTCAGCATGATCGCCTATGGTCGGGTCAAGCGGCTGCGCGGCGGCGCCACGCCATCGCGGGGGCTGGCGAGCCCGCCGCCCAGCGCCTGACGGCGATACGACGCTCGGCTACGACCAACGTAGCCAAGGGGGTAAAGGCTGGCTCCACATGGCCGGTGGCCAAGTGAAGGATGCGGCGCCACTGAGGGGCGATCATCATCGCGATGGTGGCGATGGCGGCGACCAAGGCGCCCGTGAAAATCAGAACACTCACCACGATCATCATGATGTCTGCCTCCTGCCTTACCATATAGTCCGGCATATTAACCGGGCTGTAACCATTGGAATTTTTGATCAGTTCCGTCGCTATCACCGCAACAACAGGATGAGTCGTGCCAACGCAGCGACGTTGCGTTGGCGATTCACCGCTATCAAGTCATGTTCCCTCTTGCGATCATCTTATGTTCCACCCTTGTTCCTGAGTCAATGGGGCTTAGAACAAAAGTGAACGGGTGTTCGCGCTTGCATTCCCATCCGTCGTTCGCTAAGGGCGCGCTCCTCAACACCGCATGGGAAGCATCATATTTCGGTGCGCATGGGCTTTGCCCGCCGCGTCATCCGCTTCCCAGAGGCATAACCGGAAGGAATTAGATTATGGCGGCACCCGTCGTCACCATGCAGCAGCTGGTCGAAACCGGCGCGCACTTCGGCCACCAGACCCACCGCTGGAACCCGAAGATGAAGCCCTACATCTTCGGCGATCGCAACGGCGTCCATATCCTTGACCTGTCGCAGACCGTGCCGCTCTTCGCGCGCGCTCTGGAGTTCATCAGCTCGACCGTCGCGGGCGGTGGCAAGGTTCTGTTCGTCGGCACCAAGCGCCAGGCGCAGGAGCCGGTCGCCGAGGCCGCGCGTCGTGCGGGCCAGCATTTCGTCAATCACCGCTGGCTGGGCGGCATGCTCACCAACTGGAAGACGATCTCGAACTCGATCAAGCGCCTCAAGACGCTCGAAGAGCAGCTCTCGGGCGACACGCACGGCCTGACCAAGAAGGAAGTGCTGAACCTGACCCGCGAGCGCGATAAGCTCGAGCTGTCGCTGGGCGGCATCCGCGACATGGGCGGCGTGCCCGACGTGATGTTCGTGATCGACGCCAACAAGGAAGAGCTGGCGATCAAGGAAGCCAACACCCTGGGCATCCCCGTCGTCGCGATCCTCGATTCGAACGTTTCGCCCGACGGCATCGCTTTCCCGGTTCCGGCGAATGACGACGCCAGCCGCGCGATCCGCCTGTATTGCGAAGCCGTGGCGATCGCCGCGACCCGTGGCAACAACGAGCAGCAGCGCCGCAGCGGCGCGGATTTCGGCGCGATGGCCGAGCCGCCCGTGGAGGAAGCGCTGACCGTCGCTCCGACCGAAACCGCCGAACAGGCCGTCGAGGCCGAGCGCCAGATCGACGCCTAATCGCGTGACAAGGCCCCGCGGTGCGGGCGGGGCGATCATCGACCGGGCGGGGCAACCTTTCGGTCGGTGACATCGGCTTGACATGCAAGCCGTGCTAAGGGCCGCCTCCGATGGGGCGGCCCTACCCGCATCCCCCTTTTCAGACAGAGGATTGAGACAATGGCCGATATCACCGCAGCGATGGTCAAGGACCTGCGCGAAAAGAGCGGCGCGGGCATGATGGACTGCAAGAAGGCGCTGGCCGAGGCGAATGGCGACATGGACGCCGCGCTGGACTGGCTGCGCACCAAGGGCCTGGCGGCCGCGCAGAAGAAGTCGAGCCGTACCGCCGCCGAGGGTCTGGTCGGCGTCGCCACCAGCGGCACCGTCGGTGCCGCCGTCGAAGTGAACTCGGAAACCGACTTCGTCGCCAAGAACGACCAGTTCCAGGCGTTCGTGAAGGACGTGACCGCGATCGCGCTGAAGACCAGCGACGACATCGAGGCGCTGAAGAACGAAGCGATGCCGCAGGGCGGCACCGTCGCCGAAGTGCTGACCAACAACGTCGCGACGATCGGTGAGAACCAGTCGCTGCGTCGCGCCAAGCGCCTCGCAGTGTCGAAGGGCGCGGTCGTGTCCTACGTCCACAACCAGCAGGCACCGGGCCTGGGCAAGATCGGCGTGCTGGTCGCGCTGGAGTCGGAAGCCGCCGACGAGACGCTGCAGTCGCTCGGCCGTCAGCTGGCGATGCACATCGCCGCTGCCTTCCCCAAGGCGCTGAACGAGGAAGACCTGGACGAGGCCGAGATCGAGCGTGAGCGCGCGATCGCGACCGAAAAGGCCGCCGAGTCGGGCAAGCCTGCCGATATCATCGCCAAGATGGTCGAAGGCTCGATCGCCAAGTACCGCAAGGAGCACGCGCTGGTCAGCCAGCTGTTCGTGATCGACGGCAAGACCAAGATCAGCGACGTTGTGGCGAAGGCCGGCAAGGACGCCGGTGCCGAAATCAAGCTGGTGGACTATGTCCGCTTCCAGCTGGGCGAAGGCATTGAGAAGGAAGCGTCGGACTTCGCAGCAGAAGTGGCCGCGGCTTCGGGCGTTCCGCAGAAGGCGTAATTCCTGCGTCGTCCCGTGATGGGACGATGAGGCTAGGGGAGCGGCTGCCGGAAGGTGGCCGCTCTCTTTGCATATAGGGGGCGGTGATCTCCCCACGCTGGGTTTGAACGGGGCGGGCTCTCCCATCCTCCGTTCACCCTGAGCGAAGTCGAAGGGCACGCGATGAACGGAGTCCCATGGGCTTCGACTTCGCTCAGCCTGAATGGGGGCAGGGGAGTTTGAAATGCCAAGTCGTTTTCGTGAGACACTGCGCCCCCACGAAATTCCCCGCAACCCGCCGCTCTACGGTTGCCCGCTGCCCGGACGCCGCCTAAGGTCCGCGCCACTTTCATGACCAAGATCCGAGAAACGATGACCACCCCGCCCTTCAAACGTATCCTCCTCAAATTGTCGGGCGAGGTCCTGATGGGCGAGGGGGGCTTGGCCATCTCGCCGGAGATCACCGCGCGCGTCGCGCAGGAGATCGCCGACGTGCGCGCCAAGGGCTATGAGCTGTGCGTCGTCGTCGGTGGCGGCAACATCTTCCGCGGCCTGTCGGCAGCGGCCAAGGGCATCGAGCGGGCCACCGCCGATTATATGGGCATGCTCGCGACCGTGATGAACGCGCTGGCCGTCCAGAACGCGTTGGAGCAGATCGGCGTCGACACCCGCGTTCAGTCTGCCATCCCGATGTCGAGCGTCTGTGAGCCCTTCATCCGCCGCCGTGCCGAACGGCATCTGGAAAAGGGCCGCGTGGTGATCTTCGCCGCCGGGGTCGGCTCGCCCTTCTTCACCACCGATAGCGGTGCCGCGCTGCGTGCCGCGGAGATGAAGTGCGATGCGCTGTTCAAGGGCACCAGCGTCGACGGCGTCTATGATGCCGACCCGAAGAAGGTGCCGACCGCGACCCGTTACGAGACCGTCAGCTATTCCAAGGTCCTGTCCGATGACCTGAAGGTCATGGACGCCTCGGCCATCGCGCTGTGCCGCGACAACAATATCCCGATCGTCGTCTTCAATATCCGCGAACATGGCAATTTCGGTGCCGTGCTGGCCGGCGAAGGCGTGTCGACGATCGTCCAGAACCAAGGAGCGTAAACCATGGCCGCGTATGACAAGTCCGATCTCGAACGCCGCATGCAGGGCGCGGTCGAATCGCTGAAGCATGATCTGAACGGCCTGCGCACGGGTCGCGCATCGACCGCGTTGCTCGATCCGGTCACCGTCGAAGTTTACGGCAGCCACATGCCGCTGAACCAGGTCGCGACCGTCTCCGCGCCCGAGCCGCGCATGCTCTCGGTGCAGGTGTGGGACAAGTCGAACGTGTCGTCGGTCGAAAAGGCGATCCGCTCGGCGGGTCTGGGCCTGAACCCGATCAATGACGGCCAGACGCTGCGCCTGCCGATCCCCGACCTGACCGAGGAGCGCCGCAAGGAGCTTGCCAAGCTCGCGAACAAGTATGCCGAGAGCGCGCGCATCGCGGTGCGCAATGTGCGCCGCGACGGCATGGATAGCCTGAAGACCGACGAGAAGAAGGGTGTGTTCGGCGAGGACGAGCGCAAGCGTCACGAGACCGAGGTGCAGAAGCTGACCGACGCGACCATCGCTGAGCTGGACGCTGCGGCCGCGGCCAAGGAAAAGGAAATCCTGGGCAAGTGAGTCCTCCGGCCGCCTCGGCCCAGACGGCTCTGGGGTCGCTGGTGGCCGTGCCCGATACGGGTGCGGTCCCGCGTCACGTCGCGATCATCATGGACGGCAATGGCCGCTGGGCCAAACGCCGTCTGCTGCCCCGCTTCGCCGGTCACAAGGCCGGTGTCGACGCCGTGCGCCGTATCGCGCGCGCGGCACGGGCGATGGGGATCGAGGCGCTGACGCTCTATGCCTTCTCTTCGGAGAATTGGCGGCGGCCCGAGACCGAGATCAGCGACCTGATGGGCCTGTTGCGCATCTTCCTGCGCAAGGACCTGGCCGAGCTGGTATCGGACAATGTCCGGCTGCGGGTGATCGGCGATTATCGCCGCTTCCCGGCCGATCTGGTCGCGATGATCGACGACGCGATCGCGCGGACCTCGGCGAATACCGGTCCCATCCTCGCGATCGCGCTGAATTATGGAGCCCAGGCCGAACTGGTCGAGGCGGCCAAGCGGCTGGCGCTCAAGGTCGCGGCCGGCGAAATGGATGCCGAGGCGATCACCCCGGACGCGATCGAAGGTGAGCTGCAGACGAACGGCCTGCCGCCGCTGGACCTCGTCATCCGCACGTCGGGGGAACAGCGTCTGTCCAATTTCCTGTTGTGGCAGGCGGCCTATGCCGAATTGCTGTTCGTCGACACGCTCTGGCCCGATTTCGACGATG
The DNA here is from genome assembly GCF_000739895.2 of Sphingomonas paucimobilis NBRC 13935. Taxonomy (GTDB): domain Bacteria; phylum Pseudomonadota; class Alphaproteobacteria; order Sphingomonadales; family Sphingomonadaceae; genus Sphingomonas; species Sphingomonas paucimobilis. The sequence goes on from NZ_BBJS01000012.1 coordinate 61,233, forward strand.
CGGCGTTGGTCGATGCGGTGGCGGAGTTCGGCCGACGACATAGGCGTTTCGGCGGCCTGTGACCGAATCCCAATCTGATCCTGCCGGTGCGCCTGTCGAGCCGCCGGCAAAGCCCCCCGCCTCCGGCATGTCCAACCTGACCAAGCGGGTCTTGGCGAGCATTGTGATGATCGCGGTGGCCAGCCTGTGTCTGGCGCTCGGCGATCTGGCCTTCTGGCTGCTCGCGGTGGTCGTCGCGCTGTTCATGATGGCCGAATGGTCCGACCTGCTGAAGGTGGATCGTTCGCGCAAACGGCTGGCGCAGTTCACCCTGTCGGTACCTCTGGCGATCATGGCCCCCGGCCTGGCCGCCGGGCCGGGCTTCTTCGCGCTGGGCCTGATCGCGGCATCGTTCTTCTTTCTGACCATCATCTCGCGGCGGCCCGAATATGGCGCCGGTGCCCTCTATGTCGGTCTGCCCGTCCTGTCGCTGCTCGCTATTCGGCTGCACGAGGATGGGCTGGCATTGTCGCTCTGGGCGATGGCGTTGGTTTGGGCCTGTGACAGCGGCGCGTTCTTCGTTGGGCGGCAATTTGGCGGGCCCAAGCTCGCTCCCACGATCAGTCCGGCCAAGACCTGGTCCGGCCTGATCGGCGGCGTGGCGGCCGCGACCTTGCTCGCCATGGCGATGCGCTGGGCGCATGGTCTGCCGCTGCATCTGGTCGTGGCGACGCCGTTCCTGGCGGTATTGGCGCAGGGCGGCGATCTGTTCGAAAGCGCCCTCAAGCGGCGCGCCGGGGTCAAGGACAGCGGCAACGTCCTGCCCGGCCATGGCGGCGTGATGGACCGGCTGGACGGCATCGTGCCAGTCGCGCCGGTTGCCGCGCTTTTGATCTTCCTGCCGGACCTGTTCTGATGCGTAGCGTGACGATCCTGGGTGCTACCGGCTCGGTCGGCACCTCGACCCTGGATTTGGTCGAGCGCGAGCCGGACCGTTACTATGTCCGCGCACTGACCGCCAATTGCGACGTTGCCAAGCTGGCGGCGGCGGCGAGACGCACCAATGCCGAATTGGCGGTGGTGGCCGATGAAAGCTGTCTCCCAGACCTGCGTGAGGCCTTGGCCGGTACCGAGACCGGTGTGGCGGGTGGCCGCGCGGCGGTGATCGAGGCGGCGGCGATGCCGGTCGACTGGACCATGGGCGCGATCGTCGGTTGCGCGGGCCTCGAACCCGCCATGGCCGCGATCGCCAATGGCGGCACGGTGGTGCTGGCCAATAAGGAGCCCTTGGTCTCGGCAGGCGAGGTGGTGCTGGCTGCCGCGGCCCAGGCGGGCGCGACGCTGCTCCCGGCCGACAGCGAGCATAACGCCATTTATCAGTGCTTCGACTTCGCACGGCCCGAGCGGGTCCGCCGGATCGTGCTGACCGCCAGCGGTGGGCCGTTCCGGGAATGGTCGACAGAGGACATGCGCCGCGTCACGCCGGAGCAGGCGGTGGCGCATCCGAACTGGTCGATGGGCGCTAAGATCTCGGTCGACTCCGCGACGATGATGAACAAGGGGCTGGAACTGATCGAGGCCGCGCGGCTGTTCCCGGTCCCCTCCGATCGAATCGAGATCGTGCTGCATCCGCAATCGGTCATCCATTCGGCGGTCGATTATGTCGATGGCTCGATGCTGGCGCAGCTCGGGCCGTCGGACATGCGGGTGCCGATCGCGCATTGCCTGGCCTGGCCGGACCGGATGCCGACGCCGATGGCTCCGCTCGACCTCGTCGCGCTAGGAAGGATGGACTTTGATGCGCCCGATCCGGTGCGCTTCCCGGCCCTTCGACTCGCTCGGGCCGCGCTGGAAGCGGGCGGAGCAGCGCCGGCCATTCTGAACGCCGCCAATGAAGTCGCCGTGGCGGCTTTTCTTGCGCGTCGTATCGGCTTCCTCGAAATTGCCGCAATCGTCGAGGATGTTCTCCATCGCTACGACCCGGCCCCGCCGGAAACGCTGGACGCGGTGATCGCGATCGATGCGGAGGCGAGGGTCTTGGCGGGTGAGCGCGTAGAGGATTGCATCGTTTGATCGAAACCCCCGGCCTGTTGCTGACCATCCTGGCCTTTGTTTGTGCGCTCGGCCCGCTCGTGTTCGTTCACGAGATGGGGCATTATCTCGCCGGCCGCTGGTTCGGGGTGAAGGCGGATACGTTCTCGATCGGGTTCGGCCGGGAGATGGCCGGTTTCACCGACCGGCGCGGTACCCGGTGGAAGATCGGCTGGCTGCCGCTGGGCGGCTATGTGAAGTTCGCCGGCGACATGAACCCGGCCAGCCAGCCCGACGCGGCATGGTTGTCACTGCCGCCCGAGGAGCGCGCGCGGACATTCCAGGCCAAGCCCGTCTGGCAGCGCGCGATCATCGTCGCGGCGGGCCCGGCGATCAATTTCTTCGCCGCCATCCTGATCCTGGCCGGCTTTGCCTATGCTTATGGCGAAGTGGTGATCCCGCCGGTCGTCGGACAGGTGATGCCGGGCAGTGCGGCCGCCGCGACCAGCCTGAAGCCCGGCGACCGGGTCACCGCGATCGATGGCCGTGCGGTCACCGACTTTGCCGATATCGCCCGCTATGTGCAGATTCGCGCCGGTGAGCCGGTGACGATCGCCGCTACCCGGAACGGCACGCCCTTCACCACCTCCACCACGATCGGCAGCGAGCAGCAGCGCGATCGCTTCGGCAACCAGTATCGTGTCGGCCGCCTGGGCCTGCGCGGGGCGGGCACGATCGATGTCCAGCCGGTCAGCCTGTTGCGCGCGCCCGTGGTCGCGGTCGAGCGCACCGGCGAGATCGTCCGCATGATGGTCGAAACGCTGGGCCAGGTGATTTCGGGCCGCCGTTCGGTCAAGGAACTGGGCGGTCCCGTCTCGATCGCGAAGGTGTCGGGCGAGCAGATGTCGCTGGGTATCGACGCCTTTGTTTTCTTCGTGGCGCTGGTGTCCATCAATCTGGGGTTCATCAACCTGTTGCCAGTGCCGATGCTGGATGGCGGTCATCTTCTTTTCTATGCGATCGAAGCGGTGCGACGGCGTCCCCTGGAGCCGGTGGCTCAGGAATGGGCGTTTCGCGGCGGTTTGCTCGCAATCCTGGCCCTGATGCTCTTCGTGACGTTCAACGATCTGGGCAATTTGGGGCTCTGGAAGAATATCGCTGGCTTGATCGGGTGACGCCGATGGGGCAGGGCGCGAGAACGACAGGGGTCGGTTCGACTTTTCTGGGGTGGGTTTGGTGACAGCAATGACGGGTATGAAGACTGTGCGCGCGGGCGCCATGCTGCTGGCGGGCACGATGCTGTCGGGTGTTCCCGTCATGGCGCAGGTCGCGCCGGCCGGTGCCGCGCCGCAAACGACCGCGACCCCGGTGGTCGCGCCGGCACCGGTGCGGACGATCAAGACGCTGCGGGTCGAGGGCGCACAGCGCATCGAGCCGGAGACGGTGCTCTCCTATACCAAGCTGCGGGTGGGCATCCCCTACACGCCCGAAACGCTCGACCAGGCACTGAAGGACCTTCAGGCGTCGGAACTGTTCGCCGATTATTCGATCTCGGGCGTCGAGACCGGCGACATCGTCCTGCGCGTGCGCGAGAACCCGATCATCAACCGGGTGATCCTGGAGGGCAACAAGCGCCTGAAGGACGACAAGATCAAGAAGGAGATCAAGCTCGCGCCGAGGCAGATCTTCACCCGTACCGCCGTCCGCCAAGACGTGGCGCGTATCGTCGAACTCTATCGCCGCCAGGGCCGTTTCGGCGCGGTGGTCGAGCCGAAGATGGTCAATCTCGACCAGAACCGCGTCGATATCGTGTTCGAGATCAGCGAGGGGCCGAAGTCCAAGGTCCGCCAGATCAACATCATCGGCAACGAGAAATTCTCGGACGACGAACTGCGCGGTGCGATGTTCACTAAGCAGTCGCGCTGGTTCCGCTTCCTGTCCTCGGCGACCAGCTATGACCAGGATCGCCTGGCCGCTGACCAGCAGAAGCTGCGCCAATTCTATCTGACCAACGGCTATGCCGATTTCCGCGTGACCAGCGCGGTCGCCGAACTGACGCCGGACAAGAAGGACTTCATCATCACCTATGTGGTGGAGGAAGGTCCCCGCTACAAATTCGGTGATGTGAAGGTCGACAGCCAGATCCGCGACTTCGACAATGCCAAGCTCGCCGCCTCGCTGCCGATGAAGAAGGGCGACTGGTATAACGCCAAGCTGGTCGAGGATTCGATCGACAGCCTGAGCCAGACGGCGGGCCTGTTCGGTTACGCCTTCACCGATGTGAACCCCGACTTTCAGCGTGACAAGGACACGCTGACCATGTCGATCACGTTCAACATCGCCGAGGCGAAGCGCACCTATATCGAGCGCATCGACATCAACGGCAACACGCAGACGCAGGACAAGGTCGTCCGCCGCGAAATCCGTGTGGCCGAGGGCGACGCCTTCAACAGCTTCCAGGTCCGCCGCAGCCAGGATCGCATCAACTCGCTCGGCTATTTCCAGGAAAAGCTGGAGATCAAGCAGAACCCAGGCTCGACGCCCGACCGCATCGTGCTGGAAACCAATGTCGAGGAGCAGTCGACCGGCTCGCTCCAGCTGTCGGCAGGCTATTCGTCGCTCGAACGCTTCATCATCCAGGCGAACATCACCCAGCGCAATTTCCGCGGCAAGGGCCAGGAACTGCGCGCCGGCGTGAACTATTCGGCCTATTCCAAGTCGATCGAACTGGGCTTCACCGAACCCTATGTGTTCGACAAGAATATCGCGCTGGGTGTCGACGTATTCCGCCGCGACTTCAACTCGTTCAACTATCTCGGCACGACCCGCCAGACGACCTACAGCCAGGTATCGACCGGCTTCCAGGTCCGCGCCGGCGTGCCGCTGACCGAATATTGGTCGCTGTCGGGTCGCTATGGCCTCAGCTATGACGAGGTCGGCCTAGCGTCGTCCTTCTTCAACGCCGATGGCACTTGTAATTATCAGAGCGCGGGCCGCTATCTTTGCGACTCGATCGGCAATCGCTGGACCTCATCGGTCGGCTACTCGCTGATCTATGACAGCCTGAACAGCCGCCTGCGCCCGACCGCCGGCCATCGTTTCTCGTTCAGCCAGGACTTTGCCGGTTTGGGCGGCGACGTGAAGTACATCCGCACCCGTGCGGAAGGCGCCAAGTTCATGGGGCTGGGCAAGGGCTTCGTCTTCTCGGTGCTGGGCGAGGGCGGCTATATCCACTCGCTGGAGAAGAGCCGTGGCCCGGGCATCGATCCGGTCCGCATCGTCGACCGCTTCTATCTGGGCGAGCCGCAATTCCGTGGCTTCGACATTCGCGGCGTCGGTCCGCGCGTGCTGCGCATTCCCTATGTCATCGGGGCCGATGGCAGCCAGAGCAAGCAGACCGATCGCGATCAGATCGTCGACGACTCGCTGGGCGGCCGCGCTTATTATCTGGCGCGCGCCGAGCTCGAACTGCCTTTGGGCTCGGGGGCCCGCGAAATGGGCCTGCGCCCGAGCATCTATGTCCAGGCCGGCAGCCTGTGGGGTATTACCCGTCCGCTGCCCTCGCTCAACTTCCCGCAGGCGAAGGACGCCAACGGCAATCCGCTGTTCAACAAGGACGGCTCGCCGACGCTGGCGCCGGTCGCCGCGACCGACGGGCAGGGGCGTCCGATCTATGTCGTGCCGACCTCGACCACCGATCCCAATTCCGGCCTGCAGACGATCTGTCCGACCGGCTATGCGCCGCTGGGTAGCAGCACGGCCTGTTCCGGCTCGTCGGCCAACACCGCGCTCCAGAATACCAGCTATGCCATCGAGCAATTCTACGGCGGCACGTGGAAGCCGCGTGTGTCGATCGGTATCGGTGTGAACTGGAATTCACCATTTGGTCCGCTTCGCATCGACCTTGCCAAGGCATTGGTCACGCAAGCTGGCGACGACCCCAAGCTCATCACTTTCAACGTAGGGACGCAGTTCTGATGAAGACGATTTCCAAGCTCCTCCTCGCAGCGGCCCTGGTGGCTCCGGCCGCCACCGTCGCGACCAGCGCGCAGGCGCAGGTGAACGGCGTCGCCGTTGCCGATCCGCAGGGCGCGATCGCCGGTTCGCGTGCCTGGGCCGCTGCCCGCCAGCAGATCGAAACCACCTACAAGACCCAGCTCGACCAGGCCGAGACGCGCCGCACCGCGCTGACCCGCGAACTGGAGCCGCTGGTCCAGGCGTTCCAGACCGCGCGTTCGCAGCCCAATGCCAACCAGGCGACGCTGCGCACCCAGGCCGAGCAGATCGAAAGCCGCCAGCAGGCCGCCAATCAGGAACTGCAGCGCCTGACCCAGCCCGCCGTCCGTGCGCAGACCTATGCGGTCGAGCAGCTCCAGGCGCGTCTGGGCGAAGCGGTGCAGAACGCCGTTCGCGCCAAGAATGTCAGCCTGCTGGTCAGCCCGCAGGCGGTGCTGTTCATGCAGCCGACCGCCGACATCACGTCGGCCGTGACGGCGGAACTGGACAAGCTGGTCCCGACCGTCAGCATCACCCCGCCCGCCAACTGGCAGCCGGGTCAGGCCGGTCAGCAGGGTGCGGCGCCCGCCAACGCGCCGGCCCCCGCCGCGACCGCTCCGGCTGCCCCGGCGCGTCGTCAGAACAGCGGCCGGTAATAGCCGCCGTGACTGACGAAGCGAAGACCGTCATGGGCCCGATGGACGTTACGCGGGTCATGGCGGCGCTGCCGCACCGTTATCCGATGCTGCTGGTCGATCGTGTCGAGGAGATCATCCTCGACACCTCGATCCGCGCGGTGAAGGCGGTGACGATGAACGAGGGCTTTTTCCAGGGGCATTTCCCTGGCCGTCCGATCATGCCGGGCGTGCTGATCGTCGAGGCGCTGGCACAGGCCGCCGGCGTACTGGCGGTGGAAAGCCTGGGCCTCGCCGGTTCCGGCAAGCTCGTCTATTTCATGGCGATCGAAGGTGCCAAGTTCCGCAAGCCTGTGGAGCCGGGTGTCCTCCTCCATCTGGAGGTCGAGTTCGTCCAGAAGCGCTCGAGCGTGTGCAAGTTCGCCGGTGTGGCCATGATCGACGGCGTCGCGGTGGCGGAGGCGAATTTCACGGCGATGATCGCCGATCCGCCCAAGGCCTGACGATCCATCACGGTCGCCACGCCTGTTTTGACTAAAGGAGCGCGGTCCGCTATGGGCCGCGCTTTCCCGCTTTCAGGCTGGTCGGAACCAGCCATTTCCGGAGCAATATCATGAAGACCGATACGCACCCCGACTATCACATGATCAAGGTGCAGATGACCGACGGCACCGTGTTCGAAACCCGCTCGACCTGGGGCAAGGAAGGCGACACGATGCAGCTCGACATCGATCCGCTGGCGCACCCGGCCTGGACCGGCGGTCGTGGCCAGATGCTCGACACCGGCGGCCAGGTCGCGCGCTTCAACAAGCGTTTCGGTGGCGGTCTCACGCTCCGCAAGTAACGGATCGACACGCTTCCCGGCGTGGTCTCGACAAGGGCCCGGTGCTTCCTCGCGGAAGCGCCGGGCCTTTTCCATAAATCGTTGAGGATGCGCAATTCCTTAGCGATGTGTTAACCAGGCTGCTTTAGCATCAGGCCATGTTCGCTGCTGAATTCGAACCTTTGGAACCTCCCAGCCGCCGCCGGTCCCGGCGCGCAGCCGTGGCGGTCGAGGCCGAATATGAAAGCGACGGTCTGACCCGCGCGCTGTGCAAGGTGCTGGATATCTCGGCGCATGGCGCACGGCTCCAGACCTATACCGAGTTGCAATGCGGCATGACGATCGGTCTGCGACTGCCCAAGGTGGGGCAGGTGATCGCCCGAGTCGTCTGGGCAACCGATTTCGCCGCAGGTTGCCAGTTCCATACGCCGCTCGATCAGGAATCCTTCGCGATCCTCGCGCCTTTGGCCTGAGCGGCTCTTCCCATTGTAACGGGTGGTCAGCGCGCTGAGCATGAGCTAGTCATGCCGGGCAACTCGTAACAAATGGAACGATCTTGACACTGCCCGCCATCCCCGCCGCCCCGGCCCTCCGGGCGGACGACAGCATCGCCGCAGTCAGCGTGACCGAGCTTTTCACCATCGGCATTGGTCCGTCGAGCTCGCATACGGTGGGGCCGATGCGCGCGGCCAAGGCCTTTGCGAGAGAGATGCTCGACACCGGGCTGATCCCGGACCGGGTCCAGGCCGAGCTGTTCGGTTCGCTGTCGCTGACCGGGCGGGGGCACCATAGCGACCGCGCCGTACTGCTGGGGTTGGCGGGGGAAACGCCCGAGACGATCGATCCCGATGCGATCGAGACCATGCTGGCGGACATTCGCGACTCGGGGCGGATCATGCTCGACGGGCGGCATCCGCTGGCCTTCCATCACGAGGACGACCTGCTGTTTCGCCCAGGCTTCCTGCCGGCGCATCCCAACGGCATGGTGTTCACCGCTTTTCTGCCCGATGGTAGCGCGGTCGTCCGGCGCTTCTATTCCATCGGGGGCGGCGCGATCCGGATGGAAGGTGCCGAGCCGATGAAGACCAATCGGCGGCTGGCCCATCCTTTCGCCTCAGGCGCCGAATTGCTGGAACGGACGGCGGAGACGGGGCTGTCGATCGCTCAGCTGGTCCGCGCCAATGAGGCGGCGTGGCGGGATGACGCGGAGACGGATGGCTTTCTCGACCGCGTGCGCGATGCGATGGTGGGTGCGATCGAGCGGGGCTGTTCGGCTTCCGGCATCCTGCCGGGCGGGTTGAAGGTCCAGCGTCGCGCCCAGGCGATCAAGCAGAAGCTGGTCGATCGGGGGCCGCGTACCGACCCCAGCCTGGTGTTCGAATGGGTCAGCCTCTGGGCGCTGGCGGTCAACGAAGAGAATGCGGCTGGTGGCCGGGTCGTCACCGCGCCGACCAATGGGGCGGCCGGGGTCATTCCGGCGGTGTTGCGCTATTATGAGGCGTTCGTCCACGGCGCGACGCGCGACGGCGTCCGCACACTGTTGCTGACGGCGGCGGCGGTGGGGATGCTCTACAAGAAGCGGGCCTCCATCTCGGCGGCGGAGATGGGCTGTCAGGGTGAAGTGGGCGTGGCCTGTTCGATGGCGGCGGCCGGGCTGGCGGCGGCGCTCGGTGGCTCGCCCACGCAGGTCGAGAATGCCGCCGAAATCGGCATGGAGCATAATCTGGGGCTGACCTGCGACCCGATCGGCGGGCTGGTGCAGATCCCTTGTATCGAGCGCAATACCATGGGCGCTATCAAGGCGATCAACGCCGCCTATCTGGCGCTCCACGGTGACGGCAAGCACATCGTCAGCCTGGATCAGGTGATCGAGACGATGCGCCAGACCGGCGAGGACATGAAGTCGCAATATAAGGAAACCAGCCTCGGCGGCCTGGCGGTCAACGTCGTCGAATGCTGATCACTTCGCCGCGGCCCAACGGATCGCGTTGGTCAGGATGCGGCGATAGGCGGGATCGTCGTAAAGCTGTGGCTCATGGCCCAGCGCGGAATAGAAGACCCGCCCCTTGGAGTGCGGGTTGATCCACATGACGGGATGCTTGCCCATGGTGAGTTTCCCGCCGGGGCGATAACTGGCCTCGTCCACCTCGGCGAGCACGGTCATGCCGCGTGTCGCGGGGTTCCGGTCGAAGCTGTACCATTCGTCGCGGGCGAGCCAGGGCAGGGCGACGCCGGTCAGGACCGGATGGCGGGGCTGCACGGCGACGACCTTGGCCGTCTGGATATGGTCGGCGCCACCCGGATGGCCGATAAAGGTCGTGCCGATAATCGTGTCGCTATACCAGGGCTCCTTATGGCTATCGTCGCCGGCCGCATGGAGCGCGACGACACCGCCCCCACGCGCCACGAAGCGGGCGAAGGCGGCCTGCTGCTCGGGCGTCAGGAAATTGCCGCTGGCGCTGTTGAGGACGACCACCGAGAAGTGCGCCAGTTGCGCGTCGTTGAACACAGCGGCGTTTTCGGTCGTGAAGCTGGGGCGTCCGAGTTGGCGGCTGATGTCGGCGAGGACCGTATTGGAATGCGGTATATGCTCGATATGTCGCCAGCCATTAGTCTTGGACATGATCAGCACGCCGCGCTGGATATTGGCGGGGAGGGTGGGGGCGACGGTATCGACGATCTTCGACGGTAGATGCGGGTCGTAAGGCGCCTGCGCCACCGCGACCAGCGCCGTTATCATCAGCGTTTTCAGCATCATCCGTCTCCCTTTTTCGGGAGCGTAGCAAATCCTCCCCGGCACGGGGAGGGGGACCATGCGGAGCATGGTGGAGGGGGCTTCCTCATAGGGCATCCCTTTGCGGAAGCCCCCCTCCGTCAGGCTCGCGGCCTGCCAACTCCCGTACCGGGGAGGATAGTCATCAATCCGCCGCGATCGGGCCGTCATGCGGCTTGGGTCGCCGGGTGAACCAGGTCAGCGCTGCCAGCACGATGCACAGCCAGGCCGACACATAGAAGATGTCGGTTGAGGCGAGCAGATAGGCTTGGCCCACCATCTGCCGGGTGACGGCGGCGGCGGCCTGAACATCCGTCAGGCCAAGATGCCCGAGGCCGTTCTTTGCCATCTGCCATACCGGCCCTTGTCCGATTGCTTCGGACAGATGCGCCTGGTGCAGAGCCTCGCGCCGGTCCCACATCGTCGTGGTGAGCGAGGCGGCAAAGCTGCCCGCCGTGATACGCGCGAAGTTGGAGATGCCGGTGGCCGACGGGATCCGGGCCTGCGGCACACCGTCGAGCGCAATGGTCAGCATCGCCAGGAAGAAGGTGCTCATCGCGATCCCCTGCACCATCAGCGGCAGGACGAAGTCGCTGAAGCTCGCCTGGGTATTGAGCCCCGAGCGCATCCAATAGGACACGCCGAACGCGGCGAAGGCGATGGTCGCCATGATCCGCGCATCGACCTTGCCTGACAGCCGCGCGACGATGGGGGTCAGCACCACCGCTACTGCGCCGCTGGGGGCGGCGACGAGGCCCGCCCAGGTCGCGGTATAGCCGAGCTGTGTTTGCAGCCATAGCGGCAGCAACAGCGTATTGGCAAAGAACACCGCATAGCCGAGGCAGAAGGCGAGCGTCCCGATGCTGAAATTGCGTCCCTTGAACAGCGACAGGTCAACCGCCGGATTGGCGTCGGTCAACTCCCAGATCAGCCAGGCGATGAAACCGACGATCGCGATCACCGTCATCACGACGATCCGGGTCGAATGGAACCAGTCGTCATTCTTGCCCAGGTCGAGCATCATCTGAAGCGCACCGACCCAGACGACCAGCATGATCAGCCCGACCTTGTCGATTGGCAGGTTGCGGGTCGGCGTCTCACGGCTCGACAGCCCACGCCAGCACACGCCCGCACAGAAAAGGCCGACCGGCACGTTGATCAGGAAGATCCAGCTCCAGTGATAATTGTCGGAGATGTAGCCGCCTAGGATCGGCCCCATGATCGGCGCGACCAGCGTCGTCATCGACCAGATGCCGAGCGCGGTCGAGCGCTTTTGCGGTGGGAAGATGGAGATGAGCAGTGCCTGGCTGCCTGGGATCATCGGCCCCGACACGGCGCCCTGCAGCACGCGGAAGCCGATCAGCGAGGAAAGGTTCCACGCGATGCCGCACAGGAAGGAGGCGATGGTGAACAATAGCACCGAGACGCAGAAGGTGCGCACCACCCCGAACTTGCCCATCAGCCAGCCGGTCAGCGGCACCGCCACACCGTTGGCGACGGCAAAGGCGGTGACCACCCAGGTCGAATTGTCCGAACTGACGCCCAGATTGCCCGCGATGGTGGGCAGCGAGACGTTGGCGATGGTCGAATCGAGCACCTGCATGAAGGTGCCCAGCGCCAGCGCGAAGGCGACGAGCGCCAGCGCCGGACCTTTCAGCGGCGCCGGGCCTGCCCCCGCACCTTGGGAAGGGGCGCCGGCCATCAGCGATTGGCCGCGATGATCTGCGCGATCCGCGCCTCGACCGCGGGGTCGTTCGCATCGGTGGCGGGGGTGCGATAGGCCTGGGTCGCGGTGGTTCCGATACGCGGGCCGCGCTGGTCGGCGGTGTCGACCGTCACGGTCGCGGACAGGCCGACGCGCAAGGGATTCTGGCGCAGCTCATTGGCGTTCAGGCCGATCCGCACCGGCACGCGCTGGACGATCTTGATCCAGTTGCCGCTGGCATTCTGCGGGGGCAGGAGCGCGAAGGCGTTGCCGCTTCCCGCGCCCAGGCCGATGACCTTGCCATGATAGACGATCTTGCCGCCATACATGTCGGCGGTGATCGTCGCGGGCTGGCCGATGCGGATATCCTTGAGCTGGGTCTCGCGGAAATTGGCGTCGACCCACAGGCGATCGAGTGGCACCACCGCCATCAGCGGGGTTCCCGCCGCGACCTGCTGGCCCACCTGCACGGTGCGCTGGGCGACGACGCCGTCGATCGGGGCGATGATGTGCATATGGTTGCGGGTGATCGCGGCACGGCGATAAGCGGCGATGGCGGCCATCACGGCGGGGTTGTTCCCGACCTGCGTACCCTGCACGGCGGTCCGCGCCTGGGCAGCCTGCGCCCGCGCCAGGTTCAGATTGGCGGTCGCGACCTTCACCGCATCGGCGGCGTGCGAGAGTTCCTCCCCCGAGACCGCCCCTTCGGCGGCGGCGCCCCGGCGGCGGGCATAGTCGGACTGGGCGCGGGCCAGTTCGGCCTGGGCCTGGACGATCGCGGCGCCACTCTGGTTGACCTTGGTGAAGTCGGCACGGGTCGAGCGGACCGCCTGCGCCAACTGCGCGGCGGCGGAGGCGAGCCCGACATCGGCGGTGGCCGGGTCGAGGTCGAGCAGCGGCGCGCCGGCCTTCACCGTCTGGGTATTGTCGGCATGGATGGCCAGCACCGTGCCCGGATCGCGCGCGGTGATCGATACCACGTCACCCGCGACATAGGCGTCGTCGGTCTCCTCCTCGGGCTTGGCGAGCAGGAAGTGGAACACCGCCCACACGATCGCGGCCAGCACGACCACGATCACCAGGATGGTCAGCCCCATGCGGCGGGCCTTGGGCTTGCCCCCGATCGAGGATTGCATTGCGGGGGTGGCGGCTTCGGTGTCGCTCATTGCGTGATACCTTGCGAAGAAGAGGAGAACCCACCGCCCAGGGCGACAGCCAGCGCGATGCGCGCCTGGACCGCGTCGGCGGCGAGATTGATGTCGGCCTGCTCGGCCTCGAGCTGGCGGATGTCGGGATCGATCAGGCCGAGTTGTGATTGCAGACCGCTCGACACGCGAATGGCGTTCAGCCGGCGGGTTTCGGCCAGGCCGCGAACCACGTCACGCTGCCGGCTGCGCTCGGTGGCGATGGCCCGGCTGCGTGTCACGGCATCGGCCGCCTCGCGCACCGCGCCGACCACCCGGTCGTTATAATCGGCCGTCGCTAGATCCAGCGCGGCGGTCGCCCCTGCCAAGCCCGCGCGCAACCGGCCGCTATCGAAGATCGGCAGGTGGATGGCAGGTCCGGCACCGATCGTCCCGGCGTCAGCCGTGAGCAGATTGCCAAGCCCGACCGCCTGGAATCCTGCCAGCGCCATCAGATTGACATTGGGCAGGAACGCCTTGCGCGCCACCTCCTGCCCGGCATTGGCCGCCTCGATCCGGGTGAGCGCGGCGGCAATGTCTGGTCGGCGTGACAACAGGTCGGCCGGCACCGTCGCCGGCATGGGCAGCGCCGTGTCGAAGGTCAGGTGCGTCGGTGCGATCGTCGCGGGATAATCCAATCCGCGTCCGGCCAGCGCGGCCAGAGCGTTGCGCGACAGGGCGGCCTGCGCCTCGGCACGGGCGAGCGCCACCTGCGCCTGAGCCAGCAGCGTCTGGGCGCTGGTGGCATCCAGGCGGCTTGCGAGGTTGTTGCGGATACGCGCCTGGGTCAGCGACAGCGAATTGGTGCGCGTCGCGATGGTGCTGCGCGCGATCGCGGCCTGGCGTTCGGCGCGGGCGAGCTCGACATAGGTCTGTGTGACCGAACTGGCGATGGCCAGCCGTGCCGCCGTCACGTCGAGCGCCGCGGCGCGCGTGGAGGCGCGTGCCGCCTGGATCGCGGCGGCCTGTCGCCCGAACAGGTCGATCGTCCAGTTGAGATTGGCCTGTGCCTGACCCAGCCACTGGGTCGTGCCGGCAAAGGGCGGCGGGATCGTGTAGCGACCCGAGATGCGGCTATATTGCTCCTGCGCGTCCAGCGAGACATCGGGGCCATTGTCCGCGCGGCGGCTTGCCAGCACCGATTCCGCCTGTCGCACCCGCGCCAGCGCGACATCGAGCGACGGATTGCCCGACAGGGCGTCGGCGACGATCCGGTCGAGTTGCGCATCGCCCAGGCCACGCCACCATTCAACGGCGACCATTGGTGCCTGGGCATTGCCCAGGCCCAGCCGGTCGGGCGCGATGGGTGCGATGGCAGGATGCGTCTGCGGCACCGAACAGCCGGCCAGCAATAGGCCGATCGCAAGCGCGAACCGCTTCATGCCACCGTCTCCAGCTTGTTGCGCAGCCGCAGGAGATAATCGACAAATTGGTCGACATCCTCGGGCGCCCAGTCGGACAGCCAGATATTCCACTGTGCCACCACCTTCTCCTTGCAGCGATGCGCGACCGCGCGGCCATGGTCGGTCAAGGACAGCCGCACGACTCGCCGGTCGTCAGTGCAGCGGCACCGTTCGATCAGACCCAGTTCCTCCAGGGCATCGACGATCCGGGTCGTCGCGCCGGTATCGTGACAGAGATGGCGGGACAGCCCCGCCGCCGTGTGCTCCAGGCCGTACAGCAACGCCATCAGTGCGCTCCACTGCACATGGGTCACTTCTTCATTCTCGAAGACCGGCTCCATGCCGATGCGCGCGAGCTGATACGCGCGTTTGGTCAGATAGCCGACCGAGCGTTCGGGATCGAATTCGTCGGGATGCTGAGTCACCATATCGCTGCCTTGGCAATGGTTGCTTAAGCAGTCAATTCGTTCGTGGGATCATGACGTATTTGTCACGATGAGGCCGCCACTCCTGTCATCGTCAGGTAACATCATATCCTGTAAGCCATGATTTTGAGGGTTGGAGTATAGCCGAATGACCCTGTTCACCCGTCGCCATGTGCTGGGCAGTGCCATCATGCTCGGCGCCGCGCCGGCGATATTGCGGGCGCAACAGCTTTTTGCGGCCTATCCGTTTCGACTGGGGGTGGCGGCGGGTGATCCGGCGGCGGACGGCTTCGTCATCTGGACGCGGTTAGCCCCCGATCCGCTGGCCGAGCATGGCGGGATGCCGATGGCGCCGATCGAGGTCGAGTGGCAGGTCGCCCGGGACGAATGGATGCGCGATGTAGTTGCCAAGGGGACGGCGCTGGCGCGCCCCGAGCTGGCGCATTCGGTCCATGTCGATGTGAACGGTCTCGAGCCAGCGCGGCCCTATTGGTATCGGTTCCAGATCGGCGGCGAGCGTTCAGCCCGGGGCATGGCGCGTACCTTGCCGCCTGCGGGGACGCCGCTGGACCGGTTGCGCTTCGCCGTTGTCGGATGCCAGGATTATCAAGCTGGCCTCTATACCGCCTATCGGCATATGGCTGAGGAGGCGCCGGACTTCGTCTTCCATTATGGCGATTACATTTATGAGGATCGCGATTCCCCGCTGGCCTTCGGCTATGATGGCAAGCTGCGGCGTTTCGTGCGCGAGCATGTCGGGCAGAAGCTATACGACCTTGCCGATTATCGTCGCCGCTATGCCCAGTATAAGATGGACACTGATCTCCAAGCCGCGCACGCCGCCGCCGCCTGGTTCCCGACCTTCGACGATCACGAGGTCGAGAATAACTGGGTCGGCCTGATCGATCAGGAACAGACCCCTTCCGAGGACTTCGCACTCCGCCGCGCCATGGCGCTCCAGGCTTGGTATGAGCATGTGCCGGTGCGGCGCGCCTCCATGCCGACGCCATCGGGGATTACCGCCTATCGCCGTGCGCGGATCGGCGATCTGCTCGACCTGCATCTGCTCGACACCCGCACCTTCCGGAGCGACCAGCCCTGCGATGACGGCTTCAAGCCCGTCTGCGCCGGCGTGCGCGATCCGGCGGCCCAGGTGCTGGGGGCGGCGCAGGAGAAGTGGCTGGCGGCCAATCTGGCGCAAGGCAAGGCGCGGTGGAATGCGATCGCCCAGCAGGTGATGGTCATGCCGCTGGATCGCCGGACCGACGACGCGCCGGCGGCGATCCGTAATATGGACAGTTGGGGCGGCTATGATGCGCCGCGCGAAAGGCTGCTGGCGATGCTGGGAGGACGCAATGCGGTGGTGCTGACCGGCGACGAGCATCAGACCTTCGCGGGCGAGTTGCGGAGCAATGGCGGCAACGGCCCGGCCAAGGCGGTCGAGTTCGTTACGACCTCGATCTCGTCCGGAGGGGACGGCGCGGATGTCCGGAAGGGCAATGACCGGATCATGGCGGACAATCCCTATCTGAAATATACGGCCGACCGGCGCGGCTATTCCATATGCGAGGTCGGCCGCGATGCCTGGCAGACGCGGTTTCGCGCGTTGCGTAGCGTATCGACGCCCGATGCGCCGGTCGTGACGCTGGCCACCGCCACGGTGGCGGCGGGAGAGCCGAAGCTATCGATCGGGTAGGGGCGAGTATTGTCTTAGCGACCCGCGACTGAAAGCCTTTGTCAAGAGCGCAGCGAAGCCATCCGGAACGCATCTGCCGCATTCTAGATAGCTTCGCCGTGCTCAAATGACGGAGTGGTCTGGCGACACGGCAAGGATTTCGGATGCTTCAAAGACTGCAAAAGTCACGATCGTCAGAGCATAATTATGCGATTGATTATCATTATTGCTATCATTAAAGCCGCTGCCCAACGCCCATCGGGCGAGGGACATCAGCGGAGGAAATATGAAGCGCAGTCTGGTCACTGGCCTGCTGTCCGGTGTCGCATCGGCCGTGATCGGTTCGCCGGCCCATGCCGTGGACACGACCCCGGCCAACGATCCGCAGCGGGACAATGACATCGTCGTCACCGGTGCCCGCGTCGCGCAGGCGGGGGATCAGCAAAGCGCTTCGCCGACCGGCCTGTCGCTGTCGCTGCGCGAAACGCCGCAGTCGGTGACGGTGATCGACCGTCAGCGGATCGAGGATTTCGCGCTGACCAATGTCCAGGACCTGTTGACCCAGACGGTCGGCATCAATGTCGAGCGGACCGAGACCGACCGGACGGAGTTCAACTCGCGCGGATTCGACATCACCAATTTCCAGTTCGACGGCATCGGCCTGCCGCTATTCTACAGCATCCAGACCAGCGACCTGGACACCGTGCTGTTCGACCGGGTCGAGGCGGTGCGCGGTGCGAACGCGATCATGACCGGGGTCGGCAATCCGTCCGCGACGATCAACTTCTTGCGCAAGCGGCCGACGACCGGCTTCCAGGCCAATGGCTCGGCCTATCTCGGCTCGTTCAACATGTGGCGGCTGGAAGGCGATGTCTCGGGGCCGTTGACGACGAACGGTGCGCTGCGGGCGCGCGTGATCGGCGCGCATGAGGAGCGCGACAGCTATCTCGACTATAACCACGTCAATCGCGACGTGATGGCGGGGCTGCTCGCCTGGGACGTGACCCCGGCGCTGACCGCGACGCTCGGCTATTCGCGACAGGACAATCGTTCGCGCGGGGTGCTTTGGGGCGCGTTGCCGCTGACCTATTCGGACGGGACGCGGATCGATTACGCCCGCTCGGCTTCGACCTCGGCCGACTGGACCTATTGGAACACCATCGACCAGACCGCCTTTGGCGAGTTGGCGTGGAAGCCGGGCGGCGACTGGGCGGTGCGCGGTGTCGTCACCTATCGCCGGTTCGAGGAAAGCGCGCGGCTGCTCTATGCCTTTGGCCTGCCCAACCGGACGACCGGGCGGGGCATGCAGGGGCAGAC
Source organism: Sphingomonas paucimobilis NBRC 13935 (assembly GCF_000739895.2). Lineage (GTDB taxonomy): Bacteria > Pseudomonadota > Alphaproteobacteria > Sphingomonadales > Sphingomonadaceae > Sphingomonas > Sphingomonas paucimobilis. Next base: position 79,179 of record NZ_BBJS01000012.1, read on the forward strand.
CGGGCGGTACGACTCCAACTACGACCAGCTCTTGTTCGACGGTTATGCCTCGGGCAGCGTGTCGCTGTTCGGGCGCGATCACCAGCTGGCCTTCGGCGTGTCAAACGGACGTTCGGACGGCGAGCAATATGCCGGCAACGGCCTTGCCCTTGTCGACTATGGCGATGTTCGCGACCTGGCCAATTTCCGCGCGCCGCAGATCGGCTATACGCCGATGGCGCAACGGGCGGACACGCGCGACCTGCTCACCCGCGCGTACGGCGCGATGCATCTGAACCTGACCGACCGGCTGAAGAGCGTGGTCGGCGCGACCGCGATCTGGCTGAAGAGCTCCGGCCTGTCCTATGACGTGGACCAGTCGCGCAAGAACAGCCGGGTCAGCCCCTATGTCGGTCTGCTCTACGACCTGACCCAGCATCTGACCGCCTATGCCAGTTATACCAACATCTTCAATCCGCAGAGCGAGGTCGACATCACCAACCGCCGCCTCGACCCCGCCAGCGGCACGAGCATCGAGGCGGGCCTGAAGGGCGAATGGTTGAATGGCCGGCTCTACGGTTCGGCGGCGGTGTTCCGGGCGAAGCAAAAGGGGCTCGCGCTCTTCGCCGGGCAGTTCAACGGCACCAACGGGCCCTTGGGCAACAGCTATTATACCGGGCAGGATTCGGTCTCGAAGGGGTTCGAGCTGGAGGTTTCCGGGCGGATGACCGACCGCTGGCTGGTTTCGGGCGGCTTCACCCATCTCCAGATCGAGGATGGCAACGGCACCCGTGCGCGCCCCTTCATCCCGCGCGACACCTTCAAGCTGGCCGCCACCTATAGCATCGAGCAGTTGAACGACCTGAAGCTGGGCGGCCAGTTCCGCTATCAGAGCCGGATCAGCAACGATAGCGGCGCGTTCAACGCGGCCGGGCAGGCGATCCCGGTTGTGCAGGACGCCTATGCCACGCTCGACCTGCTGGGCAGCATCCGGCTGATCGATCATGTCCGCGCCAGCGTGAACCTGCGCAACGTGACCAATGCGAAATATCTCGGCACGTTGAAATACGGCCAGGCCTTCTACGCCGCGCCACGCAGCATCATGGCGACCCTGCGCTTCGACTACTGAAAGGGACGGGGCGAGACGATGCCGTCTCGCCCCGCTGCCTGATTAGCGATCTTCCTTCGTCGCCTCGATCGCGGCGTTGGCGGCCAAGATATAGGCCGAGGTGGTCGCGACCGTATATTCGTTCTCGAACCACAGAAACGGCCAGTCGGTCTTCAACTCGGGGAAGTCGGGCTTCACGATCAGCACGCCCGGCACCAGCCCGCCTGGGATGAAGCCATAATCGGCACGGTTATGGCCATAGCCGACCAGCTTGGACGCGGTGCCCACGGTGGAGACCAGGGACAGATTGTTCGCCGGATGCCGCCCGAGCACATAGTCAATCGCGTTCAGCGTATAGTCGGTGCCGATGATCTCCGGAAACGCCTTGTGCATCAGGAACATGGTCGATCCGAACTCGACCACCTGATGCGATCCGGCCCAATTGGCCTCGCTGATCGGCACACCGAAGGGGTTCTTGCCGACTTCCGCATCCATTTTCGCTTTGGCCTGGCGGACCAGGGGCACCAGCGCGGCGCGGTATTTTGCATCCATATAGGGAATGGCGCGGATCGCCGAGGCGCCGACCCAGGCGAAGCTCTTGGTGATCACCGGCATCAGGCTGCGCAGCCGGTCGGCATACACCTTGTCGCCCTTGCTGGTGATCAGCAGTTCGACCGTCGCGCCGACATTGGCGCCGTCCGCCGACCAGGGCGAACCGGAATCGTCGCGGCCGTCGCCCGCCTTGATCTTCCCCTTTTGCTGGCGAGCCCATAGCGTCTTGGCGGCCTCCAGCGCTTCGGCGGCCATGGCGGGATCGCTGTCGGCGAGCGAGCGGGACGCGGCGGCGAGCGCGCCCGCCACCGCCAGATTGTTGGCGGGCAGATCGGTGGTGAAGGCCCAGCGATCATCCTGGGCCCCCGACGACCCGCCCTTGCGCTCGCTGGCCCCCAGCGCGGCGTCATAGGTCAGATTGTCGGTCTGCGATCCCGCATCGCCCAGATGGGCATATTGGCGCTGGACCGGATCGATGATGCCGACGATCGCATGGCCGAACACCTTGTACTGGGCGAGCAGTTGCAGCACACCGTGGCGGATTTGCTGGATCGCGTCCTGCTTGCCGTCGGGCTTGCGGATTTCGACCGCGCGAGCGGCCTCGTCCACGCTCGTCTCGTCCCAGTCGAGGCCATAGAGTTCGCGCCCCCAGACGAGATCGCGGACGACGGCGGCGTTTTGCGGCGTCTGGATGTCGTAGTCGCCGGCATCCTGGAACCCGCCGACATTCAGGCCGGGGATATGCTCGCCGGGCTTGAAGGGGGAGTCGAGGTTCGGCCCCATCTTATAGCCATCGAAATGGACATGGTTGGGCGGCGCCTGGCGGGCATCGTCCAGATGCGAGGGCGCGGACCAGACGCGATATTGCTCGCGAATGCCGACATGGTCCATCTGCTCGGCGATGAATGTGTCGAGCGAGGTCTGCCAGATCCGGTCATAGGCGTCGGCGGCGATGCGGAACGGGTTGGTGACCTGTCCGCCGTAAGCGATGGCATAGACGCCAGGCTCGCGCACATTCGAGAAGTCGAACGCGGCATAATTGTAGCGCATCCAGCGCCCGCGCGAGGTGACGGGCGCGCGCAACACCGATTGCCGGGTGCCGTCGGCGGCGAGCTTGACCAGTTCCGCCTCGGCAGGGGCGGTCCCGTGCGGATCGGTCTCGATCAGCGCGATCTTGGGGCGGCCAGGGGTATAGCCCGCCTGGTTGAACGATACGACCGGCGGGCGGACCCAGTTCTTCACGATATTGGGACGGACATGCCAGACGACGGCATTCTCCCTGGCCCCGACCGCGATCTGCGAGCGGACGACGAACCAGCCATTTTGCGCCCGGTTGCGCGCGTCATAGAGCTCGAGCGCACCGGCGTCCGAGGTGATGGTGACGCGGGTGAGCGGGTCTTCGGGCGAAAGCGTGATCGACTTGCCGCCCGCCGCCAGCGGCATGGGATCGCCCGAGCCATCCTTGGCCATCGGTCCGGTCGCATGGCGCGGGAAAAGGCCGGGCGCCGTATCCATCAGATAGGTCTTGCCGAAATAGCTGGTCGGCAGGAAATCCAGGTTGAACCCAGCCTTTCCCGCCAGGCTGGCGGGGAGCGGCTGGTCGAGGTCGACCGCGATGCGAAAGCCGTCGCCCTCGGCGGTGACCTTCACCTTATAGTTCAGCCCGACATCCTTATAGGCGGATCGGACCACGATCTGATTGGCCTCAGGCCCGCGGGTGCGGCCGAGAAAGGCGGGGACGGGGTCCCATTGCTCGGGTGTGCGGTTGAGTCGGACCGCGCCGTCGGTGGCGATCCGTTCGCCATGCAGCACGATCTGGATGCCGGCATTCTTCTCATCGAAGAAGATCGGACTGAATTGATTCTGGTCGACCATCACGGTCAGCCCTTGAGTCTCCAGCGTTTCGGCCGGCGTGACCGTCAGCGATTGGGCCAGGGCATGGGCGCTGGCCAACAGGCTGGCCGACGTCAACAAGGTAAACCCTATCCGTTTCAGCATTACCCCTCCTTGTACGCGATAGCGCTATCATTTTTATAGGCGGGAACGGCGCAAAAAAGCTTGGCGCCTAACGCTTCGCCAACCCACCTATACGGGGCGGCTACCGCCTCCGATAACGGTCAATCTGGGCCGAAATTTTGGATTAAACAATGAAAAAATAGGGGTTTGCTTTAGATCAACGTCAGCGGTCCGGCTATGGCAGGGGCCAGAAGAGAGGCCATCGGTATACCGCTCACATGAGACGATTGGCGGCAGATCATGGAAGACATGAAAAAGGGCACGGACGGATGACCGCCCGCGCCCTTTTGGCCAATCAGGATTCGATCAGGACTTGGTGGACTTGTAACGCGGCTGGGCGCGGCCGGCCTCGTCGGCGGCCTGACGGATCAACTGGATGTTACGCTTGATCGAGGCGGCAAGGGTGGAGCGGATCGCCTCGTCGGCGTCCGAGCCGGCCGGCACTTCGCGCAGCAGTTGCAGCCATTCGCCGATCGCCTCGTCATGCTGACCCTTGAAGTCCTTCTCCATCGCGAAATAGAAGCGCGCCCGCGCGTCGCGCGGATCGAGCGCCAAGGCCTTGCGGAAAGCATCGGCGGCCTGCGGGGGCAGGTTGACGTCGCTCGACTTCGTCGTCTGCATCAGCGTTTCGCCCAATGCCGACCAGGCCGTCGACTGGTTGGGATCGATCGCCAGCGAGGCGCGATAGGCCGTCGCCGCCTCGTCGAAGCGGCGCTTGGCGAGGAGCGCGTCGCCGAGCTGCTTCTGCGCGGCGGCGTCGCCCGGTGCCTTGGCGGCGGCGGCCTTGGCGACCGTCGGATCGGCGGCGGGAGTGGGGCGTTCGACAAAAACCGGCGTCACGACCGGCTTATCCGCCGGACGTCGCAGCAGCGCCATCGCGATGAAGGCCAGAACGGCCAAGACGAGCACGATGCCCGCGATGACGAAGAATTTACGCCGTTTCATTGATCGATCCCTGCTCATTGGTCGGCAAAGCCTATCCTGCGATTCGCCTTGCCATAGCGTAAAAGGGGGAAATCACCCGAAAATCCATGTCTTATCTTGGAACAGATTCTGGCAAGCCGCTGACGCGGAAGGTTATTGTCCGGATTTTTACCGGGTGCGATAACAATGGGGTGCGCGATATAACGGCTTCATCATGATGGTGCCGAGTCGCCTATGGTTTAAGTTTCGAAGGACGATCGATGCTCAAGTTCACCACCTTCCTGCTTTCGGTCGCCGCCGTCGCTCTCGGCGCGACTTCGGCCCAGGCGGCACCGGGCACGGTAACCAGCACGGCCAATGACTTTTATACGGCGCAGCGCAATGTGCCGGCCGGCTCGACGGTGGTGACGTTCGACAGTTCGCAGTTGCCGAACGGCTTCTCGCTGCAAGGTGGTACGATCGCGACCTCGTCGGTTTGGGACCCCAGCATCGGCAACTGGAAGTATCTGGCCCCGGCCGGAGACTCGACCAACTTCCTGGCGACCCTGCCCAATGCCTCGACCACGCTGACCGCCGACAAGCGCTTCGGCTATGGCAGCGTCGGCCTGAACTGGGGCTCGATGGACACCTCGAACGTCCTCGATGTTCTGGACATCTTCGGCAACGTGATCACCTCGATCACCGGCTCCAACCTGCTGTCGAACCGTTCGCTGCTCGACTTTAGCACGAACCGCTACGTCACCTATTCGCTCGACCCCAATAGCGGTCAGCAGATCGGCGGCCTGCGCTTCACCTCGCCGAACAGCAATGGCTGGGCGTTCGAGGTCGACGATATTGCATTCAGCAATGCCTCGCCGGCGGCGGTGCCGGAACCGGCCTCGATCGCACTCTTCGGCGCGGGTCTGGCGGGTCTGGTCGGGGTGGCGCGTCGCCGCCGCCGGCAGGCCGCCTGAAGGAAGCGCCTCGCGCCGTTACGATCGTAGCGGCGCGGATCGAGATGATGGCCGGGCGTGCGTGACCGGCCTGCCATCCAGGACGATCTGGGTCGGGTTTGACAGATAACAGGGAGAACGATGATGGCGGGTATGATGAAGAAGATGGCGGCGGCGGGCATCGTGGCCGGCGCGCTGGTATCGACGGCGGCGACGGCCGGCATGACCAATGTCGCCTATGACCAGCCGGCCCCGGCGGGCGCGACCCTGGTCGACTTCAACAGCAACGGCACTCCTGGTGCGACCAACCTGCCGACCGGCTTCTCGCTGGTGGGAGGTCAACTCGTGACCGGCGCGGCCAATGGCTACAGCCCCCCCTTGGGCGACACGACCCAGTATCTCATGGTCAACGCCAATCAGAGCGCGACGCTGAAATCGAACAATTCGGTCGGTTATGACAGCGTCAGCCTTTATTGGGGTTCGGCCGATACCTTCAACACGCTCAACGTGCTCGATACCGCCAACCGGATCATCAAGACGATCAGCGGCCTGGATTTCGCGGCACCCGGGGCCAACAACTCCTTCAACGACTATAACAATCCGAAGTACAACCAGTACGTCACCTACACGCTGGACAGCCTGACCGGTGCACGGATCGGCGGCCTGCAGTTCCTGTCGACCGGGACCGCTTTCGAACTCGACAATGTCGCCTTCTTCAACTCGCACCCGACCTCGGTGCCGGAGCCGGCGACGCTGACCCTGTTCGGCGCTGGCATCGGTGGCCTGATCGCTGCCTCGCGCCGTCGTCGCAAGAAGGCGGCCTGATCCTTCGCGGATAGCGGCACCGGTCGATCCGATCGGTGTCGTTTCAGCAAAAGGCGGCTTCGGCCGCCTTTTTTATTGGCGTGCGTTTCGGGACATTGAGCGCCAAATCGGATCCGTCATCCCAGCGGGGCTGGGCATTCAGCTTTAACTACTCAGCGACCCAGCCTGCGTTGGGGTGACCATCAACGGAACCGCCCGATATGCTCTCATCGACTGGTCGGGGGCGACGTATGCAATGACGTCATCAGCTTTCAGAGGGGGGCGTCCCGATCTGTCCCCGCCCGGATCAGGTGGCAGCCGAGCCCAGCGCTTCCATCTCGCCGACGACGCGGGCCTTTCGTCCATAGACGAGTTCGAACAGCGGACTGGCCATCATGGTGGTGACGATCGCCATCAGTACCAGCATGGAGAATAGCGTCGGCCCGATAATGCCCTTCTGCAACCCGATATTGATGATGATGAGTTCCATCAGGCCCCGCGAGTTCATCAGCGCGCCGATCCCCAGCGCCGTCCGGTTGTCCTCGCCACATGCGCGCGCGGCGAGATAGCAGGCGCCGAACTTCGCCGCGACTGAGGCGATCAGGATGACGATCGCGATCAGCAGCAGCGGTGCCGAATTGACCATGTCCATCCGCGTGTTCAGCCCCGAATAGGTGAAGAACATCGGGAGCAGCAGGACGACCGCCAGCGGCTCGACCTTCTTCTTCAACTCGGTGACGAACAGCCCGCGCGGCATGAAGACGCCGAGGATGAAGCCGCCGAAAATGCCGTGAACCCCGATCGCGTCCATGATGAACGCCGACACGCAAAAGGCCATCAACGTGATGGCGAGGACGTTGGTCGACATCTCTCCCCGCGCCTCGACCGCGCGGCCAAGCGGGGCAAAGAGGCGGCGGCCGAACAGCAGCAGAAAGCCGACATAGAGAATTGCGCCGCCGATCGCGAGGATCGCGACGCCGCTGCCCCCGCCGAAGGTGGCCAGCACCACCGCCAGCACGCACCAGGATGCGGCATCATCGAACGCCCCTGCCGCCAGCGACAGCGTGCCGAGCGGACTGTTCGCGAGCCCGCGCTCGTTGATGATCCGCGCCAGCATCGGAAAGGCGGTCAGCGCGATGCAGGCACCCATGAACAGCGAGGCATTGGCTTGGCTGATTCCCGGCGCGAACAGCCCGGGCACGGTCAGCAGCCAAGGCGTGATGAGCAAGGCTATCAGGAAAGGCGCGACGACGCCCGAGGCCGATACGGCCATGGCACTGCGCGCCTTGGACTCGAAATGGTCGAGCCGTAGCGTCAGGCCGACCAAGAACATGTAGAGCGCCACGCCCAATTGCGCGCCGGCGTAAAGGACGTTGCGCGTCTCCTTGGGAAAAATCGCGCCCTGCAATTCGGGCCAGACCAGTCCGAGGAGCGAGGGGCCAAGTACCACGCCGGCGATCATCTCTCCCACCACCGGCGGTTGCGCGAGGAATTTCTGCCCCAGCCAGCCGACGATGCGGCAGGCGAACAGGATCACCGCCAATTGCAGGAAGAAATGGATGCTGTAATCGCCTGGTACGTAGCTGGACGCGGCACCCGCAGTGGCGGGACCATGGGGCGACAATATTGTTGTGGCGGTCCGCCAGAAGCTGTCGAACGCGTCATGGATCACCGCAAATTTCCCCCTCGACCCGGCGCCGATAAGTGGTCCGGGAAGACGATGCCCACATCATCGCCCTATCCTGCTATCCAATCTGTTTGCCGGGGGATTTTTGTCGGAGCAAGCGGGAAAAAGCTTGCCGGGCGAAACCCGCAGCATCCGCGAACATGGGTAAAATCCCAATCAAATCTGCGTTATAGCCTGGGGCGGGCAGACCATGGCTGGATCGGCCGGCGGCTCCTGCTCCCCGGGGGCATTTTCGAGGCAAAGCGCTGATTGGATAGGGGGTGAGCAGCGCCCAGCGGCATTCTATCTTCATCGCATCGCGCTTCTGATCGGCCCATCCTAAATTATCGTCGTCCAAGAACAGCGGCGTCGGCGGGGCCTCGGCCTCGATCAGAGCGAGCAGCGCCTGCGCCGCCTTGGCCGGAACGCCCGGATGGTTTCCGCTCTTGATCTGTCCGGCCGTGTGGAGCGGATCCATCACGGCGTCATAGTCGCCAATGCTGTGCGGAGTGCGGTTCATGGAGCGTTTCGCCCCATTGGTGCGGAATTAGCCGGGTGCCAGCGCAGTGCCGTGCGGGTAGGCCGGGCAGGATCGCCTTGATCCCCGCGAGAGACCCGAGCACAGCGATCTCGCTTTTCGCGGTGCATCGTACTTCTGGTCGAGGAACGGGCTATCCGATGCGAAACTCGCTCCCGCAGTTCTCGAAATTGCCGATCCTCTACGGCGTCTAGCGGTCTTGAGGATAAGCGCCGATCGAGGTCAGTGCAGCGGCTTGTCCAGAAGAGGATCGGCGGGACAGGTCGCGTTGAGCGGCGAAAGCCGGTAATGCCATTCGGCGGCGCGCTGTTTGCCCTCGGCGATCCCCTCGATCCGGCCGGTCAGATTGTCACCCTTACGGATGTAGATAACCCGTTGCGGAAAATCATGATCGAGATTTTCGAACACCGCTTTTCCCTTGGCGATCGCCACCGCCTTGAAGGCCGTGGGCTGCTGCCCTTGGGGACTGGCCAGGAATGCAATCCCTTCCGGTGTGCGATCGATGCGGGACCATTCCCAACTGGTACGGCCATTGCGGATCGATTTGCTGATGCCCAGCATCACCCCGCCGCGATCGTCGGTCCATGTCTCGGCTGCTTCGCCGCGAGGGGAGCATTCCAGCCAATGGCCCGCCATCCAAGACAGGTCAGCAACCTGCGTTGCAGAGGCGCTTTTGCTCGCGCCGAGGATGGCCATAGCCATAAGGGCTTGGCCAAAGACACGTCGTACAACATGACCAGGCATGATGAACCTTCCGCGCGATAGGGATCCTTGCACGGCGGCATATCCCAAGCGATACTGGTTCGTCAGCATTCCAAAGCCCAGCCTCGGGGAAGACGGGCCGTTGATAGACGGCCGGTCGAGCAGGCCTCACTCAGGTCCACTCGACCAGATCAGTGTCAGGCCATCTCCGGCAGGCGATCTAGATGCTTCTCCAGCGTCAACGGATAGTCCCGGATGCGCACGCCCGTGGCGTTATACACGGCATTGGCCACCGCCGCGCCGACACCGCACAGCCCGAGTTCGCCCACGCCCTTGGCCTTCATCGGATTGGCCTTGTCATCGGCTTCCTCCAGGAAGATCACCTCCTGATGTGGGATGTCGGCATGGACGGGGACTTCGTAGCCGGCGAGATCATGGTTGACGAAGAAGCCGAAGCGCTTGTCGACAGCCAGTTCCTCCATCAACGCCGACCCGACGCCCATCGTCATCGCCCCGATCACCTGGCTGCGCGCCGCCTTGGGGTTGAGGATACGCCCGGCGGCGCATACCGCGAGCATCCGGCGTAGACGCACCACGCCGGTATAGGCATCGACGCCGACTTCGACGAAATGCGAGCCGAAGGTCGATAGCTGATAGGTCTTGCCCAGATCGCCAAATTCGATCTTGTCCTCGGCGGTCAAGGGGCCGGACGCCACCGCCTCGCGCAGGGAAACGGCGCGGTTGCCGCCGGAAACCTGTCCATCGGCAAAGGCAATATCGGCCGAGTTGAACCCCAGCTTCTGCGCCACCGCCTCGCGTAGGCGGACACAGGCCGCATAGACGCCGGCGGTCGCGTTGGCGGCGCCGAACTGGCCTCCTGATCCGGCCGACACCGGATAGGCCGAATCGCCCAACCGCACCTCGACCTGATCGAGCGGCACACCCATCATCTCGGCGGCGGTCTGCGCGATGATCGTATAGCTGCCCGTGCCGATATCGGTCATGTCGGTCTCGACCAGAACATGACCATTGGGCTGGAGCGTCACCCGCGCGCCCGAGCGGCGGTTGATATGGTTGCGAAAGGCCGCGGCCATGCCCATGCCGACCAGCCAACGCCCGTCGCGAACCTGGGCCGGCTTGGCATTGCGACGCGACCAGCCGAAACGCTGGGCGCCTTCCTCCAGACAGCGGACGAGCTGGCGCTGCGAGAAGCGGCGATCGGGCTTTTGTGGATCGACCTGCGTGTCGTTCTTCGCGCGGAAGGCGACGGGGTCCATGCCCAGCTTCTCGGCCATTTCGTCCATCGCGATCTCGAGCGCCATCATGCCGGGGGCCTCGCCCGGCGCGCGCATTGAATTGCCCTCGGGAAGGTTGAGCACCGCCAGCCGCATCGCGGTCAGCCGGTTGGGGCCGGCATAGAGAAGCTGCGTCTGATTGACAGCGGTTTCGGGGCCGCCGCCGGGCAGGTCGCCTGAGCCGCTCTCATGCGCGATCGCCTGGATTGTGCCGTCCTTGGCGGCCCCGATCCGGATACGCTGGCGGGTGGCCGGGCGGTGGGTGGAGTTGTTGGCCATCAACGGCCGCTGCATCGCGACCTTGACCGGACGCCCGACTTCGCGCGCCGCCAAGGCCGCCATGATCGCATCGGCGCGCAGGAACAGCTTTCCGCCAAAGCCGCCGCCGACATAGGGCGACATGAAGCGGATCTTGTCCTTGGCGATGCCCAGCGTCTTGGCGAGATCGCCGCGACCCCAGTCGATCATCTGGTTGGACGTCCAGATCGACAGCTCATCGCCCTTCCACATGGCGGTGGAGGCGAAGGGCTCCATCATCGCATGGCTGTGGTCGGGCGTGGTATAGTGCGCGTCGAGCGTCACCGGCGCGGCGGCAAAGGCGCGTTCGAAATCACCCACCCGGTCGGCGGCGGGGGCCTTGCTGCCCTCGTTGCTGTCGCCGCCGACAAGCGGCGCAGTCTTCAGCGCGGCGTCGAGGTCGTAGCTGCCAGTCGCACGATCATAATCGACCCGAATCAGGTTAGCGGCCGCGCGCGCCTGTTCGAAGGTCTTGGCGACGACGATCGCGATCGCTTGGTGATAATGGTCGATCTCGGGGCCGCCGAGCAGCTTGGCGGTGTTGAAATTGCCCTTGCCCAACGGCCCGGCATTGGCGGCGGTGACGATGCCGAGCACACCCGGCGCGCCGCGCGCATCGTCCAAGTTGATGCTGCGGATACGCCCCTTCGCAATGGCCGATCCGATGATCCAGCCATAAGCGGCGTCGGGCGCATCGGCATGGCGTTCATAGGCATAGGGCGCGGTTCCGGTGGTCTTGCGCGGCCCGTCGATCCGGTCCTGCGCGCGACCGACCACGGTCATGCGGTCGATGGGGTTGGTGCCTGCCGGCTCGATGAATTTCATGCGGTCTTCGCCTGGCTGATAACGGCCGCGATCGTCCGTTCGACGAGCGGGACCTTGAATTGATTATCCTCGGTCGGCTTGGCATCGGCCAACAGCCGGGCCGACACGGCCTTGGCGCCATGGGGCAGGGCCGTATCCGCCGCTTCGACCCGCCAGGGCTTATGCGCGACCCCGCCGACCGCGACGCGGCCGCTGCCGCCCTTCTGGACCACCGCCGCGACTGACACCAAGGCGAAGGCATAGGAGGCGCGGTCGCGAACCTTTTCATAGAAATGCTGGCCACCCAGCGGGCGGGGCAGGGCGACCGCTGTGATCAGCTCGCCCGGCTGAAGCACGGTTTCAATATGTGGCGTGTCGCCGGGCAGGCGATGGAAGTCGGCGATGGGAATGGCGCGGGTCTGTCCGTCCGGGATCACCGTCTCCACGCGCGCGTCCAGCAACCGCATGGCGACCGCCATGTCGCTGGGGTTGGTCGCGATGCAATGGGAACTGGTGCCGACCACCGCGAGCTGGCGCGAATAACCGCCGATCGCGCTGCATCCCGAACCCGGCCGGCGCTTGTTGCAGGCCATGTTGGTGTCGTAGAAATAGGGGCATCGGGTTCGCTGGAGCAGATTGCCCGCCGTCGTCGCCTTGTTGCGCAACTGCCCGCTCGCCCCCGCGACGATCGCGCGCGACAGCACGCCATAGTCGCGCCGGATCCGCTCATCTGCGGCGAGGGCGGTGTTGGTGACGAAGGCCCCGACCCGCAGTCCGCCGTCGTCGGTCTTGCTGATCCGATCGAGCCCCAAATCCTGGACATCGATCAGATGCGTGGGCGTCTCCACCTCGATCTTCATCAAATCGAGTAAGTTAGTCCCGCCGGCCAGAAATTTGGCACCCGGCCGCGTCGCGGCGCGCGCCGCGGCTACCACATCCTTGGCGCGCTCATAGGTGAAGGCCTTCATGCCTTGGCTCCTGCGACCTTGGCCCCCGCCACTTCTGTCATGGCCTCGGCAATGTTGGAATAGGCGCCGCAGCGACAGATATTGCCGCTCATCCGCTCTCGCATCTCGATATCGCTGGGGCGAGGCTTGGCCATCAAGTCGGCCTGGACGTGGCTCGGCACACCGGCGCGGATTTCGTCGAGCACGGCGACCGCCGAGCAGATCTGGCCGGGGGTGCAATAACCGCATTGATAGCCGTCATGCCGAACGAAGGCCGCCTGCATCGGATGGAGCTTCTCGGGCGTGCCGAGCCCTTCGATCGTGGTGATCGCGTCGCCGTCATGCTGAAGCGCCAGGCTGAGGCAGCTATTGATCCGTTGCCCGTTCACCAGAACGGTGCAGGCGCCGCATTGTCCGTGATCGCAACCCTTCTTGGTGCCGCTGAGATGAAGATGCTCGCGCAGGGCATCGAGCAGCGTCGTGCGGGGATCGACCACAAGCCGCCGATCCTTGCCATTCACCTTCAATGCGACGGGCATGGTGGCGGGATCGGGTGGCATGGCTGTCTTTCTGGTCTGGGCATCCGACGGGGTCGAGGCCGCCATGGCGGTGGCGGCACCACCGACCATGACTCCGCGCCGGGAGAGGGAAAAGTCCTTATTTTTCGATGTCTCGTCGGCCACCCGCTGGCTCTCCCTTGGTTGGTAGCGTTACACCCGTCATCGGCGTGTTTTCCGTCGATCAAGCCGTCGGGGGTACACAGGACCAAGGGGTTTGGCGTCATTCTCCGCGATAACGCGCGCCCGCCATTTTTGTGTCAGATTATTCATGTTAGCGGCAAATTTCCGCGCGTCCGGGCCTTGGGAGAAAATCGGCGACGGCCTGAGCCGCCTGTGCTACCCCGCTTTATCGCCGGTTTGACGACCGCAAGCGCTGGCGACTGAGAGACCCATGTGCTCCCGCTTGTCCGCCGGAGCATCAGGATGCAGTCATTCGATCGTCATCGACGAGGGTGCCTTTGCGCCAGCCTTCAACCATGGTGAGCGCGCAGGAACGGATGCGAACGCACCGGGCGCTGATGGATGGTATCGGTGCATTGGAGGACCGGATCGCCCCCTTATGGGCCGCTGATCGCCCGCCCGTCTCCAGCTTGCACCGTGCGGTCCGTGCCCGCGTCACATCGAATGGCTTTCGCGAACTCGATGTGCTGCTGGCACATTGGGTGGGCCTGATGAACGGGCGGCCGGTGCGGATGGACGATGCCGATGGCTGGCGCGAGGGTGGCGCACACGAATACCCGTTCGACGCCGTCTTCACCCCGTCCGACATCATGCGGATCGCGGCGGATTATCGGCTGGCGGCTCTGCCATCGGCCATCGCGGATCGCGAGCTGGCCGCCTGACGTCACGAAACGGGTGAGCGGGTTTTTTTCGGGAACTGTCTGCCGGCTCGTGCATCGGTGTTCGAGCGGCGACGAAGACCCGGAGGGGACATAAGCACGGATAGCCGCCATCGGCGTGGTGATCCCGCGCGTCGCAGGATTGAGGCTTCCCACAAAGCGCCGTGGTTGATCGGCGTCACGGTCGCGTGCACAGAGCGATCGGGGCATCGCGAATGCCGATCAGGGGAGGGACGGGGCTGTGCGTCTGGCAATCATGGGCGTGCTCGCCACGCTGGGGCTGACGGGGCCTTGTCTGGCGCAGGCGGCCGAGGTTCCGCATATCGTCTCACGCGGTGGCCGCCATGCGCTAATGGTCGATGGCCAGCCCTTCCTGATGCTGGGCGCGCAGGTCAACAATTCCAGCAACTATGCCAGCGCCTTGCCACAGGTCTGGCCCGTGCTCGACAGGCTCCACGCCAACACGATCGAAATCCCGGTCGCCTGGCAGCAGATCGAGCCGCGCGAAGGGCAGTTCGATTTCGGCTTCGTCCAGACCCTGCTCGATCAGGCGCGCGCGCATGACAAGCGGGTGGTGCTGCTCTGGTTCGGCACTTGGAAGAACACCTCGCCCGGCTATACCCCCGATTGGGTCAAGCTCGACAATCGCCGCTTCCCCCGGATGAAGACACGCGATGGCAAGGATCATTATGTCCTGTCGCCGATGTTCCGATCGACGCTGGAGGCGGACAAGCGGGCCTTTGTGCGGCTGATGACCTATCTGAAGGAGCATGATCCGCAGAACACCGTCATCATGGTGCAGGCGGAGAATGAGGTCGGCAGCTATCGCAATCCCCGCGATTTCGGGGAGCGGGCGCAGGCGCTGTTCGCGGGGCCGGTTCCGGGGGAACTGATCAAGAAGCTGGGCAAGCCACCGGGCACCTGGTCGGCAGTATTCGAGGCCCAGGCCGACCGGGCCTTCAACACCTGGTACACCGCACGCTTCGTCGATGAGATCGCGGCCGCCGGCAAGGCGGTGAAGCCGCTGCCCATCTATGTCAACGCCGCGCTGGCGGGACCCTCCAACGTGCCCGACCCGGACGGCGTCGCCAGCGGCGGGCCGCAACAGGATGTGCTCGACATCTGGAAGGCGGCGGCTCCCGCGATCGACGCCGCCGCGCCCGATATCTATGACCGCGCCAGCGGCAACGTCGCCCTGTATCTGAAGGCCTATGCGCGTCCCGACAATCCGCTGCTGGTGCCGGAGATCGGCAATGCGCGGGACTTTGCGCGCTATTTCTACGAAGCGCTGGGGCACGGCGCGATCGGCTTTGCGCCGTTCGGCATGGATGACACGGGCTTCTTCAACTATCCGCTCGGCGCCAAGGCGCTGGATACAGAGACGTTGGACGCCTTTGCCAAGCCCTATCGGGCCATGACCGGGGTGATGCGCGACTGGGCCCGTTTGTCCTTCGCGCACGAGAGTTGGGGCTCCGCGCGGCCCGATGATGGGTCGGACCGCCAGACCGTGATGGGCGACTGGAGCATCCGCGCCAGCTTCGGCGAGTGGCAGTTCGGGGAGAAGAGCTGGAGTTGGCTGAAATCGGAACCCGCCCCCTGGGCGAAAGAGCCGATCGGTGGCGTCGCGGTGCTGCATCTTTCGACGAGCGAGTTCCTCCTGATCGGCGACCATGTCCGGGTGCGCTTCGAGCCCGCCAAGCCGGACCCCAGCGCCATGGTCGTGCGTGTGGAGGAAGGCCATTTTTCGGGCGGCGGCTGGGTGATGGAGCGCGTGTGGAACGGTGACCAGACCGATTACGGCATCAACATCGTGGATCGCCCGGTCGTGCTGAAGGTGACGATGGGCCGCTATCGCTAGCGGGAACGGTGTTCGAAAGACCGCACCCCCCTTATCTCCGCGCTGGAAACTTGAAGGTCTGGGGACTTGAAGAAGCGCCGTTTCTTGCGCATGGGAGCGCGCACGGACGGGTGGATGGCCGAGTGGTTGAAGGCTCCAGTCTTGAAAACTGGCGAACGGGTAACCGTTCCGTGGGTTCGAATCCCACTCCACCCGCCACCGGCGCCAAGCGATCCCCTCCAGACCAGCGGCTGATCGTGCCTTCGTTGCGGTGACGTGAGGTTCCGGATGCGGCCTCGCTATGGCAAACACCGTCGCATGTGGGGGGACCTTACCCGGCGCGGGATGCGCCTTGGCATTTTTTCGACTTTGGCGCTGCTGATCGGCAGCACGCCGGCGTTCGCGCAGGATGAGGCCGGCTTCCAAAGCTATCTGCAACAGGTCCGCTCGACCGCACTGGCGCAGGGTGTCAGCCGCGCGACGCTGGATTCGGTGCTGCCGACACTGACGTTGAATTCGCGGGTGATCGAGCTCGATCGGCGTCAGCCGGGCGGCCCCGCCAATAGCGGGTTCAGCCCGTTTGCCCCTTATAAGGCCGCGCATGTCGACGCCGCGCGGATCAGCCGGGGGCGGAGCAAATATCTGGCGCAGCGTCCCCGTCTGTCGCGGATCGAGCGCGATACGGGGGTCCCCGAATCGATCATGGTTGCGATCTGGGGGCATGAGACCAATTACGGCTCTTATACCGGCAATTTCGACCTGATCCGCTCGCTGGCGAGCCTGGCCTATGAAGGCCGCCGCCGCCCGCTGTTCGAGGGTGAGTTCATCGCCGCGATGAAGATGATGGATCGCGGCGTTTCGCGATCACAGCTGAAGGGCAGCTGGGCCGGGGCGACGGGCAATCCGCAGTTTCTGCCCTCCATTTATCTGCGCCTGGCGCGCGACGGCGATGGCGATGGCCGCGCCGATATCTGGAACAGCGAGGCCGATACGCTGGCCTCGATCGGCAATTATTTCGTCAATGCCGGCTGGCGGGCGGGACAGCCCTGGGGCTTTGCGGTCACCGTGCCCGCCGGCTTCAATCGGTCGATGGTCCAGAACCGGCTGGTCAGCCCGCGCTGCCCCCGCGTGTTCGAGCGGCATAGCAGCTGGCGCACCATGGCCGAGTGGCGTGCGCTGGGCATCGTGCCGCAGGGCGCGGCCTGGCCCGGCGACAATGTGCTGGCCACGCTGATGGAGCCTGATGGCCAGGGGGCGACCGCCTATCTGTTGACCGGCAATTACCGGGTCATCCTGGATTACAACTGCTCCAATTTCTACGCCCTGTCGGTGGGGTTGCTGGCCGATGCGATTGCGGGTTGAGCCTATCCTCGTCGCGGCGCTGGCCGCGATACTGGCGACGCCGGCCGCAGCGACCGGCGCGGATGAGGCTCCGGCGGCGCGCTATGGCAGCTATCAGGCGACGGGCCGCGCGAGTTGGTACGGGCATGAACTGGCGGGCCGGCGCACGGCGACCGGCAAGCGGTTCAACCCGGACGATGTGATGATCGCGCACCGGACGCTACCGCTCGAATCGATGGTCGAGGTGACGGACGTCGATACCGGCCGCACCATTGTCGCGCGTGTCGGCGACCGGGGGCCGGGCCGCGCGGACCGCGTGGCCGACCTGTCGCTGGGCGCGGCGCGGCTGCTCGGGACCAATCGCCGCGCGGTCGCCAATATCCGGCTCCGCGCGCTGAAGCCCGGCACCGACAATCCCGGCCTGATCCTGGCGGGCGCCAGTGCGGTGCCCCCCGTCGCCAAGCCCATCAAGCTGGATGCCGCCGGCACCTACCGCGTTCAGATCGCCAGCTTTACCAGCCAGGTGCGCGCCCAGGCGCTGGCCCACCGGTTCGATGCCCGTGCCGAGCATGTCGGCCGGGTCTGGCGCGTCGAGCGGGCGTCGCTGGATGCGAATTCGGCAAAAGCGCTGCGTGACGCGGCCGTGCAGGCGGGCTATGACGATGCCTGCGTCCTGCATCAGGATTGACCTCCTCCCGCCCTTTGGTCACGGAACACCCATGAAGACGTTGTTCGCATCGCTCGCCGCCCCGCTCGCTCTTGTCGCGCTGGCCCATCCCTCGATCGCCGCTGCCCCGGAATTTCAGACGACCGCGCCCGTCGCGTTCATGAAGGACCTGTCCTCGGGCGCGATCCTGTTCCAGCGCGATGCCGATCGCCGCATGCCGCCTGCCTCGATGGCGAAGATGATGACCGTCTATGTTGCCTTCGACCTGATCAAGAAGGGGCAGCTGAAGCTCGACGACATGGTCACCGTCCAGCCCGAAACCTGGGCCAAGTGGCATGGGCCCCAGGCCGGATCGACCATGTTCCTGTCGCCCAACGAACAGGTCAGCGTCGCGAACCTGTTGTACGGCATCGTCACCCTGTCGGGTAACGACGCCTGTGTCGTGCTGGCCGAGCATATCGCCGGCACCGAGCAGAATTTCGTCGAGCGGATGAACCGCACCGCCAAGCAGATCGGCTTGGCCAACAGCCATTTCGGCACTTCGAATGGCTGGCCCGACGGCGGCGTCACCTATGTGACCGCGCGGGATCTGGCCGACCTGGCCGAGCACACGATCCAGGACTTCCCCAAGCTCTACAAGCAATTCTATTCGCGCCGTGACTTCACCTGGGGCAAGACGATGGGCGGCAACGCCATCACCCAGGCGAACCGCGATCCGCTGCTGGGTCGCGTGGCGGGGGCCGATGGTCTGAAGACGGGCCATACCGAAGAGGCCGGCTATGGCTTCACCGGTTCGGCCGAGCAGAATGGCCGTCGTCTGGTGATGGTGATGGCCGGGCTGACCAGCTCGAACGCGCGTGCCGAGGAATCGGTCAAGTTCATGAACTGGGGCTTCCGCGCCTGGCAGGCCAAGCCGGTCGTGGCACAGGGCAAGAAGGTCGCCGATGCGGAGGTCCAGATGGGATCGTCGAGCAGCGTCGGCCTGGTCGCCCCGCGCCAGCTGACCGTCACGCTGCCCGCCGGCCTCGACCCGCAGATGAGCGCCAAGGTCGTCTATCAGGGCCCGATCAAGGCCCCGATCAAGGCCGGCCAGCATATCGCCGACCTCGTCATCAATTCACCCGACATGCCCGCACAGCGCCTGCCGCTGGTGGCGGACAAGGATGTCAGCGAAGCGGGCTTTTTCGGCCGAGCCTGGTCCGGGCTGACCTCGCTGTTCGGCTGAAACCCGTGAACCTGCCGGTCGGCAATGACGCAGGCCAGGCCGCTTTTGCCGCCGCGCTGGGGGGTGCCAAGCTGCACCATGCCTGGCTGATCGCCGGACCGGAAGGCGTGGGCAAGGCGAGCTTCGCGCGCGCGGCGGCGACGCGGCTGTTGGCCAGGGCGAGCGGGCAGGGGGGCTTGCCCCCCGGTCTGGCCGTGCCGGCCGATCATCCGACCGCCCGGTTGATCGAGGCGGGATCGCATCCCGATTTTCGCGTGCTCGCGCGTCTGCCCAAGGATGTGGAGAAGCCCGATCAGGATCTGGCGCGGTCGATCACCATCGCGCAGGTCCGTACGCTGCAACCCATGTTCGCTACCGCTCCCGCCATGGGGCCGGCGCGGGTCGTGCTGATCGATGCGATCGATGATCTGGAGCGGGGTGGGGCGAACGCGCTGCTCAAGAATCTGGAAGAGCCGCCGGCGGGAACTGTGTTCCTGCTGGTCAGCCATGCGCCGGGGCGGTTGCTGCCGACCATTCGATCGCGGTGTCGGTTGCTACGCTTCGAGCGCTTGTCGGATACCGATGTCGCGCACGTGTTGCGCCAGCAACTGCCCGAGGCGGATGAGGGCGAGATCGCCGCACTGGTCGCGGTCGCCGAGGGCGCGCCGGGGCGGGCCTTGCGCTTTGCGGGGTTGGATATCGCCGGGTTGGATACAGCCATCGCGCGGATCGCCGAGAGCGGCGACCCCGGCAATGCCGAGCGGGTCAAGCTGGCCAAGGCGCTGGCGGGCAAGGCAGCGCAGGCGCGGTATGAAGCGTTTCTGGACCGGGTGCCGGCATTCATCGCTGGTCAGGCGCGCGGGCGTTCGGGAACGAGGCTGAAGGTGGCGCTGGAGGCCTATGCGGCGGCGCAGGATTTGGCGGGCGCGGCGCGGGGGTTATCGCTCGACGCACAGGGTACGGTGTTCGAGATGGCGGGGATCATCGCGACGTTGCGGTGAGGGTTTCCCTTGGCCTTCGACTTCGCTCAGCCTGAACGGGGTTTGGGGTGTAGGGCTTCTCCCTCCAGCCGTTCAGGCTGAGCGAAGTTGAAGCCCAGGCCCCAACGCTTTCACCCCACCCGCTCGAAATGCCCCGGCGCAAAGCCTTCGATCGCGAGCGCGGTGATCCGTTCCGCCACCACTTCGGGGGCCTTGACGGACGCGGGATCTTCCCCGGGATAGGCCTTGGCCCGCATCTGGGTCCGGGTCGCGCCCGGATCGACGATAGCGGTGCGGATCGCGCTGATGTCCGCCGTTTCATCTCCATAGGCGCCGAGCAGCGTCTCGAACGCCGCCTTGGACGCGCCATAGGCCCCCCAATAGGCGCGCGGATTGCGGCCCACCGATGAGGTCACGCCGATGACCCGTGCCCCGGCCGAACGGCGCAGCATGGGGTCGAAGGCGGCGATCAACGCACCCTGGGCGCTGACGTTCAAGGTCAGGACGCGGGCGAATTCCTTGGGGTCGATCGCCGGCACGGCGGCCAGCGATCCCAGCATCCCGGCATTCAGCACCATGATGTCCAGTGCCTGCCAGCGCTCGCCGATCGCGCCGGCCAACCGGCCGATCGACTCATTCTCCGTCAGGTCGAGCGGTGCGATGGTGGCGGCACCACCGGCGTTGAAGATGGTCTCCTCAACCTCTTCCAGCCCCTTCGGCGTCCGCGCGGTCAGGACGACATGCGCGCCTTCCGCCGCCAGAGCGATGGCAGTGGCAGCGCCGATCCCCCGGCTGGCGCCGGTCACGAGCGCCAGCTTGCCGGCAAGCGCGCCCGCCATCAGGCGACGCGCTCCGCCAGCATCTGGAACTGGTCGACCGTGGCGGTTTCGTCATGGTCGGTCAGCGTGGTCGGATAATCGCCAGTGAAGCACGCATCGCAATAGCTCGGCTTTTCCCCGCGCGCGGCGTTCAGCGCCTTGTACAGGCCCTCGATCGACACGAAGGACAGGCTGTCGGCATGGATGAAGTCGGTCATGCCACCCAGGTCGAGCTTGGCGGCGAGCAGCTTGGCGCGCTCGGGCGTGTCGACACCGTAGAAGCAGCTATGCCGGGTCGGCGGGCTGGCGATGCGCATATGCACCTCTGCCGCGCCGGCCTCGCGCATCATCTGCACGATCTTGAGGCTGGTGGTGCCACGCACGATCGAATCGTCGATCAGCACGACCTTCTTGCCCTGGATCAGCGCGCGGTTGGCATTGTGCTTCAGCTTGACGCCAAGATGGCGGACCTTGTCACCCGGCTGGATGAAGGTGCGGCCGACATAGTGCGAGCGGATGATGCCCAGCTCGAACGGAATGCCCGATTGCTGGGCATAGCCGATCGCGGCGGGGACGCCCGAATCGGGAACGGGAATGACCAGATCGGCGTCGACCGGCGCTTCGATCGCCAGCTGCGCACCGATTTCCTTGCGCACCGAATAGACCGACTGGTCGCCCGCGATCGAATCGGGTCGGCTGAAATAGACCCATTCGAAGATGCAGGGACGGGGGCTCACCGCCTGGAAAGGGTGGATCGAGCGGATTTCGGTGCCCTGAACGATGACCAGTTCGCCCGGCTCGACCGCGCGCTCGAAGGTCGCACCGCACACGTCGAGCGCCACCGTCTCCGAGGCGAAGATCACCGCGCCGTCCAGGCGACCCATGACCAGCGGGCGGATGCCCAGCGGATCGCGGCAGGCGATCATGCCCTCGGGCGTCATCACGATCAGCGAATAGGCGCCTTCGACCTGCTTGAGGGCGTCGATGAAGCGGTCGAGCAGCGTGCGGTAGTTGGACGTCGCGACGAGGTGGATAATCGTCTCGGTATCGCTGGTCGACTGGAAGATCGAACCGCGACGCACGAGCTCGCGACGCAGCTTCATCGCGTTGGAAATATTGCCGTTGTGCGCGACGGCGAAACCGCCGGTCGAAAGGTCGGCGTAAAGCGGCTGAACGTTGCGCAGCGCAGTTTCGCCGGTGGTCGAGTAGCGGACATGGCCGCAGGCGACATCGCCCGGCAGGCCACGGATCACGTCGTCACGGTCGAAATTGCCCGCGACATGACCCATGGCGCGGTGGGTATGGAACAGCGTACCGTCGAAGCTGGTGATGCCGGCGGCTTCCTGCCCGCGATGCTGGAGCGCGTGGAGACCCAGCGCGGTCAGCGCGGCCGCGCCGGTCGCGCCGGACACACCGAAAATGCCGCATTCCTCGCGGAGTTTGTCGTCGTCGAAGGGGTTGGTGGTCAGCATGGGAGAGGCGCTCGCAACGTTCGCAACTAAGGGGCAGACGGGGCGCATATAGGAATGTGATCCGCGTTTGTCGCCTGTTTGTCATCATGTCCGGGATCATTTTCGCGAAGGCCGCGTTTCGGATCCGAAAGCAGGAGATGCCATATGGCGCGCGATCACGGGGCCCAGATCAAGGATGACGGGCTGTATGAGGAACTGCGCGAGCAGGGCCAGTCCAAGGAGAAGGCGGCCCGCATCGCCAATGCCAAGGCGAAAGGCAGCCTAGATCACCGCTCGACGCATCTGGAGGATCGGACGAAGGGCGATCTTCTGAGCGAAGCGCGCAAGATCGGTATCGAGGGCCGGTCGAAGATGAATAAGGACGAGCTGATCAAGGCGATTCGGAACCACGGTTAGCCGAGACTTGGAAGGCGCGGCGGTTGCGATTAGACCGCCGCCATGGCCGACCAACGCGACACCGGGCTGACGCTCGACCCCAAATTCGATGACCAGGGTTTGCTGACGGCGATCGTCACGGATCGCACCACTCGTGAAATCCTCATGGTCGCGCATATGAATGCCGAAGCGCTGACGGCGACGCGCAGCACGGGGCAGGCGCATTTCTGGTCACGCAGCCGACAGCGTTTGTGGAAGAAGGGCGAAAGCTCCAACAATGTCCTGAACGTCGCCGAGATTCGGATCGATTGCGATCAGGATGCGGTGTGGCTGATCTGCGATCCGGCGGGCCCTGCCTGTCACACGGGCGCACGAACCTGCTTCTTCCGGCGGATCGAGGGCGACGGGCTGGTGCCGGTGGCGTGAGTGCATGCCGGCTTATCCTCATAGGGGCCTTGTCGCTGACCGCTTGCCAGCCTTCGGGTGATTCGATCGACAATGCCGCGGGCGAGCGGCTGGAAGCGGCCAGCATCGCGACCGGGCTGGTCGCCGATCCCGCGAGCATCCCGCTCGACGGCATCTGGGCACGCGATTCGGATCGCATGTGCATTTTGCCGGCGTCGGGTGGCGGCAGCGATGGGCTCCGGCGCGTCGGCGTGGTGCTCGATTATGGCGAGGGGCAGGGGTGCACCGCGCGTGGAACGCTGGCACGATCGGGACGAACGCTGGAGATCACCCTGGGGACCTGTCGCTTCTCGGCGCGACTGGATGGCGACAGCATCCAATTTCCCGCTGGTTTGCCAGCGGCTTGCAGCACCGTATGCACCGGGCGAGCCAGCCTGTCGGCGCTGATCGTTGAGCGGGTCAGTGCATCGGTGGCCGAGGCGCGAACCCTGCGCAGTCCGAACGGCGCAGCGCTTTGCACCGATTGACGTTGACGTAAAGGGTATTTAGCGTCGCGACCATGACCAAGGTCGCCGCCTATGCTACTGTTCCCCTGAAGGGTGAACGGGATGATTACACGATCACCGAACTGTGCGGCGAATTCGGCGTCACGGCGCGCGCGCTGCGCTTCTACGAAGACGAGGGCCTGATCCAGCCGGAGCGGCGGGGCACACAGCGCATCTATTCGCAGCGCGACCGTGCCCGGCTTGCCTGGATTCTGCGGGGCAAGCGGGTGGGGTTCAGCCTGGCCGAGATTCGCGAGATGATCGACCTCTACGATCTGGACGATGGCCGGCGCCAGCAGCGCGAGGTGACCGTCGCACGCTGCACCGCCAAGATCGATGCCCTGCAGGCGCAGAAGCGCGATATCGATGCCGCCATCGCTGAGCTGACCGAGTTCGTCGATCTGCTGAACGCCAACCGCGACTGACCGGCTCAGGGCTGGGGCTTGGCCTCGACGGGAGCGGCGCTGGCGCGGCGGATGCCGGCCAGGTCGCCGAAGGCGGGCGTCGGCGCGGCATTGGGCTGCGTGGTCATGCTCGGCGTGATGGGCAGCACGGTCAGCGTCTGACGCTTCATGCAGCGCGTGCCCTTCATCGCCGGATAGAGCGTGCAATTCCACAAGGTGCGCTCGATGCCCGTCTCGGGGTCGCGCAGATAGCTGAACGCCATCGTTTCCATCTGGACCGGGGTCAGCGGCACCGCCTCGGGCGTCGCGGCGGTGTCGCGCCACGCCATGACGGTGCAGTGGGCGCGGGTGCCGCACAGGCCGAGCGCATAGGCCGCGAACCCCTCGGGGGCCAGGCCGCCGGGCAGGGTGATGAGAAAGGTGTCGGTGTCGTTTGGCAGCGGCGTGGCGGTGCCGGTGACGGCGGCCCCTTCGGCCAGAGCGGCACCCGCCTCGGCGGTTCCTTCCACCCCGGCCCGATGGGCGGGGGAGAAGGGGGCGAGCGATGCGATGACGGGCTCGCCGGGCACGATATGCCGGTTGAAAGCGGGTGGCGTTCCCCACCAGCCCGACCAGCGGAAGAACAAGTGGCTTCCGACCGCCGCGACCTTGTCCAGGCTCGCCTGCCAATAGGGGACGACCCAATCGGTATGGTAATGGGTCGCATGGCCGACGGGGCGGAAGACTTTGCCGTTCAGCGCCATCGCCGCGATCTCGCGGGCCCGGCTCCAGGCGGCTTCGGGCGGCTGCCATTTGGTCAGTGCGCCATCGCACGAGAAGGTGAACTGGCAACCGGTCGTGCGTTCCTGCCCCTCGAACACGACGCCGCAGACCGTCTTGGGAAAGGCAGGATGACGGAGGCGATTGAGCACGACCTGCGCGACGGCCTGCTCGCCCTTGGCATCGTCGCCCGCCTCATAGAGCACGCCCGCCGCCAGACAGTCTAGCGCGCGCGCCTTGTCCTCCGCCGATCCCCGAAAGACGAAGGGGCGGGCCGCCGGGTTGGGATCGGTGGAGAAGGGAATGCCCGCATTATAGGCGCGCGCTTCGTCCGGGCTCATGTCGACAAAGGCGACCGGCTCGACCGGCGGGATTTCGGCCGGTGGCACGACGCGCGGCGTTCGCGTCGGCCGTTGGTCCGACCCGTGCCGGGCATGGGGAATGGCGGGCGCATTCGCCACGAGCAAAGCCGGCACGACGCTCGCCGTGCCGGCTATGGCGATCAGCGCCGCGCGGATGCCGCCGCGCGGCCGAGATGGATCGCTCACTGTTCGGGCAGGAAGTCCGGCACCGACAGATAGCGCTCGCCCGTGTCATAGTTGAAGCCGAGCACGCGCGTGCCATCGGGCAGGTCGGGCAGCTTCTGGAGGATCGCAGCCAGCGTCGCGCCGGACGAGATACCCACGAGAATGCCCTCTTCGGTCGCCGAGCGGCGCGCCATGTCCTTGGCGACATTGGCATCGACCTCGATCACGCCGTCGATCGCCTGGGTATGAAGATTGGCAGGGACGAAGCCGGCGCCGATGCCCTGGATCGGGTGCGGACCCGGCTGGCCCCCCTGAATGACCGGCGAAGCGGCGGGCTCGACCGCATAGACCTTGAGCTCGGGCCATTCCTTCTTCAGCGTCTCGGCAACGCCAGTGATGTGGCCACCGGTGCCGACGCCGGTGATGATCACGTCGATCGGCGAATCGCGGAAGTCGTTCAGGATTTCCTGTGCGGTCGTGCGCACATGCACGTCGATATTCGCGGGGTTCTCGAACTGCTGGGGCATCCAGGCACCGGGCGTGTCGCGCACGATTTCCAGTGCACGCTCGATCGCGCCCTTCATGCCCTTCTCACGCGGAGTCAGGTCGAAGGTCGCGCCATAAGCCAGCATCAGGCGGCGGCGTTCCAGCGACATCGATTCGGGCATGACCAGGATCAGCTTGTAACCCTTGACCGCCGCGACCATCGCGAGACCGACGCCGGTATTGCCGCTGGTCGGCTCGACGATGGTGCCGCCGGGCTTCAGATCGCCCTTGGCCTCGGCCGCCTCGATCATGGCGAGCGCGATACGGTCCTTGATCGACCCGCCGGGGTTGGATCGCTCCGATTTGATCCAGACCTCCGATCCGGGGAACAGCCGCTGGAGCTTGATGTGCGGCGTGTTGCCGATCGTTTCCAGGATGGTGTTGGCCTTCATGGCTTCGCTTCTCCGTGCTGAGGTTCGGTTTCGAGGATCTCGGGAGGGTCAAAGGTTCGCGCGCGCCGGAGTTCCGGGAACAGCCGCGACCAGAGCAGGGTGACGCCGATCGCGCCCAGGCCGCCGAACACCACCGCGCCGACCGGACCCAGAATCGAGGCCATCACCCCGCTTTCGAACTCGCCCAGTTCGTTGGAGGCGGAGATGGTGAGTTGCGACACCGCACTCACCCGGCCGCGCATGACGTCGGGCGTGTGAAGCTGAATGAGGGACTGGCGGACATAGACCGAGACCATGTCCGCCCCGCCAGCGCAGATCAGCGCGACGAGGCTGAGCAGGAAGGCGGGGTGGACGAAGATGCTGGATCCGCCCAGTCCGACCGTTCCGCTCGTCAGCCCCAGCGCGCCGGTAATATGGCTGGCGACGCCGAAGGTCAGGATCGACAGGCCGAAGACGACCACCGCCGCCAGCATCTTGACCCCGACATTGGACTTCATCGGCCGGAACGAGAACCAGATGGCGGTGGTGGCCGCACCGATCCCCATGCCCGCCGCCAGCACGCCCAGCCCCTGCGACCCGACATGCAGGATATCACGCGCATAGACCGGCAGCAGCGAGGTCGCCCCGGCCAGCAGCACCGCGAACAGATCGAGCGTGATCGCCGCCTGCACCAGCCGGTTGCGGCGGACATAGCTAAACCCCTCGACGATGCGGGTCAGCGGACGGCGATCGCTTTGCGCGGGGGGCTGTGGCACCGGGCCTATCAGGGAGATGCAGAGCAAGGCGATCGTGAACAGCGCGGTGGCGACGCCGTAAGCGAATTCGGGATGGACGGCATAGAGGAGGCCGCCGACGCTCGGCCCTGCGATCGTGCCCACCTGCCACGCGATCGAGCTGACCGCGATGGCGGTCGGCAGGCTTTCGCGCGGCACCAGATTGGGCGCCAGCGCCGAATAGGCGGGGCCCGAGAAAGCGCGCGCGATGCCGAACGCGACGGCGGCGGTGAAGAGCGCGCCCAGCGTCAGATGCCCCGACCAGGTCAGCAGCCATAGCGTGGCGGCGGTCAGGACGAGCAATGCGGTCGTCCCCCGCACGATCCACCGCCGGTCGACGCTGTCGGCGACCAGGCCGGTGATCGGGGTCAGCAGGAACAACGGCACGAACTGCGCAAAGCCGATCATGCCCAGCATGAAGGCCGCCTGCCGCACATCCATGGTTTCGCGCGCCAGATTATAGACCTGCCACCCGATGACGATCGACATGGCCGAGACCGCGATCGTGCCGCTGAAACGGGACAGCCAGTAGCTACGGAAATTGGCGATGCGAAAAGGGTGAAGGGGTCTATCCATGGTCGGCGTGCGTTGTAGGCTTCGGTTCGCCGCCAAGGCAACCGAGGCAAAGCTATTCCCCCCTAAAATCCCGCTGTCCCGCTGGGAATTAAGAGGGGGAATTGAGTTTCCTGACAAAGCGCGCCAATAGGCGTCGATCCTTCCCTAACGGAAACAAAGGTGTTCCCGACTGTGGCAAAAGCTCCAAGCCGTACCAGCGAGCCCCCCATTCCCAATCGGGAGCGTCCCGCCGAACCGCAACCGTTCCAGGCTACCAAGGAACAGTTGCTGGATTTCTACAAGCAGATGCTCCTGATCCGCCGCTTCGAAGAAAAGGCGGGCCAGCTTTACGGCCTCGGCCTGATCGGCGGTTTCTGCCACCTCTATATCGGCCAGGAAGCCGTGGCGGTGGGTCTGCAGTCGGCGCTCGACGGCGACAAGGATTCGGTGATCACCGGTTACCGCGACCATGGCCATATGCTGGCCTATGGCATCGATCCCAAGGTCATCATGGCCGAGCTCACGGGGCGTGCCGCCGGCATTTCCAAGGGCAAGGGCGGGTCGATGCACATGTTCTCGACCGAGCATAAATTCTATGGCGGCCATGGCATCGTGGGCGCGCAGGTGTCGCTGGGCACCGGCCTGGCGTTCGGACACAAGTACAGCAATGACGGCGGCGTCTGTCTCGCCTATTTCGGCGACGGTGCTGCCAATCAGGGCCAGGTGTACGAGAGCTTCAACATGGCCGAGCTGTGGAAGCTCCCGATCATCTTCGTGATCGAGAACAACCAGTATGCCATGGGCACCAGTGTCAACCGCGCCTCGTCCGAGGATCAGCTGTATCGCCGTGGCGAGAGCTTCCGCATTCCCGGCATCCAGGTCGACGGCATGGACGTGCTGGCCTGTCGCGGTGCGGCCGAAGAGGCGCTGGCCTGGGTCCGTGCGGGCAAGGGTCCGGTCATCCTCGAGATGAAGACCTATCGCTATCGCGGTCACTCCATGTCGGACCCAGCCAAGTATCGCAGCCGCGAGGAAGTGCAGGGCGTGCGCGACAAGTCGGACCCGATCGACCACGTCAAGAAGCTGCTCGAAGCGCAGGGCGTGACGGAGGCCGATCTGAAGGTCCTGGAGCAGGAGATTCGCAAGCAGGTCAACGAAGCGGCCGACTTCGCCGAACAGACCCCCGAGCCCGATGTGGCTGAACTCTACACTGAAGTGCTGGTGGAGCGTTACTAAGATGGCGATCGAGATCAAGATGCCGGCCCTTTCGCCGACGATGGAAGAGGGCACGCTCGCCAAGTGGCTCGTGAAGGAAGGCGATGCGGTCAAGTCCGGCGACATCATGGCCGAGATCGAGACCGACAAGGCGACGATGGAATTCGAGGCCGTCGATGAGGGCGTGATCGCCAAGATCATCGTCGCCGAGGGCACCGACAATGTGAAGGTCGGTACCGCCATCGCGCTGCTGGCCGAAGAGGGCGAGGACGTTGCGTCTGCCGCCGCGTCGGGCTCGCGTTCGGGCGAGGCCGCCAATGCCGCGCCGAAGAACGAGGCGACCGACCAGAACGCGCCGCCGATGCCGGAAGGCGCGGCTGCGGCCGAGCAGGAAAGCGGCACGCAGAAGCTGGTCGCCGCCGCCGAGCAGGAAGCGCCCGCCTCGCCGGAAATCCCGGAAGGCACCGAGATGGTGAAGCTCACCGTCCGCGAGGCGCTGCGCGATGCGATGGCCGAGGAAATGCGCGCCGACGACCGCGTCTTCGTGATGGGCGAGGAAGTCGCCCAGTATCAGGGCGCGTACAAGGTGACGCAGGGCCTGCTGGACGAATTCGGCGATCGTCGCGTTATCGACACGCCGATCACCGAGTACGGCTTCGCCGGTGTCGGCACCGGTGCCGCGATGGGCGGCCTGCGCCCGGTTATCGAGTTCATGACGTTCAACTTCGCCATGCAGGCGATCGACCACATCATCAACTCGGCCGCCAAGACCAACTACATGTCCGGCGGCCAGATGCGCTGCCCGATCGTGTTCCGTGGCCCTAACGGTGCCGCCAGCCGCGTCGGCGCGCAGCACTCGCAGAACTATGGCCCCTGGTACGCCTCGGTCCCCGGCCTGATCGTGATCGCGCCCTATGACGCGGCCGATGCGAAGGGCTTGCTGAAGGCGGCGATCCGTTCGGAAGACCCGGTCGTGTTCCTCGAAAACGAGCTGATGTACGGCCGTTCGTTCGACGTGCCCAAGCTCGACGATTTCGTCCTGCCGATCGGCAAGGCGCGGATCATGCGCGAGGGCAAGGACGTCACGCTCGTCTCCTACTCGATCGGCGTGGGCGTCGCGCTCGAAGCCGCCGAGAAGCTGGCCGCCGAGGGCATCGATGCGGAGGTCATCGATCTGCGCACGCTGCGTCCGCTCGACACCAAGACGGTGCTGAAGTCGCTCGCCAAGACCAACCGTCTGGTCGTGGTCGAGGAAGGCTGGCCCACCTGCTCGATCGCGTCGGAAATCACCGCCGTCGTGATGGAGGAAGGGTTCGACGACCTCGACGCGCCGGTGCTGCGCGTGACCAACGAGGACGTGCCGCTACCTTATGCCGCCAACCTCGAAAAGCTGGCGCTGGTCGACGCGAACAAGGTCGTCGCGGCGGTCAAGAAGGTGACCTATCGCGGCTAAGCCTTGGATATCCTTGTGATATGAAGGGGGCCTTCCGGAAAACCGGGAGGCCCTTTTTCATGCGCATTACCTGTGCGAAGGGCAGGGGATGATCGACACCCCCGCCGCCGCCACGCCCCCGCCCGCCATCGAAGCGGTGATGCGCGAACAGGCGCTGGCGGTGGGTTACGCGTCCGCCTCGGCGCGGGAGGGTTTTGCAGCACTGCTCGACCTCGATCACCAACTCGCGTCGATCCTGCAAAGCACCACCGAACCGATGATCGGCCAAATGCGGCTGACCTGGTGGTATGAGGTGCTGGAGAAGCTCGACCGCGAGCCTGTGCCCGCGCATCCGGTGTTGCAGCGGCTGGCAGCTTCGGTGCTGCCCAGCGGGGTGCGGGGGGCAGACCTGGCGCCGATGATCGAGGGGTGGGAGGCGCTGCTGGACGACGGCGAACCGCTGGATGACACGCGCGTCGAGCGTCATGCCGAGGCGCGGGGCGGGGTATTGTTTGCGTCCATCGGGCGGTTGCTGGGGCAGGCGGGGATGGCGCCCTTGGGGGCGGCCTGGGCCAAGGCCGATCTGGCGCAGCATGTCTCCGATGTTGCAATCCGCGCGCGAATCGGGACGGCGGCTTCGTCGGAATTGGACGCAGCGCTGACGGAGAAGGCACCCAAGACGGTTCGCGGTTTGAGCGGCCTGGCCGTTCTGGCGCGCGAAAGCCTTCGTCACCCGGACCGTCTGCCCGGCCATCCTCTACGTGCCGCGCGGCTGGCATGGCATGGCCTGACCGGGCGCTGAATTCAGAAGCGTCATCCATCCCGGCGAAGGCCGGAGGTATCGCCAGTGCCGGAACTTTGCCTCCCCCGTCTGTCCGTAGCGCATCACGAGCCGCACAGAAACTGGACCCCGGCCTCTGCCGGGGTGGAGTGAAGGGGGGAGTCAGCCCACACCCAACCCCCGTCCAGTCTGAGCGAAGCCGAAGGCCACGGGAAAACCTTGCCGCCTATGCCTAACCCCGGTTAACCATAACTTCGTCGAACGGGGGGGACGGGACCGATGTGGCGCTATCTGGCCGGTGGGTTGGGCACGCTTGTGCTCGTGGGCTCGGGGCTGTTCCTATGGGGCAGCCGACCCGACATGCCATCCCCGCTCCCCGCCGCGAATGCTGCTGCAGTGGCCACACCGCAGACCGCTGATGACGACACTCCACTCCCGGAAGCCTCCGCCCGCACCCGCGAGCAGAAGCGCTTCGACCGCTACGACAAGGATCGCGACGGCACGATCACCCGCGAGGAATATCTCGCCGCGCGGCGCAAGGCTTACGCCAAGCTGGACCGCGACGGCGATGGCAAGCTGAGTTTCGACGAATGGGCTATCAAGGCCACGACCAAATTCGCCACCGCCGACCAGGATAAGTCGGGCACGATGAACGCGGCCGAGTTCGCCACCACCGCCGTCAAGCGTCGACCGGCTGTTCGGCGGGACTGTCCGCCGGCACGAACGGCACCGGCTGAGGCACCGGAGGGGGCCCCGGCGGAAGAGAGTTGAGCCAGCCGGGCAGCGCCTCGCGCGCGCGGTCGGTGTACATCTTCTTGCGGTCGGCCTTCTTGGTCCGGCCGGGGATGGGGGGGAATAGGCCGAAATTGACGTTCATCGGCTGATAGGTCTCGGCCTCGGCCAGCCCGGTGATGTGACCCAGCAATGCACCCAAGGCCGTTTCGACCGGCGGCGGGGCGATGGTCTTGCCGGTCAGCTCAGCGGCAGCGAAACGCCCCGCGAGCAGGCCGATCGCGGCGCTCTCGATATATCCCTCGCACCCCGTGATCTGGCCCGCGAAACGCAGGTTCGGCCGCGACTTCAGCCGCAGCGTCGCGTCGAGCAGTTCGGGCGAACGGATGAAGGTGTTGCGGTGAAGCCCACCCAGTCGCGCGAACTCGGCCTTCTCCAGACCCGGGATGGTGCGGAAGATGCGAATCTGCTCGGCATATTTCAGCTTGGTCTGGAAGCCCACGATGTTCCACAGCGTGCCCGCCGCATTGTCCTGCCGCAACTGGACAACGGCATAGGGCCAGCGCCCGGTACGTGGATCGTCGAGCCCGACGCCCTTCATCGGGCCGAAACGCAGCGTCTCGACTCCGCGCTCGGCCATCACCTCGACGGGCATACAGCCGTCGAAATAAGGTGTGTCCTTTTCCCACTCGCGGAATTCGGTTTTCTCGCCGTCGAGCAGGGCCTGATGGAAAGCGTAATATTGCTCCTTGTCCATCGGGCAGTTGATGTAATCCTTGCTCGTGCCCTTGTTCCAGCGGCTCTGGAACCAGGCGACGTCCATGTCGATCGACTCGCGGTGGACGATGGGGGCGATCGCATCGAAAAAGGCCAGCGCCTCCGCGCCCGTCGCCTCACCGATACCGCCGGCCAGCGACGGCGCGGTCAGCGGGCCGGTGGCGATGATCGCAGGCCCCTCGGGCAGGGCATCGATACGCTCGCGGACGATGGTGATGTTCGGGTGTGCCTCCAGCGCCGCCGTCACCCCGCCCGAAAAGCCATCGCGGTCGACGGCCAAAGCCGACCCCGCGGGCACCGCATGGGTGTCACCCTTGGCCATGATGATCGAGCCGAGCGCCCGCATTTCCTGGTGCAGCAGCCCGACCGCATTGGAGGTCGCGTCATCCGAGCGGAAGGAATTGGAGCAGACCAGCTCGGCCAGATCGCCGCCATGATGGGCCGGCGTCGTATCCGCCCCGCCGCGCATTTCCGACAGGCGTACCGTCAGCCCCGCCTCGGCCAACTGCCACGCGGCTTCCGATCCGGCCAGCCCGCCGCCGATCACATGAATGTCATAGTTCATGAGGCGGCCTTAGACCTGGAAGTCGTCGGGTGGAAGGACTTGCGGCGGGCGGGCACGACCGCCACCTCTGGTCCATGACCACCATCTATACCATCGGTTATGAAGGCGCGACGGTCGACGGCTTTCTGGCAACGTTGAAACAGGCGGGCGTCGAGAGGCTGATCGATGTCCGGGCATTGCCATCGTCGCGGCGCCCGGGTTTCTCGAAGTCGCCCCTGGCCGCCGCGCTCAGCGAGGTCGGGATCGAATATGTCCATCTGCGCGATCTGGGTACGCCGAAGCGCGGACGCGATGCCGCCAAGAAGGGCGATGTCGCCACGCTGCGCGCGGTTTACGACGAGCAACTGGAACTGGACGAGGCACAGGTGGCCGCGCACAAGATGCTCGATCTAGCGGCCGAACGTCCCAGCGTGCTGCTTTGCTACGAGCGCGATCCTTGCCACTGCCATCGTACGCTGCTGCTCGAGGCGGTGGGGCAGGATATGACGGTGGTGGACCTGTATGTAGAGTAAGCCCCGCCGGGGATCAGGCGGCGACGAGATACACGAACTGGCTTGTCCGTTCGCGCAACTCGCCGATCGTACGGGTCAGCGCGGCGGCGAGGCGGTGGAGCGTCCCCGCATCCTGATCGATCCGTGCGGCACCGTGCTGGATATGGTCGACTTGGCCGGCGATGTTGCGGGCGGCGGTGACCGACTGATCGACATGGGCGGCGATCGCGGTGGTGGAGGGGCCTTGGGCCGCGACGGCCTGATCGATCGAGCGGGAGAGGCGGCCGATTGCCTCGACCGCATCATGCAATTCCCGTTGATCCGCGACCAGTTCGTGCAGCGCCGACGTGATCGCGCCGACATTGATCGTGGCGTCGCGTGCAGCGTCGCGCGTCTGTCGGGCCAGGGCCTTGACCTCATGAGCGACCACCGCAAAGCCGCGCCCGGCATCGCCTGCGCGCGCCGCCTCGATCGCGGCGTTGAGCGCGAGCAGGTTGGTACGGGTCGCCACCCCCTCGATCAGCGCCAGCATGGTGTCGATGGCGGTCGCGCTGTCGGTCAGCACCTGGGCGCTGCGTTGGGCGCGGCCGATCTTGTCCTGCACCTGTTCGCGGATCAGGCGCGCCTGCGTCATGTCATGGGTGATGGCGACAAAGGCAGCGGCGAGCGCATGGCCACGCTGGGCGATGTCGCTAAGCGCAGTGCCGGTCTCACGTGTCGTCTCGGCGACATGTTGGGCGCCGGCATGCGCGCTGGCGGCGTGGTTGGTCAGGTTCACGGCGGTGTCGCCGATATCCTCGATCGCGCGGGCCAGCGTGTCGGATAGGGCGGCGACGTCCGATGTGAAGTGGCGAGTCTCACGGTCGACCACGCGGGCGCGTGCCATTTGCTCCCGCGCCAGGGCCATTTGCGCATCCGCCGCCCGCCGGGCGATGATCGCCGCGCCCAGCATCCCGGCATAGCGGCCATTTTCGGTCAGGATCAGCGCATCGGGTGCGCCCCAATCGGCATGGATGGCCAGTTGCTCGCCGATCGGCGCGCTCGCCTCGCAAGCGGGGTGGGGGCGGACATAGCCGTCCAGCGCCGCGCCGAAATCCGGATTTTGTAGAAGCGCATGGCCGAACGGATTGTAGAGAAGCGCTTTCAGATCCGCCTCGCGGATCGCGCCGACCGGCCGCCGATCATCATCGAGGACCGGCAAAAGCCGCAGGTCGGGATGCCGTCGAAATAGCGCGACCGCCTCGGTCAGCGACGCACCGATATCAATCACCGGATCGTCGTCGCCAGCGGCGGACCATGCGGAGAACTGGGGCGGCTTCATGCCCCATCCCTAACGCCGTAATCGTAAATGCGGCGTTAGGGATTTATGACGTTTCCGTGACGACAAAAGGATCGGCTTTACCCGGTAATGGGCAGTTTAACCGTTCCGTCTTCGTCGCGCTTCATCGGGCTGTAAGCCACCACGGCCGTCAGCGGCAGCGGTGCGTAAAGATGTGGGAATAGCTGGCCGCCCCGGCTTTCCTCCCACTTCACCGCTTCGCCCATCGCCTCCAGATCGACCGCCGCGATGTGCAGGTCGGTCTGGTTGGCGAAATGCTTGTCCACCGTCTCGGTCAACTGGGCGGCGGTGGACAGGTGGATATAGCCATCGGCGATATCTACCGGCGCGCCCGTAAAGACGCCCTCTTGTTCCAGCGCCGCCATCTGTTCGGCAGTCAGCACCTTATAGGCGGTTGCGGGGTGGGTCATTCGCCATCCTCCGGACCAGCGGCCAGATTCTCGCCCACTTCCGCATCGGGTTCGGGGGCGATTTCGGCGGTGCCGTCGGCCAGGTTCATCTCGGCATCTTCCTCGGTCTCCTCGATGCGCGCGGCCGAGACGACATGCTCGCCCGGTGCCACGTTGAAGAGCCGCAGCCCCGCCGAGCCGCGCCCGATGACACGCAGGCTCGCCAACGACATGCGGATCAGCTTGGCCTGATCGGTGACGAGCATCAATTGATGCCCCTTCGATGCAGGGAAGCTTGCCACGACATCGCCGTTGCGGGCGATATTGTCGATATTGGTGATGCCCTGACCACCACGACCCGTGCGCCGATATTCATAGGCGGAGGACAGCTTGCCATAGCCATTGGCGCAGACGGTCAGGATGAACTGCTCGCTCTCACGCAGTTCCTCATACCGCTCGACCGACAGCTCGGGCTCGCCTTCCTTCTCGCCCTTCCAGGGAGCAAAGCGCAAGTAAGCCTCGCGCTCCTCCTGGGTGGTGCCGACGCGGTGCAGGACCGAGAGCGAGATGACCTCGTCCTCGCCCTTAAGCGCGATGCCGCGCACGCCGGTCGAGGTGCGGCTCTGGAACTCGCGCACATCGTCCGCGGCGAAGCGGATCGCCCGGCCGCAACGGGTGGCGAGCAGCACATCGTCCTCCGCGCCGAGCAGCGCGACGCCGATCAGCCGGTCCTCGCTCTCGTCGTCGAAGCGCATCGCGATCTTGCCGTTCGAGGGAACGTTGGTGAATGCGTCCATCGAGTTGCGGCGCACGGCACCCTTGGCGGTGGCGAACATGACGTGGAGCTTGCCCCACTCCGCCTCGTCCTCGGGCAGGGGCAACACGG
The DNA here is from genome assembly GCF_000739895.2 of Sphingomonas paucimobilis NBRC 13935. GTDB lineage: Bacteria > Pseudomonadota > Alphaproteobacteria > Sphingomonadales > Sphingomonadaceae > Sphingomonas > Sphingomonas paucimobilis. The sequence goes on from NZ_BBJS01000012.1 coordinate 115,349, forward strand.
TCGAAATGACCTCGCCCGGTGCCAGCGGCAACAGGTTGACCATCGGCCGCCCGCGCGTGGCGGGTCCGCCTTCGGGCAGGCGCCAGACCTTGTAACGATAGACCTTGCCATGGTTCGAGAAGAACAGGACTGGCGTGTGCGTACTGGTCACGAACAGCTCGGTGACGACGTCCTCGTCCTTGGTCGCCATGCCCGAGCGGCCCTTGCCGCCCCGGTTCTGCGCGCGGAAGGCATCGAGCGGTGTGCGCTTGATATAGCCCTGCATGGTCACGGTGACGACCATGTCCTCGCGCTCGATCAGGTCCTCGTCGTCGATGCCATCGGCGGCGGCGGCGATTTCCGAGCGGCGCGGGGTGGCGAACTGGTCGCGGATCGCCACCAACTCGCCACGCATGACCTCGTACAGCTTCACGCGGTTGGCGAGGATTTCGAGCAACTCGGTGATCGAGTCCGCCAGACCCTTCAACTCGTCGCCGATCTCGTCGCGGCCGAGCGCGGTCAGGCGGTGCAAGCGCAGATCGAGGATCGCGCGAACCTGCGTCTCCGACAGGCGATAGGTGTCGCCAAAGCCTTCGCTTTCGACCGCTTCGACCAGACGGATATAGGGCGCGATCTCGGCGATCGGCCATTCGCGGGCGAGCAGCGCCTCACGCGCGGCGACCGGCGAAGCCGAACCCCGGATGATCCGCACCACCTCGTCCAGGTTCGTCACCGCGATGACGAGACCCAGCAAGATGTGCGCTCGCTCACGCGCCTTGGCCAGTTCGAACTTCGAGCGGCGGGTGATGACCTGCTCGCGGAACTGAACGAACGCCTGGATGATGTCGCGCAGGTTCAGCAGCTCGGGGCGGCCGCCGCGAATGGCGAGCATATTGGCCGGGAAGCTGGTCTGGGCGGGGGTGTGCCGCCACAACTGGTTGAGCACGACTTCCGGGGTCGCGTCGCGCTTCAGGTCGATGACGATGCGAACGCCTTCGCGGTTCGATTCGTCGCGAATGTCGCTGATCCCCTCGATCCGCTTTTCCTTGGCGGCCTCGGCGATCTTTTCAACGAGTGCGTTCTTGCCCTGTTGATAGGGGATTTCGGTCAGGACGATGGCCCGACGGTCGCCGCGCATTTCCTCAATCTCGTGGCGCGAACGCACGATGATCGACCCGCGCCCGGTCTGGTACGCCGACCGCGCGCCCGAGCGGCCGAGGATCAGCGCGCCGGTGGGGAAGTCGGGGGCGGGGACGATCTCGTTCAGTTCTTCGACCGTGATCGCGCCGTTTTCCATATAGGCGAGACAGGCGTTGACCACCTCGCCCAGATTGTGCGGCGGGATGTTGGTCGCCATGCCGACCGCGATACCGCCCGCGCCATTGACCAGCAGGTTCGGATATTGCGCGGGCAGGACGGAGGGTTCGCGCTCCGAGCCGTCATAGTTGGGCTGGAAGTCGACCGTGTCCTTGTCGAGATCGTCGAGCAGCGAATTGGCCACCTTGGCCAGACGCGCTTCGGTGTAACGCATCGCGGCGGGCGGATCGGGGTCCATCGAGCCGAAATTGCCCTGACCGTCGATCAGCGGCACGCGCATCGACCAGTCCTGCGCCATGCGGGCCAGCGCGTCATAGATCGCACTGTCGCCGTGCGGATGGTATTTACCCATGACGTCGCCGACGATGCGCGCCGACTTGCGGTACGGCTTGCCCGCGACGAAGCCGCTTTCGGCGGCCGAATAGAGGATACGGCGATGGACGGGCTTCAGGCCGTCACGCACGTCGGGCAGCGCACGCGCCACGATCACGCTCATCGCATAGTCGAGATAGCTCGACTTCATCTCGTCGACGATGGAGATCGTCGAAATATCGGAAGGTTCCGCGAGGGTCGTCTCGTCGGCCAAAGTCTGTTGCTTTCCGGGTTGGTGGTCAGATGGGAATTGTCGTTCCTAGCCCAGCGCAACGCCCCTGACCACCCCCGCGCGACCCATTCGCGCCGTGCCGACATGGGGAAAGGTCAGCGCGCAAAAGAGGCGGCGGGGGCGGGCCCGATGCATCTGCTTCCCCCCTCGGCAGCAGGGTTTCGGGGCTTGGGAGTCGCTGGTCGCCAGCGGGAGTAAAGGCGACCAGCCCCGCCCTTATGGGGGCACGGCGGTTTCGGGCGAATGTCGCGGATGTTACGATATTGTAATCTGAATGATAAGTTGGACGGCGCAATTCTCGTGGGTCCGGGGAAGGATTATGGCTGGACCTCCTTACCCTCCCAATCGAACAGCTTGCCGCTGTCGGGCGCCCTCAGTCCATCGATCACGTCGAGCAACTGCACCGCCGCGCGAGCAGGATCGAACAGGCCGCCGGGGCGGACATTGCCTTGGAACGGCTTGGACAGGGCGGTGTCGACCGTGCCGGGATGCAGCGCGACCACGATCGAGCGATCGTTGCGCCGCTTATGCTCGATGGCGAGCGTACGGATGAACTGGTTGAGCGCGGCCTTGGACGCGCGATAGCCATACCAGCCGCCCATGCGATTGTCGGAGATCGACCCCACACGGGCCGACAGTGCCGCAAAGATCGTCTTGCCGGTCCGTGGCATCAGCGGGAGGAGATGCTTGGCGACCAGCGCCGGGCCGATCGCATTGACCGCGAAGTTGCGCGCCAGCCATTCGGGCGAGAGCTGATCGATCGCCTTTTCGGGGCCATGCTCGCCATCATGCAGCAGGCCGGTCGCGACGATCACCAGATCGGGGGCGGGGCCCTGTGCGATCCGCTCGGCGGCGGCGACAATGCTGGCTTCATCCTCGATATCGATATGCGAGTCACCGCTCATCGCCCGGCCGAACCGGGCGACGGTGACGCCTTCTTCTTCCAACGCATCGGCTAGGGCGCCGCCGATCCCGCCCGAGGCACCGATGATGATCGCCCGCTTCCATTCGCTCATCGCACGAACCTCCATAGCGTCGGCGTGCTTGCCTCGGCGTCGAACGCATAACCGTCGCTATCGAAACCGCGCATCGCGTCGGTATCGGTAATGCGATGCTCGACCATCCAGCGCGCCATTGCGCCGCGGGCCTTCTTGGCATGGAAGCTGATGAAGCGGTCGCCTTCGCGGAAATCGACGGCGATGACGCGGGTCGAGGGCGGCAGCTTGCCGTCCACCGCATGCCAATATTCCTGGCTGGCCAGGTTCAGGATCGTGCCCGACCCTTCCGCCTCGACCTCGTCCGCCAGCCGCTTGGCGATGCGGTCGCCCCACCAGTCGGTCAGCTTGTCGCCGTCCGATCCATCTCTATGGGGCGCCCAGCGCGTGCCCATTTCCAGCCGATAGGGCCGCATCGCGTCGAGCGGGCGGAGCAGTCCGTACAAGCCCGACAGCATCCGCAGATGATCCTGCGCGAACAGCACCGCCGGCTCGTCGAGCGTCTTGGCCTCCAGCCCGGTATAGACGTCGCCGGCAAAGGCGAAGAGGGCGGGGCGTTCCGGTCCATCGGCAAAGTCCCGAAAACGCTCGGCATTGAGCTTGGCGAGGGCAGGCGAGATGCGCATCAACGCAGACAGCTTCTCCTCGCCCAGTCTGGCGGCGGCGGCGGCGAGCGTATCGGCCTCGGTCGCGAAATGCGGCCGGGTGGAGGTGAGGGGCGGGAGCGGGCTTTTATAGTCCAGCGTCTTGGCGGGGGAGATGACGGCAATCATGATGGCCCGCCCGCTAGCGCCGGGAGCGTTCGCGTTCAATCCGCGTTCAGCGGTTGATGGATAGGGGGTAAGGCATCATTGCTTTGCTTGAACGGGGCGCTGGCTGTCCCTATCAAGCCTGCCATCGACGATCCCGGACCGACCGGCTCTATTCTTGGAGAGAATTCGCATGAAAATCATACCGAAGCTGGCGCTGGCGGCCGTGCTTGCGACGGGCGTTGGCGGCGTTGCGCTGACCGCGCCGGCCGTGGCCCAGAAGAAGAAGGAAGAAGCCGGCGGTCTGAAGCTGAGCCCCGAGGCGCTGAAGGCGGCGCAGGCGGCCCAGCCGGTGCTCCAGCAGAAGAATTATGCCGCCGCCGATCCGCTGGTGTCGGCGGTCGAGGCCGCTGCCAAGACCGAGGACGACAAGTATATCGCCGCGGCGATGCGCTACGAGCTCGAATCGGGCAAGCTGTTCGCGGCCCAGCAGGCCAATCCGAACGCCCCGATCGACGAGACGACGCTGGCCAAGCCGCTCGACGCGCTGATCGCCAGCCCCTCGACCCCGGCCGCGGACAAGCCGCGCTATGTCTATCGCCGTGGTGCGCTGGCCTTCAACGGCAAGCAATATCCGATCGCGCTGAAATATTTCGAGCAGGCCAAGCAGCTGGGCTATAGCGACCCCAACCTGCCGCTGCTGATCGTCAAGGCGAAGATGGAAGCGGGTGACGTCGCCGGCGCCAATGCCGATCTCGCCGCCACGATCGACCAGATGAACGCGTCGGGTCAGAAGGCGCCCGAGGATTATTACAAATACGCCATCGGCCGCGCCAACAAGAGCAAGATGGTGCCCGAGACGCTGAGCTGGATGCGCAAGTGGATCGCGGCCTATCCGACGGCGCAGAACTGGCGCAACGCGCTGGTCATCTACGGCCTGCAGCCGGGTTCGCTGGCGACGCTGGACAAGAATCAGCGGCTCGACCTCTTCCGCCTGATGCGCGCGTCCAAGTCGCTGGCCGACCAGAATGACTATATGGAATATGCGCAGTATGCGACCGACAAGGGCCTGCCCGCCGAGGCCGCGACGGTGCTGAAGGAAGGCATGGCGACCGGCAAGATCCCCGCCGGTAATGCCACCGCCAAGGCGATGCTGACCGCCGCCGAAGCCAAGAACCGTCAGGAAGGCTCGCTCGCCCCGACCGAGGCACGCGCCAAGTCGGCGAACGACGGCAAGCTCGCCGCGCTGACCGCCGAGGCCTATTATGGCCAGGGCAATTACGCCAAGGCGGCCGAGCTGTATCGCCTGGCGCTGCAAAAGGGCGGCGTCGATGCCAATGAGGTGAACACCCGCCTCGGCATCGCGCTGGCCGCGCAGGGCGACAAGGCTGGTGCCAAGGCGGCGTTCGACGCCGTCCAGGGTTCGCCCCGCGCCGAGCTGGCCGGCTTCTGGAACACCTGGCTCCAGACCCAGGCGTAAGACCGGATCGTCTCCGCGTTTGAGATGCGGGGATATTCGGAAAGGGCCTCGGCGAAAGCCGGGGCCTTTTTGGGGCAGGGGCGTGGCCTTCGACTTCGCTCAGGCCGAACGGGCCGAGTGAGAATGGCCCCACGCCAAAACCTCCGTTCCGCCTGAGCGAAGTCGAAGGCCACGCCCCAACCCGATCGACACAAAAAAGCCGACCATCCTTGACGGAGGGCCGGCTTTCGCACGCACCAGATGGCGCGCCCGATCAATCCGCCTCGATCGGAATCCCCGACACCTGCTTGGCGGTGCGGATGGTCAGCGAGGTCTTGACGCTCGCCACATTGGGCGCGGGCGTCAGATGGGTGGTCAGGATTTCCTGGAAGCTCTTCAGGTCCGACGCGACGATCTTCAGGATGAAGTCGATCTCGCCGTTCAGCATATGGCATTCGCGGACCTCGGGAATGCCGGCGACATGCGCCTCGAACGTCGCCAGGTCATGCTCGGCCTGGCTGCGCAGCGACACCATGGCGAAGACGGTGATCGGGAAGCCCAGACGCGCGGCGTCCAGATCGGCATGATAGCCACGGATCGCCCCGGCTTCCTCCAGCGCGCGGACACGGCGCAGGCAGGGCGGGGCGGTCAGGCCGACGCGTTCGGCGAGTTCGACATTGGTCATCCGGCCATCGGCCTGCAACAGCGCCAGGATTTGCCGATCGATGCGATCGAGCGCCATTACACAATACTCCACATAAAAAGCCGATTCCCTATGCTCTGTCGCGGCTGGATATAAGAAAATTACGCACTACCGCAATTGTCACACAATGCAACGGGGATGCATCGTGATATTTGCAGGTTACCAGTTGGAAGGATAAGGGCGTTAAGTCAGATGGCTGATGGCCATCCGGCCCAAGGAAAAGGGAATTAGGTGCGGTTCGACGACAGCCTTGCGACGATCCTGTCGGCCGACACGGCAACGCCTTTCGGCGCCCAGACCGCCTGGCGGCAACTGGTCGACCTGATGGGGCGTGGCCGCATCCCCGCCGACCCGCCGACACTGGCGCGTCTGGTCGCCTTGCGCGACTCGGTATCGCACGCGACACGTTCGGCAAGCGCGCGGCTGCTCAGCCTGTGCCAGCCCCCCGCCGCCCTGGTCGCGTTCTTCGCTCAGGACGATCTGGCAATCGCGGCACCCGTGTTGCGCATGGCGCAACTGACCGACGCCGAATGGCTCGATATCCTGCCACAGCTCAACCCCCGCACCCGGTCGGTGCTGCGCCATCGGCGTGACCTGTCCGAGACCGTGACGCGCGGTCTGGAGAATTTCGGGCCAGTCGATTTCGTCCTGCCCAACATGGTCGCCGCCAACCCATCGGTTGCCGAACCGGTGGCGCCACCGCGCCCTGTTCCGCCCCTTGCCGTCGAAAGACCCGAGGACGCGACGCCACAGCCTTGGCCGATCGCGGCGCCGTCCGCGCCCGTGCCCGAAGTAACAGAGGAGGTGCAGCGCCCACCTCTGTCGGTGATGCTCGATCCCGTGCCGACCCAGGCGGCGACGCCCTTCGTACCGCTGGGGCAGGTGGCGCGCAGCCTTCCCTTCATGGCCGAGGCCCTGCGCCATGCCCCGTCGCCCGCCGCCCCGCCGCGCTATGAGATCGCCGATCTCGTCGCCCGGATCGACGCGTTCAACCAGCGTCGCGAAGAGGTCACGGGTACGCCCCACGCCAATGCCGGCCCTGCACATTTCGACTTCGAAACCGATGAGCGCGGCCTGATCCTGGGCGTCGATGGCGTGGCGCGTGGAGCCTTGGTCGGCGTCAGCATCGCCGCGACCGTCGCCCAGGGACTGGCCCAGTTCGACGGGGTGGGGATGGGTGCCTTTCGCCGCCGCTCGCCGTTCCGCGATGCGCGACTGGAAATTGGCGGGGCGTCCGACGCGGCCGGGTCATGGCGCGTTTCCGCTGCACCCTATTTCGACTCCCTTTCAGGATGCTTCCTCGGCTATCGTGGCAGCGGGCGGCGGCCACGTCGCGACGAATGCGCCACCGTCGCACCGACCGAGAGTGTCGCGGATGCCGCCTCGTCGGATTCGCTGCGGCAGTTGGTTCACGAACTGCGCACTCCCGCCAATGCGGTGGCGGGCTTTGCCGAGTTGATCGAAAGCGAATTGCTGGGCCCCGTCGCACCTGTCTATCGCGACCGTGCCACCGCGATCCGGTCCATGGCATCCGATCTGCTGGCAGCGGTTGAGGATCTCGATACCGCGGCACGGATCGAGGGGCATGTGCTGGAGCTTCGCCCCACCAAGATTTTGCTGGCGCCGCTGATCCAGCGCCTGCTGGGCGAATTGCAGCCGCTCGCCGAACTGCGCCGGGCCGAAATCCGGTTCGAGCCGCCGGCGGCGACGATCGCGGCCTTGGCCGATGACCGCGCGACCGAGCGGCTGATCGCCCGGCTTTTCTCCGTGCTCCTGTCCAATTGCGTCGTCGGCGAGCGCCTGACTGCCAGCCTGACCGAAGAACAGGGCATGGCTAGCCTGCGGATCGACCGTCCCCTGGCGCTTGCGATCGAGACCGAGGCCGCGCTGCTGAGCGATGCGGGCGACGAGGAACAGCGTGAGGGTGCGCCGCTGCTCGGCACCGGCTTTTCCTTGCGGCTGGTCGACAAGCTGGGGGCCGAGATGGGCGGCGGCCTGACCATCGGGCTGCACCGGGTGGCCTTGAGCCTGCCAATGGGCGTGGATCAGCGCGCAGGGCAGGCGTCGACGCGCTGACCGTGTCCGTGCCGGCCCGACCCTGGCGCCCCGAAGCTCCCAGCGCTGCCGAACGGATAGGCTGGCCGGCGGCGTTCGGGACGCGGTTTCTGGTGACGGTCGATGTCGAGGAGGAGTTTGACTGGTCGGCCCCACTCGACCGGCGGCACCGGGCGACCTCGGCGATGCGGGCCTTCCCCAAAGCCCATCGGCGTTTTGCGGAGGCGGGGGTCGGGCTGAACTGCATGGTCGATTATCCCGTGGCGGTCGACCCGGTCGCGGTCGCCATATTGTCCGAATGTCTGGATGATGGCCGGTCCGAAATTGGCGCGCAGCTCCACGCCTGGGTCACGCCGCCGCACAGCGAGGTCGTCGATCCGGTGACCAGCCATGCCGGCAATTTGCCGGTCGCGCTGGAGGCGGCGAAGCTCGACCATCTGACCGATGCCATTGCCGGGGCTTTTGGCACGCGCCCTCGCACCTTTCGCTCGGGCCGTTATGGTGTGGGCCCCGCAACTCTCAAGCTGCTGGCCGAGCGCGGGTACCGGATCGACAGCTCGATGCGCGCGCTGCACGATTATGGCCGGACCGGTGGCATGGATTTCCGTGCGATCGACGCCCATGGATTTTGCCGGGATGGGATGATCGAGCTGCCGCTGACCAGCGTCTATACCGGTCTGCTGCGTGGCGCAGGGCACCGTCTCCACGCATCGGCGCGTCGATTGCCGCATGGGCGCGGCGTGCTGGCGCGGCTGGGATTGCTATCGCGGATACCGCTGACTCCGGAGGGGGTAGGGCTGACCGATGCATTGGCCGCGATCGATCGCGCGCTGGCGGACGGCGTCAGGCTGCTGACCTTTTCCTTCCATTCGCCGACGCTGGAGCCCGGCCATACGCCCTATGTCCGCACGACGCGGGATCTAGAGGCTTTCGATCGCTGGTGGGATGCGGTGTTCGAGCGTCTGGCGCTGCGCGGCGTCGAACCCGTAACGGTCGGTGAGATATTATCCGCTTTGGCGGAATGACGGGGGCGGCCGATCCGGCCACCCCCCTTTACGTATCAGCGCTTCATCGCTTCGATCAGCTTCTTGACGTCCTGGCTGCGCCCGCGCGGCAGGATCAGGATGTCGTCGCCGCTCGCCACGACGATCAAATCCTGGACGTCGACGGCGGCCACGCGCACCCGGTCGGTGCGGATCAGGCAGTTCTTGGTGTCGATCGCCAGCACTTCGCCGCGATGCGCATTGCCGAAGCCGTCGAGCTCGCTGATCGCATGGAGCGCGTCCCAGCTACCGACATCGTTCCAGCCCATGGCGACAGGCACGACCGCCACACGGTCCGCGCGTTCCATCACGGCATAGTCGATCGAGTCGGACGGGCAGTTGCTGAACTCGGCCTCGTCGGGGAAGACGCGCTTGCCCTCATGCTTGGCGGCGCGCATCGCCTTTTCGGCGGCGACGAGCATTTCCGGCGCATGTTGGCCCAGTTCCTCCAGATAGCGATCGGCACGGAACAGGAAGATGCCGCCATTCCAGGCATAGTCGCCCCGCGCCAGCATCGCCTCGGCGCGCTCCAGGCGGGGTTTCTCGACGAAGCGGGCGACCTGATGGACGCCCTTGGCGATTTCGCGGCCGACCTGGATCCAGCCATAGCCGGTCTCGGGCTTGTCGGGCGCGATGCCGAAGGTCGCCAGCCAGCCCTGCGAGACCATGGGCAGCGCGGCATGGATCGCGGCATGGAAGGCGTCGAGGTCGGCAATGACATGGTCGGACGGCATGACCAGCATGACATCCTCGGGCTTGGCGGCGAGCGCGGCGAGCGCGATCGCCGGCGCGGTGTTGCGTGCGACCGGCTCCAGGATCAGCGCCTGTGGCGGCGTGCCGGCCTCGGTCAGTTGCGTCTCGACCAGATCGGCATGCCGCTGGCCCGCGACGACGATCGGCGCGGCGAATTCGTTGGATGCGGTACGTTGCGCCGTCAGCTGCAACATGGTTTCATCCGAGGTCAGCGCGAGCAGCTGCTTCGGCATTTCCGGCTTCGACATCGGCCATAAGCGCGTGCCGGACCCTCCGGACAGGATGACCGGTACGATCTGATTGTGCATATTCGCCCCTTCCTATGCCCTGTCACCAAAAACCGGGCGACACGGCTCTCTACAACGCCGCATAACGCATATCTTCACGCTTCGTTTGTCATTCTCTGCAAAAATTGGGACAATTGGTGAGAAAGCACTGGCCGGGTACGATTGATCGGTAGATGATCCGTCTGTTCAAACACTATGTCCCGCATGCCGTGCTGCTGCTCGGGCTGGTCGATTTCGTGCTGCTGATGGCGGCGGCGGAACTCGGCTGGTCGATGCGGGCGTGGCAGATCGGCTATCCGGCCGGGCACATGGTCGAGCATCTGCCCCAAGTGCTGAGCTTTGCCGTGCCGCTTCAAATCGCGCTCATGGCCGTGGGCGCTTATGCCGCCGCGTCGTTCCTGTCGCTGCGCTTTGCCGCTGCCCGGCTGCTGGTGGCGATCTCGATGGGCGTGATCCTGCTATCGCTCATCTATTTCTTCTTCCCCGACCTGACCTATTGGCGTTCCAGCCTGTTTTTCTCGATGGTTATCGCCGTCGTGCTGCTGGTCGTCGTTCGCGGCTTGCTCGGCCGATCCCTGGGGGGTGACCGGTTCAAGCGCCGGGTCATCCTGATGGGGGCCGGCGAGCGCGCGGCCCGGATCGCGACGCTGGCGGGGCAACCGGGTTGCAATTTCCTGGTGGCCGGGGTGATCGCGATGAACGCCGACGAGACGGCATTGCCCCAGGCGATCCCGCGTTCGGCGATCCCCAATCTGCAGGGCTTCGTCATCGATCACCGCGCGACCGAGGTGGTGCTCGCGATCCAGGAACGGCGCAACGCCTTGCCCTATCAGGACCTGCTCCGCGTCCGCACCGCTGGCGTTCAGGTCTCCGAACTGTCGAGTTTTCTGGAGCGGGAGACGGGGCGGATCGACCTCGCCTCGGTCAGCCATAGCTGGTTGATCTTTTCCGATGGCTTCGCCTCCGGGCGCATGTGGTCGGCGATGATCAAGCGGGCCTTTGATATCACGGTCAGCCTGTTGCTGCTGGTGATTGCCCTGCCGGTGATCCTCATCACCGCCATCGCGATCCGGCTGGAGTCCAACGGACCGGCTATCTACCGGCAGCGGCGGGTGGGGCTGTACAATCAGCCTTTCGAAATTCCCAAGCTCCGCTCGATGCGCCAGGACGCTGAACTGGGGGGGCAGGCGGTATGGGCCGAAAAGGACGATCCACGCATCACGCGCGTCGGCCGCTTCATCCGCAAGGTGCGGATCGACGAACTTCCCCAGATTTGGTCCGTCCTGCTGGGTGAGATGAGCTTTGTCGGCCCGCGTCCGGAGCGCCCGCAATTCGTGGAGCAGCTCGAGCAGCAGATCCCCTTTTATGCCGAACGACACATGGTCAAACCCGGCATCACCGGTTGGGCCCAGCTCAACTATCCGTATGGCGCCTCGATCGAGGATGCGCGGCACAAGCTGGAATATGATCTCTATTACGCCAAGAACTACTCGCCCTTTCTCGATGCCCTGATCCTGGTTCAGACCCTCCGCGTCATCCTGTGGCCATCGGGCGCACGGTGAGCGCGGCAGAGCCCGTCCATCGCGGACGCGACCGACGCGCCGCGCAGCCTTATCCGATGATGCGGCGCAAGCGGCGGATCTGGCGGCGACGCTCGATCCGGCGTCGGGCGCGCCTGATTGCCATTCTGGCCGTGATCGCCTTGGGGATGATTGGGCTGGCCTATCTGTTGCGCGGCGGCGAGCCGCCCGTCGATCCGGCTGTAGCTCTGCGCAACGCCGCGGCGGCCCTGCAAACCGGCAATTATCACGCCGCACATGACCAGGCTCGGCGCGCTGCCATCGCCGCGCCCGGATCGCGGGCGGCGCAGATGACGCTTGCGCGCACCAGCCTGTTGCTGGAGGAAGGCGTTGCCGCCGAGGCGGCGTTGGACCGGGCCATCGCCAATGGTGTCCCGGTGGCGCAGACACTGGCGATGCGCGCCGAAGCGCGGCTGCTGCAGGGCAATCTGGCGGGCGCACAGGATGCCGTGGCGAAGATGCCGCCGGTGCGTGACGCGGAGATGATCCGTATCGCTGCCAAGGTCCGGGCCGCGCAGACGAGCGGTGGCGCCGCAATGCGCGCCACGCTCCAGCAACTGGCGACCGCCCATCCCGATGACGCGGCCATATGGACCGACCTGGGTCGGAGCCGTTTCGGGGCAGGGGACATGGCCGGTGCCACGCAAGCCGCTGCGCGGGCCGTGGCGCTGGCGCCGGCCGACCCTCGCGCCCTGACCCTGCAGGGGGAGATCGTCCGCGCCCGTTACGGGCTGGCGGCCGCTCTGCCCTGGTTGCGGCAGGCCCTAGAGCGGGATTCCTATTATCACCCAGCGTTGATCCAATATGCCGCGACGCTCGGTGACCTGGGCCGGGCGACTGACGCGCTGGCGGCGACCCGTACCGCTTTGGTGTCGCGTCCGGGCAGCCCGGAAGCTTTTTACCTGCAAGCCGTAATCGCGGCGCGCGCCGGTCGATATCCGCTGGCCGAAGGGCTGTTGCAGTTGACGCGCGGCGCCCTGGCCCAGCGACCGGCCACGGCGATGCTGGAAGGCGTAATTGCGTATGCCCAGGGCCGACCTCAAAAGGCGGCGCGCGCCTGGGGGCGGTTGGTGACGATGCAGCCGATGAACATCGGCGCGCGACGTCTGCTGGCGGCTGCCCAGATCGGCACAGGCGACCGGTCGGCGGCGCTCGCCACGCTGCGCCCGATTCTCGCACGGCCCGATGCGGACGGCTATGCGCTACGGCTCGCGGCGATGGCACTGGCCGGCGGGGGGGATAGCGCCCCGCTTGTCGATCGAGCCGCCCAAGGCCGGCGCGGCGATTCGACGGTCTTCCGCCCGGATCGACCCTTGGCGGATCTGACCCAGGGAGCGGCGGGGGCGCCGACCGATCCGACCTATGTGCTGGGCGTCCTCCGCGGGCTCGCAAGTCAGGGAAATTGGGGTGCCGCCATAGCCCGCGCCCAAGCTCTGGTCCGCGCCACACCGGGAGCGCCTGCGGCACAGATGGCCTATGGCGACATGCTAGCGCTGGCCGGTCGGTCGGGAGAGGCGGTGGCACCCTATGCACGCACCGCGGACCTGACATTCGACGAGCCGGCAATGCTGCGCCTGATCGACGGCTATGTCCGTACCGCCAGGCCAAAGGACGCGGCGGTTGCGCTCGGCCTTTATGTCTCGCAAAATCCGCAAAGCGTGTCAGCGCGGCGATTGCTGGGGCAATGGCAGCTTCAGGGCGGCGAGTGGGACGCGGCGATCGAGACGCTTGAGGGTCTGCGCAGCCAATTGGGTCCGCGTGACGTCGTACTGCTACGCGATCTCGCCTTGGCCTATGCGGGGGCGGGCGATGCCGTGGTGGCGCGCCGCTATGGCGCTGCGGCCTATCGCCTTGCCCCGATGAACGCCAAGGTGGCGGATGCATTTGGCGTTACCTTGGCGGCGGCGGGCGAGGCGGATGGCGCCCGGCAGTTGTTCGACAAGGCGCTGGCCCTGTCTCCCGGCAATCCGGCGATCATCGCCCACCGCGACGCACTCTGAACCGGCGCGCTTTGCAGTCTGGCGCGGGCCGCCTAAAAGGCGCGTCATGACCGAGCTTTCCACCGCCGCGTTGGAGCGGATCGCCGCCGCCCTGGAGCGTCTTGCCCCGGCAACACCTGCCTCCGCCGATCCGTTGGCCAGTCCGGCCTATCTGTGGCGCGGCGAGGTCTTGCAGCCGGCACGCGGCTTTTCGCCCTTGCCGCTGGCGATGTTGCAGGGGCTGGATCGGCAGCGCGATGCGTTGCTCGCCAATCTGGAGCGGATGGCCGATGGCCATGCCGCGCAGGACGTGCTGCTCTGGGGCGCACGAGGGACGGGCAAGTCGGCTCTGGTCAAGGCATCGGTCGCCGCCGTTCAAGCGACGCGGCCCGGCCGGCTGGCGCTGGTTTCGGTCGATACGCTCGACAGCCTACCGGCCTTGTTCGCCCAGCTGGAAGGGGTCGACAGGGCCTTCGCGCTGTTCATCGATGATCTTGGCTTTGACGAGGCCGGAGAGGCGCGTCGGTTGCGATCCCTGCTCGATGGTGGGGCAGAGGCCCGCCCCGCGCATGTCCGCCTGCTGGTGACCGCCAATCGCCGCCATCTGCTGCCGCGCGACCTCAGCGAACAGGACAGCGCGATCAACCCGCGCGATGTGGTCGATGATCAACTGGCTCTGGCCGATCGCTTCGGCCTCAGTCTGGGTTTCCATGCGCTCGACCAGGACGGCTATCTCGCCATCGTCCGTGCCTATACGGATCGCCACGACCTGCCGTTCGACGGGGCGGAGGCGGTCAACTGGGCGACCCGGCGAGGCAGCCGTTCGGGGCGGGTGGCATGGCAATATATCGTCGATCTGGCGGGGCGGCTGGGCCGCGCGCTGTGAGGAATTTTCGTTTCGCGTGAAAAACCTCTTGCACCCATCCGAACCGCTGGCTATTGGCGCGCCTCCAGCACGGATCGGCCTTCCCGATAGGCCGTCAGACAGCGATCCGTACTCCTTAGTCGGGGAGTAGCTCAGCCTGGTAGAGCACTGCCTTCGGGAGGCAGGGGCCGGAGGTTCGAATCCTCTCTCCCCGACCATACTCGCCGTGACACGGCTTAGTCCATCGACAATGAACGGCCCTGAAGGGCGGCCCGGCGTGACCGGGTGACATGACCTTGCTGGAATCCATCGCATTCGTTCTGGGCGTCGCGAACGTCACGCTCGTCGTGCGGCGCAGTCTTTGGAACTATCCCATCGCGTTGGTCATGGTATCGCTCTATGGCCTGCTGTTCTGGCGCGAACGGCTTTACAGCGATGCCGCGCTTCAGCTCTTCTTCTTCGTCATCAACCTTTATGGTTGGATCGTCTGGCGCCGTAGCCTTGCGGAGCAGGGGGCGGTGCGGGTCGAGACGCTGACGCTCCGTGCGCAGATGGCATGGGTGGCGGGTATCGCCACCGCCGCTCTTCTCTGGGGTGGGGCGATGGCACACTGGACCGACGCTTCGATGCCCTTCTGGGATGCGACCAACGCCGCCGCCAGTATCGCGGCGCAGATTCTGCTCGCACGGCGGCGGCTGGAGAATTGGCTGCTCTGGATCGCCGTCGATATCTCCTCGATCGCGCTGTACGCGGTGAAGGGACTGATGCTGACCGCGCTTCTCTACGTCATTTTCCTGGGCCTGTCGGTGTGGGGCTATCGCGAATGGCGGGCGCGGGCATGAAGAGTATCTGCCTCCACGGCCCCGAAAGTACCGGCAAATCGACCGTTGGTCCGCGCATCGCCGAGGCCCTGGGCGGGTGCTATCTGTCCGAATATGGCCGCGACTATGCCGAGGCGCATGGCACCGATTTCACCATGGCCGATCTGGTGTCGATCGGGCAGGGGCATGACGCGATGCTGGCCGAAGCGCTGGCGACGGGGCCCTGGCCGGTCATCACCGACACCGATCCGCTGATGACCGCCGTCTGGGCCGACATGCTGTTCGGCGAGCGGGACCCATGGTTTGCGGCGTGGGACCGGCTGTCCGACATGTATCTGCTTTTCGCCCCCGACCTGCCCTGGATCGAGGATGGCACGCGCCTGTTCGGCACGCGGGCGGAGCGGCAGCGCTTCTTCGACCTGTCGCGCGCGGAGCTTGATCGGCGCGGCGTTCCCTACGCGCTCATCGAGGGGCAGGGCGAAAGGCGCTTTGCAAATTGCATGGCCGCGCTAGAGCACTTTGGCATCCGCGCACATCTTTGCTAACGGCTTGCCGAATAGCTTTTCAGGAAACCATTCCACCCGTGTCCACGCCGCTCGACAAGATCCGCAACTTCTCCATCATCGCGCATATCGACCATGGCAAGTCGACGCTCGCCGATCGCCTGATCCAGTTCACCGGCGGCCTGACCGACCGCGAGATGAGCGAACAGGTTCTCGACAATATGGAGATCGAGAAGGAACGCGGCATCACCATCAAGGCGCAGACCGTGCGTCTGGCGTACAAGGCGCAGGACGGCGAAACCTATACGCTGAACCTGATGGACACGCCGGGCCATGTCGACTTCGCCTATGAGGTTAGCCGGTCGCTGGCGGCGTGCGAGGGCGCGCTGCTGGTCGTCGACGCCGCCCAGGGCGTCGAGGCGCAGACGCTGGCCAATGTATATCAGTCGATCGAGCATGATCATGAGATCGTGCCCGTCATCAACAAGATCGACCTGCCCGCCGCCGAACCCGAAAAGGTCCGCGCCGAGATCGAGGACGTGATCGGCATCGACGCCTCGGGCGCCGTCCTGGCCAGCGCCAAGTCGGGCATCGGCATCGGCGACATCCTGGAAGCGATCGTCAAGAATATCCCGGCGCCCAAGGGCGACGCGACCGCGCCGCTGAAGGCGATGCTGGTCGACAGCTGGTACGATCCGTATCTCGGTGTCGTCATTCTGGTACGCGTGATGGAAGGCACCCTGAAAAAGGGTCAGCAGATCAAGTTCATGCAGGCGGGCACCACCCACCTGATCGACCGCGTCGGCTGTTTCCGTCCCAAGATCGAGCAGCTGACCGAATTGGGCGTCGGCGAGATCGGCTTCATCACCGCGCAGATCAAGGACGTGGCGCAGGCGCGGGTAGGCGACACGCTGACCGACGCCAAGAAGCCGACCGAGCAGGCGCTGCCGGGCTTTAAGGAAGTCCAGCCGGTGGTGTTCTGCGGCCTGTTCCCGGTCGATGCCAACGACTTCGAGAAGCTGCGCGAGTCGATCAGCAAGCTGCGGCTGAACGATGCCTCGTTCAGCTTCGAGATGGAAACCTCGGCGGCGCTGGGCTTCGGTTTCCGTTGCGGTTTCCTGGGGTTGCTGCATCTGGAGATCATCCAGGAGCGGCTGACCCGCGAATATGATCTCGACCTGATCACCACCGCGCCGTCGGTGGTGTATCAGATCGAGTTGACCCATGGCGGCGGGCAGATCGACCTGCACAACCCGGCCGACATGCCCGATCCCAACAAGATCGAGTCGATCAGCGAGCCGTGGATCGAGGCGACCATCTATGTCCCCGACGAATATCTGGGCAGCATCCTGAAGCTGTGCCAGGACCGGCGCGGTATCCAGAAGAACCTGACCTATGTCGGCGGCCGCGCGCAGGCGACCTATGAATTGCCGCTCAACGAGGTCGTGTTCGATTTCTACGATCGACTGAAGTCGCTGTCGAAGGGCTATGCCAGCTTCGATTATCACCAGATCGGCTATCGCGAGGGCGACCTCGTGAAGATGTCGATTCTGGTCAACGAGGAACCGGTCGACGCGCTGTCGATGATCGTCCACCGCGGCACCGCCGAGACGCGCGGGCGCGGCATGTGCGAGCGGCTGAAGGAACTGATCCCACGCCACCTGTTCAAGATCCCGATCCAGGCGGCGATCGGCGGCAAGGTGATCGCGCGCGAGACGATCAGCGCGATGCGCAAGGACGTGACCGCCAAATGCTATGGTGGCGACGCAACACGTAAGCGCAAGCTGCTGGAAAAGCAGAAAAAGGGTAAGGCGAAGATGCGCGAATATGGCTCGGTCAGCATCCCGCAGGAAGCTTTCATCGCCGCGCTCCGCATGGGCGACGAGGCGTAAGCGAACCCGGCCCGCTCGCCATAGGGGAGCGGGCCGCAGGCCGTCAGCGCAGCGGCAGGAACAGGTCCGTCACCGCATCCTTTTCTGCCACGTCGGGAAAGAATGATACGCGCTGCGCATAGAGCGGAAAATCGCGCAGCTCCTCACCGCTTTCGGGCAGCCCGTCTCGGTAGAGAAATAGCGCCGCCGGTTCGAGATCGTCGCTGCGCCCGGTGACGCGCAGGACTGCGCACCGTCCGCCGGGGATCAGGCCGGCCACCACATCGTCGTCATTGGGTGCTACCGCCTGCGTCGTCTTGACGCACAGGTCGAGGCGGAAATTGGCGGGCGGAGTGGTGCGCGGATCCCGATTATCCCCGTTCGGCAGACGCCGCTCGACCGATCGTGCGGAGGTGACGGCAAAAGGCCCGCCCGGTTTCCCGGACGGGCCTTTCGATAGTCGACCAGGGGCGGATCAGAACGCGATCTTGATCGTGCCCCGATAGGACTGGTTCTCGACATCCTTGCGTTCGAACGTCGTGTCGGCCCCCAGCGACAGCTGGACGCGGCCTGCGGTGTAGGACAGGCCCAGGCTCGCCTCGCCCCAGTCCTTGTCGTGGCCGGGCAGCGCGAACAGCGCCGACGGGCCGATGCCGCCCGCGAAGTTCGCGCCGAACACGCCCGGACGATCCTGGAAATCATGGACATAATAGGCCGAGGCATAGGGACGGAACGGCCCGTCCGAGCTCAGCATCAGGCCGGCGCGACCCTGGACGCTGTTATAGTCCTGCCGGTCATAGCGCAGGGCGGGGCCGCCGCCCGTTTCGGCGGTGGGGGTGAAGCCCAGATGGCTGACGCGCGCGGCGATGCGCGGACCGATCTTCAGGCCGCCAAAGCCATAGGTCTTGGCCAGCCCCACTTCGCTCGACAGCGCCAGGGCATTGTCGCGCGACCGCAGATTATAGGCGACACCGGCCAGGGACACGTTGCGCTGGGTCCGCGCCTGGAACACGCCCGCGCTGAACTGGCTGTCCAGCGAGAAGCCGCCCAGCTCCGTCTTGCCGTAGAGCGTGCCCTGATAAAGGTCGCCGCGCGCATATTGGCCGAATGAGGTGTCGCCGGTCGTCTTGGTATAGGAGAAACCGAAGCCGAGGATGCTGGCATCGTCCACCTCCGTCTCGATGCCGGTCGCGACATAGAAGCCGTCGAAATGGTCGCGGACACCCGATGCGGCCGTCTGTGGCAGGGCGCGCGCCTTGCCGTCGAGATAGCCGCCCGCCAGGAATACGGCGACATTTTCGGGCAGGACATTCTCACGCATCGACACGCCGCCGCTGTCGGTCGCCATCTGCGCCTGACTGCCCGCCAGATTGCTCATGGCAAGGCTGGCGACCTGCACCGGCTTGCCGATCATGGTCAGCGTACCGCCCAGGCCTTCGCTCGGCGACAGGGTTGCCAGATGCTCGCGGAAGAAGCGCGCGCTGTTGTCGAGCGCCATGGTGCCCTGCGCCCGCTTCAGCGCTTCGGTGGAGGGGGCGAGCCCTTCCAGCGTGGTGCGGATGGTCGACGCCGACTGAAGGTCCAGCGTGCCATAAAGGTTGCTGAAATTGCCCTGGATCGACCGGTTCTGGTCGAGCAGACGCGCATAGGCGGTCTGATAGGGCGTGTTGGCGACGACATTGGCGTAAGCGCCGGCGACGATCCGCGCGGTCACCGCGTTGCTGCTATAGTTCAGCGTCGGCGTCAGGATCGCGCTGAGGGCCGTCGGCGTGTTGAAGCGACCCGAAACGCCGCCGCTCGCGGTCGCGATCGTGTAGATGTCGCCGGCGCGGATCAGGTGCCCGCTGACCGGCGCGAAGCCGACCGAGCCGCCCGCGTTCAACTGACCACCCGTGGTGCCATTGGCGACGACCGCGATCTTGTCCGACGTGCCACCGGGGCCGACATCGATCAGCAGCTGCGTGCCCGAGGCGAGCACGACATTACCGCCGAAGGTCAGCGTACCAATTGTCCCCACCGTGCCGGGGGCGATCACGCCGCCGACGCTGGTGAAGAACGGCGCGTTGATCCGCCCCGTGCCCTGCAGCCCGCCTGCCAGCATCAGATAATCGCCGCCCGAGGTGATCGTGCCGTTATTGGCGATCATGCCCGTCAGCTGGTTGAAATCCGCCACGGTGGTAAGCGCACCGCCGCTGGCCAGCGACAACCGGGCCTGCGAACCGCTGATCGTGAAGCGGTCGACCGTCGCCGCCGAACTCAGCGTCGTGGTGCCTGCGGCCGACAGGGTAACGTCATAATAGCGCGCCGAGACCGAGGCGGTCGGATTGACGTTGTTCGGCACGAAGTTCGTCGCGCCGGGCAGGCCATTGGCCAGCGTGGCGGCGGGCAGGGCGGCGGCGACCGCCGTGCCGCTCGCCTGCGGCTGGTTCTCGGCACCCGTCATGCTGTCGGTCAGCGTGGCGCGGCCGGCCGAATTGGCCTCTCCGCTCAGGCTGCCGGCATCGTCATTCTGCGCCGAGATCTTGCCGGTCTTGATGTTCTGGCATTCCACGCCGTCGCAGACCTCGCCGAACTTGTTGTTCGGATCGTTGGCGGTGCCCACGCCCGGCGAATTGGGAACGCCGTTCACCAACTGGCCGTTCTGGATGATCTGATAGGCCGGGTCGAGCGTCGTCACCCAATGCGCACCGTCTTCCCAGGCGCCGTCACCGGCCTTGGCCGCGGCATAGCGATAAGGGTTCTTGGCGGCGATATAGTCCCAGAAGAGGTAGAGCGGTTGGTAGAAGGACGAGGTGCCGTAGGTGGAAAAGGGCTGCGGCCCAAAGAAGCGGCTGCCGCCCGACAGGACGCCGATTACGACCTTGCGTGCGAAGGTCTGATCGAGGATCAGCGGGCCGCCGGAATCGCCGCCCGCCGTCGTGCCTTCCTTGGGCAGGGGCGCATCGCGGAACAGATTGAAGTCATAGGGGCTGGCCGCCGCCGTGCCCCGCCGGGGATCGTCGAAGTCGAGCTGATAGAGGTTCTGCGGCAGGTTCGCCCCCTGGCCGAACAGCCACAGATTGCGGTCGTCGAACGAGCCGAGCAGGCCGATATAATTCTCGGCAACCCGGCGGCGATAGTCGATGCCGTTGGTGTCGCCCTGATTGCCGACGCCGCTGCGGCCATAGCCGGTCAGTGTGACGTGATAGCCGGTGCCCGTGGTCGGATCGATCGCCGCTGGTGCCGGCAGTGCCGAGAACAGGAGTGCCCAGGTCGGAATGCCGGTCGCCGGCGTGTCGAGCGAGGCGATCGCGACATCGGCTTCCAGGAAGGTCGTGCGCGCCGAGGCCGGGTTCCAGTGGACCTGGTTCACATTGTAGATGGCGTTGGCGGTGTTCGTCTTGAACTGATTGGGGTTGGCGACGCCGCCCAGCGTACTCAGGAACCATTCGCGCACGCCCGGCAGATTGTCGGTCTTGAAGCCGAAGGAGATCGGCGTGCCGCCGCGCGCCGTGCCATAGCTGGCCGCCGCGCTGGAATTGACGCAGTGCGCCGCGAAGATCACGGTGCGCGGGTTGATCAGCGTGCCGGTGCACAGGCTCAGCCCGCCGCCGCTGGCCGCGATGAACATCTGGCCGACGCCGTTGATACCCCCGGCAGTGTCGATCGTGCTGGTCGTGGTGCCGGGCTGCGAAATGACAATCTGCGGCTCATCCACGACGCGCAGGCCGGGAATGGCGCCCATCCGCTCAGGACTGGCCGACTGCGCCTGATCGATCGCCTGTTCGGGGCGAGCCGTGGTTTGCGCCTGCGCCATAGAGGCAAGTGGCAGAGCGAGGAGCGCACTGGACGCGAGCAGTGCGGCACGTCGTCGCGCTCCGCCCATGGATGCGATATCGTAAATCAAGGACCTATCCCCCATTTTGGACGGAACGTGGCTGTTTGCCATTCGCTCCGAAAACGGAGGTTATGTAGGAAATCGTTTTTATACAATTACTAAAGGGGCAGTTGGCGTGTCCTAACGACACCAAACTGCCGAATATGGTGATAACGCTACCCAAGAAAATGGAGATGGGTTAGCCCAAAAACGGGGGAAAACAGCCAATGATAGCGCGTATGATTTTGAGTGGGATGGCGCTGTGGCTGGCATCGCCAGTGATGGCTCAAGAGCGTCCGCCTTTGGTCTTGGCGGCGGCCAGTTTGCAGGAATCGATGAACGCTGCCGCCGATTCGTGGGCGAATCAGGGGCATAAGCGACCGGTGATTTCCTTTGCCGCGTCATCCGCACTGGCGCGCCAGGTCCAGGCGGGGGGCAAGGCCGATTTGTTCGCCTCGGCGGATGAGGAATGGATGGACGTGCTGCAAAAGGATGGGCTGCTGGCGGACCGGACGCGCAGCGCGTTTCTGGGCAACCGCCTGGTGGTGATTGCGCCGGCCGGGCAGGGGGTGCGGGTGACGACGCGTAGCTTGGGCAAGATCCTGTCGGCCGGTCCTCTGGCCATGGCGGATACAGCCAGCGTGCCCGCCGGCAAATATGGCAAGGCGGCGCTGGAGCGGCTAGGGGCGTGGCCGATGGTTGCGCCGCATGTCGTCCGGGCCGAGAATGTACGTGCCGCGCTGGCCTTGGTCGAGCGGGGTGCAGCGCCCTATGGCATCGTCTATGCCACCGACGCCAAGGCGTCGTCGCGGGTCCGCGTGGTCGGCATGTTCCCGGCGGCTAGCCATCCGCCGATCACCTATCCACTCGCCCGGCTGAAGGCCTCGACCAACCCGGCAGCCGAAGGGTTCCGACGGTTCCTGATTTCGGCGCAGGGCAAGGCGATCTTCCGGCGTTTCGGTTTTTCGACTCGGTGAGCGCTTGATGTTGTCGGCCGAAGAATGGGGGATCGTCCGGCTGTCGCTGCTGGTCGGGGGCACGGCGATGCTGGTCACGCTGCCGATCGCCTTTGCCATTGCCTGGGTGCTGGCGCGGGGACGGTTTCCTGGCAAGGTGCTGCTCGACGGCATCGTCCATTTGCCGCTCGTCGTGCCGCCGGTGGTCACGGGCTGGGCCTTGCTGCTCCTCTTCGGGCCAGCGGGGCCGATCGGTGCCTGGCTGGCGCAATGGTTCGGGGTCAGCGTGCTGTTCCGCTGGACGGGCGCGGCGATCGCGGCGGCGGTGATGGCACTCCCCTTGGTGGTGCGCGCGATCCGGCTGTCGATCGAGGCGGTCGATCGGCGATTGGAACAGGCCGCGCGAACGCTGGGGGCGGGGCGCTGGCGGGTCTTCACGACGATCACGTTGCCGCTGTGTGCGCCGGGCGTGCTGGCGGGGCTCGTCCTGGGCTTTGCCCGCTCGATCGGCGAGTTCGGGGCGACGATCACCTTCGTGTCGAACGTTCCGGGAGAGACGGCGACCTTGCCGCTGGCCATCTATTCGGCGCTCCAGCGGCCGGATGGCGAAGCGATGGTGTGGCGGCTGGCGGCGGTGTCGGTCGGCCTGTCGCTGATCGCGCTGATCGCTTCCGAATGGCTGGCGCGGCGGATGGGGCGGGGTCTGCATGTCCTTTGATGTCGCGCTGTCCGTCAGCCGGGGCGAGAGCCGCATCGAGGCGTCGTTCATAACCGGCCCCGGCGCGACGGTGCTGTTCGGCCCGTCGGGGATCGGCAAGACGAGCATCCTTCAGATGGTCGCCGGCCTGCTCAAGCCGGATGAGGGGCATGTGCGGATCGCCGGCGAGACGCTGTTCGATGCTGATGCCCGGATCGACGTGCCATCCGAACGGCGGCGCATCGGCTATGTCTTTCAGGAGCCGCGCCTGTTCCCGCACATGCGGGTGGCGGCCAATCTCCGCTATGGCATGGCGCGGGGCGGTGGCGACTGGGACGGGGTCGTCGCGATGTTGGGCATCGGGCATCTACTCGACCGCTGGCCCCGCACTCTGTCGGGCGGCGAGGCGCGGCGGGTGGCGATCGGCCGGGCGCTGCTCAGCAATCCCCGCGTGTTGCTGCTCGACGAGCCGCTTTCCTCGCTCGATCGCGCGCGGCGGGGAGATATTCTCGATGCGCTGGTCGCGGTGCGTGACCGGACGGGCATCCCCATCCTGATGGTCACGCACGATCCGGAGGAGGCCGAACGGATCGCCACCGCGATCGTCCGGCTCTGAGCGTCTCAGACCAGTTCGAAGCTGCGCTTCTCGCCATCGACCGAGCTGGTTGCGACCCATAGGTCGAACTGGCCGGGCTCGACCACCCAGTCATTCTCACCCCAGAAGCGAAGGTCGTCGCGGGTCAGGCGCAGACGAATGGTGCGCGACTGGCGGGGGTTGAGCAGGACGCGCTCGAACCCCTTCAATTCGCGGACCGGGCGCGTGCGGCTGGCCACCTTGTCATGGATATAGAGTTGGACGACCTCGGCCCCGGCGCGGCTGCCGGTATTCGTCACGGTCGCGGTCACCTCCATGGCGTCGGTCATCTGCGCCGGAACCGTGACGTTGGTGAGGGTGAAGCGGCTGTAGCTGAGCCCATGGCCGAAGGGGTAGAGCGCCTCGTTCTTCGTCTCGCGATAGCGGGCCTTATATTCCTGAGAACCCGTATCGGGCGCGGAGCGGCCGGTATTCTTGTGGTTGTAGAAATAGGGCTCCTGCCCGCTTTCACGCGGGAAGCTGACCGACAGTTTGGCCGAGGGGTTCACATCGCCGAACAGCACATCGGCGATCGCATTGCCACTTTCCGAACCCAGGAACCAGGTGGCGAGGATCGCGGGGGCATCCTTGACCGCGCCGTGCAGCGCCAGCGCGCGGCCATGGCGGAGCAGCACGACCACCGGCTTGCCCGTGGCCGCCACCGCTTCGGCCAGCGCCATCTGCGCGTCGGGCACGACGATCTCAGTCCGCGACTGTGCTTCACCCGACATCAACTGGGTCTCGCCGATCGCCAGCAACACGACATCGGCATTGCGCGCCGCCGCCACCGCCGCTTCGATCCCGCCGGCGATCGGCGCTTCCACGTCCGAGCCCTTGACGACGTCGACGGTCAGTTTGCGGTTGCGAAGCCCCTGCGCGATCGAGACGTTCAGCGTGGCGTCCGACATGAACGCCCAGGTGCCGACCACATTGTCGCGGTCCTCGCCGAACGGGCCGATCAGCGCGATGCGGCCCGGATTGGCCTTGAGTGGCAGGAGGTCGCCTTCGTTCTTCAGCAGCACGATCGAGCGTGCGCCCGCCTCGCGCGACAGTTTCAGCATGCCGGGGGTCGACACCTGGGTCCGCTCGGCCTTCTGGCTGATCGAGCGATAGGGATTGTCGAACAGGCCGATCGCTTCCTTCAGCGACAGGACACGGCGGACGGCTTCGTCCAGCCGGGCCATCGGCACCTCGCCCTTCTCGATCAGATCGGGCAGCCACAGATTGAACAGGTTGGAGGCCATGGCCATGTCCATGCCGGCCAGGAACGCCTTCTTGGCGGCGTCACGGCCATCGGCGGCATAGCCATGGACGATCAGCTCCTCGTCGGCGGTATAGTCGCCGACCACCAGGCCCTTGAATCCCCATTGCCCGTGCAGCAGATCGGTCAGCAGCCACTTATTGCCCGACGACGGTACGCCGTCGATATCGTTGAACGCTGACATGATCGTCGCCACGCCCGCATCGACACAGGCCTTGAAGGGTGCCAGGTGAACCTCGTGCAGCGTCTGCGGCGAGATTTCGGTGAAGTTGTAATCCATGCCGCCACTGACCGCGCCATAGGCCGCGAAATGCTTGGCGCAGGCGGCAACGCTGGTCGGATCGCGTAAGTCGCGGCCTTGGAACCCGCGCATCCGCGCGACGGCGAGCTTGGTACCCAGATAGACATCCTCGCCCGACCCTTCGGCGACGCGACCCCAGCGCTGGTCGCGCGCCACGTCGACCATCGGCGCGAAGGTCCATTGCATGCCCAGCGCCGTCGTCTCGATCGCGGCGGCGCGTGCGGTGCGTTCGGCCAGATCGGGGTCGAAGGCGCAGGCCTCGGCGATGGGCAGCGGATAGGCGGTGCGCAGGCCGTGGATCACGTCGCCCGCGAAGATCAGCGGGATTTTGAGCCGCGTCTCCATCATCGCGTCCTGCGCCGCCCTGGCGCCCGCATAGCCGACGCCGTTGAACAGCATCCCGATCTCGCCCTTGCGGATGCGCGCCAACTGCGCGGCCGCGTCGTTACGGGCGGGCAGGCCGGGGTTGAAGGGCAGGCCGATGGGGCGGATCTGGTCGGAGAAGCAGGACAACTGCCCCGCCTTTTCCGCCGGGGTCATCTGCCGGATCAGGCTTTCGATCCGATCCGACTGCGCGAGCGCGCGTCCGCCCAGGGACAATCCGGCGATGGTGGCGCCGGCCTTCAGCATCTGGCGGCGGTCCAGCTTCGGGGCCGAATGGGGGGACATGAGCGCTCTCCTGCAAGCATGATGATTTTGTCACGCAGCTACCCCCGGTGAGCGCGACGGGCAAGGTGCCGGGCGGCTCAGCGCGGCGGCGTGGCCGGCGGATAGGTACACCACAGAACCTGCGCGACCAATCGGGGCCTGGGACAGGGGTGCTCGGGCAAGGGGAGCGGGCTGCCCGGCTGCCACAGTTTCAGCCGGCGCAACGTCTCGGGCATTTCGGAGTCGATCACGGCCAGCGGATTGCCATCGCCATAGCCGGTGCCGCTGCGATAGCGGAGCACGGGGGCATAGCGGCCATGGCTGTCCATCCGGTTCACCGTGATCCAGAAGGCGAAGGGAGCGTCCGTGGTCGGCTCGGCCGAGATGATGGCGCCGCGAAGCGGACCCTTGTCGAGGAAGCGCACATCCTGGTTGTTGTTGCGGCCCGTGCGCTTGGCATAGACGGGCACGAAGCGCTGGCCGGCGCGGTCATAGGTCAGTGCCATTCGCCCGACGATCTGGTCGCCATTGCCGCCATGCAGGCTGGCGACCTGAACCCAGAGCAACGGGCGGTCCGGCGTGAGGTGGATGATCTTCGCCGCCTCGAGATAATGGGGGGTGTCGAAGACGCTCTTCTCACCTGGCGCCACCAGCATGGCGTCGAGCGCGGGGCGGCAGCTCTTGCCTCCGTCGCGGGTGATGCAGAGGTGGAGGGGGCCCGGCGCCGTGTTGCCGCCGGGGTCTTCGACATCGGCGCCCTGCGTCGTGACCAGCTGCCACCCGGCCGGCAGGTTGAAGGGCCCGGACAGGTCGAGACGCGGCTCCGCCTGCTGCGCCGGCGCGGAGGTCGCCAACAGCATCGTGCCCAGCATGATCGGTAATGCCCACCGCATGGTCCGCCCTCCTGATGCGCCTTTATAGCGGACGGACAGGGCGGCGCGAACGGGAAAGCGATATCTGACGAGGATGTTACTCGGGCGTCAGAACAGGGTCGTGAGAAGAACCCCGCCGATAATCGCGAAGCCGGACAGGATCTGCCGCGCGCCCAGCTTTTCGCGGAACAGTCTGTGCCCGGCCAGAGCGGCGATCGGCGCTTCGATGATCCCCAATGCCCGCACCGGCGCGGCGGGGGACAGCGCCAGTGCGACGAACCATCCGGCCGAGGCACAGGCCCCGCATAGGCCCGCACCCAATGATGGTCGCCAACGGCGCAGGACCTCGGCCAGCGTCGCCGGATCGCGCCAGGCCAGGATCAGGCTGAGCGCGACGGTCTGCATCGCCTGCACCACCGCCACACAGACCAGCGCGGCAAAGACCGGGTGCACCGGATCGAGCGCCAGCGCGGCATGGCGAAAGGCGTTCAGTGAAAAGCCGAAGAAGAGCCCCGAGGCGAGCCCCATCGCCGCCCCGATCAGCGAGGCGCGGCGTTGCTCGGGCGGCGGCCAGGACAGGGCGACCAGGCCGATCGTGGTGATGACGACGCCGACCCACGCCGTGACGCTGATCCGGTCATGATAGACGATGAGGCCGAGGATGGCGGCCAGCGGCAGCGAACTCTGCTGAAGCGCGGTGCCGACCGCGAAGCCCGAACGCTGCATCGCGTCGAGCAGCGCCGCCGTCGCCAGCACCTGCGATGTGGCGCCGACGATCGCCGACAGCCAGAAGGCACCGCCCCAATGGAGATCGGCCCCCGGTACGAAACGATGGGCGAGCGCGACGAAGAGGATGGAAAAGGGCAGGCCGAACAGGAAGCGGACCAGCGTGGCCCCCCAAGGACCCGAGGAGGACATGACGCCGCGTTGCAGCGCGTTGCGCCCGACCTGAAAGACCGAGGCGGCGATCGTGGCGGGTATCCATAAGGGGTTTGTCATGCGGGGCTTTTAGAGCATTTCTGCCGTGGGTGAACCGATGACGGCTTCCGTTCCGCTGCGTAGAGAATGGTTTCCTCACCGCGCCTGCCAGGAACTCGATTTTCATGCCGACGTTGGCCGGCCATGGTCGTATTCGGATGCCTGCTGCTCATCATCCTGCCGCTGGCCGGCTTCGTGATCGGGAGTTACTTCGGCGATGTGGCCGTCGGTATCTGGGCGGCGCTTGGTGGTTTTGGGCTGGCCGTGCTCGCCTGTTCGATCTCGGTCACGGCGTTGGTGAAGGCGCGGAATCGCTGACACCGCCGAAGACACCTGAACGACAAAAGGGCGACCCTTTGCCGGATCGCCCCTTCATAGCGAAGCCTGGGATAGCCGTAGCCATCCCAGCCCGTTCGTATCTTAGCGCTTCGAGAACTGGAAGCTGCGACGCGCCTTGGCGCGGCCATACTTCTTACGCTCGACGGCGCGGCTGTCGCGGGTCAGGAAGCCAGCGGCCTTGACCGGAGCGCGCAGGACCGGCTCGTACTTGGTCAGCGCTTGGCTGATGCCGTGCTTGACCGCACCGGCCTGGCCCGACAGACCGCCGCCCTTGACGGTGCAGACGACGTCATACTGACCTTCGCGCTCGGTGATGCCGAACACCTGGTTGATGACGAGACGCAGCGTCGGACGCGCGAAATAGACTTCCTGGTCACGACCGTTGATCGTGATCTTGCCCGAACCCGGCTTCAGCCAGACGCGAGCCACGGCGTCCTTACGACGACCGGTCGCATAGGCGCGGCCGAACTTGTCCAGTTCCTGCTGACGCAGCGGGGTGGAGCTGACGCGCTCGACGGGAGCGGCGGCGGGGGCTTCACCCTCGACGGCGGGCTGCGCCGAAGCGGCGGCGGCCTGCTGGTTCAGGGTGGCGCCGAGATCGGCGAGCGACTGGCGGTTATCGGACATTATGCGCCCACCTTGTTCTTGCGGTTCATCGACGCGATGTCGAGGACTTCGGGGTTCTGAGCGGCGTGCGGATGCTCGGTGCCGGCGAAGATGCGCAGGTTGCGCATCTGCTGACGACCCAGCGGGCCACGCGGGATCATGCGCTCGACGGCCTTTTCCAGGACGCGCTCGGGGAAGCGGCCTTCCAGGACCTTGGCGGCGGTGATGCCCTTGATACCACCGGCATAACCGGTGTGCTTGTAATACACCTTCTGACCCAGCTTATTGCCGGTGAAGCGCACCTTGTCCGCGTTGATGACGATGACATTGTCACCGCAATCGACGTGCGGGGTGAAGCTCGGCTTGTGCTTGCCGCGCAGGATGTTCGCGATGATGGTGGCGGCGCGGCCGACAACCAGGCCATCGGCGTCGACGATATGCCACTTCTTCTCCACCTCGTGCGGCTTGGCCGCCTTGGTGGTCTTCATGAGCGCCTTCATGGGCGAGAGACCTTTCGGTTTGAAATGCAACACGCCGCCCCTTGGATCGGGCGGCGCGGACGAAGGGCCAATGCTGGAGGGACTCGAAAATGTCAAGCAAAGTGCGGCTTTGCTGACGGGTATTATGATACCATAGGCTTGCGCGGTGCCTGGCCGAGCCGGTGCGCGGCGGCGGTCGCCGCGATGAGGAGAAGGGCGGCATTGGCCTGATGCGCGACCGCGATATCGATCTGCACGCCGGTCAGCAGCGTCGCGATGCCCAGGGCGATCTGGACGACGACCAGCACGATCACCAGCCAGCCGGCGCGAAGGGCGCCGCTGCGGATCGCACGCGCCGCCATCCCGATAAGCATGGCCGCCGCCGTGAAGGCGAACCAGCGATGGATGAACTGGACGACGACCGGGTTGTCGAAGGCGTTGGCGATGGCTGGCGTCATCATCGGCGTGCCCGCCGGGAACCAGGCATCGCCCATCAGCGGCCAACTCGAAAAGGCATAGCCCGCGTCCAGCCCGGCGGTGAGCGCCCCGAACATTAGCTGGATGAACAGCGTCACGATCGCGCCGGCACCCAGCAGCGTCAGGCGGGAAGGGGCCGCCAGCCGATTGCGATGCAACGCCAGGAGGTCGAGCGCGGTCCATACGATCCCGGCCAGGATGAACAGCGCGGTCAGCAGATGGACGGTCAAGCGGATATGGCTGACATCGGTCCGCTCGACGAGGCCCGAGGCGACCATCCACCAGCCGATCGCCCCCTGCAATCCGCCTAGGGCGAGCAGCGCGAGCAGGCGCGGCTTATATCCCACCGGGATCGCCTTGCGGGCCCAGAACCAGATCAGCGGCAGGGCAAAGGCCATGCCGATCACTCGGCCCAGCACGCGGTGCAGATATTCCCAGAAGAAGATCGCCTTGAACCCGCCCAGCGTCATATCACGGTTGAAGGTCCAATATTCGGGAATGCGTTTGTAGTTGTCGAATTCCGCCTGCCATTGCGCCTCGGTCAGCGGGGGAATGATGCCGGTGATCGGCTTCCATTCGGTGATCGACAGGCCGCTATTGGTCAGGCGCGTAATGCCGCCGACGATCACCATCGCGACGATCAGGCCGGCGACGATGATCAGCCAGCGGGCAACGGCGCGGGGGCGGGCGGTGACCATGAAGGCAGGGCTCGGTTGCAGCATCCCTTCATCATAGGGTGCAGAAAGGGCGTGGGATAGTGGACTGAATGCCTCGATACCTGACCGGTGGAACAAATGTTATGTTGTAACGCCTTGCGGCAATGCCTAGATGATGGCGATGAACGCGGCGTCCCTAACCCTGTCCAAGCGGCCGAGACACTGGGCCGGCCTTGATCGCTGGGCGATCGGGTTGTCAGGTCTGTGCGTCGTTCACTGTATCGCCTCGTCCGTGCTTCTCGCCCTGCTGTCGACCGCCGGAGGGATGCTCGCTGCGCCGATCGTCCATGAGGTCGGGCTGGTCCTCGCCATCATGCTGGGTGTTCTGGCGCTGGGTCGGGGTGTGATCGTCCATGGCCAAGCCTTGCCGGCGGCGGTCGGGGCCTTGGGGCTGGGCATGATGGCCGGGGCCATGACGTTGCCGCACGATGAATCCGGTGGCGAGGCGTTGTGGACCATTGTCGGCGTGGCCCTGTTGGCCATCGGCCATATGCTCAATCAGCGCGCGGGCCGACTTGCCCCCGTCACGGTCAGACCCTAAGTCGCTGTCATGGCGCACGCGCATCAGCATATGGAGCCCGTAGGGGCCGATCTCGCCCAGGCGGCAAAAGCCACGCTGGAGCGGGCGGGCGAGCAATGGACCGCGATGCGCGCCAGCGTGTTCGAGGCGTTGGCCGGTTTCGAAAAGCCCGCCTCCGCCTATGACATCGCCGATGCCATGTCGAAGGCGCAAGGCCGGCGGGTGGCCGCGAACAGCGTCTATCGCATCCTGGACCTGTTCGTGGGCGCCAACCTGGCGCGGCGGGTCGAAAGCGCGAATGCCTATGTCGCCAATGCACATCCCGACTGTCTGCACGACTGTATCTTCCTAGTCTGCGACAAATGCGGCCAGACCACGCATATCGATGATGACCGGCTGACGGGTGCCGTCCGCGATGCGGCACGCGGGGCGGGGTTTAGCCCCGAACGCCCGGTGATCGAGGTGCGAGGCCGCTGTTCGGACTGTGCCAAAGGCTAAGTCAGCGGAATTCTATTTACTGAGGGTGTGGTCTAATCGGCTAAAGCGGCCTCGATGGCGGCTTGGGCATGAAGTGCCGTGGTGTCGAACAGAGGAACCGCGCTATCCTCCTGGCGAACCAGCAGCATGATCTCGGTACAGCCTAGGATCACGGCTTCGGCGCCTTCGGTGATCATGCGGTCGATGATCTGGCGAAAGGCCTCACGCGACTGGGCGTTGATCTGGCCCGCGACGAGTTCGTCATAGATGATCCGATGAACCAGCGCCCGGTCCTGCGCATCGGGAATGATGACGTTCAGGCCATGCTGACGCTCCAGCCGCCCCTTGTAGAAATCATGCTCCATCGTGAAGGCCGTGCCCAGCAGCGCCACCTTCTGAAAACCCGCGGCCTTGATGGCGGCGGCGGTGGGATCGGCGATGTGGAGCAGCGGGATGCCGATGGCGGCCTGAACCGCTGGCGCCATGCGGTGCATGGTGTTCGTGCAAATGAGCAGGACTTCGGCCCCGCCAGCTTCCAGCCGCCGTGCCGCGTCGGTCATGCGCTGGGTCAGTCCCTCCCAATCCCCGGCATGCTGCAACGCTTCGATCTCGGCGAAGTTGAACGACCAGAGCAGGCAGGGGGCGGATGCGGTCGGGCCAAGGTGGTCTCGGACGCCCTGATTGATGATGCGGTAATATTCCGCCGAGCTCTCCCAGCTCATGCCGCCTATCAAGCCGATCATCCGCATCGCAACGTCCCTCATTGTCTGCCGAACCATATGCGCGGTCATGGACGGCGCGTCATAGAGCTTTCCCCATCCGGATCAGCGGTACGGTAACCCGTCCACTGGCGCGGATTGGGCCGGTTCGATCGGTTCATAACCACAGGCGCGGTAGAGCGGTTCGCCGGCGAGCGTCGCCATCATCTCCGCACGGCGAAAGCCGGCGGCCCGCGCCGCATCTTCACACCGCGCCAGGATCATGCGGCCTAGCCCGCGCCGGACGAAATCGGGATCGGTATAGATGGCCCGGATACGTGCAGGCTGGGTCGCGGGATCGAGCATCGCGGCATCGCAAATCCGTGCTGTGGTCGCCGTCATAGAGAGTCGCGCGGGCACTCCATCCTCCGTAACCGGCCAATCGTCCGTCGCATTCCGCGAGCAGATAGCTGCCATCAGCGATCAACTGCTTATCGAGACCCACTACGGCGCGGCTGGCGACAATTTCGGCTGGGGAGAGAAAGGCTTGCTGAAGCGTTGCAATCGCGCGGTCCATCAGGACCGCGATGCCAGGAAGGTCGGTCGAATTGGCCCAGCGAAATACAAACATGTCCCGATTTTGCCATAGGACCCTATGCCGTCAACCTGACATGGGCGAACGGTTGCAATCGACACCACCGATTTGCTGCGATAAGCCGGTGTGATGGCAGACATTCCTCAGACCCCGTTGCTCGATACGGTTCACACTCCCGACGACCTTCGGCGGCTTGCGCCCGAACAGTTGCGGCAGCTGGCCGACGAGTTGCGGACCGAGACGATCTCGGCGGTCGGCATCACCGGTGGCCATCTGGGCTCCGGACTGGGCGTGGTCGAGCTGACGGTCGCGCTCCATTATGTGTTCAACACCCCGGCCGACCGGCTGGTGTGGGACGTGGGCCACCAATGCTATCCGCACAAGATCCTGACCGGACGTCGCGACCGGATCCGTACCATCCGCCAGGGCGGCGGCCTGTCCGGTTTCACCAAGCGGTCCGAGAGTGAGTATGATCCGTTCGGCGCGGCTCACAGTTCGACCTCGATCTCGGCGGCGCTGGGCTTTGCGGTGGCCAACAAGCTGGCCGGGACGCCGGGCAAGGGCATTGCCGTCATCGGCGACGGTGCGATGTCGGCGGGCATGGCCTATGAGGCGATGAACAATGCCGAACAGGCGGGCAATCGCCTGATCGTCATCCTCAACGACAATGACATGTCGATCGCGCCGCCGGTGGGTGGCCTGTCGGCCTATCTATCGCGCATCGTGTCGAGCCGCGAGTTTTTGGGCGTTCGCGACGTCTTCAAGAAGCTCGCCAAGCGCTTCCCCCGCCCGATCCAGAAGGCGGCGCGCAAGACCGACGAGTTCGCGCGCGGCATGACCATGGGGGGCACGCTGTTTGAGGAATTGGGCTTTTATTATGTCGGTCCGATCGACGGTCACAATCTCGACCATCTGATTCCCGTGCTCGAGAATGTCCGCGACGCCGAGGAAGGCCCGATCCTGATCCATGTCGTCACCAAGAAGGGCAAGGGCTATGCGCCGGCCGAGGCGGCGGCGGACAAATATCATGGCGTCCAGAAGTTCGACGTCATCACCGGCGCCCAGGCCAAAGCGCCTCCGGGACCGCCGGCCTATCAGAATGTCTTCGGCGAAACGCTGAGCCGCGAAGCCGAGAGCGATCCGCGCATCTGCGCGATCACCGCCGCCATGCCGTCGGGCACGGGCCTCGACAAGTTCGCGGCCGCGCATCCCGACCGCTTCTTCGACGTCGGGATTGCCGAGCAGCATGCGGTGACCTTCGCGGCGGGGTTGGCCGCACAGGGCATGCGGCCCTTCTGCGCGATCTATTCGACCTTCCTTCAGCGCGCTTATGACCAGGTGGTTCATGACGTCGCGATCCAGAATTTGCCGGTCCGCTTCGCGATCGACCGCGCCGGGCTGGTCGGGGCGGACGGCGCGACCCATGCGGGGTCGTTCGACGTCACCTATCTCGCCAGTCTGCCCAACATGGTGGTGATGGCGGCCGCCGACGAGGCGGAGCTGGTCCATATGGTCCATACCTGCGTCAATCATGACTCGGGTCCGATTGCCGTCCGTTATCCGCGCGGCAACGGTGTCGGCGTCGCGCTGCCCGAGACGCCCGAATTGCTAGAGATCGGCAAGGGGCGCTTGGTCCGCGAGGGCAAGAAGGTGGCGATCCTGTCGCTCGGCACCCGTCTGGGCGAGGCGCTGCGTGCTGCCGACGCGCTGGAGGCCAAGGGGCTGTCGACCTCCGTCGCCGATCTGCGCTTCGCCAAGCCGCTCGACGAGGCGCTCATCCGACGCCTGCTGACCACCCATGAGGTGGCGGTGACGATCGAGGAGAATGCGATCGGTGGCCTGGGCGCGCATGTCCTGACCATGGCGTCCGACGAAGGCCTGATCGATGCCGGCCTCAAGCTGCGCACGATGCGCCTGCCCGATCTGTTCCAGGATCAGGACAAGCCCGAGGTGCAATATGCGCAGGCCGGGCTCGACGCCGATGCGATCGTCGAGACGGTGCTGAAGGCCTTACGCCACAACAGCACGCACGTCACCGAGGGCGCGCGCGCATGATTCGCGGCTGGACCGCCGTCATTGTCTTCACAACGCTGGCGGTGGTCATGATGGTGGGCGTGAATGTGCGAATGTGGCGGCGGATGAAGGCCGCCACTGCCGCCGCCAAGGCGGAAGCGGAGCGGGATGACGCCACGCCCATGAACGCGACGGATACGAACTCCGACCTCCGTTCCGCCTGAGCGTAGTCGAAGGCCACGCTCAGGACTTGCTCAAATGTGCTGACCAACGGCCAGTCGGACAGCCAAAGTGAGCTTGGTTAGTACTATCCCTTCGCCTTCGACTTCGCTCAGACTGAACGGAGGTGAGGTAGGACGCTGCCTTTGATCCCGCCGTTTCCGATCATCACCGCCCGAGATAATGCGCCTGCGCCGCATCGGTCGCGTTGATCGCCAGCACCGCTCGCGCCTCGCTGGGCGGGAGCGGCCCGGACGGCGTCGGCCGGTCGGTGCCGCTCGCCGAGATGACCCGGCCCAGCAGTTCCTGGCCTTCCTGCCACCAGCCCAGACCGCTGGCGGCATTGATATGTCCCTGATGTCCGGCATCGATGAAATGACTGCCCCAATCGACCGCCAAGCTGTGCGCGCGTTCGATCGAGATCCAGGGATCGTCCTGGCTGGCGACGAGGATGGAGGGGAAGGGGAGCGGCGTGCGCGGCGAGGGGGCGAAGCCCTTCAGGCTGTCGGGGGCATCCGACCGGTCGACATCGGCGGGCGCCACGAGCAGCGCACCCGCGACCGGCCAGCCATAGGGCTGGGGCGACAATTCCGCCCACCAAGCCACCGCCAGACACCCGAGCGAGTGCGCGGCGAGGATGACGGGGGCCTGAGCCTGGCGGATCGCCTGATCGAGCCGCGTGACCCAGGCGTTGCGGTGCGGCGTCGACCACATGCCCAGTTCGACCCGGATCGTATCGGGCCGCGACTCTTCCCACAGACTTTGCCAATGCGACCGGCCCGAGCCGCCCAGGCCCGGCACGGTGAGAATGGTCGGCTTACGCGCTTCGTAGGATGCAAACGAACCCATCAGGCGTCTCCTTGCTGCGGGGCCGGACGGTCGTGTTCCGTATTGACCCTATCGCTGCATCTTATTCCTATCGTTATGATAGGCAATAGGCCGCGCGCCTAATGGATCGCGGCTTGCGACGAACCGAGGGGCGCGATAGGGGCGGCCATGGCCAAGCAGCGTGTCGACCAGATGCTCGTGGATCGCGGACTCGTGGAATCGCGATCTCGCGCCCAGGCCATGATCATGGCGGGCCTGGTTTTTTCCGGCGAGACCAAGATCGCCAAGCCCGGCCAGCAGCTGGCGCCCGAGGCGGCGCTGGAAGTGCGCGGGCGCGACCACCCCTGGGTGTCGCGCGGCGGGATCAAGCTGGCGCATGGGCTGGAGCATTTCGGCTGGGACGTGACCGACGCGGTCGCGATCGATGTCGGGTCGTCGACCGGCGGCTTTACCGATGTGCTGCTGCAAAAGGGCGCCGCGCGCGTCTATGCGGTGGACAGCGGGACGAACCAGCTCGCCTGGTCGCTGCGCCAGGACCCGCGCGTGATCGTCCATGAACAGACCAGCGCGCGTATCCTGACCGAGGCGCATATCCCCGAGCCCGTCGACCTAATCGTGTGCGACGCCAGCTTCATCGGCTTGGCCAAGGTGCTGGAGCGCCCATTGCGTTTTGCCGGTCCGTCCGGCCGCTTGCTCGCGCTGATCAAGCCGCAATTCGAGGCGGGGCGAGAGGAAGTCGGCAAGGGCGGGGTGGTGCGCGATCCGGCGGTCCATGCCCGCGTCTGCGACGAGGTCGTCGCCTGGCTGTCGGGCGTCGGCTGGCATGTGGCGGGGGTGACGCAAAGTCCGATCACCGGTCCTGAAGGTAATATCGAGTTTCTGGTGGCCGCATCCCGAAATTGAACGGCGCGGCATAATTGGCGTTGAGCTTTCCGTTTACTGTCTTGTCGCAGTGCGGCAGATCGGCGGCCGACATGGCGAAAGAGGGACGAGTGGGGACGATCGCATCGAAGGGACAGTTGCGGATGTCATTTCTGCGCTGGGCAGTCGTGATCGTGCCGTTGGTCCTTCTTTTGGGCTTCGCATCGGGCCGGTCGGTGCCGGCGGGCAATGAGAATGAATGGTATCGTGCGCTGGCCAAGCCTGCGCTGACGCCGCCGGGCTGGGTCTTCCCCGTCGCCTGGACGACGCTATATATCCTGATCGGCCTGGCGCTGGCGATGATCCTCCATGCGCGCGGGGCCAAGGGGCGTGGTGTGGCGATCGGCTTGTTCGTGGCGCAATTTGCGCTCAACCTTGCCTGGACGCCGCTGTTCTTCGGCGCGCACCGCGTGACTGTGGCATTGATCGTGCTGCTCGCCATCCTGGTGCTCGCCATATGGACGACCTTCGCCTTTGCGCGGATCCGGCGTGGTGCCGCTTGGCTGATGCTGCCCTATCTGGTGTGGCTGTCCTTTGCCGGCGTGCTGAATTGGCGGATCGGTCAGCTCAATCCCGACGCGGAAAGCCTTGTGCCGCGCTCCCAAACCTCCCAAATGCTGTGAAACGCTTTCTGGGATTTTGAACATGCAGGCCGACAACAAGCTTTTCGACGATTTCGCCAAGGTGATGAACGGCTTGGCCGGCACCGTGGCCGGCATGGGCCGTGAGGCCGAAGCCAGCGCCCGTTCGCGCGCCCGCGAATGGATCGGCGGTCTCGACTTCGTCAGCCGCGAGGAGTTCGAGGTGGTGAAGGCCATGGCCGTGGCCGCGCGCGATGAGGCGGATGCGCTCAAGGCCCGTCTCGATGCCTTGGAAGCCAAGCAGCAGGGCGGCGTGGCGGCGCCCCTGACCGGGGCCGAATCCTGATCGGCGTGATCCTGTCGGATGGGCTGCCCGCCGTGTCGGGCGGTGCAGCTATCCACAGTTTTCGATGCGCGACTGCTTGCAGTGAGACCGTTACGGGTGCAACCTGTAGCGGTCTGGTTTTGTTCGCAGGACAGCGTAATGCTTGAATCGACCGATCATGAAGCCGAAGAATCAGCCCCCATCGACATGTTGGAGGCGTATTTCGCCGCGCATGGTTGGGAGCATGAGCGGCATGACGAAGAGATCGTCGCGACCGTCAAGGGAAGCTGGGCGAGCTATGAGCTCCGGGCCCTCTGGCGCGATGACGACAGTGTCCTGCAATTCCTGGCCTTTCCCGACATCAAGGTGACCGAGGATCGCCGCTCCAGCATCTATGAGGCCCTGGCGCTGGTGAACGAGCAGCTGTGGATCGGCCATTTCGAACTTTGGTCGAACAGCGGCATCCTCCTCTATCGTCACGCCGCGATGGTCGACGGCGGCGAGGATGGCACCATCTCGCTCAGCGCCACCGAATTGCTCGTCGAATCAGCGATCGAGGAATGCGAGCGCTTCTATCCGGTGTTCCAGTTCGTCTTGTGGGGCGGCAAGAGCCCGAAGGAAGCGTTGGCCGCCGCGCTGATCGAGACGCAGGGCGAGGCGTGAGTTTCCCAAGCGGACCGTTCTGGTTGATCGGGTGCGGCAATATGGCAGGGGCGATGCTCCGCCGTTGGCTGTCCCAGGGGCTGGACCCGGCACAGGTTACGGTGATCACCCGCAGCGGACGCGGGGCCCCCGAGGGGGTGCGATCGCTGACCGCCTTGCCGATCGACGAGACCCCCGCGACATTGATGCTGGGCTTCAAGCCCCAGCAACTGGACGATATCGCCCCCACGCTCAGCCATCTGAACCCTAAGCTGCTCTTGTCGATCCTCGCTGGTGTCGAGGAAGCGGCGCTGGCGACGCGAATCCCGGCGGGGGCGACGGTGCGGATGATGCCCAACCTGCCGGTGGCGATCGGGCAGGGGGTGACGGCCCTCTTCACCCGCTCGACCGATGCCGAGATCCGCGCTCATGCCCAGTCTCTGGCCGAGGCGCTCGGGCTGGCCCCGTGGATCGAGGACGAAGCGCGCTTCGATGCGGTGACGGCGCTCGCAGGATGCGGCCCGGCTTTCGTTTTCCGCTTCATCGATGCGATCGCCCAGGCCGGGGTCGCGCTCGGCCTTGATGCCGAATTGGCCCAGAGGCTGGCGCTGGCGACGGTGGACGGCGCGGGATCGATGGCGATCGGGGCGGATGCTTCGCCCGGCACCCTGGCGGACCGCGTGGCCAGCCCGGGTGGCTCGACGCGGGAGGGATTGAACGTCCTCGACGCCGACGATGGGCTCAACACGCTGATGGCGGCCACGCTGGCCGCCTCGGAACGCCGCAATCGCGAAATGGCGGCGGCGGCGCGGCGCTGACCGCCGTCAGGCGTCGTTGCTGCGAAGATCTTCGATCCGGCCGCGTTCCTGCTCGGGAATCAGGCCTTCCAGCACGGTCCAGAAACCGGTGACCGCCTGTTGTCCGGCACGCGCATAGGCCTTGGCGAGTTTATCGCGCAGTGCGTCGAACAGTTGCGCCTCCATCGCCGCGCCGGCCGGGGTTAGGCGCAACAGCCTTTGCCGGCGATCGCGGTCGCCCGGGCGGGTCTCCAGCAACCCGCGGGTCGCCAGTTCGTTCAGGACGCGGCCCAGCGACTGCTTGGTGATCGCCAGCAGCGAGAGCAACTCGCTGACCGTCATGTCGGGCTTGCGCGCCATGAAATACAGCGCGCGGTGATGCGCGCGGCCCAGTCCTTGTGCGGCCAGGCCGCGGTCGATGGAACGGACGATGTGACTATTGCCGAAATACAGCAATTCCAACCCGCGACGCAGTTCGGGTTCGCGGAGAAATTGTGCCGATGCGGACTGGTTCGAGGCAGCCATGTTGACCCGTCTACTCACACGCCCTAGGCCACGGCAACCCAAAACAGAGAGTTGGTCATGAAAGCGCAGCAATCCCTGACGTTTCGGTTCGATCCTTGCACGACCCCGGTCGCGGCGAGCGAGCGAGCGGCGCGTTTGGTAGACCCGGGCTTTGGGCGCGTTTTCACCGATCACATGGCGCTGATCCGCTATAGCGACGAACAGGGCTGGCACGATGCGCAGATCACCGCGCGCGTGCCGCTGAGCGTCGATCCGGCCGCGTCGGTCCTGCATTATGCGCAGGAAATCTTCGAAGGCATGAAGGCCTATCGCCTGGCCGATGGCGGCACCGCGCTGTTCCGGCCCGAGGCGAATGCCCGGCGTTTCCAGGACTCGGCGCGCCGTATGGCGATGCCCGAACTGCCCGAGGATATGTTCCTGGAATCGGTCGAGCGACTGGTCGAGGTCGAGCGCGACTGGATCCCCGAACAGGATGGCGGCGCGCTCTATCTGCGACCCTTCATGTTCGCGAGCGAGGTGTTTCTGGGCGTCAAGCCGTCCGCCGAATATCTCTACATGGTCATCGCCTCGTCGGTGGGTGCCTATTTCAAGGGCGGCGCGCCGGCGGTGTCGATCTGGGTCAGCCAGGGCTATACCCGCGCAGCCCCCGGCGGCACGGGGGCTGCCAAGTGCGGCGGCAACTATGCCGCCAGCCTGCTCGCGCAGAAGGAAGCGATCGCCAATGGCTGCGACCAGGTGGTGTTCCTCGACGCGGTCGAGCGCCGCTGGGTCGAGGAACTGGGCGGCATGAACGTCTTCTTCGTGTTCGACGACGGCTCACTGGTGACCCCGCCGCTGACCGGCACGATCCTGCCCGGCATCACCCGCGATTCGATCCTGACCATCGCCCGCGCACAAGGCCTGACCGTCCGCGAGGAACCCTATGCCATCGACCAGTGGCGCGCCGACGCCGCCAGCGGTCGCCTGGTCGAGGCCTTCGCCTGCGGCACCGCCGCCGTCGTCACCCCGATCGGCAGCGTCGCCGAGCCGGCGGGGCGCTTCACCATCGGCAGCGGTGGCCCCGGCCAGCTGACCACGAGCTTGCGCGAGCAGCTGGTCTCGATCCAGCGCGGCCAGGCCCCCGACCCCCATGGCTGGATGCGTCGCCTGGGCTGACGATTTTCCCCGGAATAGGGGCTTTTCAAGAGCGGCGCGCCGGTTATAAGGCGCGCCTCTCCACTGGGGCGTCGCCAAGCGGTAAGGCAACGGTTTTTGGTACCGTCATACGCAGGTTCGAATCCTGCCGCCCCAGCCATTGATTTCATTGCATTTTTCACGAAT
This sequence comes from Sphingomonas paucimobilis NBRC 13935, assembly GCF_000739895.2. Lineage (GTDB taxonomy): Bacteria > Pseudomonadota > Alphaproteobacteria > Sphingomonadales > Sphingomonadaceae > Sphingomonas > Sphingomonas paucimobilis. Next base: position 156,193 of record NZ_BBJS01000012.1, read on the forward strand.
TTTCCCCCTCATTTGGTGAGGCTGGCGCAGCGTTCTGCACCGTCTTCTGCAATTTGGTTGTGCGGGCTTCGAGTTTGGCGACCGCAGAATCACTCAGTGAGGCGGTCATCGCCTGGTAGAGATCGAGCATTCTGGCGACCGTGGAGACGGTCCAGCCGAGCATCGCGGCGATTTCCGACGGCGTAGCGCCGGCCTGTGCCAGGACTGTGCAGGCGGTGCCGCGCAGATCATGAAAGTGGAGACCGTTGCGACCGGCCTGCAGCACGGTTTCCCGCCAGCGGTGGTCGAAGTTGACCGAGCCCCACGGTTTGCCGTTTCGGGTCAGGATCGTGGCGGCGGTGCGCGGTTGTGCATCGAGCAGCGCTTTCAGGGACCGCGTGACAGGCATGTCGACGAAGCGCTTTCGCTTCGCCTGGCGGAGCTGGATCCGCTGCCCGTCATAGGATGACCAAGTCAGCGCCAACAGGTCACCCTTGCGCTGTCCCGTCCCCAGGGCCAGCTCGAAGGCTAACCGGATTTCCGGAGACGCCACCGCGCGCAGTGCTTCGATATCCGCCGGGAGCCAGAGCTTATCGGCGCGATCGGCGCGGTAGACCTTCTTTGGACGGGTCGCGTGGTTGTGGATCAGGTGACCCCGATCGCGGCCCCACTCCAGGACGATGCGCAAGACGCCGAGAACGGCGTCCGCCTGGCGGGGCGAAGACTTGGCCATCTCATCGCGCCACTCTAGGAAACGTATGCGGATCTTCGGATCCTCGACCACTGCCAGGGGGTGCGTGCCGAACTTATCCGAGATCTTGAGCAGCGCGGTGCCATAGTCCCGCTGTGTGCGAGGCGCGAGCTTTGTGAATTGCGGGCTCTTCTCATAGGCGTCGATGACGGATTGCAGCGTTCCTGCCGTGCGTGCACGACGCGGTGCGTCGATCGCCGCATAATAGGAGCGCATGAACGCCGGTGTGCCGGGCGCGAATGGCTGATCCTCGTCACCCTCCAGCGGGTTCAGAGCGCCCGATCCGCGCAAATAATAATAGGTCGCGCGCGAACCGTTCGCGAGCTTTTTGACCGACTTGAAAACACCCTTAAGAGGCGCGCGCATTTTCCGCCTCCCATTGTTCCAGGGGGGACAGGGTTCGGCTCGCCTTCATCAGGCCGGCATGGCGATCGAGCAGCAGATCGTGTGCGCGAACATCGTAGCGGTTCGTGCCGCGCACCGGACCAGGGACCAGGCCCTTTGCGCACCAAGCGTCGTAGGTCGCGCCGCTGATGTGCCCTAGATATACGCAAATCCCCGCCTTGGTTTGCAGACGGGCGTGGGGATCGAAGGCTTCCGCGACCCTACCCATGGGCGGCATCCCTGATCGCGTCCTCGATATCGATCTGGCGATGGTCCACCAGTTCGTGGCCATAGGTGATGGACAGGGCGATATTGCACCAGGTGCGGTGACCGGTCCTGTCGTGGTGCTGGGCCGCGAGCCCTTGCGCGTTCGGGCCCGTCCAATGCGCGGCTTGTCCGTGGCAGACGGAACATCCGGCCGCGATCGTCCGATCGGTCGATTTGACGCGGGTCATTCGTAGTCACCCCAGTCGAGGTCGTTGTAATTTTCGTTATCGCGGGGGTCGATCCGATCGCCCCAGGGCGTTTCGAAGCGCACAGCAACGGCGGTCGACCAGTCGATCTCATCCGCCAGGCGCCACGGCGCGACAGAACCGTCCGCCCGCATCGCGATGCAGTTCGGGACGAATGAATAATCAGAGATGTAGTGCGACCAATCCGGCTCCCCGAACGGAGGATCGAGGGCGATCATGCGCTCTTCCTGAATGCGGCGATCGATCGTGACGAGCTGCGCGCGCGAAAGGATCAAGGTTGCACCTCCACTTCGTCCAGTCGGAGCGCCGCCGCGGCCGCGAGGGCGGGGGCGGGGTCGCCGGCAGCCGCCGCTTTGACGGCCGCCGCGAGTTGCAGGGTCACGCCGATCGCATGGGTCATGATGGCGGCGCGGGCGTGGGCCTCGCGCAGGGTCAGGGGGGCGGCGCGGCGGACATCGCCGTCGCGGACCACCTCCAGCGCGCGCAGGCTTTGGGTGAGGGTGGCGTACATCACGCGGGTTCTTCGAGATTGAGGCGTCGCACGACCCACCCGACTATCGCCTGCGCCTGGAAGGCGAGCGGGTCGGTCAGCGTCGTGGGAAGTTCGTCGTCCAGGATGGCGGTCGGATCGTCGCGCAGATGCTGGCGAAGATCTTTCAGGCTGGATTCGAGGCCGGCAGATACCAAGCAGACCGCCTTTCTCCGATCCTCGATCGTGAAGATCGGGCGGGCCGGAGCGGCCGGCTCGACGATCGGCGTCGTGGGGGCGGGCGCCTGGGCAAACCATGCAAGGAAATCGGTGATGCAGGACGGGCAGAGATCATCCATCCCGTCCTTGCCGACGCGAGCGCCACCACCGTGACGCCGCGCCGCGATGCCGCCCCAGCCGTCCGGGCGTGCCTGGTCATCGGCAACGCTGTGTTCGGTGCCGCAACGATCGCAACGAAGGGTGAAGGTGGTGGCGATCGACATCAGATCATCCCCAGCGCCTTCATGTAGACTTCCAGGATCGCTTCCTCTTCCTGGAATTCCTCCCGCTTCTTTTTGCGGATCTGCATGATTTTCTTGATGGCTTTGGGGTCGTACCCGCGCGCTTTGGCCTCGGCGAAAACATCCTTGATGTCATCGCTCAGGCCCTTCTTTTCCTCTTCCAGGCGCTCGGCACGTTCGATCAGCAGGCGCAGTTCGTCCGCTGTGACGTTACCGGCGCCATCGGCGATTTCCATGGGATCGGGCATTTTGGTCATCCTGTTTGGGTGTTGGGGTGGGGTTTGCGGCTCTGGCCAGAGCCGACTCTTGTAGAGAGGCGCTCAACAGGAGCCGGGCGGGTCAGAAATCGGGGGGCGGGCGGCGTGGGATGGGGTGGCAATCCTTGGCCAGCGCCAGGCAGGCCGCGCCGCTGTCGAAGCGGACCGAGGCGAGCGCGCCGCGCACCGCCAGCACGTCGCAATGCCTGCCACGCGACTGACCGAGCCCGAGATAGACGGCGCGGTCGCCATGACAGATGCCGGTCGCGACCATGTCACCGCCGCG
>NZ_BBJS01000011.1 GCF_000739895.2 Sphingomonas paucimobilis NBRC 13935
CCTCCCCTTACAGGGGAGGAATATTCCTCGTTACACCGCCGGCTTTTCGCCGATCTGTTCGGCTTGCGCGCCGCTGTCCGGACGGGCGGGGCCGAGGACGGGCTCTTCGCCCATCGGCTCGTTGCGGAACACGGTGAATTCGTCGCGGCCGTCGATGCTGGGCCCCTGAGTCCAGCGGCCCTCGGGATAGGTACCGTCGACCGAGGTGACGAAGAAGTCGTAATTATGCTCCGGATGCTCCTTCGACTGGGGGAAGGAGTTGGGGATGGGTAGCTGCGTCTCGGCACCCAGTTCCTCGATCACGGCCAACCACTGCTCCTGATGCATGGTGTCACGCGCGATCATGAAATGGAGCATGTCCTTCATGCCCTGATCGTGGGCGGCATTGTAGAGGCGGGTCGCCAGCACGCGCCCCGTGCTCTCGGCGGCAACGTTGCAATACATGTCGGCGGCGATGTTCCCGCTGGCATAGATATGACTCATGTTGAAGGGCACGCCGTCCGAATCCGACGGATGGGCCGCAAGGCCGGTCGACAGGATATGCTTGTGCAGCGTCCCCTCGATCGCATGACGGGGATTGCCGCCGCCCATCACCGCACCGACAATGCCGTCCGCCGCACCCTCTTCCTGAAGCGAGGCCGGCGCCTTGTCGAGGTTGAGCGCGACGGCGGTCGCCAGCATCTCGATATGGCCGATTTCCTCGGTGGCGGTGTGGAGCAGCATGTCACGGTATTTGGGCGTGGGCGCGCGGTTGCCCCAGGCCTGGAAGAAATACTGCATGCAGACGCGGATCTCCCCCTCCACGCCGCCGATCGCCTGTTGCAGCATGCGCGCGAACAGGGGGTCGGGACTTTCGCACCGGACGGGATATTGCAGGCGTTTGTCGTGATAATACATGATCGGCCTCGCTTCTGGTTGGTGCTTCGGGGGTGGGGGATTAGTGGCTGGCGGTTTCGCCCGCCGCGCGACGTTCGAGATAGCGGCGGGTCAGCGTCGCGTTATTCTCATCCACCCAGGCCGCCATCGCGAGTTCTTCGTTCAGCGACTGGGTCAACAGCGGCGTCGCGTTGGCGAAGCTGCCGACATCGGCGATGGTGATTAGCGATTTGTAGCTGGCGGCCTCGAAATTCTCGAAGGCGAAGTTGGCGAAGCTGTTCTTCAGGATCTCGTCGGGCGCGAAGATGTGGCCCAGCGCCGCCATATTGCCCGAGAAGCTCAGTGCCGCGTCCTTGAGCATCGAACGGCTCTCGTTGAAGCTGTCGAGAATTTCCTCTAGCCGGTCGATCTGCTGTTCGGTCTCGCCTCGGTGCAGGCGCAGCCGATCGGCCACGTCCGGGTAGTTGGCGAGGTGATCGAGCTGCCGGTCGATCAGCGCCAGCGCCTGATGCTCGACCGCATGCGCATTCTTCAGGCCGGTGACGAACACCGACAGGACCACATCATGGGGCAGGGAAGTCATGGGCGTCACTCCTATAGGGATCAAAGGAAGGGGGTGCCGCCGGTGACGGGGATGGTCGCACCGGTGATGTAGCTAGCCTCGCCGCTCGCCAGCAGCACATAGGGCGGGGCGAGTTCGGCGGGCTGCGCGGCGCGGCCCATCGGGGTCTGCTGGCCGAAGGTCTTGACCGCTTCGGGCGGCATGGTCGACGGGATCAGCGGGGTCCAGACCGGGCCCGGCGCCACCGCATTCACGCGGATGTTTCGCTCGGCCAGCATCTGCGCCAGGCCGGCGGTGAAATTGTGAATCGCGCCCTTGGTCGTGGCATAGGCCAGCAGCTGTTCGTTGGGTTTGTCGGCGTTGATCGAGGTCGTGTTGATGATCGACGAGCCTTCGCCCATGTGCGGCAGCGCGGCCTTCACCAGATAGAACATCGCGTGGATGTTGGTGGCGAAGGTGACTTCCCATTCTTCGTCGCTGATGTCCTCGACCGATTGGAAGGTCGCCTGATGCGCGGCATTGTTGACCAGGATATCGACCCGGCCAAAGGTCTGCACCGCGCGTTCGACGATGGTGCGGCAATGGGCGGGATCGCTGATATCGCCAGGGATCAGCAGCGCCTTGCGGCCCGCCTGTTCGACCAGCCGCTGGGTTTCGGCGGCGTCCTTGTCCTCGGACAGATAGGAAATCACCACATCGGCGCCTTCGCGGGCGAAGGCGATGGCGACGGCACGGCCGATGCCGCTGTCCGCGCCAGTGATGATCGCCTTTTTGTCGGTCAGCTTGCCATGGCCGGCATAGCTGTGTTCGCCGTGATCGGGGCGCGGATCCATCGCCTCGGTCTCGCCGGGCATGTCCTGCTGCTGTTCGGGTTGTGGTGGGGTGGGGCGTTCATTCATGGACCGTCTCTCCTCGACCCGTCCAATGGGCGGGCAGGGGAGGCGTTCCGACGAAAAAGCGTTATCTTAAAACGTATTAAGCGCTATTTTTGAGTTCCGATCAGTCGTCGTGCAAAGCACTCGCTCCACCCGATGCGGCCCGCGTCAGATGGGTGAGGACCGTCCGCTCAAGCGCGTCCATCGCATCGGCATAGCTGTGCGAGTCCGTGGCGATCGTCTCCATCGCCAAGTCGTGCCCGCGTGCGGCGGCGCGAAACGTCACCCCCGTCGCATCGCCGCGGGCCACGATGATCGCGGCATCCGGACCCCAGGCCTCGATGGCATGAAGGAGGGGCGCCGCCGTTTCATCCAATGGGGCGGGGGGCGCAGCGATCTTGGTCAGGCCCTGTCGCAACTTGCCCAGATCGACTGCGCCTTTCGCCAGCCGCAGCCATTCGCCCGGATCGACGAGCTTGCGCGCATAATGACGCCGGATCGCGGCGGCGGGGGGCAAGGCATCGGGCTCGTCGGCAAGCCAGGGGTTGGAGAGGAGCAGCCCGCCACATCCCGCCTCTTGCCCAAACATCGCCAGTGCGGCGGCGGCATCGCAATTGCCGAAGCCGATCACCCGTGCCAGGCTGGCTGCTTCCGCAAAGGCGTCGAGGGCGGCGGCAATATCGGGGCCGCTCGATTCCCAGCCGCCATTCATGCCCTCGCTGTCGCCGACGCCGCGCCGGTCGAAGCGAAAGACCGAATAGCCCCGCGCCGCGATACGCGCCGCCAGCATCGCCTGTCCCCGATGCGCCCCCATGCGCGGCTCGTTGCCGCCCGAGACGATCAGCAGCCCCGTATCGGACGAGCCTTCGTCGAGCGTCCCGACCAGCGTCGCGTCCTCGCAGGGAAAGGAGATCAGCCTTCGCATGACGCGATCCACTGCGCGATATCCTCGGCCAGCGTGACGGCGAGTTCGGGGTCTTCCTGCGGCTCGGCCCGGCGCCACGGGGGTACGGCATCGATCGTCCGGTCGGCGGGCGCGCGGTCATGACCCAGCCGAACGACGCGGTACGGTGCACCCGAGGAGGCGAGCTGCTCGGCACCGGCGAGCTCAGCCAGAAAATGCGGCGACACCCGGTTGCCCGCCACCCGCACCGGGGATTCGGCGCCGAACACGCCATGCTCGTCGCCGCGCAGTCCCGCCGCCGCGCGCAGGCGGATCACGTCGCGCAGCACCGCCTCGCCCGTCATTGGCGCCAGATGCCAGCGTCCGGCCAGGTTCGCCAGGCTGTCGACCAGCGTGCCGCCCCGGATCGACACCCCATAGCAACGCCGATCGGCCAGCGCTTCGGCCGCCGCGCGGTGCGCCAGTCGCCACTGGGCGAAACTGGCCTTCTCGGTCTCGACCATGCTCTCGCCCGTACCAGGCCAATCGGGCATCGCGCCGCCAAGGCCATGCATCGCCAGCGCGCGCAGCAACGCCACGGCGAGCGCGCGCGTCCGGTTCGCCTCTTCCCAGAAGGGCAGGGCGACCAGCACGACCGGCCCCTGCGCAGGCCCGAAGCGCAACAGCGCCTCGCGCCCACCGGGGCCGTCATAATAATCGATCAAGCCCGCGCCTTGGTGTTGGCGAAGGCGACCAGCTGGCCGAAGGTTTCCAGCATCTCGCCATCGACCTCGTCATCCTCGATCAGGATGTCCAGGCGGTCCTCCAGCTCGGTCAGCACGCCCGCGACCGCCATCGAATCCAGCTCCGGCAGCGCGCCGAACAGCGGCGTATCGGCCTCGAACCCCGCCACACGCTCGTGCGACAGCCCCAGCACATCGGCGAGTACGCCGCGCACCGTTGCTTCCACCTCACTGCTCGCCTGGAGTTCCAAACCCTGTCGCCTTGCTGTTTCCTATGGTGGACAGCGTTAGAGCGCGCGCAGGCATTGGGCAACGGGGGAGACCTGGCGATCCTATCCCGGCGCTCGACTTCACCCTGCGCGCGCTTGTAGAGGCAGGGGATGACCCCCGATCCAACCGTCTATCCGATCGACCATGTCCTGCGCGGGGCGGGTGATGCGCTGGCCTTGCTCGACCGTGAAGGTGGCCTGAGCTTTGCCGAGGCCGAGACGATGGTCGCCCGGCTGGCGGGATGGCTGGCGGCGCAAGGCTTCGCGCCCGGCGCGCGGGTAGCGACCTGGTTGCCCAAGGCGCGGCTGTCGGCGCTGATGCCGTTGGCTGCGCCACGCGCCGGGTTGGTCCATGTGCCGATCAACCCGCTGCTCAAGCGGGCGCAGGTCGCGCATATCCTGGCCGATAGCGGCGCGACGATGCTGCTGACCCATGCCCCGCGCGCCGCCACGCTGGAGCCGGGCGATGTGCCGGCGACGACGCGGCTGACGGTCGAGGCTGGGGAGGGTGATGCGCTGCCTCGATCGGACGGCGATCCCGATGCGCTGGCGGCGATCCTCTATACTTCGGGGTCGACGGGGCGGCCCAAGGGGGTGATGCTCAGCCATGCCAATCTTTGGCTGGGGGCGGTGTCGGTGGCGCACTATTTGCGGCTGACCCCGGCGGACCGGGTGCTGGGCGTGCTACCCTTCAGTTTCGACTATGGCCAGAACCAGCTCTTCTCGACCTGGCTGGCGGGCGGCGCGGTCGCGCCGCTCGACTATCTGACGCCGCGGGACGTGGTGAAGGCGGTGGCGCGCTATGGCGCAACCACGCTGGCAGGAGTGCCGCCGCTGTGGACGCAGTTGCTGAGCATCGACTGGCCCGAGGAGGCGATCGCGCCGCTTCGGCGGCTGACCAATTCCGGGGGGGCGCTGACCCCGTCGTTGGTCAAGGGTTTGCGGACGCGGTTCCCGGCGGCCGACCTTTACGCCATGTACGGGCTGACCGAGGCGTTTCGGTCCACCTATCTCGACCCGGCCCTGATCGATGCCCATCACGATGCGATCGGGCGCGCCATTCCCTTTGCGGAGGTGATGATATTGCGCCCCGATGGAACCCGCGCCGCGCCGGGGGAGCCGGGCGAGCTGGTCCATGCCGGGCCGCTGGTCGCGCAGGGTTATTGGCAGGATGCCGAGCGGACGGCGCAACGTTTTCGGCCCGCGCTCGGCCATGATCGCGCGGTCTGGTCGGGGGACAATGTCGTCGAGGGGACGGATGGCTTGCTCCGCTTCGTCGGGCGCGATGACGAGATGATCAAGGTCGCCGGCAACCGGATCAGCCCGCAGGAGATCGAGGAAGCGGCGCTGAGCGGTGGCGAAGCGCGCGAGGCGGTGGCGATTGGCGTACCTGATCCGGCGCAGGGCCAGGCGATCGTCTTGGTCCTGGCGGGGGATGCCGCGACCGAGCCGGCGCTTCGCACACGCTTGAAGACCGAACTTCCCAATTTCATGCAGCCGGCGCGGATTGTCTGGCACGACGAACTGCCGCGCAACGCCAATGGCAAGCTGGACCGCGCCGGATTGCGCCGCGCGGTTCTGGACGAGGATAGAACGGCATGAAGCCGATGGGCCCCCTTCCACCCGAATTCGCGACGCAGCACGGCGCGCTGATGATCGGCGGGCGTAGCGCGGAGGACTGGATGCAGGGGCGCGACGGCCCGCTATTCGTCTATGACCCCGCGATCGTGGCGGCGCGGGTGGCGCGGTTCCGCGCGGCCTTCCCCACGATCGACCTTCATTATGCGATCAAGGCCAACCCCTTTCCGCCGCTGCTCGCCGCGATGGCAGGTCTCGTCGATGGCTTCGACGTCGCCTCATCCGGGGAACTGGCCAAGGTTGTGGAACTCGGCAAGCCGGTCAGTTTCGCCGGCCCGGGCAAGCGCGATGCCGAACTCGCGGCCGCGATCGATGCCGGGATCACGCTCAACCTCGAGTCGGAAGGCGAGGCGACCCGCGGGCTCGCCATCGCCGAGCGGCTAGGGCGCACGCCGCGCCTGGCCGTGCGGGTCAATCCGGATGTCGAGTTGCGCGGATCGGGCATGAAGATGGGCGGCCGGCCGTCCCCCTTCGGTATCGATGCCGCGCGTGTGCCCGCGCTCGTCCGCACGATCGTCGCGAGCGGCGCGGAATGGCGCGGCTTCCATATTTATGCCGGCAGCCAGGCGCTCGATCCGCAGGCGATCATCGACACGCAGGCGGCCACGATCGCCCTCGCCGCGCGTCTGGCCGAGGAAGCGGGGCACACGCCGCCGCTGGTCAATCTGGGCGGTGGATTCGGTGTGCCCTATTTTGCGGGCGACCAATCGCTGGATATCGAGCAGGTCGGCACCGCGCTGACCCAGGCGTTGGAGGCGCGGCCGGACATCTTGCGCGACACGCGCTTCGCGATCGAACTCGGCCGTTGGCTGGTGGCGGAGGCAGGCGTTTATATGGCGCATGTCGTCGACATCAAGGACAGCGGCGGCGAGCGGTTCGCGATCCTCGATGGCGGGCTGAACCACCAACTGGCGGCCAGCGGCAATTTCGGCACCGTCGTCCGGCGCAACTATCCGCTGGCACTCGCCCATGCGATGGGGGCGGAGGCAATCCAGACCGTGTCGGTCGTGGGTCCGCTCTGCACCCCGCTCGACCGGCTGGGCGACCGGGTGGCGCTGCCCGCTGTCCATGTCGGGGACATCGTCGCGATCTTTCTGGCCGGGGCCTATGGAGCCAGTGCCAGCCCTTCGGCGTTTCTGGGTCACGGCCCGGCCGATGAGATATTGGCCCGATGAGATATTGGCCCGATGAAATATTGGCCCAATGAAATATTGGCAGCGTCTACCGGGGCATAACGCTATGTTCACCTCTTGGACGGCATAGCGACGCTGCGCAATTTGCCTTTTGCCCCGGCCGGGGTGCAAGGTTCAGGAGTAACGTTCGCATGGCATCCTTCGCCCGCCCCCTCTTGCTAGCAGGGCTCGCCGCCTCGACGCTGACCGCCTGTTCGACCGCGACCAGCCGCCCCGAGCTGCCGCCGGCGGGCTATGTCGCGAAAAAGGACGTGCCGGGCGAGGAATATGTCATTGGCCCGCTCGACCAGTTGAACATCTTCGTCTGGCGCAATCCGGACCTGTCGGCCAAGGTTCAGGTGCGTCCCGATGGCCGCATCACCACGCCGCTGGTCAACGACATGCCGGCGGTCGGCAAGACGCCCTCCATGCTGGCCGACGACATGAAGAAGGCGCTGTCGGAATATGTCTCCAACCCGATCGTGTCCGTGATCGTCGAGAATTTCGCCGGTACCTATAGCCAGCAGGTGCGCATCGTCGGTGCGACCGAGCGGCCCGCCTCCATTCCCTACCGCGCCAACATGACCCTGCTCGACGCGATGATCGCGGTCGGGGGGCTCAATCAATATGCCGCCGGCAACAAGGCCAAGCTGGTCCGCACCGATCGCGACACCGGCAAGCAGCGTGAATATGCGTTGCAGATCAACGATTTGTTGAGGAAGGGTGATTCAAAGGCGAATGTCCGGCTGGAACCGGGTGACGTCATCATCATCCCCGAATCGATGTTCTGAGGAGGCGAAGCGCGCGTGTCGGCGATCCAGGACGAAATCCGCATTGCGATCCATGCGATCTGGACCCGGCGCTGGCTGGCGCTGGCGGTCGCCTGGGCCGTGTGCATCCTGGGCTGGCTGTTCGTCTCGCAAATCCCCAGCCGTTATGAATCGACCGCGCGCATCGCGGTCCAGAATTCGCAGCTTTTGCCCGATGGCATGGGCAATGGCCCCAATGCGCAGATGGAGTCGGTCGATCAGGTCCGCCAGACGCTGATCTCGGCGATCAACCTGCAAAAGGTGGTGCGCGGCACCGATCTGGCGAGCACGGTGTCGACAGACGCCGATGTCGCCGCGCGCGTCGCGGCGCTGGCCCAGTCGATCAAGATCGAGAACCAGCAGGATACCATCTTCAAGCTGACCGTCACGCAGGGCAGCCCCAAGCTGGCGCAGCAGGTGGCGCAGAAGCTGATCGATATCTTCGTCGAATCCAATCTGGTCGGCGATCGCAACAATACCAGCCAGAGCCTGAGCTTCCTCGACCGCCAGCTCGACGAGCGGCAGAAACAGTTGCAGGCGGCCGAGGCGAAGCGCGCGCAATATCAGAACCAGTTCATGGGCGGCCTGCCCGGTACCGGCTCGGTCGCCGATCGCATCGGGCTGGCGCGCTCGCAAATGGCGCAGGTGGACAGCGATCTGGCCGCCGCCCAGTCGAGCGTCGCGGCGGTGCAGGGCCAGATGGCCGCGACCCCGCGTACCGTGGCGGAGGGCGGCGGTGGCGTCGGACCGGCGCGGGCGCGGCTGGCGACGTTGCAGGGCCAGTTGGCCGATGCGCGGGCGCGGGGCTTTACCGACAATCACCCCGATGTCATCGCGTTGAAGAACCAGATGGCCGCAGCGCAGGCAGCGGCCAAGGCGGAAGGTTCGGGCGGCGGCGCGGGCGGGCAGCCCAATCCCCTCTATCTCTCGCTCCAGTCGATGGCGGCCGAGAAGCAGGCGCAGCTCGCCAGCCTGAAGGTCCGCAAGGCGCAGTTGCAGGGCGATCTCGACCGGCTGAACGCCAGCCTGTCGAGCAATCCGGAAGCGGCCGCGCAACAGGGCGCGATCGACCGCGATTATCAGGTCCTGAAGGACAGTTACGACCAGCTGCTTCGCCAGCGCGAGCAGGTGGCGCTTCGCGGTCAGGCGCAGAACCAGACGGACTCGATGCGCTTCTCGGTGATCGATCCGCCCACCTATCCGCGCGCGCCGACCGCGCCCAACCGCATCCTGTTGCTGACCGGCGTTTTCCTGGCTGGCCTGGGGCTGGGGGTGGGCAGTGCCTTTGCGCTGTCCAAACTGCGCCAGACCTTCACTACGGCGCAATCGCTGCAACGCACGATGGGCATGCCGGTGATCGGGTCGATCGGCGAGGTCGTCACCCGCGCGCAGGCGGAAGTGCGGGCCAATCGCTTGAAATTGTTCCTGGGCGGGACGGCGGCGCTCGCCGCGGCCTATGGGATGGTCCTTGGTATCGAGCTATTGCAGCGGGGTATGGCGGCGTGAGCAACAGCGTGAAACCACCCAGACCCCGCCGGGAACCGTCGCTGCTCGAACGGGCGGCGACGGTGTATGACTTCCAGGCCTATGTCCGTGCGCCGATGCCTGCGCCGGTCGAGGCCCCGCGTCCGGCTCCGGTGGAGGACATGGGGCCGCCAGCCCCCGCCGCCCCGCCCGAGCCGCCAGCGTCTGCCGAAGTCGAGGCAGCATCCTCTGTCTCGGCTGAACCCGTCGCGCCCCCGCTGCCGGAATCGCCCGATCCTTTCGTGGCCCCCGTTATGCCCGATACGGAGTGGACCCCACCGGGGCTGGTCGGTCCGGACGATAGGGACGACGCATCGATAGCGGCCGATCCCGCGCTGTCCGGCATCCCGGCCGAGTTCCTGGCGCAGCCCGGCGACGACGAATTTCTGGCCAGCGAATATAATCCGGGGTTCAGCGACGTCGCCACCGTCGACCGCGCGCTCTTGGCCGAGAATGGCATGATCGTGCCCGGCGCGCCGATCGGCCCGCTGGCCGAGGAGTTCCGCCTGGTCAAACGCCAGCTGATCATCACCAGCAAGCGGCTGATCGAGACGGGCGATGCCGACAAGGCGCGCACCGTCCTGATCTGTTCGGCGCGGCCGCAGGACGGCAAGACCTTCTGCTCGGTCAACTTGGCACTCTCGATGGCGGCGGAGCGGGATACCGAGGTGCTGCTGGTCGATGCCGATGTCGCCAAGCCCGATGTGCTGGCCCGGCTGGGGCTGGCCGAAGGGCCGGGGCTGCTCGACGCGCTCGATGATAGCAGTGTCGATGTCGAGGATCTGGTGATCCGCACCGATGTCCCGCATCTGTCGGTGCTGGCCTGCGGCACGCGCAAGGCCAGCGATACCGAACTGCTCGCCTCGGCACGCACGCGTACGGTCCTGCAGCGGCTGTTGTCGGCCAATCCGCGCCGGCTGGTCATCTTCGACTCGCCGCCCGCGCTAGCGGCGTCGCCCGCCTCGGTGCTGGCGATGCTGGCCGGGCAGGTGATGATGGTCGTCCGCGCCGACAAGACGCCCGAGAGCGAGGTCACGGCGGCGATCAACCTCCTCGACGCGTGCGAGCATATCCAGCTGGTACTCAACAGCGTCGCCTTCGTCCCGGGCAGCCGGCGGTTCGGCTATTATGGCAAGGATCTCGGCTGAGCATGACGGCGCGGCCGATCCTGATGGGCTGTCTGGGGATGGCGATCCTGCCGACCCCGGCGCTTGCCCAGATGCAGGACGTGCCGCCCCCCTCCGGCGTCGCGGCCGATGCGGGCACGCAGCCGCTCGGCAACGCGGCCCCGGCCCCGATAGCGAACGGCCCCGATCGCGCGCGCGCGCGCGTGGCGCCTTATGTCGAAGTCGGACAGTTGTTCAGCGCCGACCTGAACGGCGGCGACTCGGTGACGTTCACCACGCTGGCCGCCGGGGTCAATGCGCAGGTCGATAGCGCACGGGCGCAGGGGCAGGTCAGCTATCGCTACGAACATCGTATCGGCTGGAACGATCGCTATGGCGGCGGCGACATTCATAGCGGTCTGGCACGCGGGCTGTACCGCATCACGCCCGATCTGAGCATCGACGGCGGGGCTTTGGCAACGCGGACCCGGACGGATATTCGCGGTGCGGCACCGGGCGTGCTGGTCGGCGATACGGGCAATATCTCACAGCTTTATTCGGCCTATATCGGCCCCGTGCTGCGCACCCGCGCCGGGCCGGTCCAGGTCCTCGCCAATTACCGGCTGGGCTATACGCGGGCCGACACGCCCGGCTTTGGAGGGCTGGCGCCGGATCAGCCCAGGCTCGACTATTTCAGCGACAGCTGGAATCACCTCGCGACGGTCAGGGCAGATGTCCGCCCCGGTACCGTCCTGCCGGTGGGCCTCAGCGCCAGCGGGCTCTACGAACGCGACGATGCGCGGCAATTGGCGCAGCGTTATGAGGGCTGGTTCGCGCGCGGCGACGTCCTCTACCCGGTCTCGCCCTATGTCGCGCTGACCGCCGGTGTCGGCTATGAACGGATCGAGAGCAGCCAGCGCGATCCGGCGGTCGATGCCGCCGGCCGGCCCTTGGTCGACAGCAGCGGACGGTTCGTGATCGCCCCCGACAGCCCCCGCCGCATCGCCTATCGCACGGACGGCGTCTATTACGATGCCGGTGTCATCTGGCGGCCCAATCGCCGGACGTCGGTGGAAGGGCATATCGGCGAACGCTATGGCTCGCTGAGCGTCACCGGCACCGCGCAATATCAGGCCGCGCGCGGCGTGGTCTTTCGTGCGGCGCTCTATGACGGCATCCAGACCTTTGGCCGCCAGTTGCGCAACGGCCTGTCGGGCCTGCCGACCGAGTTTGTCGAGACGCGCGACGCCTTTGCCCAGCAGTTCAATGGCTGCGTCTTTTCGACCAGCGGCACCACGCCGGGCGGGTGCCTGAACGACGTGTTGCAATCGGTGCAGACCGCCGTCTACCGGGCACGCGGCGCGGATGCGACGCTGACCGTCGCACGTGGGCGTTCCACGCTCGGTTTCGGGCTGGGCTATAGCAACCGCCGGCTGTTCGCGCCCGACGCCGCGCCCGGGCTAATCGTCGCCGGGGCCGATGACGAAAGCTGGTATGCGCAGATTTTCTTCGGTCATGCGCTCAGCCGTAACTCGGGGCTTAACGTGAATGGCTTCGTTAACTATTATGCCAGTAGGTTGGCCGGCGCCGAGGACGTGGTATCGGTTGGCACGACGGCCAGCTATTACCACAACTTCGGTCGGCTCGGAACAACCGCGTCGGTTGGATTGTACCACTTCTCGGTCGGGGACCTGAGCAACGCCCTCTCGGCGCAGGCCCTGATCGCCGCACGGTATCAATTCTGACCGGCCGAAAGGCACGATGATGTACGAGACCCATTTCGGTCTGGGCGAACGCCCGTTTCAGCTGACCCCGGACCCGCGTTTCTGGTTCGAGACGGCGACGCATGGCAAGGCGATGGCCTATCTCGGCTATGGCTTGGCGCAGGGTGAGGGCTTCATCGTCATCACCGGCGATGTCGGCGCGGGCAAGACGACGCTGGTCGGCCATCTGGTCGAGACGCTCGATACGCGCCGCGTCCGCGTGCTCCACATCGTGTCGACCGCGATCGACCCCGACGATCTGCTGCGCACCGTGGCGGGGCAGCTCGGCGTCGATGCGCAAGGCCTGTCCAAGGCTGCGCTGCTGTCGGCCACCGAGCGGGCGCTGAACGGCGTCGCGCGCGATGGTCGCCGCGTCCTGCTAATCGTCGACGAGGCACAGGCTTTGCCGCTCGCCTCGCTCGAAGAGCTGCGCATGCTCTCCAATTTCCAGGCGGGCGGCCATGCGCTGCTCCAGATCCTTCTGGTCGGCCAACCCGAATTTCGCGACCGCCTGCTGGGCTCGGGAGCGGTCGAGCAGCTGCGCCAGCGGGTCATTGCCATTCACCATCTCGACCCGATGGACCCGGAGGAGGTGCCCGATTACATCGCGCACCGTCTGGCGGTGGCGGGCTGGACCGGCCGTCCCGATTTCGCGGGCGACGCGTTCGACGCGCTCTACGAGGCCTCGGGCGGCGTGCCGCGCCGGCTGAACGTGCTGGCAGGCCGGGTGCTGTTGCAGGCGGCGATCGAGGGTGTCGAGCTGATCGGGCAGGACACGGTGCGCAGCGTTGCTGCCGACATGGCCGCCGATATGGGCGGCGAGCCCATCGGCCAGCCGCAACCCGAACCCGCCGCGCCACAGGCCACGCCGATCGTCGCGCCGGCGTCATTCGATCGTTCGACCTTTGGTGCGGGCACGCTGGGTGCCGCGACGCTCGACGGTGCTGCCGCCGGGATTGCCGCGACTGCCGGGACGCTGCGGGCGGGCCTGTACGCCAATGGCCATGCCGCCGATCCGATTATCCGCACCCGCCCCATGGACCAAGGCGAGGCGACCGAGCGCAGCGCGCACCGCGTCGTCGCGCCACCGCCCGCGCCCGAACCGGTATCGCTCCGTCCGATGGCGCCCCCCGAACCCGAGCCAGCCCCGGTCGAGGATGCCAAGCCGGACGCGACCGCCGCGCTGGAGGACCGCGTGGCACAGCTGGAGGCGCGGCTGGAGCAGCAGGAGGCGGCGTTGCGCCGGGTCCTGACCTTGCTGGTCGACTGGACCGAGATGGACAATCGCGGTGAGACCAAGCGGGAAGGCGCGACGATCCGTTCGGCGGGCACCTGGGGCCATGCCGCCTGATCCCGGAGCGGCCGCGCCGCTCAACGGCATGTCGGTCGACGTCGAGGAATGGTTCCAGGTCGGCGCGTTCGAAAAGACGATCGACAAGGGCGACTGGGACCGGCTCGACAGCCGGGTCGAGGCCAATACCGATGCCGTGCTCTCGCTCTTTGCCGAGACGGGGACGCGGGCGACCTTCTTCACGCTGGGCTGGGTGGCGCATCGCCATCCCGGGCTGATCCGGCGCATCGTGGCGGCCGGGCATGAGATGGCGAGCCATGGCTGGGACCATCAGCGCGTCTTCACCATGACGGCGGACCAGTTCCGCGCCGATCTGGCCCGCGCCAAGGCGGCGATCGAGAATGCCGGCGGGCAGGCCGTCACCGGATACCGCGCACCCAGCTTCTCCATCGACACGCGGACGCCTTGGGCGCATCCGGTGCTGGCCGAGGCGGGCTATCGCTATTCGTCGAGCGTCGCGCCGCTGCGCCACGATCATTATGGCTGGGCGGAATCGCCGCGCTATGCGTGGCGGCCGCTGGCGGATGCCGATCTGATCGAATTGCCGGTGACGGTGGCGCAATGGGGCCAACGGCGGCTGGCGACTGGCGGCGGCTTTTTCCGCATGCTGCCCGCCAAGCTGACCGACATCGCGGTCGGGCAGGTCAATCGCGACCGGCACGGCGCGATCTTCTATTTCCACCCCTGGGAGGTCGATCCCGACCAGCCGCGCGTCGCCGATGCGCCGCTGCGGTCCAAGGTGCGGCATTACAGCCGGTTGGGCGCTATGGCGGGCAAGTTGCGTGGGCTGCTCGGCCGGCATGACTGGGGGCGGGTCGTTGAGGTTGCGGCCGAGGAAGCGGCGCGGCTCGCATGACCGCACCAGCCCTGGCCGTCCGCGTCGCCGATCTGGCGCGCGAGGATGAGCGCCAACGGATCGACGCGTTCGTGGCGGAAGCGGGGGCGGGGACGCCCTTCCACCTGACCGGCTGGTTGCTCGCCGGGGCGCGAGGATGCGGGCAAAAGGCGCATTATCTCGTCGCCGATCGCCCCGATATGACCATTGCCGGACTGTTGCCGCTCAGCGAAATCCGCTCGCCCTTGTTTGGCGCGGCGATGGTGTCGACCGGGTTCGGCGTCGATGGCGGTGTGCTGGGCGAGGGGGCCGATCTGCTTGCCGAGGCCGCCTGGGAGCTGGCGCAGGCGCGCGGGATCGAATCGGTCGAACTGCGCGGCGGCCCGGCTCCGACCGGCTGGGCCGTGGATAGCGACAGCTATCTGGGTTTCGTCCGTCCCATCGCGACCGATGACGAGGCCGAGCTAAAGGCGATCCCCCGCAAGCAGCGCGCCGAGGTGCGCAAGGCGCTGGCCAACGACCTGATCGTCGAGACCGGCGACAGCCCCCGAATGCTGGCCGAGCATTACCGCATCTATGCCGAATCGGTCCGCAATCTCGGCACCCCGGTCTTCCCCGCCAAGCTTTTCCGCGAGGCGGTCGCGCGGCTCGACGCCGATATCCTGACTGTCCGGCATGAAGGACGCGCGGTGGCGAGCGTGCTCAGCCTGTATCACGCCGGCACCGTCTATCCCTATTGGGGCGGGGGGACGCAGGCGGCGCGGGGGTTGCGCGCCAATGATCTGATGTATTTCGCGCTGATGCGCCATGCCCGGGCGCGAGGTTGCCACAGCTTCGACTTCGGTCGGTCGAAGGTCGGGACCGGCGCGGCGGCGTTCAAGAAAAATTGGGGGTTCGAGGGGCGTCCGCTCTCCTATGCCAGCCGCAGCGTTCATGGCCCGCGTGCGATCAATCCGCTCAATCCCAAATATGCGCTGATGATCGCGGTGTGGAAGCGGATGCCGGTCTGGGCGGCGCGGCTGGCGGGGCCGCCGATCGCGCGGGGCCTGGGGTGAGGGACCTGCTGTTCCTGGCACACCGCGTGCCGTTCCCGCCCGATCGCGGCGACAAGATCCGCAGCTATCATATCCTTCGCCACCTCAGCCGCGATTGGCGCATCCATCTCTGTACCTTTGGCGAGAGCGAGGCGGACCTGAATCCGCCGCCTGCCTTCACCGACCTGTTGGCCAGTTGCCGCATCGTCCGCCGCTCGAAGTCCATGCCGCTGGCCGCGTTCCAGGCGCTGGCGACCGGCGCACCGGTATCGTTGACCGCCTTCGCGCACCCGGAAATGGCGAAAGCCGTGCGGCAGGTCCGGCGGAACGGCGTGGCGGCTGCCTACATCTTTTCCGGCCAGATGGCGCAATATGCCGGGGAAGAGCCGACGATCATGGATATGGTCGATGTCGACTCCGCGAAGTTCGACGCGCTTGCGGAGCGTGCGGGCGTTGCGAAGCGGCTGATCCTCCGACGCGAGGCGCGGAGGCTCGGTGCGTTCGAGCGCCGGGTGGCGGCGGGCATGGATGCCACGCTGTTCGTCAGCGAAGCCGAGGCCGCGCTGTTCCGCGCCGGTGGCGGGGAAGGGCGAGTGATGGCGGTCGAGAACGGGATCGATGCCAGCGTCTACGACCCTGCCATCGTCACGCCGGTCGCGGAGCCGGGGCCGCTGATCGTCTTCACCGGGCAGATGGACTATCAGCCCAATATCGACGCGGTGACCCATTTCGCCGAAGCGATCCTGCCGCAAGTCCGTAAGGCCCACCCCACTGCGCGCTTCGCCATCGTCGGTCGCGCGCCGACGCCGGGGGTGCGTAGGCTGGCGGGCGAGGATGTGATCGTGACCGGCGAAGTGCCCGACACGCGTATCTGGCTGGCGGCCGCCGCCGTCTGCGTCGCGCCTCTCACGCTGGCGCGGGGCATCCAGAACAAGGTGTTGGAGGCGATGGCGATGGCCCGCCCGATCGTCGCTTCGCGGGCGGCGGCCGAGGGGATCGACCATGGGGGCACGATCGCCGTGGCGGCGGGAGATCTCGACCTTGCCGACAAGCTCATCGCCGCGCTGAAGGACCCCACGACCAATAGCGCTGCGCGCGCGCGGGTGCTTGACCGATATGACTGGAGCGCGAGACTGGCACCGCTCGATCTGTTGTTGAAGGATATCGCCGCGTGACATGGGGGGATCGGATGCGGCCGGGGCGCTGGCCCTATCACCTGGCGCTGCTGGGTGCGGCGACGGCGCTGATCCTGGCGATCTTCTGGCGCGACGTCACCCATCTGGTCGAGATCTGGTGGACCAGCACGACCTATGGCCATTGCCTGTTTATCGGGCCGGTCGTCGGCTGGCTGGTGTGGCAGCGGCGCAATGAGCTGTCGCAACTGACGCCGACCGCCTGGTGGCCGGGGTTGCTATGGGTCGCGGGTGGGGGCTTCCTCTGGCTGCTGGGCGAGTCCGCGACGGTGGCGCTCATCCGGCAGATGGGGCTGGTTGCGACGCTGGAGGGCTTGGTCATCACGCTGCTCGGGCCGATGGTCGCGCGCGGTCTGCTCTTCCCGCTGGCCTATGCCTGGTTCCTCGTTCCCTTCGGCGCGGAACTGGAAAAGCCGCTTCAGCAGATCACGGTTTCGATCGTCATGCCGCTGCTGAACTGGAGCGGGATTCCGGCCTCGGCGGACGGCGTATTGATCCATGCCGGACGCTATTGGTTCGAAGTGGCGGAGGCCTGTTCGGGCTCGAAATTCGTGCTGGCGATGATCGCCTTTGCCGCGCTGGTCGCCAATCTCTGCTTCCGCTCGCTCTGGCGGCGGGCGATCTTCATGATCGTGTCGGTGATCGTGCCGATCCTGGCCAATGGCGTGCGCGCCTGGGGGACGATCTTCGCCGCCGACCTGACCTCGATCGAGGTGGCGGGGGGCGTCGATCATATCATCTTTGGCTGGGTGTTCTTCGCGCTGGTGATGGCGGCGGTGCTGGCCATCGGCTGGCAGTTTTTCGATCGTTCCCCCGATGATCCCGCCTTCGATCCCGGCAGACTGTCGGCCACGCCCAAACGCCGGATCGACCCGCTGCTGACGGCGGTACTGGCGCTAGCGATCACCGCCGTCTTCCCGAGCTGGAGCGGCTATGCCGGCAGCCGCGCGGCGTTGCTGCCCGCGCAGATGGCGCTGCCCGACGTGCCCGGCTGGACCCCGGCGCAGCAGCGCAGCAATTGGGCGCCGCATTATCCCGGCGCCGATGCGGTGATGCAGCGCACCTACACGGACGGGCAGGGGCATCAGGTCGATCTGGCGGTCGCCGTCTTCTCGCGCCAGCGCGAGGGAGGCAAGCTGGGCGCGTTCGGGACGGGCGTGTTGCAGGAAGATGATCGCTGGATCCGCGTCGCCGATCTGGCGCCCATCGCGGGGGGAAGCGCCATGCGGATGATCACGACCGGGCCGCTCGGCCAGTCGATGCAGCGCGATGTTGCGACCTGGTACCGGATCGGCGATAGCCTGACGCCAAGTATGCGGCAGGTGAAGATCGAGACGATGAAGGCCCGGCTGCTAGGCCAGCGCCAGATGGCCGTTGCGGTGCATGTGTCGAGCGAAGGAGACGATCCGCAGGCGATCGAGGCGTTCGTCCAGGCGCTGGGGCCGATCGATCGCTTCGCCGACCGACTGACCGGGCAGCGCTGACCCAGCATGTGCGGTATCGCCGGCCTTTTCCATCCCGCCACGCCCAAGCCGGTCGATCCCGCCCGGCTGCGCGCGATGATCGGCGTGCAGGCGCATCGCGGGCCGGACGGGCAGGGAGTATGGACCGCGCCGGGTGTCGGCTTCGCGCATGCCCGGCTGTCGATCATCGATGTCGCCGGATCACCCCAGCCGATGGTCGATGGCGAGGTCGCGGTCTGCTTCAACGGCGAAATCTATAATTACCGCGGCTTGCGCGACGAATTGCGCGAGCTGGGCGCGGTGTTCCGTACCGATGGCGATACCGAGGTGCTGCTCCATGGCTGGCGCCACTGGGGCCCGGCGATGCTCGACCGGCTGGTCGGCATGTTCGCCTTTGCCGTGCATGACGCCAGGGCGGGCGTGCTGTTCCTCGCGCGCGACCGGCTGGGGGTGAAGCCGCTCCACTGGGCCGAACTGCCCGATGGCGCGATCGCCTTTGCCTCGGAAATGAAGGGGGTGCTGGCGCATCCGCTGTTCCGGCGGCGGCCCGATATCCGCGCGGTCGAGGATTATCTGGCACTGGGCTATGTCCCCGACGACGCCAGTATCGTGGCAGGCGTGCACAAGCTGCCCGCCGGCCATTTCCTGCTGATCGAGCGTGGGCGCACGATCCCCCGGCCACGCCAATGGTGGGATGTCGATTTCTCCAACCGGGAGAGCGGATCGGCGGCAACGCTGGGCGAGGGGCTGCTCGCCCATATGCGGGCTGGCGTCACCAGTCGGATGGTCGCCGACGTGCCGCTCGGCGCGTTCCTGTCGGGCGGGGTCGACAGCTCGGGCGTGGTCGCGCTGATGGCGGAGGCTTCCCCGCGTGCGGTGCGGACCTGCACCATCGGCTTCGAGGAGGCGGGGCATGACGAGCGCGGCTATGCCCGCACCATCGCCCAGCGTTTCGCGACCGATCATGTCGAGCGGGTCGTGCGCGCCGACGACTTCGCGCTGATCGATACGCTGGTCGATCATTTCGACGAGCCCTTTGCCGATGCCTCGGCGCTGGCGACCTATCGCCTGTGTCAGTTGGCGCGCGAGCATGTCACGGTCGCTTTGTCTGGTGACGGCGCGGACGAGGCGCTGGCGGGCTATCGCCGCCATGTCTTTCACGCCGGCGAGGAGCGTGTCCGGGGTCTGTTTCCCGCCGAGCTGCGCGCCGGTCTGTTCGGCACGCTGGGGCGCTATTACCCCAAGGCGGATTGGGCGCCGCGCCCCTTGCGCGCCAAGACGACCCTGCTCGCGCTGGGGATGGACGGGGCGGAGGCCTATGCGCGCGCCGTCGGCGTTACCAGCCCCGAATGGCGCGCGCGACTATTCTCGGCGGAGGCCAAGGCAGCCTTGGGCGGGCACCGCGCAGAGGATCGCTATGTCGCGGCGATGCGCGATGCCCCCGCGCGCGATGCGATCGACCGCGCACAATATGCCGATCTGAAAATCTGGCTGCCCGGCGATATCCTGACCAAGACCGACCGCACCTCGATGGCGGTGGGGCTGGAGGCGCGTGAGCCGCTGCTCGACCACCGGCTGGTCGAATATGCCGCGCGCCTGCCCGCCGCGATGCGGGTGAGGGGCGGGCAGGGCAAATGGCTGATGAAGAAGGCGCTCGAGCCCTATCTGCCGCGCGACATCCTGTACCGGCCCAAAATGGGGTTCGTCACGCCGATCAGTGCCTGGTTCCGGGGGGCTTTGGCGGACGATGCGGCGCGGCTCGCGCATTCGGGCCTGCTGCGTGAGACGGGGTGGTTCGACCTAGCCGAGCTGGAGCGGCTGGCGGCCGACCATCGATCGGGCCGCGCCGAACACGGCCGAACGCTGTGGCAGATGCTGATGCTGGAGCGGAGCCTGAAGCGGCTGTTCTGAAAAAGGGTATCCCACCCGCCGTTCACGCTGAACGAAGTCCAAGCGCACGCCCCAGCGGGGGCCGTCTGTCATGGCCTTCGACTTCGCTCAGGCCGAATGGGGCGGGGGATTGCGAAGCCAATTCCCCCGCCATCCGTCCATCACCCCTTGAGCGTCTGCGCGACCCAGCGGTCGAACAGGTCGGGCCACAGCCGCGCGGGCGAGCCCTCCGGCGCATTAAGCGCCCCGAAGCCATGGCCGCCCTTCTCGAAGAAATGCGCCTCGACCGGCACCTTGGCGGCGCGCGCCTGCGTCAGGACGTCGATCGATTGGTCGAGCGGGACCAGCCCGTCATCGACGGCATGGACCAGGAAGAGCGGCGGCGTGCTCGCCTTGATCCGCCGGGGCGTATCGTAGCGGGCCTTGATGGCGGGATCGGGATTGGGGCCCAGCAGATTGTCGCGTGATCCCGGATGCGTGGTGGAGGTCGACAGGCTGGCGACCGGATAGACCAGCCCCGAAAAACGCGGTTTGGCCGATTGCCGGTCGGCGGCGTCGATGGGTGCATAGACCTTGTCGTCATAACCCACGGTCAGCGAGGCGGCGAGATGACCACCCGCCGAGAAGCCGACAATGCCGAGATTGGCGGGATCGATACCATAGCGGCCCGCATGCGCGCGGATTAGCCGCATTGCGCGCTGCGCATCTTGAAGGGGGACGTTTGCCTGATCGTTCCAACCCTCGGACGGCAGACGATAGGAGAGGGCAAAGACGGTGATGCCATGCGGGTTGAGCGTCCGCGCGACATCGATCCCCTCATTCTGGATCGACACGAAGCCATAGCCGCCACCGGGAATGGTCAGCACGGCGCGTCCGTCGGGGCGTTCGGGTCGGAAGACCGCGACGATCGGATTGGCGGTGCCGCGCAGCCAAAGCTCCTGCCGTCCGGCGGGGCCGTTCATCGAAGGATTGGGCGTGGGCAATTTCGCGCGCGCGCCGGGCGGGCGTCCGGGCCAGAGCGGGAAATGCTCGGTAGGGGGCCAGGGCGTCATCGCGGGGCTCGCAGCAGGTGCGCCCTGCGCCGCAACACGGCCGGCCAGCGGCACGGTGGCCATCGCCCCGATCAGAGAGCGTCGATCGATCACTTGCATCCCCTCATTCCCAGCATCTGATAGCGCTATGAGGAGAGAGGGTGCCGACACGCGTTGCCCCGGGCAAGCGAAAAGCGCCGGGCAGCGATGAAAGCATGGCCCATTGGAAAAGGGGCGGAACCTTTGCGGTTCCGCCCCTCATCTCAATGCCCGTACTTCTTGATCCCGCGGCGGCGCAGCTTTTCGCGCTTGCGTCGCCGGGAATAGGGGACCGCGAAGGCCAACCCGGCGATCAGAACGACGCCGATGATGATGTAAGCTAGCTGATCGCGTTCAAGAAATTCCAGCATTAGTCGAAAATCGCTCCCCAACGACGCTTTACGCGCTCCCGCCAGTGGCCGCGATGATAGGCGTCCGAAGCCAGCAACGGCATGACCGAGCCCGCTTCCGCAAACACCATCTGCTCAAGCGCGGTATCGACCTTGCCCCAGCTCGCCGCTTCCTTCAGCGTCGAGGACGAGCAGGCGCCGTCCCGAACATCGGCCACCGTGATCTGCACCGCGTATTTGTGCATTTCGACGTCGTCATGGCCCAGGATCTCGGCACAGACAACCGTGTCCTGGATGAAATTCTTCGGAACGCCGCCGCCGATCATCAAAAGGCCAGTCGTGCCCGCCTTGATCTTGATGTCCGTCAATTCGCGGAAGTCGGCAATGGCGTCGAGCACCATGTACGGCTTGCCTTCCTTGGCGCGCTCGACCTGATGCTTCACCAGACCGAAACCGGCCGACGAGTCGACGAATGCCGGGCAGAAGATCGGCACGTCATGCTCATAAGCGAGCTTGACGAGGCTGTTTTCCTTCTTGCCATGCTCGGCCAGATACTTGCCCATCTCGCGGATGAAGGCGCGGCTCGAATAGGGCTTGGGCTCCAGCGAATCGGCGATCTTGCCGATCGTATGGTCGCAATCCTGGAGCTGCTCTTCGTCGATATAGGTGTCGTAGATGCGGTCGATGTAAAGCGAACGCAGCGTGTTGTCGTCCGGCACTTCCAGCGCCTGGTAATGCTTGTGACCCAGGCCCTCGAAGAAATCCATGTCGACGATCGACGCGCCGGTCGCGACCACGCCGTCGATCATGTTCGAGCGCAGCAGCTCGGCATACAGGTCCATGCAGCCGCCGGCCGAGGTCGAACCCGCGATAACGAGGAAGATCGAGCAGTCCTTGTCGGCCAGCATCTGGTTGTAGATGCCGGTCGCGCGCGCCAGGTCGCGGCTGGTGAAGCTCATCTTGCCCATCGAATCGATGATCGGGCGGGCGTCGAACTTGGTGATGTCGATATGCTCGACCACGCTGGAGAGCAGCTCGGCCTTGCGGTTGTCGTTGATCGTGTCGGTCATGATGGTTCCATCATCATCGAGAAGCCGCCGTCGTTATTGGGGACGCGGTAACCCGGCTGGCCCGGCTCTGCGCGAATGGCAGGACCGGTATGGGAAGGGGCCTTATCGTGGGCGAACCCGCAATGCTACCCCATTCCCCTCCCGCTGGCGCGGGAGGGTTATAGAGTTTGCTAGTCGGGCTGGGTTACAGCTTGACGACGTTCGCCGGACGGGCCTGCTCGGCCTCGTCGCGATAGACCGACAACATCGGCTCGTCGTCGGTCACGACGAACTCGTGACAGGTGAAGCCGTTGAACTGCGTCCGCATCGCCTGGCCGTAGGCACCCAGCATGCCGATCTCGAAATAATCGCCGGTGTTCGTGTCCGCAGGCAGCGGGAACGGACCCTGCATGAAGTCGAGATCGTCGCAGGTCGGGCCCCAGAAGCTGAAGTCCATGTCCCGCGCGTCGGAATCCGGCTCACGCAGCAGCTGGACCGGGTACTTCCACCCGATATGCGCCGCATCAAACAGCGCGCCGTACGCGCCGTCGTTGATGTACAGCTCATTGCCGCGACGACGCTCCACACGCACCACGACCGACGAATATTCGGCGCACAGCGCACGACCCGGCTCGGCCCAGAGTTCGGCCGAATAAGACACCGGCAGGCTCTCGAACGCGCGGTGGATCGTCTCGAAGAAACGCTCCAGCGGCGGCGGGGTCATGCCCGGATAGGCCGAGGGGAAGCCGCCGCCGACATCGATCACGTCAACCGTGACCGCCGCCGCGACGATCGCCGCGCGCACCCGCTCCATCGCAGCCGAATAGGCATCGGGGGTCATGGTCTGGCTGCCGACATGGAAGCAGATGCCCAGCGCATCGGCGACCTGGCGGGTCGCGATCAGCAGATCCTTCGACTCTTCCAGGCTGACGCCGAACTTCGATCCCAGGCTGAGCTTGGCGTACTCCGACGACACGCGCATCCGGACGCACAGGGTCAGGTCGGTCGCGCCCTGCGTGGCGCGGACGATCTTCTCCAGCTCTTCCATGCTGTCGAGCGAATAGGTGCGGACGCCGTGGGTGAAATAGGCCTCGGCAATCGCCTCTTCCGACTTCACCGGATGCATGAAGCAGCAGACGGCCTGCGGAGCGACGGACTTCACCAGACGCACCTCGGCGATCGAGGCGGTATCGAAATGGGTGATGCCATTGTCCCACAGGATCTGGATCAGATCCGGCGACGGATTCGCCTTCACGGCATACATCGGCCGGCCCGGAAACTTCTCAACGAAGAATCGGGCGGCGCGCGCAGCGGCGTGCGGGCGAAGAAGCGTGACCGGGTCAGCCGGACGACGCTTGGCGATGTCGATGCCGCGCTCCAGATTGGAGGGGACGGCGGTCGAGTGGGCAGCTAGCCCCAGCGCGCGATGATTCTGGTGCAACTCAAGGGACCTCCAATTGCCTGACGGCATACGGTGACAAAAAGCTGCCTTGCGGTTGGAAGTCCCATGGGGCAGCGGAGGCGCGAAATAGGGTCCGCGTTTTCGAATGTAAAGCGGTAGAAGAGGCGTCGGAGATAAAAAGTGACAATCTTAAGACAGCCTACAAAAGCAGGGGTCCGCGATGCCGCCGAGAAGATCGCCCGCATCCTCCCGCCGAGCCCGATTTTCCCCTTGCAGATCAACGGGAAGACGGTGGTGTTCAAGGCCGAAAGCTTGCAGCCGATCGGCGCGTTCAAGCTGCGCGGTGCGTGGCACCGATTAACCGCGTTGGACGATGTTTCGCGGTCGCGCGGGGTCGTCGCTTTCTCCTCGGGCAATCATGCACAGGGAATCGCCTGGGCCGCGCGCCGGCTGGGGATCGCGGCGACGATCGTGATGCCCGCGGACGCGCCGCCCTCCAAGCGCGAAGGCACGCTGGCACTGGGGGCGGAGATCGTCGACTATGATCGCGCGACCGAGAGTCGCGAACTGATCGCCCGGCGACTCGCGGAGGCGCGGGGGGCGACGCTGGTGCCCAGCTTCGACGATCCCTGGGTGATCGAGGGGCAGGGCTCGGCGGGTATCGAAGCGGCGGCGCAGATGGCGGCGATCGGGCTCGGCACGCCGACTCATGTCGTGTCGCCCTGCGGCGGTGGCGGGCTGGCGGCGGGGCTGACACTGGCTTTGTCCGAAGCGCGGGTGACGGTGGTCGAGCCGGAAGGCTGGGACGATATGCGCCGCTCGCTGGAGGCGGGATGGATCGAGCCGGTGGGCGACAATCCGCCGCCGACCGCCTGCGACTCGCTTCAGACGACGCGGGTGTCGCCACTGACCTTCGAAGTGCTGGCGCGGCGAGGGGCCGAGGGCGTCGCGGTCAGCGAGGCCGAAGTCGCGGCGGCGCAGCGTTTCGCCGCCGACCGCCTGCGGCTGGTGGTCGAGCCGGGCGGGGCGGTGGCGCTCGCCGCGCTGCTGGCCGGCAAGGTCAAGGCGGAAGACGGGATGTTGGTGCTGCTGTCGGGCGGCAATGTCGACCGGGCGGCCTATGCCCGTGTGCTGGCAGGGTGATGGAGGGGATTGCCCAGGCCGCACCGGCGATCGCGATGTTGGCGGCCTTTGCCAGCATCGCGGGCGGCATCGTGACGATCCGGCGTGGGGATCGGCGCAAGGGTGCGCTGATGCTGGTGATGGCGGTCGTGCTGGTCGGCAATGTGCTGATCTGGACGCTGTAAAGCCGCCCGGTGCGGGGAGGTGGCAGGGTATGGTCCTGACGGAGGGGGGCTTCCAAACCCGTCCGCTACCGCTTCTCGGCCGTCTCCCTTCCCGTACCGGGGGGGGATCGTGACCTTGCCTGTAAACCCAGCTAAGGCCCGGCTCCATGTTCCGTATCGCTCGCTGGGCCCTGAAGGCCGTACTCGCCTTTGTGATCCTGAGTGTCGTCTGGGTCGGCATCTATCGGTTCGTGCCGCCGCCCATCACCTTCACCATGTTGGGTGACGTGATCGGTGGGCATGGGGTGACCAAGGACTGGATGCCGTAGCACATTGGGAAGCGCTGGTTCGGGAGCCGCTATGGCCCTGATGAAGACAAGGCCGCGTAGCGGCCGCAGACTTCATCAGGGCAAGCCATGGCCGGTCAGCAGGTATCTAAAGTGAGGTTGTCGAGACAACACTTTGGAGGCCGACCGACCATGACCAAGCTCACCTCTACGCCTGCCGGCGCCGTGCTGGTAGCCATCGACATGTCCAAGAGCCGACAGGAGGTTCTCATCGAGCGACCGGAAGGCGGCCGGCGCCGGCGGATGACCGTCATGGCGACCAGGCAGGACTATGACGGCTTTGCCGAGCAACTCGCTGCTATCGGGCGCCCTATCATCGTCGGGTTCGAGGCGACGGGTAATTACCATCGTACGCTGGCGCACCGGCTGCTGACGGCAGGGTTCGAGCTGCGCCTCATCTCGTCGGTCGCGCTCGCCAGAACGCGCGAGGCGCTGCACAACGGCTGGGACAAGAACGACTCCAAGGACGCGCAGGTCATCCTGCACATGCTGCGGATCGGTGCGACGCAGCGCTACGTCGACCCGCTGGTGGCCGGAATCAACGACCTGCAGGAGCTCTCGAAGACTCACGAGACGATCTCAAGGATGAAGACGCAGACCTGGCATCGGATCCTGACCCACTACCTGCCGCTGTACTTCCCCGAGATCGCCCGCTTCGCAGGCAACAGCCGGTCCGACTGGTTCCTGGCGCTCATCGAGCGGTTTCCGACGCCGGCCACCATCACGGCGCTGGACCGCGAGGCGTTCTCGGCCGCGGCATGGCCGCTCATCGGCCGCAAGGTCTCCAAGGCACGCCTCATCAACGACATCTACGAGACGGCGTCCGCCTCGACGGCACTGCCGGTGCCGGAGAGCTCAGCCGCCATCACCATGTTCCGCATGGTCATCGCGCAGGGCCGCAGCCTCATCCACCAGCGAGACGAGATCGAGCGGCTGGCCCATGCGCGGCTCGCCGATGACGTCGATTACCAGCTGCTGCGCAACATTCCGGGCATCGGTCCGATCAACGCGCTGACCATCCTGGCCGAGGCCGGTGATCTGCGGCGCTTCAACCATCATCGTCAGTTCCTGAAGTTCTGCGGTCTCGATCTCGCAACGTGTCAGTCAGGCACGTTCCGTGGCCGCACGAAGCTGTCCAAGTACGGCAATGCGCGCCTGCGCCGGACCTTCTGGATGGCTGCCCAGGTCGCCGCGCGTCAGCGCGACAACAGCTTCCGCGACAAGCTCGGACGATATGTCGCCGGGCACGCGGACGATGCCGACCGTCGCCGCAAGGCGATGACGGCGCTCACCGCCAAGATGGCGCGCGTGGCTCACGCCGTCATCAAGACGGGGACAGAGTACCGGCCGTTCCTCGAACGGTCGGATGCCAGGTGGAAGGACCCCTCTCTGCAAGTGCCGTGAGGGCGCTCGTCGAGCGACCCTGTAGATAATGTTCGGGCCTTCCACCTGGGTGCGTATCTCGTTTTAAGGATGGTGAGGACCACGGCCGCCTCGGCGCTGCTGGATCCTGTGTTTGCTATGGCAGGGAGCGATCCCGTTGACGGTGGGAGCCATCTGGCTCAGATTGCATGCCGCGCCGACGGTTGTCGGCGCATGGATATCTGCTGGCCAAAACCCGCCGCTGCTTCCTGACATAGGACGTTATCCGAGATGGATCCCGACATGGCACGCGCTGCGATCGCGGGCGAGGATGCGCGCTTCTGCTCGCATCACGGCTTCGACTTCAAGGCGATGGCGAGTGCCGCCTATCGCAACGCGCAGGGCGGACGGATCCGCGGCGGTTCGACGATCAGCCAGCAGACCGCGAAGAACGCCTTCCTGTTTCAGGGCGGCGGCTATATCCGCAAGGCGTTCGAGGCCTGGTTCACCTTCCTGATCGAGACGTTGTGGGGCAAACGGCGGATCATGGAGGTCTATCTCAATATCGCCGAGACGGGCATCGGCACCTATGGCGCCAATGCCGGGGCGATGCGCTATTTCGGGCACGACGCCTCGCATCTGTCGCCGACCGAGGCGGCGCGGATCGCGGCTGTGCTGCCGTTGCCCAAGAAGCGCGAGGCGGTGGCGCCGACGGGATTCGTCCGGCGGCATGGCAACGTCATCACGCGCTATGTCGGCGTCGTGCGGCGGCAGGGGCTGGATAGCTGTATTCGCTAATCTGGCGGCTGTGTCCGCCGGTATCGTTCAGGCCTCCGTCTGGTTTTCTTCGGCCCTGCAAAAGCGATGATCCTCCACTCTCCGACGGTCATGTGGAGAGGTGGATACGGAAATACTGGTGTGTGGGCGTCGCCATGCGGGCGAGTGATACAGGCTCCTGCCGTCGATCCGCAGCCATCACGACCGACCAAGTGACGGATCACTTGGCCGGTCGTAACGTCGATTACTTGCCGTCGCCGGAAATGGCGTCGCCGGCCTTTTCGGCGGTATCGCCAACGCTCTTAGCCGCCGAGGTCACCGCCGCGTCGCGCTGGTTTTCCGCGCCGCCCCGGCTGAACAGATAGAACCCGCCGATCAATACCGCGACCAGCAGAACGATAGCGATCGCGATGCCGCCACCGCCGCCGCGCCGTTCGATGACGGTGGTATGGGGTTGGGCATTATGGGTTTCGGTGATGCGTTCATCGGCCATGGCATGTTCCCTCCTCTATTGGTGAGGGCTGCAACGCGATGTGGGGCGATGACGTTCCGATCGCTCCGACAGGCGACGAAAATCAGAGGCTTATCGGGTGGGGTTGGCATCCGACCTGGTGGAGGGATCGGCCTTGGCCGCGGTCGCGCGCCGGGCCTCGCGCCTTTCCTCCAGACCCGTCTGGTGCAACGCGTAATAGATGCCGAGCACCAGAAGCGCGAGCATGGCGAACAGCAGGATCATGCCGCGTCCGCTGCGGCGTTCGTTGATTACGACTGGTGCGGTTGATCCTTCAGATGCTGGGGGGCGGACATCGCATTTCTCCCGTTTTCGACAGGTCAACGCGACGTCCTAGTCCCCCGTTCCGATGGATCAGAAGGGCAGCTTGAACCCCGGCGGCAGCGGCAGGCCGTTGGTCATCTTCGACATCTCCGCGCCCGAGGCGGTGTCCGCCTTGGTCCGCGCATCGTTGATCGCGGCGGCGAGCAGGTCCTCCAGCATGCCCTTTTCCAACGGCTGCATCAGCGAGTCGTCGATGGCGATGCCGATGATCCGGCCCTTGGCCGAGGCCTTCACCTTGACCAGACCACCGCCCGAGACGCCCTCGACCTCGATCGTGTCGAGATTGGCCTGCGCCTTTTGCAGTTCGTTCTGGACGTTCTGGGCCATGGCCAGGATTTCGTCGAGATTCTTCACATCATGCTCCGTTCACACTGCGTTTGCCGGGCCATTCCATCAATTCGGCCTCGGGGAAAGCCTCGCGCGCGGCACGGACCATGTCCGATTCCCACGCGGCGGTCTTGATCGCCTCCTCGGCGGCGACCTGCTGCTCGTGCAATGTGGGTTCGCCGGGCACATCTTCCAGGGTGATGCGCCAAATCTGGCCCGTCGCCGTCTTCAGCGCGGAGACCAGTTCGCTGAGCGTGTCGGCGGCGATCGGGCGCGATCCGCTGAACACCATCTCGGGCGGGGTGTAGCGCACGAGCCGCGCGCCATGGCGCAACCGCGCGGCCAGCGCCAACTGGCCCATATCGTCCAGCCGATCGATCATCGCGACGAAGCTGTCGGGCAGTTTGGGCGGCTCGGGCTCGGCCGGGGGAGGGGGTGGGGCAAGGGCGACCGGCGCCGCGGCCGGAGCCGCCGCTTGCGTCACCGCCGGCGCGCTGGGGGCTGACACGCCACCGTCGCGAATCTGGCGGGCCAGCTCGCCCGGATCGGGCAGCGTCGAGGCATGGATCGCGCGGAGCAGCGCCATTTCCGCCGCCTCGATGGGCAGTGCCGCGCGCGCCACTTCGTCATGGCCCTTCAGGAACAACTGCCATAGCCGGTGCAGCGCGGGGAAGCTCAGCGAGCCCGCCCATTCCTCGCGCGCGGCGCGTTCCTCCAGCGGCTGCGCGGCGTCGGGCGGGGTGCCGACCTTGGTCAGGGTGATGCCGTGCACCGTCTCGAGCAGCGAGCGCAGCACCGATTGCGGATCGACGCCATAATCATATTGCCGCCGCAGCGACGCGAGCGCACCCGCCCCGTCACCGTTCAGCACCAGCCCAAGCAGGTCGCGCACCGCGCCGCGATCGGACAGGCCCAGCATTTCGCGCACGGCGCTCGCGGTGACGCCGCCGCCTTCCAGATCGGCATGGGCGATCGCCTGGTCGAGGATCGACAGGCCGTCGCGCGCCGAGCCTTCCGCCGCGCGCGCGACCAGCATCAGCGCCTCGTCCTCGGCGGTGACGCCTTCCTTGACGCAGATGTCGGCGAAATGCGCCGCCAGCTTGTCGGCCGTAATCCGCCGCAGGTCGAAACGCTGGCAGCGCGACAGGACGGTGATCGGAACCTTGTTCACCTCGGTGGTGGCGAACAGGAATTTCACATGCGCGGGCGGCTCCTCCAGCGTCTTCAACAGCGCGTTGAAGGCGTTCTTGGAGAGCATATGCACTTCGTCGACGATGTAGATCTTGAAGCGCGCGGAGACGGCGGCATAGCGCGACGCCTCGATGATCTCGCGCACGTCGTCGACGCCGGTATGGCTGGCGGCGTCCATCTCGATCACATCGATATGGCGACCCTCGGCGATGGCGCGGCAGGGCTCGCATTGCCCGCAAGGCTGGATCGTCGGGCCGCCCGTGCCGTCCGGGCCGACGCAGTTCAGCGCCTTGGCGATCAACCGCGCGGTCGAGGTCTTGCCGACCCCGCGCACGCCGGTCATCAGAAAGGCATGGGCCAGCCGGTCGCGCTTGATCGCGTTGCCCAGCGTCTGGACCATCGCGTCCTGCCCGATCAGCGCGGCAAAGGTCTGCGGCCGATATTTGCGCGCCAAGACGCGATAGGCCTCGGCCTTGGTGGGCTGGGGCGGTTCGCCCAGGTCGAACGAGTCAGCCATGCTGGGCCGTGATGGTCGGGTGGAGGGAAATCATCGCGGAGCAACATAGGCGCTCCAGTGCGCGCCGTCATCAGCGGATACACCGATGGTGTATCGAGTGCGACGTGGATCGGCATGTGCGGAGGGTGGGAGCCGGAACGACCCGCAGCGAAATCGTTACGGCTGCTTCCGTCAGGACCTGACCGGGTTGGCGACGACTACGTCCGCCCGACTCCCGGTCGCGCATATGGCGAAACGGGGCCGGGGGATCAAGTCCTTATCCCACGGCCCCGCGCGCGACGAACCGTTAAGGCTTAGCGATAGGTGTTGAAGCAGCGGCGCACCGGTCCGTTCCAGGTCCGCTCCCACCGGCACACGACGCGCGGTCGGTTATAGCCGCCACGATGCCAGCGCGGACCACGGTCCCAACGCGGGCCTCGATCCCAGCGGTGTCCACGGTTCCAGCCGGGGCCGCGATCCCAACCCGGCCCACGATCATGCCAGCCCGGCCCGCGGTCCCAACCCGGCCCACGGCCCCAGCGGTCATGCGGGGCGGCATCGGCCGGTGCAGCCGCAGAGATTCCCGTCACGGCGATCAGGCCGGCACCCAATACAGCAAGAAGTTTCATAACGCTTTACTCCCGGTAAGCCCGCCTTCCAGCGAGCATGTAGGGAGAATGCCGAATCGGCGATGATTGCGTGCTGAACCAACTCGTTATCCCAGGTTCAGGGAATGCGAGCGATGCACCCGTCCAGATCGGGGGACAGCATGATCTGGCAGGCCAGCCGGCTGGCGCGGGTGGCCTCGGGAACCAGGTCGAGCATATCCTCCTCCTCGGCCGAGGGCGGGGGCAGGCGATCGAGAAAGGCCGGCTCGATCAGGACATGGCAGGTGGCACAGGCCATCTGCCCACCGCAGGTGCCCTCCAGCGGCTGGCCGGCCCGCTGGCCGGCGCGCAGCAGCGTCTCACCGGGCATCCCCTCCGCCGCAACCGATGCGCCGTCGCGGGTGATGAAGGTCAGCGCGATCATGGCCGCTGCGCCTTGGCGGCGGCGACCAACTGGTCGATGGCCCGGATCAATTCCTCTTCGCTGGTATAGCGGCCGAAGCCGAGACGGATGGACGATTTGGCCTGCGCCTCGGACAGGCCAAGCGCGGTCAGCACATGGCTTGGCCGTCCCGATCCGCTGGCGCAGGCGCTGCCCGCCGAAAAGGCGATGTCGCGGCAATCCGACATCAGCCGCGCGACATCGAGCCCCTCACGCCGGACGTTGAGATTGCCGTGATAGCGCTCTTCGGTTGATCCGTTGATCGTCCAGTCCGGGCCGAACCGCTCGATAGCGATCGACCAGAGCCTTTCGAGATGCGCGGCATCCGCCTCCGCTCGCGTCGCCATCAACCGCGCCGCCACGCCGAACCCCGCGCACAGCGCCGGGCTGAGCGTGCCCGAGCGTCCGCCTTCCTGATCGCCGCCATGAAGTAGCGGGGGAAGGGGGATGCCGTCGCGGATCCACTGCGCACCGATGCCCTTGGGCCCATGGATCTTGTGCGCCGACAGCGCGACCAGATCGACCGTGTCGGGGATCGCGATCCGGCCATAGCCCTGCACCGCATCGCACAGCATCCGGGCGCCGGCCCGGTGGGCTTCGTCGGCCAGCGCGGCGATCGGCTGGATGGTGCCGATCTCGTTGTTCACCAGCATCGCGGCGACCAGTTCGGTGCCCGGCGCGATCGCGGTCGGTGCAACTAGGCCTTGGTCATCGACGGGCAGGATGGTCAGCGGCCGTGCCGTCGCCTTTGCCGTATCCAGCACGGCGGCATGTTCGATCGCGGTGGTGACGATCGCGCCGTCCAGGCCCTTGATCGTCCAGTTGAGCGCCTCGGTCGCGCCGCTGGTGAACACTACGCGCCCGCCGGAGGGCAGCAGCGCCGCCACCTGATCGCGCGCGACCTCCACCGCCGCGCGTGCCTGCCGCCCGGCACGGTGCGGCGAGTGGGGATTGGCATGGCCCTGTTCCAACCAGGGGAGCATCGCCCTCAACGCCTCTGGCGCGAGCGGTGTGGTGGCTTGATAATCGAGATAGATCACGCCGCCTCCACCCGTTTGCCCCGCGCGATGGCGCGCCAGGCGGCGATGAAGCGATCGACATCCTCGCGCGTCGTCGCGCGGCCAAAGCTGACCCGCACCACCTCACGCCCCGCCTCCACGTCCCAGCCGAGGGCAGCGAGGACATGACTCGGCTTCAGGCTGCCACTGGCGCAAGCGCTGCCCGCCGAGACCGAAATCTGCGCGAGGTCGAACTGGATCAACTGCGCGGCGGAGGGCTTGCCGGGCATGTGATAGCTGGCGATGGCGGGATGGCGGCGGCTGGCGTCCGCCACCACGATCCCGCCCGAGCGCCGGATCGCATCGTCGAGGTGCGCGCGCAGGTCGGCGTGATCCGGTTCCGGCTCGGCGAGCGCGGCGGCATAGCCGAGCACCCCCGGCATATTCTCGGTGCCGGGGCGATAGCCGCGCTCCTGCCCCCCGGTCGGTGCCAGCACCGCGAGATCGCGGACCAGCAGCGCGCCGATCCCCGGCGGCCCGCCGCGCTTGTGCGCCGACAGTGCGACGAGGTCGGCATGTTCAATGACGTCGGGGTCCGCACCGGCGGGCATTTGCGCGGCGTCGACCAGCAGGATGTGCCCGGCGGCATGGATCGCCTCAGCCAGCTCGGCGATCGGCTGGCGCACGCCGGTTTCGCTATTGGCCCATTGCACCGTCACCACGGCGCGGGGGCCGCCAAGATCGGGCGGGCGGAGTACGCCGTCAGGTCCGACCGGCATCACGATCGCATCCGGCGCCGCGCGCAGCACCGCGTCATGGTCGATCGCCCCGACAAAACGCCGCTCTGCCATCGAACGGGTCAGCGCGATGGACAGGGATTCGCTGGCCCCACTGGTGAACAATATCTCGTGCCGCCACCCCAGCGAACGACCGATGCTGGCGCGGGCGTCCTCCAGCGCGCGCCTGGCGGCGCGCCCCTCGGCATGGGGGGAGGAGGGGTTGGCCCAGATCGCACACCCGTCCGCCAAGGCTGCGCGGGCGGCCTCGGTCATCGGGGTGGTCGCGGCATGATCGAGGTAAAGGCGGGGCAGGGGATGTTCCGTAGCTGGAATGATCGAACAATTGCGAAAATGACGTCCCGGCCTATATAGCGCAACGTTCCCGGCGCTCCACCAGCGCGCATCCAGATCGGCGAGTTTTGATGCCCGAAGTCATTTTTCCCGGCCCCGAAGGCCGTCTCGAAGGCCGTTTCGCTCCCGCTCCGCGTCCCCGTGCGCCCGTCGCCATGATCCTGCATCCGCATCCCAATGCGGGCGGCACGATGAACAACCGCATCGTCCAGGAACTCTACAAGACCTTCCAGCGGCGCGGCTTCGCGACGCTGCGCTTCAACTTCCGCGGCGTGGGCAAGAGCCAGGGCACGTTCGACAACGGCATCGGCGAACTGTCCGACGCCGCCTCGGCACTCGACTGGGTGCAGAGCTTCCACCCGGAGGCCTCGACCACCTGGATCGCTGGCGTCAGCTTCGGCGCGTGGATCGGCATGCAGCTTCTGATGCGCCGCCCTGAAATCCGCGGCTTCATCTCGGTCGCGCCTCCGGCCAATATGTATGACTTCACCTTCCTGGCGCCGTGCCCCTCCTCGGGCATCATCATTCAGGGCGAGGCGGACGAAGTCGCGACCCCGGCGGCGACCCAGAAGCTGGTCGACAAGCTGCGCACCCAGAAGCACATCACCATCCACCACGACACCATCCCCAAGGCCAACCATTTTTTCGAGCATGAAATGCCCGAGCTGATGGGGTCGGTGGACCGGTATCTGGATATGCGATTGGACCCGAACTCGCCGATCCGGTGAGTTGATCGGATTGCGGAATGGAAAAGGGCCTCGGTGAAAACCGGGGCCTTTTTTGTGTGTATCTGCTGAGGCATGGTCCGGCCATGCCCGATACGCCCTTTGGCCTGACCGACAAGGAAGTCGCCGTCCTTCACCTGCTGGCGCGGGGGCATGACGTGAAGAGCGCAGCGGCCGAATTGGGCCTTTCCATCCATACCGTACATGAGCGCCTCCGCGAAGCGCGGCGCAAGACGGGTGCGAGCAGCAGCCGGGGCGCTGCCCGTCTTTTGATAGACGGGGCGGCTCCCAATTTTTCAGGGTCCGAAAAATCCGGGGTGTTGCCGAGGCCCGTCGAGGACCAACCACCGGTTCAGTCCCGCATCGGGGCGACGGGCGGCTCGCGTTTTCTGGGCCGGTGGGGAATGCCGATGATGATATCCGCGATAACGACCATCGCGATCCTGGCGGCGACACATTTGACTTCAGGTGATGCCGCGAAGCCCGCCGGGCCGCCGCGCGTAATATCGACCAGTCCGGCCGCAAATAGGGTGATATCAGCCGGACCGATCAGTCTGAAGGTCACGTTCGACCGCCCTATGCGGCGCGACAGCTATTCCTTTGTATATGCTTCGCCCGAGACCTATCCCGACTGCGGTCGTAACCAGCCGGTTCAGTCGGCGGACGGACGGACCTTCACCCTAACTTGTTCGGTGCAGTCTGGAAGAAGCTATGAGGTCTGGTTCAACAGCCCGGCATATAGGAATTTTGTAGACGAGAACGGAGCTCCGGCAACGCCGTATCGACTGCAATTCCGCGTAAAATAGTGGAGTCAGACATGACGGGGATGCGTATCTGCCCGCATGACCGCGTGCGCAGCCTCCATTCCCGTCTCATAAGCTCCATGCGCGGTTGAGAAATCCTCATGTGAGCAGGCCTCACCTGCAAAGAAGATCCGGCCGTCGACCGGCTCGGCCAGTATCTGTCGCGCTCCGGCTTGACCGACCCTGGCGTGGCTGTAACTGCCACCGATCAACGGCACGTGCCGCCAGCGGGTAGCGCCCAGCGCGGTAAAGCGCTGCCGCCAGTCGCTGCCCAGCAGAGTGACCAGTTCGTCGATGGCGAATTGCGCCGCCGTGCCTTCGTCTTCCAACGCCTCGGCGCAGGGGCCGCCGAAGAAGCTCTCGACGATCGGCCAGCCGAAGGGGGAGAGGCGGTGGCTGGCGGTGCAGGCGCTGTGCGGATTGCCGGTCAGATGTGCATGCGCGGGCCAGGGCAGGGGGCCTTCGACCGAGAGAAAGACCTTGTCGGCGATTCCCAGCGGAAGTGCTGCGGCGGCCTCCTGCTTGGCGGGGAGTGGTGGGTCGAAGGTCAGCTTGCCGTCCGCCAGAACGGTGGTGGGAACGGCGATGATGACGTGATCCGCCTCGATCATACCGGCAGAGGTTTTAATGCGGATGGTCTGGCCGCGATGGTCGATCCGGGTCGCCGTTACGCTGGTCCTTACGGGCACGCCAGCCGCGTGGTTCACGATAACGGTGCCATAGCCCTCGACCACCGCCCAATTATCGTCGGTCGCCGCCTTCTCATACGCCGCCCAGTCGTGCAGCGACACTTCAGCCAGCGAGGCGCCATTGGCATAGCCGGAGATCGCATCGATTATCGGCCGCCACGGATCGTCCTTATCGACAAAGCCCGACAACGGCCGGTCGGGGCCGTCGAGCGCGGCCATCGCCGCCTCTTCGAACCGCGCATAGGCCTCGCCCGAGGCGCGCTTCTGGTCAGGAGGAAAGCCCAGGTCGTTCCACTGGACCTGCCAATTGGGCGAGCGGCGGTCGATGGTGAAGCCCGCCTGTTCGGCGATGGCGGTCCAAGGATTGCGCTTGGCCGAATGAAGCCAGCCACAGCCATGATCGACGATATGGCCGGTCGGCAGACAAACGCTCCGCGCCCGCCCGCCCAGCCGATCCGCCGCCTCGATCAGCAGAACATCGCGCCCCGCATCGTGCAACGTCCGCGCCGCCGCGATCCCGGCCGCACCGCCGCCAATGACGACGGTGCGGCCCGTCATGCTCAGGCCGCCGCCAGCAGCCGCTTCTCGCCGGCGATACGCATCATCGCCTTTTGCAGCTTCTCGAACGCGCGCACCTCGATCTGGCGGACGCGCTCGCGGCTGACGCCGTAGACCTGGCTCAGCTCTTCCAGCGTCTTGGGATCGTCGGTCAGGCGACGCTCGGTCAGGATGTGCTTTTCGCGGTCGTTCAGGTCGTCCATCGCGCTGACCAGCATGTCGTGGCGGACATCCGCCTCCTGCTGCTCGGCGACGACCGAGTCCTGAAGCGGCGCGTCATCGGCCAGCCAGTCCTGCCACTGGCCCTCGCCATCCTCGCGCATCGAGACGTTGAGCGAGGTATCGCCCCCCATCGCCATGCGGCGGTTCATGCTGATGACCTCGTCCTCGTTGACGCCCAGATCGGTGGCGATCTTGGTCACGTCCTCGGGGCGCAGATCACCGTCCTCGAACGCGTCGAGCTTCGACTTCATCCGGCGCAGGTTGAAGAACAGCTTCTTCTGCGCCGCGGTGGTGCCCATCTTCACCAGGCTCCACGACCGCAGGATATATTCCTGGATCGAGGCCCTGATCCACCACATCGCATAGGTGGCGAGGCGGAAGCCGCGATCGGGCTCGAATTTCTTCACGCCCTGCATCAGGCCGATATTACCCTCTGAGATCAGTTCGGAGGTGGGCAGGCCATAGCCGCGATAACCCATCGCGATCTTCGCCACGAGACGCAGGTGCGAAGTGACGAGCTGCGCCGCCGCTTCCGGGTCGCCATGCTCCTGGAAGCGCTTGGCGAGCATATATTCCTGCTCCGGGGCAAGGATCGGGAATTTCTTGATCTCGGCCAGATAGCGGTTGAGCGATTGCTCCCCGCCGAGCGCAGGAATCGTCGCCGGGACGTTGCTGCCTTTTGCCATGATCCTTATCTCCCTTTCTGGAGCGTCATTCCGTCCGTCCCGTCATCGGGTGCGAGGCGGTCTTCTGCTATACGTGAAGCCGACTGAACAGTTCCTGCATATCGGCAGGCATTGGGCTCTCAAACGCTAAAGCGTTACCGCTTATGGGATGAATAAAGCCCAGATGCGCCGCGTGCAGGGCTTGGCGCCGGAAATCGAGTTCATCGAGCAGGGCTTTTTGAGCACCCTTTGTTCTACCATAAACGGGGTCGCCCAGCAAGGCGTGACCGAGCGATTGCATATGCACCCGCACCTGATGGGTGCGTCCCGTCTCCAGGCGGCATTCGACCAGCGCCGCGTTGTTCAGCTTCTCGATGGTGCGGTAATGGGTTACGGCGCGCTTGCCGCCCTGCACGATCGCGACCTTTTTGCGGTTCTGCGGGCTACGCGCGAGCGGGGCGTCGACCGTGCCGTCGGCGGGGCGGGGGATGCCGCCGGTAATCGCGCGGTAGCGGCGGTCGATCGAGTGGGCGGCGAACTGCTTGGCGAGGCCCTCATGGGTGCGGTCGGTCTTGGCGGCGACCATCAGGCCGGAGGTGTCCTTGTCGATCCGGTGGACGATGCCCGGTCGCGCGACGCCACCGATGCCCGACAGCGACCCGCCGCAATAATGCAGCAGCGCATTGACCAGAGTCCCGTCCAGATTGCCCGCGGCGGGATGCACGACCAGCCCGGCGGGCTTGTCGATGACGATCAGATGCTCATCTTCGTATGCGATGACGAGCGGAATATCCTGCGCCTCGTTATGCGCCGGGGTGGGGGCGGGGACGGCGACCTGGAACAGATCGCCCGCCGCCGCCCGCTTGGCGGGGTCGCGCGCCATCACGCCCTCGCGCGTCACCGCGCCGCTGGCGATCAGCACCTTCAGCCGTTCGCGTGACAAAGTCGGCACCGCATCGGCCAGCGCACGGTCCAACCGCCAGCCATCCGCTGTGGGCGCGATCCGCGCATCGATGATGGAAACCCCCCGGTCCATGGCTTAGTAAATTGGGCATGACCGTAACGATTTCAAGCGATGCGCTGGACTTCATTCGCAAATCCGCCGCCGCCTTGCCCGATCGCGAAGTGTGCGGGCTGCTGCTGGGCGAGGGGAACAGCATCGTGTCCGCTGTCCCTTGCACCAATGTCGCCGCCGAGCCCTGGCACCGGTTCGAGATCGACCCCGCCGCGTTGATCGCCGCGCATCGGGGGGCGCGGGGCGGCGGGCCGGCGGTGATCGGCCATTATCATTCGCATCCGACGGGGCTGCCCGAGCCTTCGCCGCGGGACGCCGCCGATGCCGCGCCCGACGGAACGATCTGGCTGATCGCTGGCGGCGGAGAGGTCACCGCCTGGCGTGCGGTCGCGGCGGGCCGACGCCATGGCCGGTTCGAACCGCTCGCCCTTGCTTGCGCCGATGCGTCGGTCGCGTCAAAAAGGGAAACTTCGTCAAGGGATTTTGCATGACCGTCAGCCCGGTGGATTTCGCGAGCTTGCTGTGTTCGCGACTGTGCCACGATCTTCTGTCCCCCGTGGGCGCACTCAACAACGGGCTGGAATTGCTCGCCGACGAAACCGATCCGGCAATGCGTGCGCGGTGCATGGAATTGCTGGCCGACAGTGCGCGGGCTTCGGCCAACAAGCTGAAATTCTTTCGCCTGGCGTTCGGTGCGGGTGGCGGCTTCAGCGACCGGGTCGACATGGCCGAGGCGAAGGCGGCGGTCGAGGGGCTGTTGGTCGACAATCGTCGCACCACGCTGGGCTGGCTGGTCGAGGCGCCGTCGCTGCCCAAGCCGGCGGTGCGTATCCTGGTCAATCTGGCGCTGATCGCGGTCGAGGCGCTGGCGCGGGGCGGGACGATCGACATTGGTGCCGAGGCGGGGCGTGAGGCGATCGAGATCGCGATCCGGCTGGAGGGGCCGCGCATCCTGCTCGACCCCGAAATCCGCCGTACCCTGATGGAGGGGCAGGGGACCGAACCGCTCGGCTCGCGCACCGCGCCGGCTTTCCTGATCCACACGCTGACGGTGGAACATGGCGGCATGACGCTGGTGACCGAGCCGGCGCCCAACACCATGATCCTGGGGGCCGCGATCCGGGCGGGGTAAACGCCCTTTTAATCTTGTGGCGGCAAGACGATGTCCGAAATCTCGGTGTCCCGGGGAAATATGGACGACCTGCTGCAGGAATTCATTGCCGAAACCCGCGAGACGCTGGACGCGCTGTCCGGCGAGATCGTCGCGTGGGAGGCGAACCCTGCCGATCGCGGGCGGCTCGATGCGATCTTCCGCTTCGTCCACACGGTGAAGGGAAGCTGTGGCTTTCTGGACCTGCCGCGCCTGTCACGATTGAGCCATGCCGCCGAGGATACGCTGGCGGCGGTCCGTGATGGCGGTCGGATGCCCGACACCGCGCTGGTCAACGGCGTGCTGGCGATCGTCGACCGGATCGGTGCGGTGGTCGAGGCGATCGCGGCGGGCGTGCCGCTGGACGACTCGGATGACGAGGCGCTGATCCTCGCCCTCTCGCAGGTCGAGGAGCCCACACCCGTCGCCCCGCGCCGTACCGCGACGGCGGCGCGCGTCGCGCCGCGCAGCATCCGCCTGAACGTCGACCTGCTCGACCGGATGATGAGCGGCATGTCCGACATGGTGCTGGCGCGCAACGAACTCGCCCGCCGGCTGCGCGACGACGTGCTCGATCCTCGGGTTGAGGCGGCGCTGGACCGGCTGTCGCTGACCGTCGCCGATATGCGCGATACGGTGACGCGGACCCGGATGCAGAAGGTCGATGCGCTGTTCGCGGCTCTTCCCCGCATGGTCCGCGACACGGCTGCCGAACTGGGCAAGGCGGTGATCCTGCGGATCGAAGGGTCGGATGTCGACCTGGATCGCGAGATGATCGAGATGATGCGCGACCCCCTGGTCCACATCATCCGCAACGCGATCGACCATGGCATTGAGTCGCCCGCCGAGCGCCGCCGTCGGGGCAAGCCCCCCACGGGCCAGATCTGCGTGACGGCTCGCCAGTCGGGCAATCAAATCCTGATCGAGGTCGAGGATGACGGCGCCGGCATCGACGTCGCCCGCATCGCCGCCAAGGCGGTGGCGAGCGATGTGCACAGCGCTGCCGAGGTCGCCGCAATGAGCCCGGCCGACAAGCTGAAGCTGGTCTTCGCCCCCGGCCTGTCCAGTCGTGACACCGTCTCGA
This sequence comes from Sphingomonas paucimobilis NBRC 13935, assembly GCF_000739895.2. Lineage (GTDB taxonomy): Bacteria > Pseudomonadota > Alphaproteobacteria > Sphingomonadales > Sphingomonadaceae > Sphingomonas > Sphingomonas paucimobilis. The sequence goes on from NZ_BBJS01000011.1 coordinate 40,568, forward strand.
CCATGTCGGGACGCGGTGTCGGCATGGACGTGGTGCGCGCCAATATCGAGCATGTCGGCGGCCGCGTCGCGCTCGACAACCGGCCCGGTCGCGGGCTGACCATCACCATCCAGGTCCCGCTGACCCTGTCTATCATGTCGACCATCGTCGTCGCGGTCGGCCAGCAACGTTTCGCGCTGGCACGCCAATCGATCGAGGAAATCGTCAAGGTCCGTGGGCCGCAGGTGCGGATCGACCCCGTCGGCCCTGCCCAGATCGCCACGGTGCGCGGCCGGCGCCTGCCGATGCTGCCGCTCGGGAGCTTCCTGCACATGGGCGGCGAAGCGCCATCGACGCTGGTCATTGTCGCGACTCGCGATGGCGATTATGCGCTGGGCGTCGACGATGTGCTCGATACCGAAGAGGTGGTGGTCAAGCCTGCCGCACCGGCGGTGATGGCGACCGGGCTTTATGCCGGACAGACCTTGCCCGACAGCGGGCTGCCCATGCTCCTGCTCGATGGCGGCGGCCTCGCGGCGGCGGCGGGGCTGCGTTTCGATCGGGTCGCGGATGTCGAGCAGGAGGCGGGCGAGGCTCAGCATGGTACGCCGGCCCTGTTGTTCGACGACCTTGATGGATTGCGCCGGGCCATTCCGCTGGGCGCGATCGACCGGGTGGAAAAGATCGCGCACGATGCCATTCATTGGTCGGGTGGGCAGGTCCGCCTGATCGTCGGTGACACGACGATACCGCTGCACGCGGTCAGTCATGACGCCCTGTCGAGCGTCGCCCCGGACGATGCGATCGAAGTACTCCGCCTGACCGATGGCGATGCCGAATGCGCCTATGCGATGGCGGGCGCGATCGAGATCATTCCGCTGCCCGTCGATATCGCGCCAGCTTCCGGCGGCGGCGCGATCCTGGGGGTGACGGTATGGGACGGGCAGGCGATCGAGATTCTCGACCCGCTGGCGCTGTTCATGACGACCAGCCTGCCGCAACCGGAGGGCGCGCCGCCGCTCTGCCTGCTCGATGGGACGGGGGCGGAATGGATGGACCGTTTCCTGCGGCCCGTACTGGAGGCCAATGGCTATCGCTGTACGCTGCAACTGCCGGCAGGCGAGGCGCCGGCCGTGCGACTGGTCATGGACGACGATGCATCGGTGGCCGCCGTCAGCGCGCCGGTCGTGCGGCTGCGGCGCGACCGCGACGGGCCGGCCGATCCCGACAGCATCTATCGCTATGACCGCTCCGCGCTGATCGCGGCGCTGGCCGGTCATGCCCGCCGGGGAGGCCGCTGATGCCGCTGTTCCTGATCGCCCGTATCGACGGGCAGGGTGTGGTGTTCGACGCCGATCAGGTCGATGCCGTGGTCGATATCGGCGACGTGGTGGACGTGCCGCGCGTCGAACCCTCGATCCGGGGGCTGGCCGCGTTGCGCAGTCGGGTCGTGACGGTGGTCGACACGCGCCTCGCGCTGGGGCTGGAGCCGGTGGCGGATCATGTCCGGCGGGCGGTCATCACCCGCCAGGACGGCCATTATTACGCGATGCTGGTCGATGAGCTGGACGATATCGAGACGTTCGAGACCAACCCGATGCCGCATACGCCGCCGGCGCATGGTCGCTGGGGCCGGGCGGTCGACGGCATCGTCGTGCGCGATGGCGAGCCGCTGTTGATACTCGATCTGGCCCGGCTGGTACCGCATGGCACCGCGCTGGCATGTTGACGGATTAACCTGGCCCTTACTTTCGCACGGCTATGATGGCGCGCGGTCCCCACGGGATCGGTTGCATTAGAAGGCGTGCCGCATGAAAACCTGTCTGGTCGTCGACGATTCCAAGGTCATCCGGAAAGTCGCACGCCACATCCTCGAGACGCTCGACCTGGAAGTGCGCGAGGCCGGCGATGGGCGCGAGGCGCTGGAGGCCTGTCTCGAATCGGTTCCTGACGTCGTCCTGCTCGATTGGAACATGCCGGTGATGAGCGGGATGGATTTCCTGCGGGCCCTGCGCGAGGCCAATCTGGAACGCCGGCCCCGGATCGTCTTCTGCACCACCGAAAACGGCATGGCCCATATCCGCGCGGCCATCGATGCGGGCGCCGACGAATATATCATGAAGCCGTTCGACCGCGACACGCTGGAGAGCAAGCTTCAACTCGTCGGGATGATCTGATCCCGCCGCCCGGACGTTCGCGCGGAGCCGCCTTGTCATGGCCTCTTCTCTTCATCCAACATGCGCCTCGCCGGATGCCTGCACCCGCATCCTGATCGTCGATGACTCGGCGGTGGCGCGGGCGTTGATCGCGCGGCAGATCGAGCCCTGGTCGCGCTTCGCGGTTGTCGGCGCGGTCACCCATGTCGAAGCCGCACTCGCCTTTCTGGCGCAGCATGAGGTCGACATCATCCTGCTCGACGTCGCGATGCCGGGCATGGACGGGATCACCGCCCTGCCGAAGCTGCTCACCGCCGGGCAGGGGGCGCGGATCATCATCGTATCGTCCTCCACGCCCGCCGGCGGCGCGGCGGCGGTCCAGGCACTGGCGCATGGCGCGGCCGATACGCTGGTCAAGCCCAAGCCGCAGGGACTGTCCGAATTCAGCGATGCGCTGCTCCACAAGTTGGAAGCGCTGGCGGTGCCGCAGGACCGGACGGGTGGGCCATCCAGGCCGTTCGCTCCCCCCGTGACGCGCACGGCGATGCCCGACATTATCGGGATCGGCGCCTCGACCGGTGGCATCCATGCGCTGGCAAAGCTGCTCGCGCCCTTGCCCGAGACGATGACGGTGCCGATCGTGGTGACCCAGCATCTGCCCGCGTCCTTCATGTCCTATTTCGCGGCGCAGCTTGCCGCGGTGGCGCGCCGGCCTTGTGACATCGCGGAGGACCGCATGCGACTGCGCCCCGGCCGCGTCGTCGTGGCGCCGGGGGATGCGCATATGACCTTCACGCCGCTGCCGGACGGCGGTGCGGCGATCCGCCTCCAGCATGAACGGGCATCGAGCGGGTGTCTGCCGTCGGTCGATCCGATGTTCGCCGCCATGGCGCGGGTCTGGGGACCCCGGGCACTCGGCATCGTGCTGACCGGCATGGGGCGCGACGGGCTGGACGGCGCGCAGGTGTTGAAAGCGGCCGGCGGCACGATCGTCGCGCAGGACGAGGCGAGCTCGGTCGTCTGGGGTATGCCCGGCGCGATCGTCGCCCATGATCTGGCCGATATGGTGCTGCCGCCAGATGCCATCGGCGCGATGCTGGCGCTGGGGACGCGACCCTGATGGCCCCCGGCATGCGAACCGTCCTGTCCGAGACGCCTTTTCCGGGGGCGCAGCCGCCTATGGCGTCGACCCAGGCCTTCAACGTCCTGGCCGCCTTGCTGGAGGCGCGCACGGGGCAGCAGATCGTCCGCCATCGCTCGACCCGCGTCGATACCGTCCTGATGCCCTTGATGCGCGAGCGGCGGCTGGACACGCTCGATCAGCTCGTCACCGCGATCCTAGACGGCAGCGATCCGTCGTTGGCGGGGCGGGTGGTCGATGCGCTGGTCAATTGCGAAACCTCCTTCTTCCGCGACCCGCATGTCTTCGACTTGATCGTCGAGGCGATCGCTATGGTCGAAAAGACCGGCCGCCGTGCCCGCATCTGGAGCATGGGCTGCTCGACGGGGCAGGAGCCGCTGTCGATCGCCATGGTCTTTGCGGAGCGGAACGAGACGCTCGGCACGCCTATCCCCGAGATCGTCGCGACCGATGTGTCGGAGGCCGCGCTCGCCCGCGCGCGTGCCGGCTGCTTCACCCAGTTCGAGGTGCAACGCGGCCTGCCCATCCGTCATCTGGTCCGCTGGTTCGAGGGGCGGGCGAACAATGAATGGGTCGCGCGGCCCGAACTGCTGCGCCATGTCGCCTTTCGCCAGATGAACCTCGTCTCCGACCCGCCCCCTGGCGGCGGCTTCGATCTGGTCCTGTGCCGCAACGTCATGCTGTATTTCGCACCAGAGCCCAAACGGCGGGCGTTCCAGACCCTGGCCTCCGCCATGCGCCCCTCGGCCGGGCTGATCCTGGGCGCGGGCGAGACGGTGATCGGGCAGACCGGGCTGTTTCGCCTGAACCCCGGCGGGCGCGGCCTGTATGAAAAAACCGAGATGGAAGAGATGCCTCGCGCGTCATGAGGGGCATATCCATCGGCGATCGATGCCGCTAGACGGGGATCCCAGCGGACCGGGGCCGTTCAGGAGGTTGCATGACGATCGTCGACACGCCGTCGCCCAATTTCGACGTGCGGAGTTTGCCCATATCGATGATCGTCCTGCACTATACGGGCATGCAGGATGCGGAATCGGCGATCGCGCGGCTGCGCGATCCGGAGGCCAAAGTGTCGTGCCACTATCTGGTTGCCGAGGACGGCACGGTGCTGCGCATGGTCGCCGAGGAGGATCGTGCCTGGCACGCCGGCCAGTCGCACTGGCGGTCGATCGAGGACGTCAATTCGGCGAGCATCGGCATCGAGATCGTCAATCCCGGCCATGACTGGGGCTATCGCCCGTTCCCCGACGAACAGATCGCGGCGGTGATGGAACTGGTCGCCGATATCCAGAAGCGGCACGGCATCACGCGCGGCAATATCGTCGGCCATTCGGATATCGCGCCCGCGCGCAAGCGTGATCCGGGCGAACTGTTCCCCTGGGGCGCGCTGGCCCGGCGCCGTCTGGCGCTGCCGCGTCCAACCAAGAATCTGATGGACCCGATGTGGACCGAGGCGGGGTTCTGCCTGGCCCTCGAGCGGTTCGGCTATGACGTGACCGACCGGATGGCGGCGATCATGGCGTTCCAGCGGCGTTTCCGCCCCGAACTGATCGACGGTGAGATCGATGCCGAATGCCGGATGATCCTGCTCGCGCTGTTGCTGCCGCGTCCGCAGGGGGATGATTGAGACGAGGGGGCGTGGGCTTCGACTTTGCTCAGCCTGAACGGCGCGCAGGAAGAGCGGCTTCATTCCCCAACCTCCGTTCAGGCTGAGCAAAGTCGAAGCCCACGCCCCGCCGCTAAATCACAAACCCCTTGCCCTAATCCCCAATCCGTCTACATCGCCACCAGCCAGAGGGCCGGGCGGCCGCGGCCTCGGGAAACCGGGGGCGAGGAAAGTCCGGGCTCCGCGGAACGACGGTGCCGGGTAACGCCCGGCGGGGGTGACCCCAGGGACAGTGCCACAGAGAGCAGACGGCCACGGCTTCGGCCAGGTCAGGGTGAAAGGGTGCGGTAAAAGCGCACCGCGGTCCCGGTAACGGGAACGGCATGGCAAACCCCACCGGGAGCAAGACCGAATAGGGATGGCATGGCGCGAAAGCGTCGGGGCGTGTTCCCGCCCGCTATCCGGGTTGGTTGCTTGAGGCGATGTGCGAGCATCGTCCTAGAAGAATGGTCGCCCATCCGGTTTCGCCGGTGGACAGAACCCGGCTTACAGGCCCTCTGGCTTTCCACCCCGAAATGGGGCAGCCTCCCGCCGCAAGAGCTTGGGAGGGCTTTGGGGTATCATGACATCGACGATATTTGCGCGCGCCGGTCTGATCGGACTGGCCGCCGCCACCGGTGCGGCCGCCTTTGCGCAGCAGGCCTCGCCGCCCGCTGCGGCACCGGCCAAGAGCATGCAGCAGCAATATGACGCGGCGACCGCGCTGGACAGTGGGCAGGACTCGGCGGCGGCGTTGGCCGCGTGGGACCGGATTATCGCTCAGGTCAAGCCGGGCAGCCGGACCTGGGCGATCGCGATGGTCCGCAAGGGCGGCGCGAAATTTCGTATGGGGCAGATCGACGAGGCGGCTGCGACGATCCGCGCGGGTCTCGCCGTGCTACCCGCCAGCGACCCGTCGCTCGCCGAGGACCGGTTCGCCGCGCACATGAAGCTGGGCGGCATCGCCTCCACATCGCTCGACTATGCCGATGCCACTGCGGAGTATCGCAAGGCGGCGGAGGAATCGCCCGACGATATCGGGCGGATGGCCGCGCTGCTGGCGATGGTCCGCACCCAGACCTTCACCGATCCGGGCGAAGCGCAGGCGACGCTCGCGCGGGCCGATGCGCTGGCGCAGAAGATCAAACTCGCCAAAATGGACCAAGCGGCACTCGAGCAGGCGCGGCTGCGCCTGGCGATGAATAGCGGGCGGCTGGACGAAGCCAACCGGATGGCGCCAAAGGTCGTGTCGCTCTTGGGCGGGATGACGCTGAACAAGGTCGATCTTCGCGATGTCGCCGCGCGATCGGATGCCGCCATCGCCGCGCTGCTGACCCATCATGAGGACAGCGCGCGCGAATATATGGCCTATACGGGCGCGGGTCGCTCGACCAAGGGCAGTTTCGGCTCGGCCAGCCTGATGGCCCCGCCCGAATGCGGGGGCGAGGCTGATCTGAAGCCGGAGGATGTCTCCGTCATCCAGTTCAGCGTTGGAGACGATGGCACGGTCTTCGGCGTCGAGCCCATCTATTCCTCGGGCGGTGGGGCCAAGGGGCTGGCCTTTGCCCGCGCGGTGCGCGACTGGGTATGGTCGCCTGAGGAACTGAAGGAGTTGCCACCCTTCTTCCGGTACAATGTCCGATTGGAGATGCGCTGTTCGACGGCCTATAGCCGCCCCTCGATCGGCGAGGCGATCAATGCCAGCTTTACCGAATGGGTGGAGAAGAAGGGCTTGGCCACGCCAGCAAAATCGGGTTCCGTCGGCGCGGACGCGCTGACCCGCCAACGCGCCGCGCTCGCCGCCGCCGAGGCCAAGGGCCAGACGCCCGCCATCCTCGCCGCCGCCGCGCAGATGCTCGACAATCCGACACTGGGTAGCGACGATCGCGCCGCCCTGATCGCGAAAGTCCAGCCTTTGGCGGCGGCATCAGACATGCCCGCCATGGCGCAGCTGGTCTTTGCGATTCCAGCGCAAGAGGGGCGTAACCGAGACTGGCGCGGGGCCGGGCGCTACGCCGCGGTCATGAGCCCGATGCTCGGCCAAAGGCCTTTTGCCGATGATCCGCAGGCACGTGCCGCGCTTCGCCTGTGGATCGCGGATCGCATCGGCGAGAAATATGCGACCCCTTATCTGCAGCAGGTGGCGGACGATAAGGGGCTGGACCCGCATGACCCGCTGCGCGTTGGCGCGCTGATCCGCCTGGCCTCGGCCGCCAAGCGGCAGGGCGATCTGGCCCTGGCCCGCCAGACCTTCGAAAAGAGCGGCTTGGCCGCGTCGCAATGCGCAACCCTGGACGCGATGCCCAAGCCGGTGACGCTGCCCGGTAGCAGTGCCTTTCCGCAGGAGGCGCAGCGTTGGGGTTTCGAGGGCTGGGTTCGCAACCAGTTCGATATCGGTGCCGATGGTCGGGTCGCTAATGCCCGGACGCTGGTCAGCTATCCGCCCTTCATCTTTTCAAATTCGGCGGAAAAGGCCTTCCAATCCATGCGCTATGAAAAGACCTATCGCCCCGATGGCGGGCTTGGCTGCGGCGCCAGCGTGAATGGCATCCGGTTCAAGTTGCCGCAATGATCGAACCGGCCGGGCTGCGCCCAGCGGGCACCCCGGCCGGCCCTTTACACCAGAACCTTGTCCGGCCGCTCCAGGCCGTCGAGATCGGTTGTCGCGTCGATTTCCAGCAGGGTTTTTATATGCCCGTCGCGAATGTCGTAGACCCAGCCGTGCAGCCATAGCTCGCGGCCTTCGGCAAAGGCCTTTTGGATCGTGTCCAGCCGGGCGAGGTGGCGGAGCTGCTCCATCACGTTCACCTCGACCAGCCGGTTGACCTTTGCGCCCTTGTCCGGCTGGGCGTCGATCTCGTCGCGGTGGCGGTGCAGCACGTCGCGGGCATTGCCCAGCCACTGGTCGACCGGCCCCTGCGTTCCGCCCTCCAGCGTCGCCAGCACCCCGCCACAGCCATGATGGCCGCACAGGATGACATGGCGGACCTTCAGCACATCGACCGCATATTGGACGACCGACAACAGGTTGAGATCGTCGTCATGGACCAGATTGGCAATGTTGCGGTGGAGGAACATGCCGCCCGGCGGCGTCATGGTCATCTGCTCGGGCGTCACCCGGCTGTCGGAACAGCCGATCCAGAGGAAGTCGGGCTTCTGCCCCACCGTCTGGCGCTGAAAGAAGTCGGTCTTCTCCTCCAGCAGTTCGGCGGCCCATGCCTTATTGGCGAGCAGGAGTTGCTTATATTCCCTCATGCGTAGCGCACTCCCGTCGATGGGGCCTGGATCATCGGCGCGGTCCGCTCGGCGACGTCGCTGCGCACGACGACGCTGATCCCGCGATAGTCCGCGCCCTTGATGAAGGCGTTGATGATGTCGACATTGTCTAGATCGACATAGGAAGTCGAGGACAGGTCGATCAGCAGATTGGCGCCGTCCGGCACCTTGGCCAGCGACTTCTGCAGCTCATATTTGTGGATGAAATAGAGGTTGCGCCGCGCGCGGATCAGGCAATCCTCGTCATCGCAGGCGAAGGTCAGCGCGGGGCGGAAGTTGCGCGCTACGACGAAGACGAAGCCCACGACCAACCCGACCAGGATGCCGATCAGCAGGTCGGTGCGCAGGATCGCCAGAATGGTGACGATGAAGGGGATGAACTGGCTCCAACCCTGTTTGAACCGCTCGGTGAACAGCTTGGGCTTGCACAGCTTGTAACCGGTCGCGATCAGCACGGCGGCCAGCGCGGACAGCGGGATGAGGTTGAGCAGCGCGGGGATCAGCGCGACCGACAGGAGCAGCCAGGTCGCATGCAGCATCGCCGACAATTTGCTCTCCGCACCCGCATCGACATTGGCGGAGGAGCGGACGATCACCGAGGTGACCGGAAGACCGCCGAGCAGGCCCGACACGATATTGCCGCCGCCCTGCGCCATAAGCTCCCAATTCTTGTCGGTGGTGCGGCGCCGGGGATCAAGTTCGTCGACCGCCTTGACGCTCAGCAGCGATTCCAGGCTGGCGACGATCGCCAGGGTGATCGCCGTGGTCCAGACCGCGCTGGTCCCGATCGCGGCGAAGTCGGGCAATTGGAACTGGCCGAGAAACTCGCGCGCGCCGCCCGCGACGGGGACGCGGACGAGATGGGCGCCGCCCAGCTGCCATTCGGGGCGCAGCGCACCGAGCAGCATGTTGCCGACCACGCCGATGACGACGACGACCAGCGGCCCCGGCAGCAGACGCAACGGGCCTTGCTTGGGCTTGGCATGATCCCACCAGAACAGGAAGGCGAGCGACACGCCACCGATCAGGACCGCGCCGGGCGCGATATCCTGGCTGACACTGGCCCATAGGTCGGTGAAGGTGTTGCCGCCGGCGCGGCTGGCATATTCAAAGCTACCCTCGAAATCGCCGTCATAGCCGATCGCGTGGGGCACCTGCTTCAGGATCAGGATCAGCCCGATCGCGGCGAGCATGCCGGTGATGACCGAGGAGGGGACGAACTCCGCCAAGACGCCCGCGCGGGTGAAGGAGAAGGCGAGCTGAAGCACGCCGGCCAGCACGACCGCCAGCAGGAACACCTGGAAACTGGGCAATCGCTCGATCGCTTCGAACACGATCACGGTCAGCCCGGCCGCGGGGCCCGATACCGAAAGCGGCGACTTGGACAGGAAGCCGACGACGAGCCCGCCGACGATGCCCGCGATCATCCCCGCAAAGGGCGGCGCGCCGGAGGCGACCGCGATACCCAGACATAGCGGCAGGGCGACAAGCGCCACCACGATCGACGCCGGCACATCCGCTCTCGCGGTGGCCAGGAAGGAACGGCTGTTGGCCACGCAGGCTCCATGACATGAGTAGGGTCGCCATATGCCCGATTCGGACGTGAACATATGATGACGCTCATGTCATGAATGAGCCGCTGGCGGTCGGTCAAGCCTTTCAGATCACGCTATTCCGATGCCGGTGTCGCGAAAGCGTGCGGGCGGTGCTTGCGCCCGTGGCCAAGTCGCTTAAATCGGCGGCGTGGCGCGATCTTCTACACGATCCAATGATTGGGGCTTTCCGCGATGGCGCAGCTATGGTGCGGCGCGCGAGGCGAAGCCCGTGCGTATCTGCGACCGGCATGGCTGCGACCAGCCCGGCAACTGTCCCGCACCCAAATCCCCCAACAGCCCTGACCGCTGGTATTTCTGCGAGGCGCATGCCGCCGAGTATAATCGCGGCTGGGACTATTTCCAGGGCCTGAGCGCCGAGGAGGCCGCCGCGCGGGAAGCCTCGGAACGACGCACCAGCGCCGGCTATGCCCAGTCCAAGCATCAGGCCTGGGCCGGGCCGGGCGATGGCAGCCGTTCGCGCGACGAGATGCGCGCGCTCGATGCCCTAGGGCTGGAGCCGGATGCCGAGTTCGACCTGATCCGTGCGACGTGGCGCGGGCTCGCCAAGGCGAACCATCCCGATATCCGCCCCAATGATCCGGAGGCGGCGCAGAAATTCCAAGAGGTGCAGGCGGCCTATGAAGTCCTGCGTGCCGCCGAGGAGCGGCGTAGCTGGAAGCCCGAGTGATCCGCCGTGCCAAGGCGGATTGGGAAGCGACGGTCCTGGTCTGCGGCAAATGCTCCAAAAAGGTCGGCGGCGGTTTCGGTCCCAAGGGCAAGACGCCCTTGGCGAAGGCGCTCAGGCGGATTTTCGGCAAGGGGCGCAAGGCGTCGGTCGGGGTGGTGGAGACCAAGTGCCTGGGGCTGTGTCCCAAGAATGCGGTGACTTTGGTCGATGGACGGCAGCCCGGGGAGTGGCTGGTCGTCACGCCGGATGAGGATGTCGAGGCGATCGCCGCGCGACTATCCCGGGGTGCCAATCCCTGACGTCTTGGCGTGGCCTTCGACTTCGGCGCATAGCGCCGAAGTCGAAGGCCACGGGAATCCCCCTTAATACCGCCCAGCCGTCTCCCGGATCAGCGCGATCATATTGGGAATCCCCTGAGTCCGGTTGGAACTCAACTGGTTCTTCAAATCGAACGGCGCCAGTTCGCCCTCGATATCGGTCGCCAGGATTTCGGCGGGTGTCTTGTCCTGCACCGTTTTCAGGACCAGCGCGATGATCCCCTTGGTGATCGCGGCGTTGGAATCCGCCAGGAAGTGCAGCGCTTCGCCATTCCCCTGGGTCGGATAGACCCAGACCGAGGCGGAACAGCCGCGCACCAGCGTCGCATCGGTCTTCAGCGCCTCGGGCATCGGCTCCAGCGCACGGCCCAGATCGATCAGCAGGCGATAGCGATCGTCGGCGTCGAGAAATTCATATTCGTCGCGGATTTCGGCAAGATCGGACATGGCCTGGTCCGCTACTCCGTGCATCGGCCCGCGACAAGCCGGTGGTCATCGGCGGGGTGGAAAGGGGAGGGCCATTCCCCGATCGCACCAGGCATGGCGTCAGAGATCGACGCCCGCCGCGATCGCTTCCAGCTTACGGATACGTTCCTTCAGGTCGGCCATCTCGATCCGCGACGAAGCGGAGGGCGCGGCTCCATAAGGCATGTCGTGCACCCGATCGAACTCACGGCTCTTGAGCTGCAGCCAGCCGCGCCATCCGGCCAGCCCGGCGGTCACGATCATGGCGAGGCCCGCAAGCCCGGCGGTGGCGAGGACGATATAGAGATTGGTATCGGTCATGATCCCGGTCCCTTCGGCTTAACGGTCGCGCAGGCGCTCGATCTCGCGGTCGAGATCGATGCTCTTGTGCTGGTCGGTGATGACGCGCTCGAGCACCTGGATGCGGTCCTTGAGCTGCTGGACCTCGGCACGCAGCGCCTGGGTATCGCGGGCGCCTTCGCCACGCAGATGCTCGACGATGTCGAGGCCGGGCGAGCGGCGATGCTTGGCCTTGAAGATGCTGGCGATCATGACGATCGCGACGATCATAACGACCATGAACTGTCCGCCGGACATAGCGGTAACTCCCCTCTAAAATCTTTTGTCAGTGTTCGATGCGGGTGGGCGCCGCGTCGAAGGCGCGAAGCCCGTCGATCTCGTCGCTGAGCGCCAGGCCGCGATCGGTGATGATCCGCTCCAGCACACGGACCCGCCGTTCCAGTCGTTCGGTCTGCGCCGCATATTGCGCCGCCTTTTCCGCGACCATCGAGGCTTCGGTGGCCAGCCGTTTTTCGCGGTAGGCGAACCAGGGCTTGATGACGACGCCGCCGATGATCGCAACCATGCCGCAGCTGATGCCGAAGAGCGGGATCAGGATAGCGAAATCATGCATCGCTTCTCTCCCTCAGCGATCACGCAAGCTGTCGATTTCGCGGGCGGTCCGCTCGGCGGGGTCGGTGGCGATCCGTTCCAGGACGGCGATCCGCTCTTCCAACCGGCTGACTTGGCCGACCAGCTTCTGGTTCTCGGTGGTAAGCAGCTCGACCTTGCGGCTCTCGCCCAGGTCGCCCTTGTGGCTCATGCCGCCCCATTCATTTTCCAGGCTATAGCCGTGCTTCGCACGGATCCAGGTGGTGACCACCCACGCGATCATCGAGATCGAGATGATCGCCAGGACGAAACCGGGTCCTCCCGAAGACATAATCCATACTCCCATAGGATAGTTGATACGTGGCCCCGGCGATCAGCGCAGGCTGTCGATCTCGTCGGCCAACTGGCGGTTGCGGCTGGTGTAATGCAGCTCGATATCGGCGAGGCGACGGTCGAGATCGCGGAACTTCGAGCGCACCTCGGCGGTCGAGCGGCGCGGATTGCTGCGCACGCCCTGCCAGAATTTGGCGTCGTCGTCCGACTGGTAGAGACCGATCGGCTTGGGTGTCGCCATCCAGGCGATCAGCATATAGGCGATCGGGACCCAAGGCATGCCAACCCCGGTCAGGGTCAGCAGGACCGCAGCGATGCGGACCCACATCACGTCCACGCCGGCATAGTCGGCGATGCCCGAGCACACGCCCTTGAACTTGGCATTCTGCTTGTCGAGGTAGAAGTTGGTGCGGCTGGCGGTCATGTCAGTTCCTCCGGTCGAGGCTGTAGTCGGTTTGGCCGAGGCGCGGTTCGGGGCGCCATTCGGACTGCGACAGGCCGGGCTTGAAGTTGGGATTGTCGGCGGCGATGATCCGCTCGACGGTATTCACCCGATCCTCCAGGCGGCGCGCGAGCATGTGGAGTTCGTCCAGCAGTTGCTCGTCTTCATGGGTGATCTTGGGTGCCTGCTTCCACTTTGTGACATAGTGCAGGATCAGCCAGGGCAGCGCGATGAACAGCGTGGTGATCGCGATGCCTGGGGTGATGATGTCCTCCATCTCACTCTCCCTTGTTCAGGCGCGCCTTGAGCGCGGCGAGTTCGGCATCGACCCGATCGGAAGCACGCAGCTCGGCGATCTCGTCCTCCAGCGTCTTGGGGTTCGCGCCCAGGCCCAGCGCTTCCGCGCGGCCCTCGGCCTCGTCCACCTTGCGCTCCAGCACGTCGAAGCGGCTGAACGCGTCGTGCGTCTTGGGGCCGTTCCACATCTCGCGCAGGCGATAGCGGTTGTTGGCGCTTTCCAGACGGGTCTGGACCGCATTCTGCTTGGTCCGCGCCTCGCGCAGCTTGTTCTGCAGCTTGGCGATGTCCTCTTCCGACGCGCGCAGCGCATCGTCGAGCACCTGAACCTCCGCCTTCAGCTGGTCGGCCATGTCGGCGGCCTTCTGACGCTCGATCAGCGCGGCCTTGGCGAGATCCTCGCGGTCCTTCGACAGCGCCAGCTCGGCCTTTTCGGTCCAGCTGTCCTGAAGCTGATCCAGCTTCATGATGTGGCGGCGGATTTCCTTCTGGTCAGCGATCGTGCGGGCGGCAGAGGCGCGCACCTCGACAAGCGTCTCCTCCATTTCGAGGATGATCATGCGGATCATCTTCGCGGGATCTTCCGCCTTATCCAGCAAATCGGCGAAATTGGCGGCGACGATGTCGCGGGTGCGGGAGAAAATGCCCATCGGATACTCCTTGATGGCGAAATGCGTGATTATGCGATCGGCGCCTCGATCGTGGCAACCGGTGCCGTGGTGGTGGCGACATGCGCGGGGGCGAGGGCGCCCAGCAGGCAGGTGGCGCTCATCACGATGGTGCAGGCGATGGCGGCGATCTGGCGGGTGACGGTGGTGGCGAACATGGTGAAAACTCCCTGATTGCGTCTGTCTCGGTCCGCTCGGTGGCGGGATGCCAGATGCATTGCAGGGGGCGTGCCAATTTCGAAAATGACGGAAATCCGCGCTTTTGCAAAATAGTTGCGCTGGCCGAACGATTGCACTCTTGCCAAGGCTTGGCAAAATCCGCCACCTGTTGGGAATGGATCGGACGAGTCAGGTCATCGGCCAGTCGGGGGCCTTTCTGGACGCGCTGGAACGCGCCAGTCGTGCCGCCGCGCTCGACCGTCCCGTGCTGGTCATCGGCGAGCGGGGGACCGGCAAGGAACTGGTGGCCGAGCGTCTCCACCGCCTGAGCGGACGCTGGGACCAGCCGCTGGTCGTGATGAACTGCGCGGCGCTCCCTGAGACGCTGATCGAGGCCGAGTTGTTCGGGCATGAGGCGGGCGCCTTTACCGGCGCGACCAAGGCGCGGGCCGGGCGATTCGAGGAAGCGAGTGGCGGCACGCTGTTCCTCGACGAACTGGGTACGTTGTCGATGGCGGCGCAGGACCGGCTGCTCCGCGCGGTCGAATATGGCGAGGTGACCCGGATCGGCTCGTCGCGGCCCTTGCGGGTCGATGTCCGTATCGTCGCGGCGACCAACGAGCATCTGCCCGACAAGGTCGCCGCGCATCAGTTCCGCGCCGACCTGCTCGACCGGCTCTGTTTCGAGGTCGTCACCTTGCCGCCGCTTCGCGCGCGCAAGAGCGATATCATGCTGCTCGCCAATCATTTCGGGCGGCGCATGGCGGCGGAGATCGGTTGGGAAAGCTGGCCGGGTTTCGGTCCGGCGGCAACCGACGCGCTGATGGAGCATCGCTGGCCCGGCAATGTCCGCGAACTGCGCAACGTCGTCGAGCGCGCCGTCTATCGTTGGGATCGCGAGGGGCCGGTCGATGCGATCGAGATCGATCCCTTCCGCTCGCCCTATCGCCCGCAAGGCCAGTCGCCGGCAGCGGCCAAGAGCGAGAGCCCGGGGCAGGGGAGTGCGCCGGCGCCCGCGACCAATGATGGCGACGAGGTGGCGGCCTGCGATGTGGGCCCTTCCGACTTCAAGTCGCGCGTCGCCCGGTTCGAACGCGAGCTGCTGACCCGTGCCCTGGCCGAGAACCGCTTCAACCAGCGGACCACCGCCGAGGCCCTGGGACTGAGTTACGACCAGCTTCGTCACGCGCTTCGTCGCCATGATCTGATCGGAACGGTTGCGTAACTCCGTTCGGGGAGCCATTTGAGGCGCCCGGCGTTGCCACAGGCAAACCCAAAAGGAGCACTTACGATGGCTTTCGAACTGCCGCCCCTTCCGTACGACTATGACGCGCTGGAGCCGGTCATCTCCAAGGAGACGATGACCTTCCACCACGACAAGCATCATGCGGCCTATACCAACAAGCTGAACGAGGCGGTCGCGGCGGATGCGTCGCTTCAGGGCAAGTCGATCGAGGACATCCTCGCCACCATCTCGTCGGCACCGGCGGTCGTCCGCAACAATGGCGGCGGCTTCTGGAATCATGACTTCTTCTGGAAGATCATGACCAAGCCCGGCACGACCCAGCCCTCGGGCAAGCTCGCCGAGGCGATCGAGGCGTTCGGCGGTCTCGACAAGCTGAAGGATGAGTTCAACACCAAGGGCGCGGGCCAGTTCGGTTCGGGCTGGGCCTGGGTCATCGCGGATGCCGAGGGCAAGCTGAAGGTCACCTCGACCCCGAACCAGGACAACCCCCTGATGGACGTCGTCGCCGACAAGGGCACGCCGATCCTGGGTAACGACGTGTGGGAGCACGCCTATTACCTGACCTATATGAACGACCGTCCGGGCTATCTGAAGGCCTGGTGGGACGTGGTGAACTGGGACGAGGCCGGTCGCCGGTACGAGGCCGCGGTGGCGTAATCCCGTCACATCCGTTTCGGACAAGGGAAAGGGCGGCCCCGATGGGTCGCCCTTTTTCGTTTCTTTGAGGCAAGATGATTGCCGGAATTTCCAAGCGGTTACGACTGATCGACATGATCGCCAGCACTTTGGCGCTCATGAAAAGAACAAATGCATTATTTAATCGGAATAGTGAGCCGACTTTCCAGCAGGTGAAAATAATTTATCCTGGCCGATAATGATGAAATGAGTCGAACATAGAAAAGTCGTTGCTGGCGGGAGGGTCAAGGTGGCGATCGAAATCGGAATTTCTGTTCGCGGCGGGATCGTAAGCTGCGTTGTGGCCCTTTGCGCTTCCTTGATCATGGCGCACCCCGCCTGGGCCGAGTTCGATGCGCCGATTGCCAAGGCAAATGCCGCGAGCACCAGGGTGGCGGAAAAATCTTCGGTCGCTGACGGAGAGGCCAATGAGGCATCGGACGACATAGGCAAGGACAAGACGATCATCGTCAACGGCCGGCGTCTGCCCCAGGCGGAGGCGCCGAAATGGGCGATCTGCTCGGTCATCAGCCGTCTTCCGGCCTATTCCCTGATCCTGCGCACCGCACCGGGAGCGATGCCGCCCGTGATCCAGCCCACGCGCATGCCCCGCAACCCCGACTATAAGGCACCCCCGAAGGTTCCGGTCGGTTCGCCGCTGCCTGTCTTGGGCAAGACCCGTTTCGGCATGACGATGGGCGGTGATATCGCGCTACCGGGCGGCGACCCGTCCGTGGCGATCGAGGCGGGGGCGCTGCCGGGCGGGTTCGAAGCGACACAGCAGGGGGCCTACGCGACGGGGCTGCAAAGAGCGCGATCCTATGGCCTGGGCGCGTTGTCGGCCGATCATGCGGCGGCGCTGAACTGTCTGCAGATGTTTCGCGGCGCGAGCGAATTGACGCAGGCGCCCCGCATGTCGGCGACGGCGCGCGATCCGTACACGGCCGCCGCCGAATATGCGATGCGCGATACCTCGCTGCCCATGGGGTTCGCCCTGTTCGATCAGGGGCGCTATGCGGAGGCATTGCCCTATTTCCGGGATGCGGCACGTCGGCTCACCGATCATAATGGCGGCGATGAGGCGGCGCTGTTTGTCGCCAAATTGCTGCTGGCGGGCTTTGGCGACGGTGATGAGAATGATCGCGCGATAAAGTCGCTGAAACGCGCGGCGCTGACCAATTATGTCGAGCGGCTGCACCGACCGGTTTTCGATCCGGACAATCCCGAAATGAACACCGCCTCGGGCGAAGCGGCCATGATGCTGGGGGCGATCTATCGTCAAGGTCTGTACGGGACCAAGGCCGATATGGACGAGGCATGCCGCTGGTACCGGCGCGCGGCCTTTGTCGGCCACGTCGCCGCCTACAAGGCCCTGGGGGATATCCAATATTTCGGGCTGGGTATTCCACGCGATCCCAAGGCGGCATTCGCCAATTATCAGCGTGGGGCCAAGCGTCACCTTGCTGCGGCGCAGGCGGCGCTCGGCGATATGCTGGAACATGGCGATGACGGGGTGGCGGCCGATCTACCCACAGCGATTGCCTGGTATCGCGAGGCGGTGAAACATGGCGATCCGGATGCCGCCTATGCGCTCGCCCATGCCTATGACAGCGGGCGCGGCGTGCCGCTCGATCGCGAGGTGGCGTTCGGTCTGTACCGCCAGGCGGCGCTCAAGGGATCGGCCGAAGCGCGCGTCGCGGTCGGGACCTATTATCGGACGGGAACCTTCGTCGCGCGGGACGAAGCGATGGCGCGGCGTTGGTTCGAACTGGCGTCGCGCGATGGCGATCCCGACGGGATGTTCAACTATGCCGCGCTGCTGGCCAATGGCCGGGGCGGTGACCGTGATCTGCCGCGCGCCTGGGCCTGGCTGACGCGCGCCGCCGCCCGTGGCAATGCCGAGGCCCCTGCGGCGATCACGGCGGTCGAGGCCCGGATGACATCGACCGAGAAGGCCGCCGCTACGGAGATCAGCCGGCAGCTTTAATTCGAGCGGGCTGGGCCCCTTCGCCATTGTCTCGCAACGCTCACAATGACGTGCCTACCCCATGTGAGCGGCGGCGAGGCCGACGCCGAGTGCCAGCCTTACTCCACCGGCGGTTCGTCGATCTTCACGGCTTCCGCGTTCAGCCCATGCTTCAGCAACATCGGGATGTTGGCGATGGCAAAGCCGATGGTCAGCGGCATCGCGCCCCACAGCTTGAACCCGACCCAGAAATCCCAGGTCGAATGGCGCCAGACCACCTCGTTCAGCACCGCCATGAAGGCGAAGAAGATCGCCCAGTTGCGTGTCAGCTTGCGCCAGCCGACCGGGGTCAGGCCCGAATAGACGCTGCCCAGCACCATCTGGATCAGCGGTCGTCCCGTGACCAAGCCGAAGAACAGCAACGCCGAGAACATGGCATAGACGATGGTCGGCTTCATCTTGATGAAGCGCTCGTCGTGGAAATAGAGGGTCAGGCCGCCGAACACGACGACCAGCGCACCCGACAGCCACAGCATCGGCGATATGCGCCCCAGCTTCACCCGACTGACGATCATCGCGATCACCGTGGCGACCATGAACGCCGCCGTCGCCACCAGCACGCGCGTCAGTGCCCCCATCGGGGCGAGGAAATTGACGGCGAAGAAGAGGACCAGCGGGCCATATTCGATCCCGGCCTTCAGCGCGGCGCCCGCTTCCTTCTGGGGGACTTCCTTCTGCGGGGCGTTCACTTCCGGCCTCCTTCGATGCCGGCGATGATCCGGCTGACCTCATTGGCGTCGAACGGACGCAGGTCGGTCATGCCCTCACCGACACCGATGGCATGGATGGGCAGGCCATATTTCTCCGCCGCCGCGACCAGCACGCCGCCGCGCGCGGTGCCGTCCAGCTTGGTCATGACCAGGCCGGTGACGCCCGCGACGTCCTTGAACACCTCGATCTGGTTGAGCGCATTCTGGCCCGTCGTCGCGTCGAGCACCAGCAGGATGTCGTGCGGCGCCTCGGGGTTCAGGCGGCCGAGCACGCGGCGGATCTTGGACAGCTCGTCCATCAGCTCGCGCTTGTTCTGAAGGCGCCCGGCGGTGTCGACGATCAGCACGTCGACGCCGGTCGCGGTCGCCTGCTTCACCGCCTCATAGACGATGCCCGCCGCGTCGCCGCCTTCCTTGCCCGATACGATCGGCACGCCGACCCGCTCGGCCCAGGTGGCGAGCTGGCCGATCGCGGCGGCGCGGAAGGTGTCGCCCGCCGCCAGCATGACGCCGTAATCCTGCTCCATGAACAGATGGGCCAGCTTGGCGATGGTCGTCGTCTTGCCCGAGCCGTTGACGCCGATGACCAGGATCACCTGCGGCCGGGGAAAGGCGTCGATCTCCAGCGGGGTGGCGACCTTGGCCAGCGCCTTCTCCACCTCCTCGGCGACGACCAGGCGAATGCCCAGGTCTTCCATGTTCCGCTCGAAGCTGCCTTCCGACAGGCGCGTGCGGATATGACCGGCGGTTTCGGGGCCGAGGTCGGAAGCGATCAGCGCTTCCTCGATCTCGTCGAGCGTATCCTCGTCTAGCCGCGCGGTACCCAGGCCGGCGAGATTGCCGACCAGCCGGTCGGAGGTGCGACGGAAACCGCCGAGCAGCTTTTCGTGCCAGGAGGGAGAAGAACTCATACCAATTGTCCGATCAGATGGGTTTCGGTCGCCGCCGTGACCCGAACGCGGGCGATGCGGCCCGGTTCGGTTGCGGGGGAAAAATGGATGTCTGCAAAGTCGGGCGCGTGGCCGCGCGTGCCTGGCCGTTCGACCAGTACGTCACGCGTCCCGCCGATCTGGGCCGCCAGCCAGTCGCGGCGGCGGCGCGCGGCCGCCTCGCGAAGCTTCGCGGCGCGCTCGCGGCGAAGAGGATGGGGCACTTGCGGCATTCGGGCGGCGGGCGTGCCGTCGCGCGCCGAATAGGGGAAGATATGGGCGTGCACGATCCGGCAATCGTCGATCAGCGCCAGCGTGTCGGCCGCCATCGCGTCATCCTCGGTCGGGAACCCCGCGATCAGGTCGGCGCCAATCGCGATCTCGGGCCGCGCGCTCAACATGCGCTCGACGATCGCTACCGATTGGGCACGGCTGTGGCGGCGCTTCATTCGCTTGAGGATCAGGTCGTTGCCCGCCTGAAGCGACAGATGAAGGTGCGGCATCACCCGCGGCTCGCCCGTCACCAGCTCGAACAGCCGGTCGTCGATCTCGATCGAATCGAGCGAGGACAGGCGCAGCCGGGGCAGGGCGGGGACATGGGTCAGGATACGCTCGACCAGCAACCCGAGGCCCGGTTGGCCCGGCAGGTCATGGCCATAGCTGGTGAGATCGACGCCGGTCAGCACCACCTCCTGGTGCCCCAGCTCGACCGCGCGCGCGATGCGTTCGATCACCAACCCGGCGGGCACCGAGCGGCTGGGCCCGCGCCCGGTCGGGATGATGCAGAAGGTACAGGCATGGTCACAGCCATTCTGGACTTCGACGAACGCCCGCGCATGGCCGGCAAAGGCGGAGACCAGATGCGGTGCGGTTTCGACCACGCGCGACAGGTCGGCGACCAGCATCGGTTCGGTCGAGGCCCAGCTTTCGGGGCGCAGCTTGTCGGCATTGCCCAACACGCGGGCGACCTCGGGCATGGCGGCGAAGCTGGTGGGATCGATCTGCGCCGCGCAGCCTGTCACGACGATCTGGGCATCGGGACGCGCCTTGGCCGCGCGGCGGATCGCGGCGCGGGTCTGCTTCACCGCTTCGTTGGTGACGGCGCAGCTATTGACGACGACCATATCCTCCCGGCCCGCGGCCAGCGCGCGGATCGTTTCGCTTTCGGCGATGTTGAGGCGACAGCCCAGACTGATGATCTCGGGCCCGGAAGGGGACGACATGGTTGCTGATCTAGGGATGGATGAACGACGTGTCCACGCGGAGGCGCGGGACATATTGGACTTCTGGTTCTCCCTGGCACCCGAAAAGCATTTCGCCAAGGACGATGCGCTCGACCAGGTGATCGCCGAGCGGTTCGGTACGCTTCGTGATCAGGTGCTGGCGACCGAAGCGATGGGCTGGCGCGACGATCCCGATACGCTGCTGGCCGCGATCCTGCTGCTCGATCAGTTTTCGCGCAATTTGCACCGGGATTCGGCGCAGGCTTACGCCGCCGACCCGCTGGCGCTGGAGCTTTGCCTGGCGGCGATCGATGCGGGATGGGAGTATCGCTATCCGCCCGAGCGGTTGGTCTTTGTCTATATGCCGCTGATGCATGCCGAGTCGCGCGCGATGCAGGATTTGAGCGTCGCCAAATTCGCCGAACTAGGCCGCGAGGAAAATCTGTCCTTCGCCCGCGATCATCGCGATGTCATCCGGCGCCATGGCCGTTATCCCAGCCGCAATGCCGTGCTGGGCCGGACCTCCACGCCCGAAGAACAGGAGTATCTCAGCCGGCCAGACGCGGGATGGTAGGGAAGGGGGACGATGAGGCACTCCCCGCCAGCAACCGCTTTTCCGCCAGGAGCTGACGGACCTGCCCCAGATCCATGGGTGCCCCGTAAAACGGCCCCTGACCATGGGCGCAACCGATGATGCGCAGCCGCTCTTGGGTCTCGGCATCGCGCAGGCCCTTGGCGGCGATGGGCAGGTTCAGATTGTCGCCCAGTTGGACGATGGCGGTCACGATCTTCATCAATTCGGGATCGGCTGCCATATCGCCGATGAAGTCGGGGTCAATCCGCACCCGATCGAACGGCAAGGCACGTAAGTGCGCCAGGCTGGAATAGCCGCTGCCGAATTCGTCCAGCGCCAGGCCGATGCCCTGGTTCTTCAGGCTGACGACGATCGACTGGGCCAGCGCCATATTGGCAAACAGGGCGTTCTCGGTGATCTCGACCTCCAACCGATGGGCGGGGAAGCCGCATTCGGTCAGCGTCTTGATGATCTTCTGCGCCAGCCAGGCATCATGGAACTGCGCGGTGGTCAACGGAAAGGAGAGGGTCAGCGACGGATCCCAGTCGCGCGCGGCGGCCATCGCCTGTCGCATCAGCGCTAGCGAGACGTCGCCGGACAGGCCGGAGGCTTCGGCAACCGGCATGAACCGTTCGGCCGTCATCGCCCCCAGGATGGGATGGTCCCAATGCGCCAGAACCTCGAACCCGGTCAGCCGGGCATTGCCCAGATCGACCTGGGGTTCGAAGCGCGGTTGGATATCGCCATTGGTCAGGGCGGCACGCAGGTCGCTGACAATCATGTTGCGCTCGGCCATGGCGGCTTCCATCGCCGGATCGAACCACAAAGGCCGTCCATCGCCACGGCTCTTGGCCGCGATCAGCGCCAGGTCGGCGCGGCGGATCAACTGGTCGATCGTCGCGGTCGTGCCCTCTACCTGCGCCAGAGCGATCGCGGCGCGGGGAGCGAACTCCTGATCGGCCAGCCGGATCGGCTGCGCGATGCGAATCGCCAGTCGCTCCGCGAGCCGGTTGATGCGGTCGCGGCCGCGGGCGTCGACCGGAATCAGGCATCCGAAGCAATCCCCCTCGAACCGCGCGACAATGGCTTCGGAGGGGGCTTCGCCGCGCAGCGTTTTGGCGACATGCTGTAACAGGGCATCGCCCGCGGCATGGCCGAACGAACCGGCGATCGCCCGAAACCGGTCGATATCGAGCAGCAGCAGCGCGACCCCGCGCTTGCGGCCATGAGCGGCGTCGATCATCGCCTGCCCGGCGCGCTGCAACTGGGGGCGGTTGGTCAATCCGGTCAGCGCGTCGGTACGGTCGACGGGGTCGGCATCAGGGCGCTGCGCCAACGGCATCCGCCAGTAGATAACGGTCAGTGCGGCGGCGGTCAGAAACAGGATGATTTTGGCTGGCAGCACGAAGCCCAGTTGAATCAACAGGATCGCCACGGCCACCATGAACGCGCCGCCGGCAAGTCCCAACGCGAAAAGGCGTGCCCGAACAGGCGGGGGAGCGGGGGTGTCGGGCGGCCCGTGCATAGCAAAAAGAGGTCGCATGTCAGGCGTGTACAAGAGGTTAATGTCGGGGCCCGACGCCCTAGACTTGCGCCGGGTTGAGTTTTGCCATAAGAGCCCTCCCCAAGTTCCGTTTCGGAATGTGAAAGTGAAGCGCCCAAGGGTGCACGCTGGCCGGCGAGGTTTCGCCCGCCGGCGCTTTTGCGTTTGGCGGAATGGCGTGGGTCTTCGGGCCGGGTTTTGACGAGGTAGAGGCGATGTTCGACAGCTTGAGCGATCGGCTTGGCGGCGTATTCGACCGCCTTCGTGGCCGTGGCGCGCTGACCGAGGCGGATGTCCGCACCGCGATGCGTGAGGTGCGTGTCGCGCTGCTCGAAGCCGACGTCGCGCTGCCCGTCGCGCGCGATTTCGTCGACAAGGTCACCGAACAGGCGATCGGCCAGAACGTTCTGCGCTCGATCACGCCGGGCCAGCAGGTCGTCAAGATCGTCCATGACGCGCTGGTCGACATGCTGGGCGCGGATGCCAGCGAGCTGCTGCTCGACGTCACCCCGCCCGCCGTCGTGATGATGGTCGGCCTTCAGGGCTCGGGCAAGACGACGACGACCGCCAAGATCGCCAAGCGGCTGTCGAGCGGGGCGATGGGCCGCGAGCGCAAGAAGGTGCTGATGGCGTCGCTCGACGTCAATCGCCCGGCCGCGCAGGAACAGCTGGCGACGCTCGGTACCCAGGTCGAGGTGTCGACCCTGCCGATCATCGCGGGCCAGCAGCCGGTCGAGATCGCCCGCCGCGCGCTGCAGGCCGCCAAGCTCCAGGGCTATGACGTCCTGATGCTCGACACCGCCGGTCGCCTGCACGTCGACCAGGCGTTGATGGACGAGATGAAGGCGGTGGCGGAGATCGCCCAGCCGCAGGAAATCCTGTTGGTCGTCGACTCGCTGACCGGCCAGGACGCGGTGAACGTCGCGACCAGCTTCTCCGAGCAGGTGCCGCTGACCGGCGTGGTGCTGACCCGTATGGACGGTGACGCGCGCGGTGGTGCGGCGCTGTCGATGCGCGCTGTCACCGGCAAGCCGATCAAGTTCGCCGGTGTCGGCGAAAAGATGGACGCGCTGGAAGCCTTCCACCCGGAGCGCGTTGCGGGCCGCATCCTCGGCATGGGCGACGTCGTGTCGCTGGTCGAGCGCGCCGCCGAGACGATCCAGCAGGAAGATGCTGAGCGCATGGCCATGAAAATGGCCAAGGGTCAGTTCGATCTGAACGATCTGCGCGGCCAGCTGGCGCAGATGCGCCGCATGGGCGGGCTGGGCGCGCTGGCGGGCATGATGCCGGGCATGAAGAAGGCGCAGAACGCGCTCAATGATGCCGGTGGCGACAAGATCCTGCTCCGCATGGATGCGATCATCACCTCGATGACGCCCAAGGAGCGCACCAAGCCCGAACTGGTCAACGCCAAGCGCAAGATCCGTATCGCCAAGGGTTCCGGCACCACGGTGCAGGACGTGAACAAGCTCCTGAAGATGCATCAGGAAATGTCCACGGCGATGAAGAAGATCAAGAAGATGGGCGGCATCAAGGGCATGATGGCCATGCTCGGCAAGGGCGGCCTTGGTGGCCTGGGCAATGCGCTAGGCGGTCCGCAGATGGGCGACATGCTCAACAAGGCGGGCGCCAATGGTCTTCCCGGTGGCGGCATGGGTGGTCTGGGCGGCGGTAAGCTGCCCGACGGGATGCCCAAGCTGCCCCCCGGCTTCGAGAATCTTCTGAAGAAGAAATAACCCCCGCGCCGGACGGAATTGCCGGTAATTTTGAACTTTTACTCCAAGGACTGAAATATGGCTCTCAGCATTCGTCTGTCGCGTGGTGGCTCGAAGAAGCGCCCTTACTACCGCATCGTGGTGGCCGACGCCCGTGCGCCGCGCGACGGCAAGTTCATCGAGAAGATCGGCAACTACAACCCGCTCCTCGCCAAGGACAACGACCAGCGCGTGCAGCTCGACGCCGAGCGCGCGAAGCACTGGCTGGCCAATGGCGCGCAGCCGACCGACCGCGTCGCCCGCTTCCTGGACGCCGCCGGCGTTCGTGAGCGCGCCGCTCGCAACAACCCGAACAAGGCGAAGCCCGGCGAAAAGGCCACCGAGCGTGCCGAAGAGCGTGCCGAGAAGCTGAAGGCTGCTCAGGAAGCCGCCAACGCTCCGGCCGAAGAGACCGCCGAGGCGTAAGCCTTTGATCCTGGGCCGGTCCCGATCGATCGCGATCGGGCCTGCCTTAGGCATCGGAATGCGGGGCCATGCGTTTCCTAAAGCCATTGGCTTAGGAGGATAAGCGCATGACCCCGCCGACCGAACCCGATCCCCGGACCGCACCCGACGATCATGACGACGCGACCAACCAAGGCGTCTCCGCCCCCGACCCCGCCGAAGGCGACGACGATAGCCCCGATGGCGACTCCGGTTCGCCCAGCGGGTGAGCCGCGCGTTACGCTGGCGGTGATCATCGGCGCGCATGGCATCACGGGCGAGGTCCGGTTGAAGGTCTTCGCCGAGGACGTCTCGGCCTATCGCGCGTTCAACGATGGTGCGCTGACGCTGAAATCGGCACGCGAAGGCTCGAACGGGGTCATCGCGCGCTTTGCCGAAGTGACCGACCGCAACGCGGCCGAAGCCTTGCGAGGCACGGAACTGACCGTGCCGCGCTCGGCGCTGCCCCCTTTGGAAGAAGGGGAATATTATCATGCCGACATTATCGGGCTGCCCGCCATCGCCAGCGATGGTGAGGAACTGGGCCATGTCGCGCTGATCGAGAATTTCGGTGCGGGCGACGTGCTCGAAATCGAGCGTCCTGATGGCCGCCGCTTCATGGTGCCGATGAAGGTCGAAGCCGTGCCCGAATGGGATCAGGACCGCCTGATCGTGGAACGCGCTTTCATCGCCTGATCGGGCGTTGCTCGTTCAACAGGTTGCGGATCGTCGTGGCCGCGACCCCGGCCTCGCCCATGGCGTGGCTGATCTGATCCAGCCCCTTCACCACATCGCCCGCCGCAAATAGGCCGGGCACTGACGTGCGCTGGTGATCATCCACCTCCAGGCATCCGCTCGGATCCGCCTTCGCACCGGCCGATACCGCCAGCTCGGAGCGAATACGCGATCCCAAGGCCGGATAAACGCTGTCGAAGCGCATTCGCCCTTGGGCCGTGTCCAGCGCCAGATGATCCCCCTCGATCGCCCAACCGCCGCAGGGACCATCGACGCGCGTGATGCCAGCCTCATCCAGTGCCCGCGCGCATTCGGGATCGAGGTCATGCTCGGCATCGGGGGCGATCAACGTCACGTCGTGGGTGAAGCCGCGAAGGAACAGCGCCTCGCGCATGCCATGGTCGCTGGTGCCGATCACCCCGACTCTCTTGTCGGTCACCTCATAGCCATCGCAAACGGGGCAATAGCGGAGCAGCCCGCGTTCGAGCGCAGGGTCGTGCACCTCGGGCAACAGATGCTTGGGCCGATGATTGACGACTCCGGTCGCGAGCAGGATCGTGCGCGCCATATACTCACCCTCGTCGGTGGTGACGTGAAACCGGTCGCCATCGGGGGTCAGCTTGGTGACCCGATGCGGGATACAGTGCGCGCCGTAACGCTTGGCCTGGTCATGCATCCGGGCGAGCAGCGCCTTGCCGCTGATCCCTTCGGGGAAGCCGGCATGGTTATGGGTGCAGGGAATCATCGCGGCCCGGCTTGATCCGCTGTCGAACATCCGGATGCGCAGATGATAGCGCGCGAGATAGATCGCCGCGGTCAGTCCGGCAGGCCCCGCGCCGATGATGATGCAATCGTCCATGGCGGGGGCAAAGCGTCAGGTTGCGCATCGTTCCTTGTCCTGTAACGTCGGATGGCGTATATACATGACGTATATACGGAGTCGTTATGGGCAAGGATTATCAGGCGAAGGTCTTCCGCTCGGGCAATTCGCTCGCCTTGCGGCTTCCCGCCGCGCTGGGGCTGACCGAAGGTACCGAAATGACGCTGCGTGAGGAACAGGGGCGTTATGTCTTCGAACCCGTCCAGGCGCCGCGCAAGACAATCGACCTGACCGGCATTGCGGGCTCGATGCCGTGGCTGAAGCCGATTGAGCGGGAAGATTTCGAAATGGAGCCGCGCGCGCTGGATTGGGATGGGAAGCTGCTCGGTCGTGATTGAGCCGCGCTATTTGCTCGACTCCAATATCTGCATCTATGTGCTACGCGACGCGGATGGCCGCGCGGCCCAGAGGCTGGCGACATGCGAGCCGGGCAGCGCGGTGGCCTCCGCAATCACCTATGCCGAAATCATGCGGGGGCT
The DNA here is from genome assembly GCF_000739895.2 of Sphingomonas paucimobilis NBRC 13935. Classification (GTDB taxonomy): domain Bacteria; phylum Pseudomonadota; class Alphaproteobacteria; order Sphingomonadales; family Sphingomonadaceae; genus Sphingomonas; species Sphingomonas paucimobilis. The sequence goes on from NZ_BBJS01000011.1 coordinate 67,841, forward strand.
GGAACGGCATGGTGAAGAGGCGATTGCGGCCTTTGATCGCTTTTTCGATCGTGTGCCGATATTGCCGTTCGACCGGCATGCCGCATCGGCCTATGCGACGATCCCGTTCCGGCGCGGGCGGTTCGATCGCCTGATCGGCGCCCATGCGCTGGCGACGGGCCTGACGCTGGTGACCAACAACGAAGCCGACTTCGCCGACATCCCCGGCCTGACCATCGAGAACTGGACGCTGTGACCTTCCGCGCGACGATATTGACGCTGTACCCGGAGATGTTTCCCGGACCCCTGGGCCATTCGCTGGCGGGGCGGGCGCTGCGCGAGGATCGCTGGGCACTGGAGACGGTGCAGATCCGCGACTTCGCGACCGACAAGCACCGCTCGGTCGACGACACGCCAGCCGGCGGAGGCGCAGGCATGGTGCTGCGCGCCGATGTGCTGGCGGCGGCGGTGGACTCGGTTGCCGACGACCGGCCCGTGTTGGCGATGACGCCGCGCGGGCGCCCGCTGACCCAGCCGCGCGTCCGCGAGATCGCGGCGGGGCCGGGCGTCACCGTGTTATGCGGCCGGTTCGAGGGGTTCGACGAACGCCTGTTCGAGGCACGCGGCATCGAGCAGGTATCGATCGGCGACTATATCCTGTCGGGTGGCGAGATGGGGGCGCTGGTGCTGCTCGACGCTTGCGTTCGGCTGCTTCCCGGCGTAATGGGCGCGGCTTCCAGTGGAGTCGAGGAAAGCTTCGAAAGTGGCCTCCTCGAATATCCGCAATATACCCGACCTGCGGAGTGGGAAGGGCGCACGATCCCTGAAGTGCTGCGATCGGGGGATCATGCGAAAATCGCAAAATGGCGTCATGCCAGGGCTTGCGAGGATACACGGTCAAGGCGGCCGGACCTTTGGGAACGTCATGAGGGCGTTCGGGTCGGTCGCCCTCTGGCGCGCGGCGACGATTGAGGAATGAAGTCATGAACGTGATCCAGCAGATCGAAGCTGAGCAGATCGCCAAGTTCAACGAGACGAAGAAGATCCCGGAATTCCGCCCCGGCGACACGCTGAAGGTCGGTGTGAAGGTCGTCGAAGGCGAGCGCACCCGCGTCCAGTTCTATGAGGGCGTCTGCATCGCCCGCTCGAACAAGGGCATGGGCTCGTCGTTCACCGTCCGCAAGATCTCCTTCGGTGAGGGCGTGGAGCGCGTCTTCCCGCTCTACTCGCCGAACGTCGACTCGATCGATGTCGTCCGCAAGGGCGCCGTGCGTCGTGCCAAGCTGTACTATCTGCGTGGCCGCACCGGTAAGTCGGCGCGTATCGCAGAGCGTCGCGACATGCGTCCGGCCAAGGGCACCGCTGCCGCCGAGTAATCGACGCGGCGGACCCTCTAGCGGTTCGATAGGGAAGGGGCGGTGGCACCAAGCGGTGTCGCCGCCCTTTTTCTATTCCAACCTCCGTTCAGCCTGAGCGAAGTCGAAGGCCAAGGGACGCCCTTCGCCACGAGCGTCTGCATGGCGCGTGGTCATGGTTGCGGCGTGGCCTTCGACTTCGCTCAGGCTGAACGGGTGTTGGGAAGTGGGGCGGGTAGGGGCGCTTACCCCCCGAAATTATACAGCCACATCTTCGGCTCGCCCGTCGGCTTGGGCGTGCCGTCGAGGCGCTTGGCGGAGCGGATCGCGACGGGCTTCAGGATCATCTGTCCCTTCATCGCGTCCAGGCCGCCGCCCGAGGGCTTGGCGAGGATCTTCTTGACCGTATCCATGCCCGCCACGACGCGTCCAAAGGCGGCATAGCCGTCATAGCCCGGCCGCGCGTCCATGCCCGGCGTCGGCCCCACGGTGATGAAGAAATTGCCCCCGGCGGAGTTGGGCGATTGCCCGCGCGCCATCGAGATGGTGCCGTCGAGATGCTTGATCCCGGTCTTGGCGGTCGTCTCCAGCGGGAAGGGAGGCAGGATGCGGCGCGCATCGGTGCGGATGCCGCCCTGGACGAAGCCCTCTTTCGGGTTCCGCTTGTCGCGGGCCGCACGGTAGAAGACCGTCCCGTCGAACCGCCCGTCATCGACATAGGCGAGGAAATTCCGGGTCGTCGCAGGCGCATGGCGCGCGTCGAGCGCGACGACGATCGGGCCTTCCGAAGTATTTATCTGCACCCGGACATAGCCGGGGCGGGGGACATTCTGGTTCGCTGGTGCAGCGGCGGTGAGCAGGGCGAGCAGCGGGAGCAGGCGTTTCATCCGGCGGCAATTATCGCCCTTGGGTGCGATTGTGGAGCCCAAAGCCATCGGATGCGCCGAGTGGCGGCACCGATCAGGCGGTCAGATCGTGCGTGAAGAACTGATTATGCGGGCTCGGCTGGTAATCGCCAAAGGCGTCGCAAGATCGGAAGCCCGCGCTGCGATAGAGCGCGACGGCGGGCTGGTATGGCGACGTGGTTCCCGTTTCCAGGCTGATCCGATCATAATTGCGGCGCTGCGCCTCCGCGATGACATGGTTGAGCAGCGCACGGCCTATACCCCGGCCCAGAAAGCCGGGCGCGACCCGCATGGATTTCACTTCGCCATGCCGGGCGTCCAGTTGCTTCAGCGCGGCGAAACCGGCCAGCGCTGGGCCGTCCCAGATCGTCCAGAAGGAAATGCGGGGATCGGCCAGCGCGGAGGCGTCGAGCGCGAAGGAAAACTCTTCCGCCTCGCCGCGCATATCGCGCAGGTGATAGGCGAGCAGATCGGCGACATGCGGCGCGGTCGGATCGTCGAGGCGAATATCCATGTCAGTCCCTTGGGTCTGGCGTGCGAGATGGCTGATGACGGGCCAGTCTATCGCGGTCCGCATGGATGCGACAGACAATGGCCCACAAAAAAGCCGCCGACCGGGTGGTCGACGGCTTCTCCGTTTCGTCGCGCCCGACCTTACTGGTCGAGGAAGCTGCGCATCTTGCGGCTGCGGCTGGGGTGCTTCAGCTTGCGCAAAGCCTTGGCCTCGATCTGGCGGATGCGTTCGCGGGTGACCGAGAACTGCTGCCCGACCTCTTCCAGCGTGTGGTCGGTGTTCATGCCGATGCCGAAGCGCATGCGCAGCACGCGCTCCTCGCGCGGGGTCAGGCTGGCCAGGACGCGAGTGACCGTTTCCTTCAGGTTCGCCTGGATCGCCGCGTCCACCGGGATGACCGCGTTCTTGTCTTCGATGAAGTCGCCGAGGTGCGAATCCTCCTCGTCGCCGATCGGCGTTTCGAGGCTGATCGGCTCCTTGGCGATCTTCATCACCTTGCGCACCTTCTCCAGCGGCATGGAGAGGCGTTCGGCCATTTCCTCCGGGGTCGGCTCGCGGCCCTGCTCGTGCAGGAACTGGCGGCTGGTGCGGACCAGCTTGTTGATCGTCTCGATCATATGGACCGGGATGCGAATGGTCCGCGCCTGGTCCGCGATCGAGCGGGTGATCGCCTGACGAATCCACCAGGTCGCATAGGTCGAGAACTTGTAGCCGCGACGATATTCGAACTTATCGACTGCCTTCATCAGACCGATATTGCCCTCCTGGATAAGGTCCAGGAACTGCAGGCCGCGATTGGTGTATTTCTTGGCGATGGAGATAACGAGGCGCAGGTTCGCCTCGACCATTTCCTTCTTGGCGATCCGCGCCTCGCGCTCGCCCTTCTGCACCATGTTCACGATGCGGCGGAATTCGGTCAGCGCCATGCCGGTCTGCTGCGAAATCTCGGCGATCTCGCTGCGGATGCGGTCGACGGTGGCGGCTTCGTTGCTGGCGAAATTGCCCCACTTCTTGTCGAGCCCGCGCACCGTGTCGAGCCAGTTTTCGTCCAGCTCATGACCCAGATAGCGGTCGAGGAAGTCCTTGCGGTTGACCTTGTGCCGCTCGGCCAGACGCAGCATCTGACCGCCCAGCGCGGTCAGACGGCGGTTGAAGGCGTAAAGCTGGTCAACCAGGAACTCGATCTTGGCATTGTGGAACTGAACGCTTTCGACCTCGGCGGTCAGTTCCTCGCGCAGCTTGTGGTACTTGCGCTCGTCCGCGGCCGACAGTTCGCCGCCCAGCGCCATCGACTCCAGGCGCTGCTGCTGAATCTTCGAGAATTTCTTGTAGATGCTCGTGATGTTGGCGAACTTCTCCAGCGCCTGCGGCTTGAGAGTCTCTTCCATCTGGGCGAGCGAGAGGGTGTTGTCCTCTTCCTCGTCCTCGGCGCGCGGACCACGCCGCTCGCCGCCCTCGCCATCCTCGTCATCGACCGAGGGTTCCTCGGGCTCTTCTTCTTCCTTGAACTGCGGGCCGGCGTTCTTGGCGCTGATCTCGCCATTGTCGTCGTCTTCGTCCTCGCCCAGATTTTCCGGGCCGGCGTCCTTGGACAACATGGCGTCGAGATCGAGGATCTCGCGCAGCTGCATCGTGCCTTCGTTCAGCGCGGTCGACCAGTCGATGATCGCGTTGAAGGTGATCGGGCTTTCGCACAGCCCCAGGATCATCGTGTCGCGACCTGCCTCGATCCGCTTGGCGATGGCGATTTCGCCCTCGCGCGACAGCAGTTCGACCGCGCCCATCTCGCGCAGGTACATGCGGACCGGATCGTCGGTGCGATCGACGGTTTCCTTCTTCTTGGCCTCCGGCTGAGGCCCGGAATCGCTGTCGCCATCGACGCTGTCGGCGGCGTCGTCGGCTTCCTCTTCGCCTTCGCCGTCCTCGCCCTGTTCCTCATTCTCGACGATGTTGACGCCCATCTCGTTGAGGGCGGCCATGATATCCTCGAGCTGGTCCGAGGACATCTGGTCCTGCGGCAGCGCTTCGTTCAGTTGGTCGTACGTGATGTAGCCGCGCTTCTTGGCGCGGGCGATCAGTTTCTTGATCGACGCCTCGTTCAGGTCGATCAGCGGCGCATCGCCCGTCTCCGTCGTGTCGGTCGTATCCGCCGCCATATTCGCCTTCGCCATCAAATGCCCTCAGGGTTCAATGCCCGGCCTCTGTCACGCACGCCGCCGGTTTGGCAAGCGGGTGAGGGAGCCATGCATAATTTTCCAGTGTGGACGCGTCCCGCCCAATATGCCCCGGATATGGGGCGGAGAGGTTGTCGTATCAAGCGGCCTCCCCCGCTTGCCGATCGGCCAGGTCGCGGGCGGCTTCCAGCCAGCGATAGAGCTGATCGAGCGATTGCGCATGCGCGGCGTGGCACCGCGTCTGCTCGGCGAAGCGATCCTCGGTCATGTCGGCCTGGAACGCCTCCACCGCGCGCGCGCGGTTCGCGCGGGTCTCGCTTTCCTCCAGCATCACCTCGATGACCTTTTCCAGATCGCGCACGGCGATGGCGGGATCGCTCATCTTGCTGAAGAAGCTGAAGGCGAGGTCGCGGGTATAATCGCGCGCGTCGATCGGGTGAACGTCGGTGGTCGCCATGATCTGTTCGATCAGGCTCTCTGCCTCTGCCGCGTCTTTCCGCGACAGATGGGGATCGTTGACCGCCGCGTCGAGCAGATGATGCCGCCAGTCGTTGAGATAGCGGTCGCCCATGTCCAACCGACTGAGCTCGTCCATATAGCGGCACAGGACATGCGGATAGCGCATCAGCCCGAGCAGCACGGCGCGCTTGAGGCTGTATTCGACGCCGCGCCCGACATGGCGATTGGCCTCGGCCACCGCCTGATGCACCGCCGCCGCATTGACGCGGCGGATGCCGAAGATGTCGAAATAGCGCGACATCATCGCGCGCTTATATTCGTAGGCCAGATCCTTGTGCGGGATCTGCTGCGCCAGTTCCTCCAGCCGCTGTTTCAGCGCGGCGCGGCCCTCGGGCGTGTCGGTCTGTGCCTGCGCGATCTCCGACTGCCAGAGCAGATCGCTGAGCGGCGTGGCGCGGGTGAGCACTGACTCGAACCCGGCCGCGCCCTTTTCTTGCACCAGATCGTCGGGGTCCTGACCTTGCGGCAGGGTGACGAAGGACAGGCTCTTGCCCGGCTGGAGCAAGGGCAACGCACGGTGCGCGGCGCGGATCGCGGCCTTCTGTCCCGCCGCATCGCCGTCGAAGCAGAGCGTCGGCACATCGACCATCCGCCACAGCCGTTCCAGCTGATGCTCGGTCAGCGCAGTGCCGAGCGGGGCGACAGCTTCCTCGATCCCGGCCTGGGCGAGGGCGATCACGTCCATATAGCCTTCGACCACCAGCACGCGGCCGCTCTTGCGCACGGCGGCGGCTGCGCGGTCGAGATTGTAGAGTGTACGCCCCTTGTCGAAGAGCGGGGTGTCGGGCGAGTTGAGATATTTCGGCTCGCCCTCGCCGATGATCCGGCCGCCGAACGCGATCACCCGGCCGCGCGCATCGCGGATCGGGATCATCAACCGACCACGGAACCGGTCATACGGGTCCTTGCCGTCGACCTTGATGAGCAGACCGCACTCGATCAGCGCCGGATCGCCATAGTCGGCCAGCGCGGCTTTCAGCTTGCCCCGACTGTCGGGCGCAAAGCCCAGACCGAAGGCGCGCGCCGTCTCCGGGGTGACTCGGCGGCGTTCGAGCAGCGCACGAGCGTCGCCACCCGACAGGCCGCCCAGTTGCTCGGAAAACCAGTTGGCCGCATCGGCCATCGCATCGTGCAGGCCCTTGGCGCGCTCGGCTTTCTGCGCGGCACGGCGGTCCTGCGCCGGCATCTCCAGCCCGGCGACCTGCGCCAGTTCCTTGACCGCGTCGATGAAGGGCAAGCCGCGCTGATCCGTCATCCAGCGAATGGCATCGCCATGGGCCGAGCAGCCGAAGCAGTGATAGAAGCCCTTGTCGTCGTTGACGTAGAAGCTGGGCGTCTTTTCGTTATGGAAAGGGCAGCAGCCCTTATATTCGCGGCCCGCTTTTTGCAGCTTCACCGTCTTGCCGATCAGCGCCGACAGACTGGTGCGAGCCCGAAGCTCGTCAAGGAATTGCGGGGTCAGGCTCATGGCGTCCGCGCGATTATAAGTGGTATATAAACGGCGTCGTTTATGCAAGCAAAATGGGGCGGTGGGGAGGGGTGCCGACCCGCTCCCCGACCGGACAATTAGGCCAGCGACGCCTTCACCAGCCCGCTCGCCTTGCTCATGTCCAGCACCGCCGCATGGCGTGCCTTCAACTCGGCCATCACCCGGCCCATGTCCTTCATGCCGGACGCGCCGATCTCCGCCTTGATCGCCTCGATCGCGGCCTTGGTTTCGTCCTCGGTCAGCGTCTGCGGCAGGAAGCGCTCGATCACCGCGACCTCGGCCTTTTCGGCGTCGGCCAGTTCCTGGCGGCCGCCCTGTTCGTACATCGCGATCGATTCGCGGCGCTGCTTGACCATCTTTTGCAGCACTTCGATCACGACCATGTCGTCATCGGCGGGCGCGTCGCCGGTGCGGAGTTCAATGTCGCGGTTCTTGATAGCGGCCTGGATCAGGCTGATCGCCGCGCGGCTTTCCTTGTCGCCCGCTTTCATGGCGGCCACCTGCGCGGCCTTGATGTCGTCGCGAATCATGTTTTTTCCGTCTTGTCTGAAAGGCGGGGACGATAGCCGATGGAACCAATTCCGTGAACCGGTTGACGCGGCGGCCATCGGGGTCTAGCGGACGCCACTTAGCGACATTGCAGACATTTTAAGCAGGAGTGCCCGCCGATCATGGCCGACGCCAAGCCATTCGTCATGCCCGAAAAGCCCGAAGGCGCCACGGGCGTTCTCGTTCTGGCGAACGGAGACGTGTTGTGGGGGCGCGGTTTCGGCGTCGAGGGTGATGCCGTGGGCGAGGTGTGTTTCCACACCGCGATGACCGGCTATCAGGAGATCATGACCGACCCGTCCTTCGCGGGCCAGATCATTACCTTCACCTTCCCGCATATCGGCAATGTCGGCGCGAACCCCGACGATATCGAGGCGGACGCGCCGCATGCGCTGGGCATGATCGTCCGCGAGGATCCGACCGCCCCGTCCAACTTCCGCGCGATGGAGAACCTCGCCGGATGGATGGCACGGCACAACCGTATCGGCCTGGCGGGTATCGACACCCGTGCGCTGACCCGCCGCATCCGCGCGGCCGGCGCGCCCAACGGCGTGATCGCGCATTCGGCCGCCGGTGAGTTCGATATCCCCGCGCTGCTGGAGAAGGCGCGCGCCTGGCCGGGGCTGGAGGGCATGGACCTGGCGAAGGACGTGTCGACCGAGCTGCATTATGGCTGGGGCGAGACGCGCGAGGGCGGCCTGTGGCGGCTGGGCTTCGGCTATACGGGCGCGGAGGGCGCGGATCGCCCGCACGTCGTCGCGATCGATTATGGCAGCAAGCACAACATCTTCCGCAACCTGGTCCAGGCCGGTGCGAAGGTGTCGGTGGTCCCCGCCACTGCCTCCTACGAGGATGTGATGGCGCTGAACCCGGACGGCATCTTCCTGTCCAACGGCCCCGGCGATCCTGCGGCGACTGGCGAATATACCGTACCGGTGATCCGCCAGCTGCTCGACACGGGCAAGCCGCTGTTCGGCATCTGCTTGGGCCACCAGCTTCTGGGTCTGGCGGTCGGCGCCAAGACCACCAAGATGCACCAGGGGCACCGCGGCGCGAACCACCCGGTCAAGCGCCTGTCCGACGGTCTGGTCGAGATCACCAGCATGAACCACGGCTTTGCGGTCGAGCGCGAGACGCTGCCTGCGAACGCGCGTGAGACGCATGTGTCGCTGTTCGACGGGTCGAATGCGGGTCTGGAACTGACCGACCGACCGGCCTTCTCGGTCCAGTATCACCCCGAAGCCTCGCCGGGGCCGCAGGACAGCTTCTATCTGTTCGAGCGGTTCGTGGGGTCGCTGAAGGGATAACGACCCATGGTTCGCTTTCGCATCAAGGCAGAGCACGTCGAAGATGTCTTCGCGATGCTAGCAGATGTGAAGATCGAGCCGATCCACGTGCAGGATCGCGGCGACGGTGGAGTTGCTATCGAGATTGGCGAAATCTCGGATGAGCAAGGTCAAGCGATCGCCGCAGCGTTCCGGCCAGAATGGTCGGCCATCATTGGAATAATCGGCGGGGTTCCGCCGCTTGAGAGGCACTAATGCCAAAACGCACCGACATCTCCTCCATCCTCGTCATCGGCGCTGGCCCGATCGTCATCGGTCAGGCGTGCGAGTTCGACTATTCGGGCACGCAGGCGATCAAGGCCCTGAAGGAAGAGGGCTATCGCATCGTCTTGGTCAATTCGAACCCGGCGACGATTATGACCGATCCCGAGCTGGCCGACGCGACCTATGTCGAGCCGATCACGCCCGCTGTCGTCGCCAAGATCATCGAGAAGGAACGCCCCGACGCGGTCCTGCCGACCATGGGCGGACAGACCGCGCTGAACACCGCGCTGGCGCTGTTCCATGACGGCACGCTGGAAAAGTTCGGCGTCCAGATGATCGGCGCCGATGCCGAGGCGATCGACAAGGCCGAGGATCGGCAAAAATTCCGTCTGGCGATGGACAAGATCGGGCTGGAATCGGCCCGCTCGGCGATCGCGCATACCGAGGCGGAGGCGCTGGCGGGGCTGGAGAAGGTCGGCCTGCCCGCGATCATCCGTCCCAGCTTCACGCTGGGCGGCACCGGCGGCGGTGTGGCGTATAACCGCGAGGAGTTCATCGCGATCGTTCGCGCCGGGCTCGACGCTTCGCCGACGACCGAGGTGCTGATCGAGGAATCGCTCCTCGGTTGGAAGGAATATGAAATGGAGGTCGTGCGTGATCGCAACGACAATTCCATCATCATCTGCTCGATCGAGAATATCGATCCGATGGGCGTCCATACCGGCGACTCGATCACCGTCGCGCCCGCGCTGACTCTGACCGACAAGGAATATCAGATCATGCGCAACGCCAGCCTGGCGGTGCTGCGGGAGATCGGCGTGGAGACGGGCGGCTCGAACGTGCAGTTCGCGGTCAATCCCAAGGACGGCCGCCTGATCGTCATCGAGATGAACCCGCGCGTGTCGCGTTCGTCGGCACTGGCGTCGAAGGCGACCGGCTTCCCGATCGCCAAGGTCGCGGCCAAGCTGGCGGTCGGCTATACGCTGGACGAGATCGAGAACGACATCACCGGCGCGACCCCGGCCTCGTTCGAGCCGACGATCGACTATGTCGTCACCAAGATCCCGCGCTTCGCCTTCGAGAAGTTCAAGGGCTCCGAGCCCTATCTCTCGACCGCGATGAAGTCGGTCGGTGAGGTGATGGCGATCGGCCGCAACATCCATGAATCGATGCAGAAGGCGCTGCGTGGGCTGGAAACCGGCCTGAGCGGCTTCAACGATGTCGAGCATCTGGTGGGCGCGCCGCGTGCCGAGATCGAGGCGGCGCTGGCCAAGGCGACCCCGGACCGGCTGCTGGTCGCCGCGCAGGCGCTGCGCGAAGGCTTCACCGTCGCCGAGGTCCATGCGATCGCCAAGTACGATCCCTGGTTCCTGGAGCGGATCGCCGAGATCGTCGCGGCCGAGGCCGAGGTGATGCAGAACGGCCTGCCGCAGGATACGGCGGGCATGCGCCGCCTGAAGGCGATGGGCTTTTCCGACAAGCGGCTGGCCTATCTGGCGCTGCAATCGGCGAACCTGCGCGGCATGGATCGCGGCATCGCGCGCGGCTCGGGCCTGATCCACGAAGTCGTCAAGATGATGACCGGCGGCGTGACCGAGCAGGAGGTGCGCGAGCATCGCCAGAAGCTGGGCGTGCGTCCGGTCTTCAAGCGGATCGACACCTGCGCCGCCGAGTTCGACGCCAAGACGCCGTACATGTACTCGACCTATGAAGCGCCGACCTTCGGCGAGCCCGAGGACGAGGCGGTGCCGAGCGACCGCAAGAAGATAGTCATCCTGGGCGGTGGTCCGAACCGGATCGGGCAGGGGATCGAGTTCGACTATTGCTGCTGCCACGCCTGCTTCGCGCTGGCGGATGCGGGCTATGAGACGATCATGGTCAACTGCAACCCGGAAACGGTCAGCACCGACTATGACACCTCGGATCGCCTGTATTTCGAGCCGCTGACCGCCGAGGACGTTCTCGCCATTCTCGACGTCGAGAAGTCGAAGGGCGAACTGGTCGGCGTGATCGTGCAGTTCGGTGGCCAGACCCCGCTGAACCTCGCCCGCGCGCTTGAAGCCGCTGGCATCCCGATCCTGGGCACCAGCCCCGACGCGATCGACCTGGCCGAGGATCGTGAGCAGTTCGCCGCTTTGGTCGACAAGCTCAAGCTGCTTCAGCCCAAGAACGGCATCGCGCGCAGCCGCGAGGAAGCGCTGATCGTCGCCGAGCGCGTCGGCTATCCGGTGCTGATGCGCCCCAGCTTCGTGCTGGGTGGTCGCGCCATGGAGATCGTCGACGGCCCGCAGCAGCTCGAGGATTATATCCAGACGGCGGTGCAGGTGTCGGGCGATGCGCCGGTGCTGATCGACCAGTATCTGCGTGACGCGATCGAGGTGGACGTGGACGCGATCTGCGACGGCGACCAGGTCGTCGTGGCGGGTGTGCTCCAGCATATCGAGGAAGCGGGCGTCCATTCGGGCGACTCGGCCTGCTCGCTGCCGCCCTACAGCCTGCCCGAGGAGATCATCGCCGAGATCGAGCGTCAGGCCGAAGCGCTGGCGCGCGGCCTGAACGTGCGCGGCCTGATGAACATCCAGTTCGCGGTGAAGGACGGTCAGGTCTATCTCATCGAGGTCAACCCGCGCGCCAGCCGCACCGTGCCCTTCGTCGCCAAGGCGATCGGCACGCCCATCGCCAAGATCGCCGCGCGCGTCATGGCGGGCGAAAAGCTGGCCGACCTGCCGCCAATCGATCGTCACATCGATTATTATGCGGTCAAGGAAGCGGTCTTCCCCTTCGCGCGCTTCCCCGGCGTCGATCCGGTGCTTTCGCCGGAGATGAAGTCGACGGGCGAGGTCATGGGCATCGACCCCGACTTCACCACTGCCTTTGCGAAGTCGCAGCTCGGCGCGGGCACCGTCCTGCCGACGGAAGGCGCGGTGTTCATCAGCGTGAAGGACAGCGACAAGCCGCATATCGTCCCCGCGGCCAAGCTGCTGGCGGAGGCGGGCTTCGCGATCGTCGCGACCGGTGGCACCGCCGATTATCTCGATCGCGCGGGCGTCACGGTTGAGAAGATCAACAAGGTGGCGCAGGGGCGTCCGCATATCGTTGACCGGATCAAGGACGGCGGCATTACCCTGATCTTCAACACGACCGAGGGATGGCAGAGCCTGAAGGACTCCAAGCCGATCCGTCAGGCGGCGCTGGGGCAGAAGATTCCCTACTTCACCACAGCGCCCGCCAGCGTCGAAGCGGCGAAGGCGATTGCGACCGCAGGCACCCGTGGTCTTGAAGTACGCCCCCTGCAATCCTACTATTCGCGTTCGCACAACTGATCCCGACATGAGAACATGATGTGCTGGCGGACCGCTCTCCCGGTTGGGGAGGGTGGTCCGTACCGGGAATGCGTAAGAATTGGGGACAGATATTATGGCGACCGTCGAAAAGATGCCGATGCTCCAGGAGGGCTATGACAAGCTCACCCAGGACCTGCGGCGTCTGAAAGAGGAACGGCCGCAGATCGTCGATGCGATCGAGGAAGCGCGGGCACATGGCGACCTGTCCGAAAACGCCGAATATCACGCGGCCAAGGAGCGTCAGGGCCAGATCGAGGCGTCGATCGCCGACATCGAGGACAAGCTGAGCCGCGCGCAGATCATCGATCCGAAGGACCTGTCGGGCGACAAGATCGTGTTCGGCGCGACCGTCACGCTGCTCGACGAGGACGACAAGCCGGTCAAGTATCAGATCGTCGGCCAGACCGAGGCGGACGCCAAGACCGGCCGCATCAGCTACAACTCGCCGCTGGGCCGTGCGCTGATCGGGCGCAAGGTCGAGGAAGAGGTCGAGGTGACGGTGCCGTCAGGCGATCGCTATTACCTCGTCAGCAAGATCGAATTCATCTGATCCGATGAACTGGACAGCGGCACGGGCGACGACGGCCATCGCGGTCGTCACAGCGATCGTGTCGCTGTTCCTGATCCTGACCGGCATGGTGCCGGATGCGGCGGTCGGGGCGGGCTTCATCCCCTTGCGCTTCGAAGGCGCGGCGCTGCCCCCCGATTTCGGCTTCGCCGTGCCGACGCTGCTGACCCCGTTGACCGCGACGCTGGTCCATGGCGGGTTCGCACATATCGCGTTCAATCTGATCATGCTGGTCTATTGCGGCGCGCAGACCGAGCGCGCGCTGGGCCCGCGCGGGATTGTCGTCCTTTACATCGTCGGCGCCTATGCGGCGGCAATGGCGCAGTATTTTCCCGATCCGAGTTCACCCATGCCGATGATCGGCGCGAGCGGCGCGATCTCGGCGATCGTCGGGGCCTATGCGCTGCTCTTCGGGCAGCGTCGTGCGACGCGCGGCATTGCCGGCTTGTCGGCGGAGCTGACGCATGTGCTGTGGCTGGCGGCGGGCTGGATCGGTATCCAGCTACTGATCGGCTATGCCGGCATGGGCATGGGCGCGATCGCGGTGGCCGCGCATATCGGCGGGTTCGTGGCGGGGCTGGTCTTCGCCAAGCCGCTGCTGTTGTGGCGTTACCGTAACGCCTGAGGCGGATGGGGCTTCATGCCCCGAGCGGGGTTTTCACATCGCCCGGCATGACCGTTTTCCCGTGCACTTCGACTTCGCTCAGTGCGAACGGAGGGGGATCGGCTCAAACAGACGCTCGGTACGAGCGTGATGCGGTGTATGGGGCGGATTCCTAATCCCAACCGTCGTTCAGCCTGAGCGAAGTCGAAGGCCGCGCCCCCAACTTCGCCCAAAACCAGGATCAGTCGAGCGTCGGCTCCAGCAGCCGGTGCAGATGCACGACGACGAACTTCATTTCCGCGTCATCGACGGTCCGCTGCGCGGCGGCGCGCCAGGCCTTTTCGGCGCTGGCATAATCGGGGAACACGCCCACCACTTCCAGCGCGGCGGGATCGACAAAGTCCAGGGTCTGCGGGTCGCTGACGCGGCCACCGAAGACGAGATGCAGCTTGCTCATGATGTCTCCTGAAGAATTGCCCGCTCCCTAGCGGCAAGCCGCCTGCGATTGAAGATGCTCTTTCACGCTCGCAACGCTTTGTCATGACCGATGACAGGCGGGGTGGTTCCGTCCTAGGGAATGGGCATGAACCAGATGCCGACCCATTCCCCGTCCGCCTCCTATGATGTTCTGATCGTCGGCACCGGCCATGCCGGCGCGCAGGCCGCGATCGCGCTGCGGCAGGAGGGGTTTGCGGGCACGATCGCGATGGTCGGCGAAGAAGCCTATCCGCCCTATGAGCGCCCGCCCTTGTCGAAGGATTATCTGGCCGGCGACAAGCCCTTCGAGCGGATCCTGATCCGTCCCGAACGCTTCTGGACGGAGCGCGACATCACGCTTCGGCTGGGTGAGGAGGTCGTCGCGGTCGATCCCGAAGCGCGCTGCGTCACCACGGCCGGGGGTGCCGTGATCGACTATGGCCATCTGATCTGGGCCGCAGGCGGCCATGCCCGGCGGCTGAGTTGTGCCGGTCATGACCTGGCGGGTGTGCATGGTGTGCGGACGCGTGCCGATGTCGATCGGCTGATCGCCGAACTGCCGAGCGTCGAGCAGGTGGTGGTGATCGGCGGCGGCTACATCGGGCTGGAGGCGGCCGCCGTCCTGACCAAGTTCGGCAAGCAGGTCACGATCGTCGAGGCGCAGCCGCGTGTGCTGGCGCGTGTGGCGGGCGAGGCGCTGTCGCGCTTCTACGAGGCCGAGCACCGGGCGCACGGCGTGACCGTGCGGCTGAACGACGGCGTGAACTGTATCGAGGGGGACGGCAAAGTGACCGGCGTTCGCCTTGCCGATGCTACGGTCCTGCCGGCGCAAATGGCGATCGTCGGGATCGGCATCATACCGGCCGTCGCACCGCTGATCGCCGCCGGGGCAGCGGGCGACAATGGCGTGACGGTCGATGCGCAAGGGCGGACCAGCCTGCCGCACATCTTCGCGGTCGGGGATTGCGCCGCGCATGCCAACGCCTTTGCCGGCGGGGCCGTCATCCGCCTGGAGTCGGTGCAGAATGCCAATGACCAGGCGACCGCCGCCGCGCGAACGATCGCGGGGCGCGAGGCGGCCTATCATGCCGTGCCCTGGTTCTGGTCGAACCAATATGATCTGAAATTGCAGACAGTCGGACTGTCGATCGGCCATGACCGGGCGATCCTGCGCGGTGATCCGGCGACGCGCAGCTTCTCGGTCGTTTATCTGCGCGAGGGGCGGGTGATCGCGCTCGACTGCGTCAACGCGATGCGCGATTTCGTGCAGGGCAAGGCGCTGGTGGCGGATGGCGCGGCCGTGGCGGAGGATGCGCTGGCCGATGCGACGCAGCCGCTCAAGACGCTCTGGCCGATTGGCTGATGGCCGGTTGGGCCTAAGTTGACTGTCTTGAGGAAACCCCGCGTCAACTGGCCAGTGCGCGTTCGGTATCCTCGCGGGCCTGGTCGACCAGCACGATCGTCGCAGCGCGTGCCGCCGCCGCGTCGCCATCGGCGATGGCGGCGAAGAGCTGGCGGTGTTCGGGCATGGAGTCTCGCGGCACGCGGCTGCCGCGATGCTTGTAGAGCGTGGTCCAGCGGACGGCCGCGCCGATGCTGCCAGACAGGCTGATCAGCAACTCGTTGCCCGTCGCTTCTAGGATGATGTTGTGGAACAATTGGTCGGCGGCGCGGCCCTGTTCGGTGTGGAGGCCATGTTCGCCCATCGCCTCCAGCGCGGCGCCCATGCGCGAGAGCTGGCGCGTGGTGCGACTGATCGCGGCAAGTTCGGCGGCGGCGGGCTCGACGATCAGGCGAAGCTGGAACAGGCTGCTGACGAAGCCAGCGGGCGGCTCGCCCTCGAACATCCAGGCGAGAAGATCGGGGTCGAGCAGATTCCATTCCAGCCGCTCGCGCACCCGCGTGCCCGCCTTGGGCTTGCTGACCACCAGCCCCTTGGCCGACAACATGCGAAGCGCCTCGCGCACCACCGAGCGCGACATACCGCGCTGCTCGGCGATTTCGACCTCGCCCGGCAGGGTCGATCCCGGGGCGATCCGGCCGGTCACGATGGCGACACCGATATCCCGCGCCAGCGCGCTATGGGCGGGTCCGCGCCGCTTCAAGGTGGTCACTCGGTGGGTTCCTCCCCGGATGGTCCGTTGTTGTCAGACCTTTCTATGGACCGAAGCGCGGAAAGGAAAGCGCGGCGGTACGTTACGCGCCCGCTTGCACCACATATGATACCATGTATCATTATTGAATACGCCAGTTGCCCCCGACCCCGTGTCGCGGCACGATGCGGTATTCACCGATCCATGAGGGGGTCCGTTTTTCCATGCGTTTCCGCAACCTTCTGCTCGCCGCCAGCGCGCTCGCCGTCCTGACGCCCGCCACCGCGCAACAGGCACCCGTGACGGGTCAGCCGGTCAAGGTCGTCACCGACTCGACGGTCAGCGACATTCCGCCCCACTTCACGCCGCCGACCAACGTCGCCGAGCGGGATTATGACAAGCGGGTGGTGATGATCCCGATGCGCGACGGGACGAAGCTCTATACGGTGATCGTCGTCCCCAAGGGCGCGGTCAACGCGCCGATCGTCCTGACCCGCACGCCCTATAACGCCGCGGGTCGCGCCAAGCGTTCGGACAGCGCCAAGATGATCGAGGCGCTGCCGCTGGCCGATGAGGAGTTCGTCAAGGCGGGTTATATCCGCGTCTATCAGGACATTCGCGGCAAATATGGCTCGGAGGGGGAATATGTCGTGACGCGCCCCGTCATCGGCCCGTTGAACGCGACCAAGGTCGATCACACCACCGATGCCTATGACACGATCGACTGGCTGGTGAACAAGGCGAACCTGCCTGAATCGAACGGCCGCGTCGGCATGATCGGTTCGTCTTATGAAGGCTTTACCGTCGTCATGGCGCTGCTGAACCCGCACCCGGCATTGAAGGTCGCGGCGCCCGAAAGCCCGATGATCGATGGCTGGATGGGCGACGACTGGTTCCATTACGGCGCCTTCCGCCTGGCCAATATCGGCTGGATCGGTTCGCAGACCGGTTACAAGGGTGAGGGGACCGCGCCGTCCAGCGGCGGCTATGACGATTATGAAAATTTCCGCTACGGCTCAGCGAACGACTGGGCCAGGAAGTCGGGATATGACCAACTGCCCTTCTGGCAGCGCATCGTCCAGCACCCGTCCTATGACTTTTATTGGCAGGGCCAGGCGCTCGACAAGCTGCTGGCGGCCAATCCCTCCAATGTCCCGACCATTTGGGAACAGGGGCTGTGGGACCAGGAGGATATGTACGGTGCGATCACGTCCTGGGAAGCGCTGAAGGCCAAGGGGAAGCTGGGCAACAACTTCCTCGTCATGGGCCCGTGGCGGCACAGCCAGATCAACCGCACCGGCACCAGCCTGGGGCCGTTCCAGTGGAATGGCGACACCGCCAAGCAGTTCCGCCAGGACATGGTCCTGCCGCTGTTCAACCAGTATCTGAAGGACGGTCCGGCGGCCAATCTGCCCAGCGCGGCGATCTACAACACCGGGGAGAATCATTGGGACAAGCTCACCCAATGGCCGCTCGCTTGTCAGACTGGTTGCGCCGCCCCGCTGACCCCGCTCTATCTGGCGGACGACGAGGGGCTGAGCTTTGACAAGCCGGCGGCGGGGCAGGACAGTTATGTCTCCGATCCGGCCAATCCCGTGCCGCATCTATCGCGGCCGGTGAACTTCAGCGACGGCCGCTGGGGCGACTGGCTGGTCAGCGATCAGCGTCATGCCGATGGCCGCACCGATGTCGTCACCTATCGTTCGCCCGTGCTGACCAAGGCGGTGCGGGTGTCCGGCGCGCCGATCGCCGACCTGTTCGCGCGCACGACCGGCACCGATGGCGATTTCGTCGTGAAGATCATCGACGTCTATCCGTCCGAGGATGCGATCGAACCCAAGATGGGCGGCTATGAACTGCCGATCAGCCTCGACATCTTCCGGGGACGCTATCGCAACAGCTTCGCCAACCCGACCGCCATCCCGGCGGGCAAGGTGCAGGAATACAAGTTCCGCCTGCCGACGGTGAACCATGTGTTCCAGCCGGGGCACCGGATCATGATCCAGGTCCAGTCGAGCCTGTTCCCGCTCTACGACCGCAATCCCCAGACCTTCGTGCCCAATATCTTCACGGCGAAGGCCGGCGATTACAAAAAGGCGACGATCACGCTGGAGCGCGGCGGCGCCAATGCCAGCCGCGTGTGGTTGCCAGTGGTGCCGGTCGACCAGTCGGCGGTCATCGCCCGCTGAATGTAGCAGGGGGCCGGGTGGACGGCAGCGCCGATCCACCCGGTCTCGCGCCCCAAGCGATTGCGGTTCATCGTAATTTTTTAAAGGCCCTTGGACCGGGGCCTCGCAATTGTTATCCTTTTAAGGTGGCTTCTCCCACCACCCTGAATGCGGCGCCTTTGCCGTTGGTCGACGATGCGATCGGACCGGTCGCCAGCGATCCGGATACGACGCGGCGCTATCTGGCGCTGATCGCGGCGGCGACCGATCGCCTGATGGGGGCCGACGACCCGGCGCGGATGATCGAGGCGCTGTTCGAGCTGATCCGGGACGAATTGCGGCTGGACCTGTTCTTCAATTTCCGGCGCGATGCGGATGATATCCGTCTGGAAGCCTGTGGCGGGCTGAGTCCGGCCCAGCGCCGCGCCATGGCGGATCTGGATATCGCCGGCTCGCTCTGCGCACGTGCCATGCGCGAGCGGCGGGTGCTGCACTTGACCGACATCCAGCACTCGGACGACCCGGCCGCCGCCTTTGTGCGTTCGATCGGGGTCAAAGCCTATCTGTGCATGCCGCTTTTCTATGGCGAGCAATTGCTCGGCACGCTCAGCTTCGGGCGACGCGCGGCGGGGCCCTTCACCGATGAAGAGCAGCGGCTGCTGTCGCTGCTGTGCCATTATGTCTCGCTCGCCAAGCATCGGCTGCGGATCGAGCAGGCGTTGCGGGAAGGCATCGAAACCCAGACAAGGCTGCTGGACGAACTTAATCACCGGGTCCGCAACGCGCTTCAGGTTGCGATCGGTCTCGTCACCAACGAGGTTCGTGCCGCCGCCGACCCGCGGACACGCGCCGCCTTGGGTCGGGCGGCGGAGCGGCTGCAGGTGCTCGCCAGCGCGCATCGCCCGCTTTACGCGACCGCCGAGCCGGGGCTTGTCGATCTGGCCGCCCTGTTCGGTGATGTGATCGGGCAGTTGCGCGGCGACGAGGCACCGCCCGAGATCGCAGCGCCAGACGCCATCGCCGTGCCCATCGAGCGGGCGGTTGCCGCCGCCCTGTTGCTCGACACCATGTTGGAGGCGCAGATCGGGGTGCCGCGCATCCATATGACGACGCGCCAGATCGATGGGAACGAAATGCTGCGCATATCGTTTGACGGCGTTGGATGGGAGCGTGGCGTCGATCTGGTTGGGACGGATCGATTGGTCGCGAGATTATGCCATCAACTGCGTGCGACGCTGACGAGCGAGGGAAGTGGGTGCCTCATTTTGGTTATGCCGCATGATGGCGGCGAGCATCGGCACGGTCCCGCAGTCTGACGAAAGCCGGTTCGGCGACCAGCAGCTCAAGCTGCTGATCATCGAGGACGAGGCCTTGGTCGCCATGCTCGTTGAAGATGCGCTGACGCTTCACGGCCATCACGTTACGGGCGTCGCCGACACGGTCGCCGCCGCGATGGAGCTGGTGGAGGCCGAGCGCCCCGATCTGGTGCTATGCGACGTCAAGCTGGCCGATGGCGATAGCGGCATCATGGCGGCGCAGATGATCGCCGAGCGCGGCATCCCTTGTGTGTTTCTCAGCGGCAATTGCCCCGATCATGGCGGTCATCCGCTGGTCATCGGCTGCATCTCCAAGCCGTTTCGCGCGGGCACTTTGGGGGCGGCGGTCCATGCCGCCTATGTCATCGCCCGGGGCGGACATCCCAACGATCCGCCCGCCGCGCTCAGACTTTACAACGGCAATTAGGGACGATTGCCGAGGCCGTTCATCCGGGGAAGGGGGCGGGCTTATGCCGCGATCAGGGCAGGATTTAGCGACCGGTAGCCCAAGAGCCCGGCAAATCCTCGACCTCGGCGGCGATCGCGTCTTCCAGCTTGGCCAGGATATGGTCGAGTTGCGCGGCTTCCTCGTCGGTCAGCGTGCCAAAGGCGAGGTCGACGATCTCGCGGCGCAGCGGCTCGGTCTGCTCCAGCACCTGTCGGCCCATATCGGTGATGTCCAGCCGCTTGGCGCGCCGGTCGGCCGGATCGGGCACGCGCCGCACCAGCCCGTCGCGCTCCATCGTATCGATCGCCTGGGTCACGGTACGCGGCGCCAAGCTGAAGCATTCGGCAATGTCGGCGGCGCGGACCGGCGCGTGCTTGTTCATGAACATCAGCATCTTGGCACGCGCCAGCGATGCCCCCTGCGCCGCCATGCGCCGGTCGAGCAGTCGATGAAGACGCATGTACAGGCGGCCATAGCGTACGAGCAGGGGTTCGCGGGTCTGCATAATATGAGGTAGCTCAATAAATGGTCTTGCCTTATTGTGCAAGTGCGAGCAAATGCACCATCAAGTTCTATTGATTCCATCGACAGGGAGGCCGGCATGGCCGACGCTAACCAAGTAAATGACGGCCAGGAAGACGCCGCAACCCACGTGCCGCAGGACGATGCGGCCGAGGTCGCATCGCCGCAGAAGAAGCGGCGTATCCGGGTCATTCTGCTTGTCGTGGCCGCCATCGCGATTATCGGCGGGGTGTTCTGGTATGCGCGCTACAAGAGCGTTGGCCAGTATATGCAGTCGACCAACGACGCCTTCATCCAGGCGGACGCAGTGACCGTGGCGCCGAAGGTGTCCGGCTATGTCGACAAGGTGTTCGTCGGCGAGAATCAGGACGTCAAGGCCGGCCAGCCGCTGCTTCAGATCGACACGCGCGATTATAGCGCGCAGACCGCGCAGATTCAGGCGCAGATCGGCGTCGCACGCGCCAATGCCGAGGGCGTTCAGGCGCAGATCCGCGAGCAGCAGGCCGCGATCGACCGCGCCCGCGCCGAGCTTCGCGCCGCGCAGAGCGATGCCGCCTTCGCCCAGGCCGAAGTGACGCGCTACACTCCGCTCGCCGCCTCGGGGGCGGAGAGCCGCGAGCGCCTGTCGCAGCTTCAGAACCAGGCACGCCAGGCCAATGCCCGCGTCGCCAGTGCCTCCGCCGCGCTCGCCGCTGCGCAGCGCCGCGTCGGCACACTGAATGCCCAGGTGCAGCAGGCCCGCTCGCAGGGCCAGGCCGCCAAGGCGCAGCTCGATGCCGCCGAGGTCAATCTGGGTTCGACCCTGATCCGCGCCTCGATCGCGGGCCGTGTCGGCAACAAGACGGTGCGTGTCGGCCAGTTCGTACAGGCCGGCACCCGTACCATGTCGATCGTGCCCGTCAGCCAGCTTTATATCGAGGCGAACTTCAAGGAAACGCAACTGGGCCTGATGCGCCCCGGCCAGCCGGTGAAGATCGAGGTGGATGCGCTGCCCGATGTCGAGATCAAGGGCCATGTCGAAAGCGTGGCACCGGGCACCGGCGCGCAATTCTCGCTGTTGCCACCGCAGAATGCGACCGGCAACTTCACCAAGATCGTCCAGCGCGTGCCTGTCCGCATCGCGGTCGACGCCGATCCGCAGACGCGCAGCCTGCTCGTCCCCGGCATGTCGGTCGAGGTGGTCGTCGACACCCGCTCGGCCAAGGGTGCTTTGAAGCGCATCGCCGAGCAGCAGGACCAGCATAACGAAGCGCGGGAGGGGGCGCAGGGCCGGTGAGCGCCGCTGCGGCCCCCGCCCGGGGCGGCCCGGCCAAGGCACCTGCCCGTGCGAGTGGCGGTGCCCCGGCCAAGGCCGACCTGACCGCCTGGCTGGCCGTCGCGGCGGGCAGCATCGGCGCGCTGATGGCGACGCTCGACATCTCGATCGTCAATTCCGCGCTCCCCACCATCCAGGGCGAGATCGGCGCGAGCGGGACGGAGGGGACGTGGATCGCGACCTCCTATCTGGTCGCCGAGATCATCATCATCCCGCTGTCGGCCTGGCTCGAGCGCTTGCTTGGCCTGCGCACCTTCCTGCTGATCGCCTCGATCCTGTTCACGGCCTTTTCGGTGCTGTGCGGGCTTTCGACCAATTTGACGATGATGATCATCGGTCGCGCGGGGCAGGGGATTACGGGTGGCGCGCTGATCCCGACCGCGCTCACCATCATCGCCACCCGCCTGCCGCGCGAGCAGCAGCCGATCGGGACCGCCTTTTTCGGCGTCACCGCCATTCTCGGCCCCGTCATGGGGCCGTTGATCGGTGGCTGGCTGACCGAGAATATCAGCTGGCATTATGCCTTTTTCCTGAACGTGCCGGTCGGGGCGATCCTGGTCACATTGCTGCTCGTCGGCCTGCCGCACCAGAAGCCGCATCTGTCGGAGCTGTTGAAGGCCGACTGGCTGGGCATTGCCGGCCTTGCTTTGGGGTTGGGCGGCCTGACCGTCGTGCTGGAAGAAGGCCAACGCGAGCAGTGGTTCGAGTCGCGTGAAATCATCGAGCTGACCATCCTGTCGATCATCGGCTTCGGCCTGTTGTTCGCCGGCCAGTTCGTCGCGTCGCGGCCCGTCATCCGGCTGAAGCTGCTCCTCGACCGCCAGTTCGGCAGCGTGGTCATCATGGGCATCGTGCTGGGCATGGTGCTCTACGGTACCTCCTATGTGATCCCGCAGTTCCTGGCCGCGATCGCCGGTTATAACGCGTTCCAGGCGGGCAAGGTGGTGCTGCTCAGCGGCATTCCCAGCCTGATCATGATGCCCTTCACTCCGTTCCTGATCAAAAAGGTCGATATCCGTATCGCGGTGGCGCTGGGGCTGGGCATCATGGCGCTGAGCGCAGGGATCGACACCGTGCTGACGGCGGACTCGACCGGCAGTTCGTTCACCGACTCCCAGTTGTTGCGCGGCGTCGGCACCATCCTAGGCATGTTGTTCCTGAACCAGGCGGCAATCTCCTCGGTGCCGCCCGAACAGGCCGGTGACGCCGCCGGGCTGTTCAGCGCAGCGCGCAATCTGGGCGGCTCCTTCGCCTTGGCCGGTATCGCGACCGTCCAGGACCAGCGCAGCTTCCTGCACGAGCGGCGTCTGGAGGAATCGCTGTCGGCCAATGCCCAGTCGGTGCAGGACTGGCTTACCGGGCTGACCCAGCAATTCGGCAGTACCGAGGCGGCCTATCGCATGATCGGCAATACCATCCGGCAACAGGCGCTGGTGATGACCTATAACGACCTGTTCTGGATTTTGTGCGTGGGCATCCTGATGGTGATGCCGCTCGTCCTCTTCCTCCGCCCGCTGCCCCAGGGCGGCCCCGTGGCGATGCATTGAGACCCATGATGCGCAAGCAGCTTTCCCTGATTCCGCTCCTCCTGCTGGGGGCCTGCACCGTCGGGCCCAATTATGCGGGACCTCCCAAGGGTGTCGGTTCGGCGGCGCAACCGCCCGCCGGCTTCGCCCGCGCCGATGCCAGCGTCGCGACGACCGCACCTGCGGTCGCCGAGTGGTGGACGACGTTGAACGACCCGATGCTCACCTGGCTGGAGGAGCAGGCGCTGGCCGCCAATCCCAATGTCGCGGTGGCGCAGGCACGGTTGAAGCAGGCGCGCGCCTCGCTGCGGCTGGAGCGGGCCAATCAGGCGCCCAATGCCAATGCCAGTGCGACCTATCTCCATGCCGACCTGCCGGGGATCAATCTCGGTGGCGGGCAGCAACAGGGTGGCGGCGAGCAAGGCGGTGGCCAGGGTGGTGCCAATGGCGGTGCGGCCGGCGGTGGTTCGGGCGGACAGAGCCTCGACTTCTTCAATCTCGGCTTCGATGCGAGCTGGGAGATTGATCTGTTCGGTGGCCAGCGCCGCACGGTCGAGGCGGCCCGGGCCAATGCGGCGGCGGCGGAGGCCAATGTCGCCGACGCGCAAGTGTCGCTCAGCGCGGATGTCGCCCAGGCTTATGTCGGGCTTCGCGACGCGCAGCAGCGGCTGATCCTGGCGCGTGAGGCATCGCGGATGCAGCGCGACACGCTGAACCTGACGCAGCAGCGGTTCAACAACGGCACCGCCTCGCAGCTTGAGGTCGAGCGGCTGCGCAATCAGGTGGAAAGCACCGATGCACAGATCCTGCCGCTCTCGGCCTCGGTCGAGACCTATCTCAACGCGCTGGCCATTCTGATCGGCGAAGCGCCGGGAACGCTCGACCAGCGCCTGGGGCAGGCGGCGCCGGTGCCCTTGCCGCCCGCGCAGGTGGCAGTGGGTGATCCGACCTCGCTGTTGCAACGCCGACCCGACATCCGCGCCGCCGAGCGCCGTCTAGCGGCGCAGACCGCCCGCATCGGCGTGGCGGAGGCGGCGAAGTTTCCGCGGCTCAACCTGATGGGAATCATCGGCATCGGCGGCACGTCGCTCGACGCGCTGACCGATCTCGACAATCTGGTGACGCTAGGCGCGCCGATGCTCCAGTGGAACGTGCTGAACTTCGGTCGCGCCAACGCCCGTGTCGGCCAAGCCGAGGGCGCGCGGGACGAAGCGGAGGCGCAGTATCGCGGGGCGGTCCTGTCGGCGCTGCGCGATGCGGAGGATGCGCTCGCCCGGTTCCGCGCGCGTCGCAACACGGTCGCGACGCTGGCTCGGGCCAAGGCTTCGGCCGATCGCTCGGCAGTGCTGATGCAGCAACGCTACCGCGCGGGCGCCGCGACGCTGATCGACACGCTGGATGCCGAGCGGCAGCGCGTATCGGCACAGCAATCACTGTCGCAGGCGGTCGCCGGACTGACCAACGACTATGTGGCGTTGCAAAAGGCGCTCGGGCTGGGCTGGCGCGCGCCGACCGGGGCGTGATCCTTCGCGATTAATATTGCGGCACCCACGGGTTGAACGGAGCCCATCGGATCAATCGCCGCCAGGGTCACGCGTCCTCCCTGATGGGGATCGTTGCGAAGCTTGATCTTCTTCATGTGCTCCACCCCGGCGAAGGCCGGGGTCCAGTCGCGACGCGATGGGGCGGCTTACCGGCGTTTACCCAACTGGATCTTGGCCTTCGCCGGAATGGTGTGGCCGGTTTTGCACCGACCTCCCGTAAGGGGATAGGACCAGCGAAGCTGGAGGGGCGCCGCACGCCTTGAATGTACTACGCTCGCGATCGCTGACGCTCCTCCGTCAGGGCTTCGCCCTGCTATCTCGCCTTCCAGGGGGGATATGCACCGGCCTTTCACACCTTCTCGGCCGCGCCGATTCGCTCATGCGCTTCGCGTTCGATCGTCTCCAGTTCCTCGACCGTCTGGATGAGCGCCGTCATTTGCTGGCGTAGCTCGTCGATACGCTCGCGGCATCGCTCGGCCAGCACGCGCATCTGTTCGACATGCTGAGGATCGGCGTCGTAGAGCCGCAAAAACTCCTCGATCTCGCGCAGCGAAAAGCCCAGCCGCTTGCCGCGCAGGATCAATTGCATCCGGCCCGTTTCGCGCTTCGAATAGACACGCGCGGTGCCGACGCGGCGCGGCTCGATCAGGCCGCGATCCTCGTAGAAGCGCAATGTCCGCGTCGTCACACCCAGGCTGTTGGCCACATCCTGGATGCCGCGCAACTCCTCTTCGTCACTCACCCTGTCGTTCCCCCACCCGCAGCCGCCTTGGCGGCCGCCTTCGCCAGTTCTTCCTCGACCAGTTCCTTTTTCGACAATTTGCCGATCAAGGTCTTGGGCAGGCTCTTGCGGATTTCGACCTCGCGGGGAAGCTCGATCTTGCTGACCTTGTCCTGTAGAAATACACGCAATTCCGTAGGGGAAACCTCATGGTCCGGGGTCAGAGTGACAAAGGCCTTGGGCGACTGGCCACGATAGGCATCGGGCACGCCGATCACGACCGCCTCGGCGACGGCGGGATGCTCGTACAGCGCTTCCTCGATCATACGCGGATAGACGTTATAGCCGCCGCACAGGATCACGTCCTTGATCCGGTCGACGATGAACAGATAACCGTCCTCGTCGAGATAGCCGACATCGCCCGTGCGCAGCGCGCCGTCGATAAAGACCTGCTCGCTCTCCGCCGGCTTGTTCCAATAGCCGGACATCACCTGTGGCCCGCGCGCGCAGATTTCGCCGACCTCACCCGGCGGCATCAGCCGGTCGGGATTGTCGCGGTCGCGGATCTCGATCGTGGTGCCGGGGAAGGGGAGGCCGGCCGACCCGCCCTTATTCTCACCGGTCAGCGGGTTGCAGGTGATAATCGGCGACGCTTCCGACAGGCCATAGCCCTCGACCAGCTTGCCGCCGGTCGTCGTCTCGAACGCGACGCGCACCTCGGCGGGAAGCGGCGCACCGCCCGAGATACAGGCCTTGATCGCCGACAGGTCGACGCTGCGTGCCTCGGCCACGCCCGCGATCGCATTGTAGATGGTGGGGACGGCCGGGAAATAGGTCGGCTTGCTGCGCGCGATGGTCCTGAGCACCTGATCCAGCTCGAACCGGGGCAGCAGGATCATCTCGGCGCCGACGCGGATGGCGAAGCTGAGCACCGTGGTGAGCGCGAAGACGTGGAAGAGGGGCAGGACGCCCAGGATACGTTCCTCGCCGATCGCCTCCTCGCCGCCGGTGTGCACCACCATCGCATCGGCATTGGCGATCAGATTGGCATGGGACAGCATCGCCGCCTTGGGGCTGCCGGTGGTGCCGCCGGTATATTGCAGCACGGCCACGTCGTCGGGCTTGGCGGAGACGGGGCTGGTCTGGGTGCCCCGCTTCATCATCTGCGCGAAGGTCAGGTGGCGGGGGGCGGGGCCCGGCTTGGCGATCATCGAGCGCTTGAGCAGCCGATAGGCCCAGCCCTTCACGACCGGCAGGGCGTCGGCGACGGGGCAGGCGATGACATGGCGCAACGCCAATTTGTCGGCGGCCTTGCTGACCCGTTCATAGATGTCGGGAATGTCACAGGTCGCGATGATCTCCGCGCCCGAGTCCTCCAGAAGATGGCACAGCTCGCGCTCGACATAGAGCGGGTTGACGTTGACGACGATGCCACCGACCTTCAGCGTCGCGAAGAACAGGACCGGGTAATAGACGATATTGGGCAGGCAGAGCGCGACCCGCATACCCGGCTTGACCCCCAGCGCCTGAAGCCCGGCGGCGGCGCGATCGACCATGTCGCTGAGTTCGCCATAGCGGGTGATTCGACCCATGAAATCGATGGCGGGGCGATCCCGATGCCGCCGTACCGTAGTCTCGAACATGTCGGTCAGCAACCGCGGCTCGAACGACAGTGGTCGTCCCGTCGCCTGCCCCCTGGCGCCCCCACCTCCAGCCTCTGCGACAGATCCGATCGTCATCGTGCGGCTCTCCTTCGATATTTTTTCGACCATACCCGGTTGTCGATTGCGGTCGAGTTTCTTATGGTGTTTACGTATAGGGTAGGTAACGCACCTTAACGTGAGGCTGCAAGCCCAAAGATGACCGCACAAGAGAGGATTGGATGACCAACATCGTGATCGCCGGCTATGCCCGCTCTCCCTTTACGCAGGCGGGCAAGGGTGCCCTGGCCCGGGTTCGCCCCGATGATATCGCCGCCCAGGTGATTCGGGGACTCATCGAGCGCAGCGGCGTCGATCCCGCCGAAATCGAGGACATCATCCTGGGCTGCGCCTTTCCCGAGGGCGAGCAGGGGATGAACGTCGCGCGGCTGATCGGCCTGCTCGCGGACTTGCCATTGTCGGTCGGCGGCATGACGGTGAACCGCTTCTGCGGATCGTCCATGTCGGCGATCCATATCGCCATGGGCCAGATCCAGATCGGCGCAGGCGAGGCCTTCATCTGCGCCGGCATCGAGTCGATGAGCCGCGTGCCGATGGGGGGCTATAATCCGCTGCCCAACCCCGAACTCGCGGCCGCGCGGCCGGGCGCCTATATGGGCATGGGCCAGACTGCCGAGAATGTCGCGCAGAAGTATCAGATCACCCGCGCCGAACAGGAGAAGTTCGCGGTCGCCAGCCAGAAGAAGGCCGCCGAGGCCCGCGCCGCCGGGCGTCTGGCCGATGAGATCGTGCCGATCCACACCAAGGCGGGCGATGTCACCGAGGACGGTCTGATCCGTCCCGACACGACCGAGGAAGTCCTGTCCGGCCTGAAGCCTGCCTTCGACAAGGACGGTACGGTGACGGCGGGTACCGCGTCGCCGCTGACCGATGGCGCGGCGGCGGTACTCGTTACCTCGGAAGAGTTCGCCAAGAAACATGGTCTGAAAATCTTGGCCCGTATCAAGTCGGTCGGTATTTCGGGCTGCGAGCCTGAGACGATGGGCCTCGGCCCGATCGGTTCGTCCAAGAAGGCGCTGGCGCGCGCGGGCGTGTCGGCCAGCGACCTCGACGTGGTCGAGATCAACGAAGCCTTTGCCAGCCAGGCGATCGCCTGCATCCGCGATCTGGGCCTCAAGGACGAGACGATCAACAAGGATGGCGGCGCGATAGCGATCGGCCATCCTCTGGGCGCCACCGGCGCGCGCATCGTCGGCAAGGCAGCCGCGCTGCTGGCACGTGACGGCGGCCACTATGCGCTTGCCACCCAGTGCATCGGCGGCGGGCAGGGCATCGCCACGGTTCTGGAGCGTGCATGATGGCTGACACGATCAATAAGGTTTGCGTGATCGGCGCAGGGGTGATGGGAGCTGGCATCGCGGCGCAGGTTGCCAATGCCGGTGTCCCCGTCCTGCTGCTCGACATCGTGCCCAAGGACGGTGCCGATCGCGACGCCATCGCCAAGGGTGCCGTGGCGAAGATGCTCAAGACCGAGCCCGCGGCCTTCATGTCGCCTGCCGCCGCCAAGCTGGTGGAAACGGGCAATATCGAGGATCACCTGGGCAAGGTCGCCGAGTGCGACTGGATCGTCGAGGCGGTGGTCGAGCGGCTGGACATCAAGCAGGCGCTTTATGCCCGGCTGGAGGAATTGAAGCGTCCTGGCACGGCGGTGTCGTCCAACACCTCGACCATTCCGCTCGGCCATCTGGTCGAGGGGCGGTCGGCGCAGTTCAGACAAGACTTCCTCATCACCCATTTCTTCAATCCGCCGCGCTATATGCGGCTGATCGAGATCGTGACCTCGCCCGATACCGACGCCGGTGTCGCCGCCAAGGTCGAGCAGTTCGTCGATCACCGCATGGGCAAGCGGATCGTCCGCGCCAAGGACACGCCGGGCTTCATCGCCAACCGCATTGGCACCTATTGGCTGGCGATCGCGCTCAACGCCGCGCTCGACCAGGGGCTGACCGTCGAGGAGGCGGACCAGATCGGTGGGCGGCCGATGGGCGTGCCCAAGACCGGCATTTTTGGGCTGCTCGACCTGGTCGGCATCGACCTGATGCCGCTGCTCGCCAAGTCGCTGTCCTCGACCCTGCCGGAGGGTGACGCCTATTTCGACACGATCCGCCCGCTGCCGCTGATCGACAAGATGATCGCGGAAGGCTTTACCGGTCGCAAGGGCAAGGGCGGTTTCTATCGCCTCGACAAGAAGCCCGATGGGACCAAGGCCAAGCAGTCGCTCGACCTCCAGACCGGCGAATACCGGCCTGAGAAGAAGCCAGATCGTCTGCCCGGCCGTGCCGAGAAGGATTTGGCCGCGTTGGTCGCGACGCCGGGCAAGGTCGGCGACTATGCCTGGGCGATCCTGGGTCCTGTCCTGTCCTATGCGGCGGGTCTGGTCGGCGAGGCGGCCGACGATGTGGTCGCGATCGATGACGCGATGAAGCTGGGCTATAACTGGAAGTTCGGTCCGTTCGAGCTGATCGACCGGATGGGGCCGGGCAAGCTGGCCGAGCGGCTCCGCGCCGAGGGCAAGCCGGTCCCGGCGCTGCTGGAGACCGCGGGCGACCGTCCTTTCTACCGCGTGGTCGATGGCAAGCGTCAGTATCTGACGGTCGGCGGCGACTATGCCGATGTCGTCCGCGCCGAAGGCGTGCTGCTGCTGGAAGACATCAAGCTGCGCTCTGAGCCGCTGCTCAAGAACGGTTCGGCCTCGGCCTGGGATGTCGGTGACGGCGTCGTGGCGTTCGAGTTCACTGGCAAGATGAACGCGCTGGACGAGCAGGTTTTGTCGCTCCTGCAGAAGACCATCGCGCTGGTGAAGAGCCAGTATAAGGCGCTGGTCGTCTATAACGAGGGCAGCAACTTCTCGGCCGGTGCCAATCTCGGCCTCGCCATGTTCGCGGTGAACATCGCGGCCTGGGGCGAGGTCGACAAGCTGGTCGTCGCGGGGCAGCAGGCGTACAAGGCGCTGAAATACGCGCCTTTCCCGGTGGTCGCCGCACCGGCGGGCATGGCGCTGGGCGGTGGTTGCGAAATCCTGCTCCATGCCGATGCGATCCAGGCCCATGCGGAAAGCTATATCGGCCTGGTCGAGACCGGCGTCGGTCTGGTGCCCGGCTGGGGCGGCAATGGCGAGTTGATCGATCGCCTCGCCAAATCGCCCAAGATGCCCAAGGGGCCGATGCCTGCGGTCATGAAGGCGTTCGAGACCATCTCGACCGCGCAAGTGTCGCGCTCGGCGGCGCTGGCCAAGGACTTGGGCTATCTCCGCAAGGACGACGGCATCACCATGAACCGCGACCGGTTGCTGGCCGATGCCAAGCAGAAGGCGCTGTCGCTGGTCGAGGGCTATCAGCCGCCCGAAAAGCCGATCTTCCGCCTGCCGGGTGCGGCCGGACGGGTCGCTTTCAACGGCGCGGTTGCCGACTTCGCCAAGAAGGGCGTCGCCACGCCGTACGACGTGGTGGTGGCGGGCCGTCTGGCGAACATCGTCACCGGCGGCGAGGCCGACCTGATCGACGAGGTGAGCGAGGATCAGCTGCTCAAGCTGGAACGCGCCGCCTTCATGGAAAGCGTCAAGGATGCGCGGACCCAGGCGCGGGTCGAGCATATGCTCGAAACCGGCAAGCCGCTGCGCAATTGATCGGGAGAGGATAATCCCATGCAAGTCTATAACGCGCCGCTACGCGACATGCGTTTCGTCCTCCACGAACTGTTCAAGGAGGACGAGTTCGGCCCCGTCGCGGGGCAGGACGAATTCGGTCCCGAACTGTACGACGCCATCCTCGAAGAGGCGGCACGCGTCACGCAGGAAGTGCTGCTGCCGCTCAACGCCACCGGCGACATCGAAGGCTGCAAGCTGGAGAATGGCGTCGTCCGCACGCCCGCCGGGTTCAAGGAAGCCTATAGCCAGTTCTGCGAAGGCGGCTGGGCCGCGCTCGCCTCGCCGGTCGAATATGGCGGGCAGGGGCTGCCCGAGGCGGTGAACAAGCTGGTCGAGGAGATGATCTGCGCGACCAACCTGTCGTTCAGCCTTTATCCCGGCCTGACCCACGGCGCGACCACCGCGCTGATGGGCCATGGCTCGGAAGACCTCAAGAGCTTTTATCTGCCCAAGATGATCTCGGGCGAATGGTCGGGGACGATGTGCCTGACCGAGGCGCATTGCGGCACCGATCTGGGGCTGCTGCGCACCCGTGCCGAGCCGCAGGAGGATGGCTCCTATGCGATCACCGGCGGCAAGATCTTCATCTCGGCGGGCGACCATGACCTGACCGATAACGTGATCCACCTCGTCCTCGCGCGCACGCCCGATGCGCCCAAGGGGGTGAAGGGGATCAGCCTGTTCCTGGTGCCGAAATATCTGCCCAAGGACGACGGCTCGGTCGGTCCGGCCAACGGCGTCAGCGTCGCGGCGATCGAGCACAAGATGGGCCTGAAGGCATCGGCCACCTGCCAGCTGGAGTTCAACGACTCCAAGGGCTGGGTCGTCGGCGAGCTGAACAAGGGCCTGGCCGCCATGTTCACGATGATGAACACCGAGCGTGTGTCGGTGGGCATTCAGGGTCTGGGCGTCAACGAGATCGCCTATCAGTCGGCTGTCGCTTACGCCAAGGATCGCCTGCAAGGCCGGGCACTGGGCGGCGCGAAGCGGCCCGATCTGCCCGCCGACCCGATCATCGTCCACCCGGACGTACGCCGGATGCTGATGACGATGCGCGTCTATGCCGAAGGCTGTCGGGCGCTGGGCCAATGGGCGGCGCGTGGTCTGGATGCCGAGGCCCATGCCATCGACCCGGCCGACAAGGCGCGCGCGGCCGATTTCGTCGCGCTGATGACCCCGGTCGTGAAGGCATTGTTCACCGACCTGGCCTTTGACGCGGCCAATCTGGCGGTGCAGGTGCATGGCGGCCATGGCTTCATTCGCGACCATGGTATCGAGCAGTTCGTCCGCGACGCCCGCATCGCCCAGATCTACGAAGGCACCAACGGCGTCCAGGCGCTTGACTTGGTCGGTCGCAAGATGCCGGCGCATATGGGCCGCTATATGCGTCCCTTCTTCCATGCAGTGTCCGAGCAGGTCGAGGCGCTGACCAAGCATGAGGACAAGGCGCTCACCGGCTGGGCCGCCGCGCTCCAGCAGGCCTTCGGCGCGTTGCAGCTTAGCACCGGCATGATCGCGCAGAAGGGCATGAAGGACCCCGAGGAAGCGGGCGCGGCGGCGACCGATTATCTGCGGCTGCTCGGGCTGGTCGGCATCGGCCACTGCTTCCTGAAATCGGCGCGGATCGCGACCGAGCGGCTCGCCGAGGGCACGGACGAGGCGGCGTTCTACACCGCCAAGCTCGCCACCGCCGGTTTCTTCTTCGATCGCATCCTGCCGCAGGCGACGGCGGCGTTCCTGGCGATCAAGTCGGGCAAGCGTTCGACGATGGCGCTGGAATTGGAGGCGTTTTGAGGTGACACGATGCCGGCGGGACTTGATTGAGGTCAGTCGGCATCGTAGTCATAGAAGGATGTTGTCCTATGCGTCACGTGACGGACGTATAGGGAAATTCGGGGGCGACCGTGCATAAAGCGGCGTTCCGGCCCGAATGGCGGGTGTGGAGAGGAGAAGAGGCATGTTGTTGACCCTGACGGCCATGGCCCTGGCGGCGGCCGGTGCGAATGCGGACACGGTGATCGGTCGCTGGCAGACCCAGACGCGCGGTGGCGTGGTTGAAATCCAGAAGTGCGGCAACTCGGTTTGTGGCCGGATCCTCAGCTCCGAAAAGCTGCGCACCAATCCCAATCTGACCGACCAGAACAACCGCGATGCCAAGCTGCGCAATCGCCCGCTCAAGAACCTGCTGATCCTTCAGGGCTTTTCGCAGGACGGCAATGTCTGGAGCGGCGGCACCATCTACAATGCCGAGGACGGCAAGACCTATAGCGCCAAGTTGACGCCCGAAGGGCCCGACACGCTGAAGGTGCGCGGCTGCGTCTTCGTGCCGCTCTGCAAGACGCAGACCTGGACCCGTATTCGCTGATCCTTTTGCCTAATCACAAAATATTTCCGGGGAGTATGCTCATGACCAAGTCCTTTAAGGCTCCGCTCCTGGCGACCGCCATCCTGTCTTCGTCCTTCGCCTTTGCGGGGGCGGCGCATGGCCAGGCCTTCTATCTTCAGGAACAGTCGACTCGTGGCCAGGGCCGCGCCTTTTCGGGTGAGGGTGCCGACACCGGCGCGTCGTCGCTGTGGTGGAACCCGGCATCGATCGCCGGTATGGAACGCGGCGAAGCGGTGCTCGGCGCCTCGGCGATCATTCCCAAGGGCGATGTCGTCGATACCGGCACGCTGATCCGCCGCCCGGGCCAGACCTTCCAGCCGGTCGGTGGCAACCGGGTGTCGAGCGATCCGATCAATCGCGGTGTCGTCCCCTCGGGCGCGGTCGCTTTCCCGCTGAACGACCGGGTCGCGGTCGGCTTGGCGGTGACCTCGCCCTACAGCTTCACCACCGAATATGAGGCGAATAGCTGGGCCCGCTACAGCGCGCTCAAGACCGAGCTGCGGACCATCGACATCCAGCCCTCGGTCGGCGTGGCGCTGCTCGACTGGCTGCGCGTCGGCGGCGCGCTGAACGTCGAATATACCAAGGCCGAGCTGGGCAATGCGCTGCCCAACCTGTCCTCGGCGCTGCCCGATGGTTTCCAGCGCCTGAAGGGCGATGGCTGGGATCTGGGATGGACCGCCGGTGTGCAGCTGCACAATGACTGGGCAACCGTCGGCATCAGCTACAAGTCGCGCATCAAGCACCAGCTCAAGGGCAGCCTGGAAGTGGGCGGTCTGCTCGGGCCCCTCGCAGGCCAGAACCGGACGGTCGATGGCGCGACGGCGGAATTCTATACCCCGGCGCAGATCATCGTTGCGGGCCGTTTCCGCGCCACTGACAAGCTGACGCTCAACGCCCAGGCGGTGCGCTTCACCTGGGCCGATTTCGACGCGATCCGCCTCGGCGCGCCGATCAACACCGCGATCCCCGAGAACTACAAGAACAGCTTCTCGCTGGCTGGCGGTTTCGATTATGCGGCCAATGACCGCCTGACCCTGCGCGCGGGCGTGCAGCGCGGCATCACCCCGACCCAGAACGGCAATCGCGACGCGCGCGTGCCCGATGCGAACCGCTGGAACTACTCGATCGGCGGCTCGTACCAGGTGACGCCGCGCTTCACGCTGGATGCGGCGGGCAGCTATATCGACTTCACCAACGCTAGCATCGACCGTCGCACCGCCGCCTATGCGGGTACGGCCGTGCAGACGCCG
This sequence comes from Sphingomonas paucimobilis NBRC 13935, assembly GCF_000739895.2. GTDB lineage: Bacteria > Pseudomonadota > Alphaproteobacteria > Sphingomonadales > Sphingomonadaceae > Sphingomonas > Sphingomonas paucimobilis. The sequence continues at coordinate 102,527 of NZ_BBJS01000011.1, forward strand.
ATCCTGACCAACGGCCAGGTGCAGAATGCGCGTGCGTTCGTGGCGTCGATCGGTGGCCGCTTCAGCTTCTGACGGAGTTTGATTTGATGAAGATCGTCGTGCCCGTGAAGCGGGTGTTGGATTATAACGTGAAGCCGCGTGTGAAGGCGGACGGGACGGGCGTCGATCTGGCGAACGTGAAGATGTCGATGAACCCGTTCGACGAGATCGCGGTGGAAGAGGCGATCCGGCTGAAGGAGAAGGGGGCGGCTGCGGAAGTGGTCGTCGTCTCGATCGGCGAGCCCAAGGCGGCGGACACGCTGCGCACCGCGCTCGCCATGGGCGCGGACCGGGCGATCCTCATCACTTCGGACCAGCCGGTGGAGCCGCTCGGCGTCGCCAAGCTGCTCGCCAAGGTGGTCGAGGAGGAACAGCCCGGCCTCGTCATCCTGGGCAAGCAGGCGATCGACGGCGACAACAACCAGACCGGCCAGATGCTCGCCGGGCTGCTCGGCTGGGCACAGGGCACGTTCGCGTCCAAGGTCGAGATCGACGGCCAGACCGCCAACGTCACCCGCGAGGTCGATGGCGGCCTGGAGACGGTGGCCCTCACGCTGCCCGCGATCGTCACCACCGACCTGCGCCTCAACGAGCCGCGCTATGCGTCGCTCCCCAACATCATGAAGGCCAAGTCCAAGCCGATGGCGACCAAGACGGCGGCCGATTACGGCGTCGACATCGCGCCGCGCCTGACGATCACCCATGTCGCCGAGCCCGGTAAGCGCCAGGCGGGCGTCAAGGTCGGCTCGGTCGACGAGCTGGTCGAGAAACTG
>NZ_BBJS01000010.1 GCF_000739895.2 Sphingomonas paucimobilis NBRC 13935
CCCTTGCAGGGGAGGAATAGAGATCGAAATATGACTCAGACTGCCTCCTCCACCAATTTCGTCAATGTCGGCGAGCGGACCAACGTCACCGGTTCGGCCGCGTTCAAGAAGATGATCCTGGCGGGTGATTACACCCGCGCGGTGGAGGTGGCGCGCAGCCAAGTCGAGAATGGCGCGCAGGTGGTCGACGTCAACATGGACGAAGGGCTACTCGACGCCGAATTCGCCATGACGACCTTCCTAAAGCTGATCGCCGCCGAGCCCGATATCGCGCGCGTGCCGATCATGATCGACAGCTCGAAATGGAGCGTGATCGAGGCGGGGCTGAAGTGCGTCTCGGGCAAGCCGATCGTCAACTCGATCAGCATGAAGGAAGGCGAGGAGGCGTTCCTCCATTACGCCCGCCGCTGCATGGCCTATGGCGCGGCGGTGGTGGTGATGGCGTTCGACGAGGTCGGGCAGGCGGACACCAAGGACCGCAAGGTCGAGATTTGCGCGCGCGCCTATGACCTGCTGATGGGCATCGGCTTTCCGCCGGAAGACATCATCTTCGACCCCAATGTCTTCGCGGTCGCGACCGGCATCGAAGAGCATAACAATTATGGCGTCGATTTCATCGAGGCGTGCCGCGAGATCAAGGCGCGCTGCCCGCACGTCCATATCTCGGGCGGTCTGTCGAATCTGTCCTTCTCGTTCCGCGGTAACGAACCGGTGCGCCGCGCGATGCACTCGGTGTTTCTCTATCACGCCATCCCGGCGGGCATGGACATGGCGATCGTCAATGCGGGCCAGCTCGATGTGTATGACACGATCGATCCCGAACTGCGCCAGGCGTGCGAGGATGTCGTCCTCAACCGTGATCCCGAGGCAGGCGAGCGGCTGGTCGCGCTGGCCGAGCGCTATCGCGGCACCGATGCGGTGGCGGAGAAGCAGGCGGCCGAATGGCGCAGCCTGCCGGTGACCAAGCGGCTGGAGTATGCGCTGGTCAAGGGCATCGACGCGCATGTCGTCGACGATACCGAGGAATGCCGCCAGCAATTCGCGCGGCCGATCGAGGTGATCGAAGGACCGCTGATGGACGGGATGAACGTCGTCGGCGACCTGTTCGGATCGGGCAAGATGTTCCTGCCGCAGGTCGTCAAGTCCGCGCGGGTGATGAAGAAGGCCGTCGCCCACCTGCTCCCCTTCATCGAGGCCGCCAAGGAGCCGGGCGCCAAGGGCAAGGGCAAGATCGTGCTGGCGACCGTGAAGGGCGACGTCCACGATATCGGTAAGAACATCGTCGGCGTCGTGCTCCAGTGCAACGGCTTCGAGGTGGTCGATCTGGGCGTCATGGTCCCTTGGTCGAAGATCATCGAGGCGGCGAACGAGAATGACGCCGACATGATCGGCCTGTCGGGCCTCATCACCCCATCGCTCGACGAGATGGTGACGGTGGGCGAGGAGATGCAGCGCGCGGGCATGACCATGCCGCTGCTGATCGGCGGCGCGACCACGTCCAAGGTCCACACCGCGCTGCGCATCGCGCCCGCTTATTCGGGGCCGGTGGTGCATGTCCTCGACGCATCCCGCGCGGTCGGCGTGGCCACCACGCTCGTGTCCGATACCCAGCGCGATCCTTATGTCGCGCAGGTCGCCGCCGATTACGAAGCCGTCCGCAAGGCGCGCGAAGGCAAGGGGGCCAATGCCCTCCTGCCGCTGGAGGAAGCGCGCGCGCGTGGGTTCGTGGCGGACATGGCGTTGAAGGCGGGCGATCCGAAGCAGCCGGGCGTCCATGTCTATCAGGATTGGGACCTGTCCGACCTGCGCGACTATATCGACTGGACGCCCTTCTTCCGCGCCTGGGAACTGGCGGGCAATTTCCCCGCCATCCTGACCGACGAAGTGGTCGGCGAGAGCGCCAGTGGCCTTTATGCTGATGCGCAGGCCATGCTCGACAGGATCGTCGCCGAGAAATGGCTGACCGCGCGCGGTGTCGCCGCGCTCTGGCCCTGCCGCCGCGACGGCGACGATGTAATCCTGACGGCGGATGGCAGGGAGACCCGCATCCCCTTCCTCCGCCAGCAGATCGCCAAGCGCGAAGGCCGTGCCAATATGTGCCTGGCTGACTTCATCGATCCGGCGGGAGATTGGATCGGCGGCTTCGCGGTCGGCATCCATGGTATCGATGCGCATATCGAACGCTTCCGCAGCCAGCATGACGATTACAACGACATCTTGCTGAAGGCGCTCGCCGATCGCTTGGCCGAAGCGTTTGCCGAGCGGCTGCACGCACATGTCCGCACCACGCTCTGGGGCTATGCGCCGGACGAGCAACTGACCAACGAAGCGCTGATCCGCGAACAGTATCGCGGCATCCGCCCCGCGCCGGGATATCCCGCGTGCCCGGAACACAGCATCAAGCGCACCTTGTTCGATCTGCTCGGTGCCGAACAGGCCGTCGGACTGGAATTGACCGACAGCTTCGCGATGCTGCCAACGGCGGCGGTCAGCGGCTTCTACTTCGGTCATGCCCAGGCGGAGTATTTCGGCGTGGCGCGGATCGGCGAGGATCAGGTGGCCGATTATGCGACGCGGCGTGGCGTCGATATGGCACTGGCAACGCGATGGTTGCGGCCCAATCTCGACTAAACTGGGATTTCAGTTTGATTACATAAGTTAAAGCGTCGCCGAGCAGGATCGAAGTCATCGGTACGGTGCCGTAATATTTATGGTTAATGAAAATGTTGTCTCTTTGCAACAGTAGGCGCGCTTGCTAACTACCCGCAATATTATCGGCACGTTCACCGGGGGTGGGACTGTGACGCGCCGCCTGTGCGGGGGTGCCTTGCTATGTCGGATGGCTATTATGACATTGAGATCAGCAATCTTGCGCTGATCGAAGCTTGTTGGGGTCTTTCCGTCGTCGATCAGGTCGTCGCCTGTGTTCGCGATCGTCTGGCCGAGGCCGGGCTCGCCTTTGAGCCTGCGCGTCGTCGCGGCGCGTTTCGGCTGGCATCGGGTGATGGGGACTCCGATCCGCGTCTGGCCGATCTATGCTATCGGCTGAGTGCCGATCCCATTTCCATTCTGATGCCCGACGATGGTCAGGAGGTCATGGTCCATGCCATCATCTCCTGGCGAGGGGATAATGTGCCCTGTTACCGCCGGGCGCGGGAAATCCGCCGTGACCATGGCGAGCGCTGGCCGGTCTTGTATGAAAGCGACATGCACATCGCGGTCGAGGCCTTTCGTTGCATGCGCGAGGGGCGTGTCGCCGTGCATTGGCAGAGGGTGTGCGATTACCGCCATCCCGATCACGTCCTCTATCATGAAGGGCTGGCGCGCTTTGCCGGGCCGGCGCATCTGCTGTCGCCGGCTTTGGTCTTTCCCGCCTTGGCGCGAACGGGGCTTGCATCCAGCTTCGACCGGCTGATGGTCGATCTGGTGCTCGAGCATCTTCGCGCCGATCCGTCCGCCACGCTGGGCGTCAACATCTCGGCGACATCGGCGCATCTGAACGGCTGGTGGGGCGGCGTGCTGGCTGATCTGGCCGAAGACCCCGACCTGTCGCGCCGTTTGGTGGTGGAGATCACCGAGACCGAGCAGATCACCCATATCGGTCAGACCATAGCCTTCGCGCAGCGCCTGCGTGCAATCGGCGTGACCTTGGCGCTCGACGATTTCGGAGCGGGCTATACCTCGATCCGACAGTTGATGGACCTCATGCCCGCGCTGGTGAAGATCGACGGGCTGTTCCTTCAGCGGGCGGCACGGACCGAAAGTCCCTGCCACAGCCTGCCCTATCTGATCGGCCTGATCCGCGAACTGGGCGGCACGGTCATTGTCGAGGGGGTGGAGACGCAGGCCATGGCCGATATCGCTTTCTTCAGCGGGGCGACTTGGCACCAGGGCTATCACTATGGGCGCCCGGCGGTGGAGCGCGTCGGAGTGACCCACCCGCTGCACGGTATAGCGATTCCCCAGAATGGGCATGGCTAAGATCGGGTAGCCCCAAGTTCCCACCTTGATCTTTATCAACTTTGTCAAGAGAGTTAGCCAATCCTCTGTCTTTGATCGGTTTTTCGGGAACGCGGCTTATGCTCGCCGCGTTTGCCCAACCCATGTCAGAAACCCGAAGCAGCCTTTTTCCCGTGACCGACCCCAGCGGGGGAGAGTCCGCCGATCTTCTCCGCGCGCATATTGCCGCCGCCGATTTTCCCTGTGTCGGCGCCAAGTCGGCCATGGCGCGCGGGACGCTGGAGATTTTGGGCGCGCGGGATATCGCCAGCGCCTGGGATGATCTTCGCATCCACGACGTGCTGCGCCGTTTCGCCGAACAGTATCGCGCCGAGCCGCAATTGTTTCGCAGCCTGGCCGTGGTCTTCGCCGGCCCGACCGAATTGGACGAAGCGGCGTTCGAGCGGGCGGTGTGGGCGCGTATCCAGTCGCTGTCGGACAAGGACGTCTGGTTGGGTCAGGACTGGGATTCGCGGGTCAGCTCTGACCCCGACGACCCGCACTTTTCGCTTTCATTCGGTGGGGAGGCCTTCTTTGTTGTCGGGCTCCATCCCCATGCTAGCCGCCCGGCCCGCCGCTTTCCCCGGCCGGCGATGATCTTCAATTTGCACGACCAGTTCGAGATACTGCGCGCGCAGGGAAAATATGAGACGATGCGCGAGAAGATCATGGTTCGCGACGAGGCGCTGGCGGGATCTCGCAATCCCATGCTCGCCCGTCACGGCGAGATGAGCGAAGCACGGCAATATAGCGGACGCGTGGTTGAGGCGGGGTGGCGTTGCCCGTTCCACTATGCCGGGCAGTCGGACGGCGTGGAGCCATGACCGCGTCCGCCCCGGTCGAAATCCCCCCGCGCAGCGGCGATGCCTTTCGCATGGCCAAGGGCGATAGTCTGACGGTGATCGATCCGCGCGGCCGTCAGGTCGCCGATCTGCTCGCCTTCAACGCCGACGATCTGGATGAGGTCATCTCATCGGGGCGCACGCTCGATTATGCCGAGACGATCCGGCTGACCACCGGCCACAAGCTCTATTCCAACCGATCGCGGGTGATGCTGGAGATCGTCGCGGATACGGTGGGGATGCACGACTTCCTGCTGACGCCCTGTTCGGTCGATACCTTCGACCATTTCTATCCCGATCTGCCGCGCCACCGGGGCTGTTTCGGCAATCTTGCCGCCGCGCTGGAGCCTCATGGCGTCCTGCCTGACCGGATACCGGTGGCGTTCAACTGCTTCATGAACGTGCCGGTGAATGGCGAGACGGGCAAGCTGGAGGTCCTGCCGCCGCTGAGTGGGCCGGGGGACCATATCCGCTTCGTCGCGCATATGGATTTGGTGATCGGGCTGACGGCGTGTTCGGCGCCGGCCTCGAACGGCGGGTCGTTCAAGCCGATCCAGTACCGCGTGGATCGTCCCGAGGGTATTCCTCCCCTGTAAGGGGGGGCGGCAGTCCGAAGGACTGACGGAGGGGTGTCCACGCTGACGGTGACACCCCTCCACCACCGCTATGCGGTGGTCCCCCTCCCCTTGCAGGGGAGGAATATCCGTTCAGCGCTTGCACGTATCCGCAGGGCCCGGATCGAGGTCCAGGCAACGGCCATCGACGCCGGTCATCGGCAGGCCGATCGTCGCGGCCAGGGTCGGCGCGATATCGACCGTTTCGACCGACAAGGGCTGTTCGAAGCCCGTCATCCCCTTGCGCCAGAACAGGATCGGCACGCGGCGGTCATAGTCCCAGGGCGAGCCATGGGTCTCGACATAGCCGGGACGCGGCTCCTCGATGGTTGTGACGCGCGGCTTCAGCAGCACGAGCAGGTCGCCCGATCGCTGGGGATCAAAGGAGGAACGGGCCCGCTCGCGCAGCGTCCAGGTTTCGGGCGGGGTGGTCGGCCAAGGCGTGGCGGCGATTTCGTCGCGGGTCAGCGCGGCGGCGACCTGGGGCAGCGCCTCGTAGCGGCGCTTGGCGTCGGTCAGCACCTTCGCACGCACGGCGGGGGATAGCGCGCGGTTGATATAGACATCGCTCTCCGCGCTCATCAGCACGGGCGACGTGTTGGACAGGCCCAGGTCGCGCGCGATCGCGGCGGACATGTCCTTGGTGCTCGCTTCTTGCGTGACATGGCTTTCCATCGGCATGGCGCGGATCTGCTGCCGCTCGGTCATGTCATGCGCGCCGTGATCGGCGGTCAGCACCACCTCATAATCGACGCCGGTTTGGTCGAGCACCTCGAAGAAGCCGGCCAGGGAGCGGTCGAGCTCGGCCATCTGGATGCACATCTCGGCACCCTGGGTGCCCAGCGCATGGCCGATATAATCGGTCGCCGACAGACCCACCGACAGGATGTCGGTCGCCGGCCCCTTGCCAAGCTGCATATCCTGGACGAAGCCCGCCGCCATCGCCAGCACCGCCGCGTCGGAAGCGGGCGAGACGCGGAACGCCTTCAAGTCGCCCGCCGCACGCTGGAAACGGCCGGTGCCGATCGTCTGGCCACCGACGGTGATCGGGCGATCGACCGCCTTGCAGAAGCCGGGCAGCGGCAGCGGCTCCTGCGGACGGGCGATCAGGTCGGCCACCGCCTTGCGCGTCCGCTCGACCACCGGCGGCACCGCACGGCCGGCATAGGAGACATAGGTCTTGCCGTCCCACCACCAGATCTCGTCCATCTTGTGGCCGCCCATCATCACGGCGGCTCGGTCCTTGCCCGCGACCGAGACGGTGCGCACGCGGGGATCGGCGGTCTTCATCCGCTCGCCCAGCGTCGGCACCTTCAGATGCATGTCCGAGACGGTGTAGTTATTATGGTCGTTGCCCGCGACGCTTTCGTCCTCCGAGCAATAGACGATCTTGTCGGCGCGGTTCACCGTCTGGTCGACCCAGTTGTTGGCGATGATCCCGGTATGCGCTGGGCGATAGCCGGTCAGGATGGTCGAGTGGCCCGGGCAGGTCTCGGTCGCGGCATGGCTCTGATAGCCCGAGGGGAAGACCGCGCCGGTCAACAACCGCGCCATGCCGCCGGTGAAGCGGTTGCGATATTGCGCGAACAGATCGGCCGAGAACTGGTCGACCGAGATCGCGACGATCAGCTTGGGCGGCGTGGCGGGGAAGGGGGCGAGCGGCGTCGTCGCCGGACGGTTGGTCAGGCTGGTCGGCGCGGGGCCGGGCTCCGGGCTTGCTTGCTGGGCGGCGAGGGGCGCCGCGAAGAGGGTAGCGGAGGCGAGGAGCGCGGTGCGAAGCGCGACGGGGAGCGACGTCATGGGCATCCTTGATGCAAAGCGTGAACGGCGGCGCTATGGAACGCCAAACGGGTATAGGGCAAGGTCGATGCGCGGTTGGTTTTACATCCTGATGACGGCGATATTCATGTGGATCGCCGCCGCCGTCCCGGCCCAGGCCGATACCGCGCCCTCGGCGGAGCCCGGTGCGATCCATCTGCCGATGCGTCTGGTGGCCGAAAGCGCCGTGCCCCGGGCCGGCAGCACGGTGACGCTGGCGATCGTCGCCACGCCGGAAAGGGGCTGGCACGGCTATTGGAAGAATGGCGGCGATGCCGGCCTGCCGACCGAGGCGCATTGGACCTTGCCCTCCGGCGTGACGGCGGGCGAACTGCGCTATCCGGTGCCCGGTCGGCTGAAGATCGCGGGGCTGATGAACTATGTCTATGAGCGGCCCTTCGCGCTGCTCGTCGACCTGTCGGTGCCGGCGGGGATGGCGCCGGGCACGCCGCTGCCCGTCTCGGTGAAGCTCGACTATCTGGTCTGTACCGACACGATCTGCGTTCCCGAGACCCAGACGCTGTCGACCCAACTGAAGGTGGGTGACGGCGCGGTCGATCCGGCGACGCGTAGCCAGTTCGACCGCTGGCGTGCCGCGCTGCCCAAGCCCTTGGGGGGCGAGGGCGTGATCGAGACGCAGGGCAAGACGGTACGGATCGCCGTGCCATTGCCCGCCGGGGTCGCGGTCAAGGACGTCTATTTCTTCCCGGATCGCAGCGGGGTGATCGACCATGCCGCCGATCAGCTGCTGACGCGCCAGGGCGATCAGGCGATCCTGTCGATTCCCGCTGCTGCGGTCCCGACAGCGGGGCCGGTATCGGGCGTGCTGTCGATCGGCGACGGCAACGGCCTGGCCTTCGCCGCCAAGCCGGGCGCGATCGCTAGTACGAGTAGTGCCGAGCATGGGTTCGGCGCGATCGCGCTGGCCTTTCTGGGCGCAGTGTTGGGGGGCTTGGTGCTGAACATCATGCCCTGCGTCTTCCCGATCCTCAGCCTGAAGGCGCTGAGCCTGGCGCGGGGCGGCGGTGACGAACGTCATGCCCGCGCCGAGGCGCTGGCTTATACGGCGGGGGTGGTGCTGGTCTGTGTCGGCCTGGGCGTCATCCTGCTGGCGCTCCGCGCCGGTGGGCAGAGCGCGGGCTGGGCGTTCCAGTTGCAGGACCCGCGCGTGATCGGCGTGCTGCTGCTGCTGGTCGTCGGTATCGCCTTCAATCTGGCAGGGCTGTTCGAGCTGCCGACGCCGGCCTTTGCCGGGCGGTCGGGGGCGATGGGCGCTTTTGCCACCGGCGCGCTGGCGGCGTTCGTCGCCACGCCGTGTTCGGGGCCGTTCATGGCCGGGGCGCTGGGCGCGGCGTTGGTGTTGCCGGCGGCGGCGGCGCTGGCGGTGTTCGCCGGGCTGGGGCTGGGGATCGCGCTGCCCTTCCTGGCGATCGGCTTCATCCCCGCGCTACGGCGTCGCCTGCCCAAGCCGGGGATGTGGATGGTCCGGCTGCGCCACATCCTGTCGGTGCCGATGTTCCTGACCGCGCTCGCGCTTGCCTGGGTGCTGGGGCAGGAGGCCGGGGTCGGCGGCATGACGCTGGGCCTTGCCGCGACCTTGCTGATCGCGCTCGGGCTGTGGTGGACGGGACTGCGTCAGCATGGCGGCAAGGGGCGCGCGGGCTGGCCCGCTATCGTCGCGCTGGTGCTGGCGGTGGGGATCGTCGTGACCGTCCGTCCCGCCGCCGCCATTGCCAAGGCCTCCGCCGACACCGCCTTCACCGAAGCCAAGCTGGAATCCTTGCGCAAGGAGGGGCGGCCGGTCTTCGCCTATTTCACCGCCGACTGGTGCCTGAGCTGCAAGGTCAACGAGGCCGCCGCGATCGAGCGCTCCTCGGTGCGCGAGGCGTTCGGCCGCAACAAGGTGGCGGTACTGGTCGGCGATTGGACCGATGGCGATCCCGTGCTGGGACGTTTTATCGAACAGCATAATCGCGCGGGGGTGCCGCTCTACCTCTATTACGCGCCGGGAGCGAAGGAGCCGCAAGTGCTGCCCCAGGTGCTGACGCCGTCGATGCTGGAGAAGCTCGGGGCGTAAGTCTCTGTAATTCCTCCTCTGCAAGGGGAGGTGGCGCGCGGAGCGCGACGGAGGGGTGTCGCCCTCTCGATAGTGGGACACCCCTCCGTCAGGCCTGGCGGCCTGCCACCTCCCCTTTAAGGGGAGGAATAGATGGAAGACCCCCTTGTGCCCCGCCACCATGCGGTGCAGCATGGAACCCAGGCAGCAGGGGGAGCGTAGCTACCGGATGGGGACTATCGCCGCGTTCGACGAAATCATGGGGGGACTGGACGCATCGGCGCCGCGCCCCGAACTGGCCGCTTTGCAACGCTGGCTCGATCACACATCCGACACCGAACTACGCCGTCGCCAGCAATCGGCCGAGGCGACCTTCCGCCAGCTGGGCATCACCTTCGCGGTTTACGGCGAGAGCGACGCGGCCGAGCGGATCATCCCGTTCGACATCGTGCCGCGCGTCTTTCTGCATGACGAATGGGCGCGCCTGTCCGAAGGACTGGTCCAGCGGGTCGAGGCGATCAACGCGTTTCTCGACGACATTTATGGCGAGCGGAAGATCCTGCGCGACGGCATCCTGCCGCCCGACCTGATCTTCGGTAATCCGCAATTCCGCCCCGAGATTGCGGGCATGCGTCCGCCGCACGGCGTCTGGGCGCATATCTGCGGCATCGATCTCGTTCGTACCGGACCCGATGATTTCTTCGTGCTGGAGGACAATGCCCGCACGCCATCGGGCGTCAGCTATATGCTGGAAAATCGTGAGGCGATGCTGCGCCTCTGCCCCGAGCTGTTCCGACAGTTCCGCGTGGCGGCGGTCGACAGCTATCCCGATCGCCTCCTCGCGACGATGAAGTCGGTGGCACCGCACGGCGTCGCCGAGCCGACCTGCGTCGTGCTGACGCCGGGCCATTACAACTCGGCCTATTATGAACACAGCTTCCTGGCCGACTCCATGGGGGTCGAGCTGGTCGAAGCGGCCGATCTGGTGGTCGATGACGACATCGTCTGGATGCGTACGATCGCGGGGCGGGTGAAGGTCGACGTCATCTATCGCCGCGTGGATGACGACTTCCTCGATCCGCTGGTCTTCCGCCCGGACTCGATGCTGGGCGTGCCCGGCCTGATCGCGGCCTATGCGGCGGGCAATGTCGCCATCCTCAACGCGCCGGGCAACGGCATAGCGGACGACAAGGCGATCTACAGCTATATGCCCGATATCGTCCGCTATTATTCGGGCGCCGAGCCCAAGCTGAAGAATGTCGACACCTGGCGCTGCCGCGAGCCGGAATCGCTGGCCTATGTGCTTGATCATCTGGACGAACTGGTGGTCAAGCTGGTCGATGGATCGGGGGGCTATGGCATGCTGGTCGGCCCGACCGCGACGAAGGTGCAGATCGAGCATTTCCGCGCCGCGCTGATCGCCGAGCCACATCGCTACATCGCGCAGCCGACCCTGGCCCTGTCGACGGTGCCGACCCTGGTCGAAAGCGGCGTCGCGCCGCGGCATGTCGATTTCCGGCCCTTCGTCCTGACCGGGCGCGAGGGTGTTGAGGTTACTCCCGGGGGGCTGACCCGCGTCGCGCTGCGCGAGGGCTCGCTGGTCGTCAATTCCAGCCAGGGCGGCGGCACCAAGGACAGTTTCGTGCTGATGCCGCCCGAACAGGATCACTGGGTGCAGACCCAGACCCAGGTGTCGCAAATCCAGATGCAGGGGGACCGCTGATGCTCTCGCGGACCGCCTCCTCGCTCTATTGGCTCGGGCGTTATTTCGAGCGAGCCGACTTCATCGCCCGGCTGGTCGAGGCGACGGTGCGGCTGGACGTCCTGTCGCCGCGCTCGGCGGGGCTTGCGGCCTGGGGATCGGCACTCGCCGTCACCGACACCGCCAGCGCCTTTGCCGAGGGCGGGCGCGAGTTGCGGCGGCGTGAGGTGGCGCGCTTCCTGACGGTCGAGTCCTGCCATCCCGGGTCAATCGTCCGCTGCGTCGATATGGCGCGGACCAACGCCCGCGCGGTCCGCACCGCGCTCACCCGCGAGGCGTGGAGTGCGATCAACCGCGCCTGGCTGCATTTCGAGGCCAAGCCGGTGGCGGACGAACCCGGCGCGGTGCTGAGCTTGGTCGAGGCGGTGAAGAACGAGACGCGCGGTTTCGAGGGCGCGGTCCACCGGATGCTGCGCAACCAGACGACCTGGTTCATCCGGCTGGGCCAAGCGGTCGAGCGGGCGGACAACACCGCACGGCTGCTCGACGTCAAATATCACATCCTGCTGCCGGCGGGCGAGCGGATCGGCGGCGTCGTCGACCGCGACCAGTGGACGACGATCCTTCAGACCGTTTCCGCCGTCACCGCCTATCGTTGGCTCTATTCGGACGGGCTCAAGCCTTCGAACGTGATCGACCTGCTGATTGCGCGCACCGAATTGCCGCGCAGCTTGGCGGCGTCGGTCGAGGAAACGGTGGACGTGCTGGGGCAGCTTGCCCGGCGCACGGGGCAGCATGGGGAGGCGGATCGAATGGCGAGACTACGCGCGAGCCGGATGAGCAAGACACGTTCAGGCGATGTGATCGCGGGCGGGCTCCACCAATATCTCGAAGCCTTCATATTGGAGAATGCCCAACTGCACGGCGCTATCGGCCGCCAGTTCAAGTTCGCCTGATGCGGATCGCCATCGAGCACCAGATCGTCCATCGGCCGCGAGCGCGGGGTAGCGGCGTGGCCCAGATGCTGCGGCTGACCCCGGACAATAGCGATGAACAGACCGTCGCGCATTGGCGGATCGACGTCGATTGCGATGCCCGGATGCGTGCGGGCCGTGACGGGTTCGGCAATGCGGTGACGATGCTGTACATTGAGGAGCCGGTTGAGACGGTGACGATCACCGCGACGGGCGATATCCTGACCAGCGACGCACATGGCATCGTACGCGGCACCCACGAGACGCTGCCGCCCGCGCTCTATCTGCGCGGCACCTCCGCCACACCGGCTACCGGGGCGATCAGCGCTTTTTCCGCCGAGGCGGTCCGGGACTGCGATGGCCCCCTGGCGGTGCTGCATAGCCTGAACGCCGCGATTCACCGCCGCTTCGCGATCGACCATGACTCCGGGGTCGACGCGGCGGCCCTGCTGGGTGAGGCTAAATCGGGGCCGTGTGATCTTGCGCATCTCTTCTGCACCGGCGCGCGGTCGCTCGGGCTGCCGGCGCGGTTCGTGTCGGGCTTCGTCGCGCAGGAGGACGCGGCGCGGCCGCATTGCTGGGCGGAGGCCTATGTCGAGGGGATCGGCTGGCTCGGCTTCGACCCGGCGATCGGGTTATCGCCGACCGACACGCATGTCCGGGTCGCCGTCGCGCTGGATGCGGCAGGCGCGGTGCCGATCGCCGGTGAGGCATGGAGCGACATGGTTTCGTTGACGGACGCGACCCAATAGAGCGGGCAGTCTCCGCCCCTTAGGGGCTGAGGCTTGGCGGCAGGCGCCCTATCTGCGGGGTGACTATTCCTCGCCTGCCTCGATCGCGGTTTCGACGGCGGGCGGACCACCGACATCCGGGGCGTCGGGGCAGAGCAATGACCAGCCGCGCGGGCCCAGTGCCTCCAGCGGTTGATAGCGGGTCTTGTACGCCATGCGCGGCGACCCCTTCACCCAATAGCCGAGATAGACATAAGGCAGTCCCGCGGCGCGGGCGCGCAGGATGTGGTCCATGATGATGAAATTGCCCAGTCCCGGCCGGCTTTCATCCTGGGTCTCGAAAAAGCTGTAGATCATCGACAGGCCGTCACCCTGCCGATCGGTCAGGCAGGCACCCAGCAAACGGCCGCGCTCGCCATCGGGGCCGGTTGGTTCGCGATATTCGACGACGACCGATTGGACGGGGGATAGTTCGACCATGTCGGCATAGTCGCTCTCGTCCATCGCCGCCATCCCGCCACCGGGGTGGCGCTGGCCGAGATAGCGGCGCAGCAGCTCGAACTGTTCGGCGGTCGCCCAGGGCTGGCAGGCGGTGACCTCCAGATCGGCATGGCGGCGCAGCAGCCGGCGCTGGGTGTTGTTGGCGCGGAACCCGTCGGCGACGACGCGCACCGAGACGCAGGCGGTGCAGCCCGCGCAGGACGGGCGATAGGCGACCCCCTGGCTGCGGCGGAAACCGATGCGGCTCAGCGCCTCGTTGAGTTCGCCGGCATGTTCGCCATTGAGTTCGGTGAACACCTTCCGCTCCTCACGACCCGCCAGATAGGGGCAGGGGGCGGGGCTGGTGACGAAAAAGCGCGGAAAACGGAAAGGCGCAGTCACCGCCTGGAACTTCCTTCAGGGATTCGAGAACAAGGCTTTCTTAACGAATTTGCTGGCCGAGGGGATGGCCTGAAGTTGTTCGGAAACGGGACGGTCATCAGGCCCTGTCCGGCGGGGATCAGCATCGGGCCCGATCCCCGCCCGAGCTCAGGCCAATTCGACCTGGGTCGTCTCATATCCGGCGGCGCGCAGCGCCTCGATCAAGCGGTGGAGATGAAGCGCGTCACGCGTCTCGCACTCGATATCGGTGATCAGCCCCTTGGCGGGCAGGGTGGTGAAGACGCGCTGGTGATAGACCTCGATGATGTTCACCCGCTCGCGATCGAAGATGCGCGCGACGTTGAACAGCGCGCCGGGCTGATCCTGCAACCGGATGCGCAGGCGCGCCAGCCGTCCCGAACGGGCAAGGTCGCGCAGCAGGACATTGGCGAGCAGCCGCGTGTCGATATTGCCGCCGCAGAGCACGACACCCACCGTCTTGCCGCGGAACCGCTCGGGGTGCGACATCAGCGCGGCCAGCCCCGCCGCGCCCGCGCCCTCGACCACCGTCTTCTCGATCTGGAGCAGCGCGCTGACCGCTTCCTCCAGATGGCGTTCGTCGACCAGCAGGATCTCGCGGATGAGCGCGGCGACCATCTGCGACGTCAGGCCGCCCGGCTCCTTGACCGCAATGCCCTCGGCCAGCGTATCGCCGGCGCAAGGGAGCGTGGTGCCGTTCAGCCGGTTATACATGGACGGGAAGAGCTCGGCCTGTACGCCGACCACCTCGACCGGGCGCGGCGCCGCCGCCGCGACGGTGGCGATCCCTGAGATCAGGCCGCCGCCGCCGATCGGCACGATCAGCGTGTCGATGTCGGGCGCGTCCTCCAGCATTTCCAGCGCGACCGTGCCCTGGCCCGCGATCACGCGCGGATCGTCAAAGGGGTGGACGAAGGTATAGCCGCGCTCGGCCTCCAGCACGCGGGCATGAGCATAGGCCGCGTCGAACGTATCGCCCTCCAGGACCACGGTCGCGCCATGGCCCTCGGTCTGGACGACCTTCACGATCGGTGTGGTGCGCGGCATCACGATGGTGGCAGGCACGCCCAGCCGGTTGGCGTGATAGGCCAGACCCTGCGCATGATTGCCCGCCGAGGCGGCGATCACGCCCTTGGCGCGCGCAGCGTCGGAGAGCTGGAGCAGCGTATTGAGCGCACCGCGTTCCTTATAAGCGGCGGTGAATTGGAGATTTTCGAACTTGAGATAGACGGTGGCGCGGGTCAGTTGCGACAGCGTCCGGCTGATCATGGTCGGCGTGCGGACGATCCGGTCCGAAATTCGCGCATGCGCGGCGCGGACATCGTCGATCGTGACGATGGGCGCAGCCTGTGCGCTGGCGAATGGAACTTCCGGAGCTGCCTCTTGGGCGGAACGACTAACCATCATCCAGCCCTAGCCGATCGCGGGCGGGAGGTGAACCGTTTCGGGGGGGGGCTTTGGCACGAAGCCCGGCGGCTCTTCATTTCTGCCCTGCGAGGGGAATGACGTTCGCCCGGACGGACTGTTGCAACATGGCATCGCTCGTTCGGCCAAATCTCCTCGCCGCGAAACAAGCGCAATGCGTCCGCGTTGCTGGCCCATGGGGGCCATGCTAGGGGGCGGCGATGATCGAAGGGTTGCCACGGATAGTGCCGATGTTCCCGCCAGTCGCCGGACCGCCCATCATCGGCTCGACCGCATCACGATGAGCATAGCTCCCACCGGAATCGCGACGACCGCGACCGAGGACCAGCCGCATCACCACCAGAATGGCGTCGCCCGGCTTGCGCTGGGCGCGATCGGGGTCGTGTTCGGCGATATCGGCACCAGCCCGATCTACGCCTTTCGCGAAACCTTCGCCAATCCGCATCACCCCTTGCCGCTCGACACCGCGCATATCCTGGGCGTCGTCAGCCTGATCTTCTGGTCGATGATGATCGTGGTGTCGGTGAAATATGTCGCGATCATCATGCGCGCGGACAATAAGGGTGAGGGGGGCAGCCTGGCGTTGCTCGCGCTGGTGTCGGGACAGACCAAGACGCGGCGCTGGTCGCGCGGCATCGTTCTGCTCGGCGTATTCGCCACCGCGCTTTTCTATGGCGACAGCATGATCACGCCCGCCGTCACCGTGCTCAGCGCGGTGGAGGGGCTCGCCGTCGCCGCGCCGGCCTTTGGCAGTTTCGTACTGCCAATCGCGGTCACCATCCTGATCATATTGTTCAAGATCCAGCGTTCGGGGACCGAGCGGGTGGGCCTGTTCTTCGGCCCCATCATGCTCCTCTATTTCGCGACCATCGCGGTACTGGGCGTGATCAGCTTCGTCGAGACGCCCGGCATCCTGCGCGCGCTGTCGCCGCATTATGCGGTGCAGTTCTTCTTTATCGATCCGGTGCGCGGGTTCCTGGCGCTCGGCTCGGTAGTGTTGGCGGTGACGGGGGCCGAGGCGCTTTATGCGGACATGGGCCATTTCGGGCGGCGGCCGATCGGCCTGTCCTGGCTATGCTTCGTACTGCCCGCGCTGATGCTCAACTATATGGGGCAGGGGGCGTTGCTGTTCCGCGAGGGTGCGGCGGCGCTGGAAAGCCCCTTCTACATGCTGGCGCCCGAAGGACTGCAGTTACCGCTGGTCATACTGGCGACCGCCGCGGCCGTCATCGCCAGCCAGGCGGTCATCACCGGCGCCTTCTCGGTCACGCAACAGGCGATCCAGCTCGGTTTCATGCCCCGCCTGCGCATCGAGCATACGTCCGCCGCGACCGCCGGCCAGATCTACATCCCGCTCATCAACTGGATGTTGATGGTGATGGTGATCCTGCTGGTGCTGTTCTTCCGTTCCTCGTCCAACCTGACCTCGGCCTATGGCATCGCAGTGACGGGGGCGATGCTGATCGATACCTGTCTGCTGGGCGTGGCGCTGACGCGGCTGTGGAAATGGCCGCTCTTCGCCGCCGTGCCGCTCCTCGCGCTCTTCTTCCTGGTCGATGGCGCCTATTTCCTGGCCAATCTGACCAAGGTGCCGGCGGGTGGCTGGTTTCCGCTGCTGGTCGGTTTCATCATCTTCACCTTCCTCACCACCTGGTCGACCGGGCGCAAGCTGATGATCCAGCGGCTGCGCGAGGGGACGATGCCGATCCATATCTTCATCGATTCGGCGGCGGGCGCGGCCAGTCGCGTGTCGGGCACGGCGATCTTCATGACCTCGTCCCCCGACGGTGTCCCACACGCGCTGCTCCACAATCTGAAGCACAACAAGGTGCTGCACGAGCGGATCATCCTGTTGACCGTCAAGATCGTCAGCCAGCCTTACTGGCCCGATGGGGAGCGTGCGAAGCTGGACGATCTCGGCCATGGCTTCCATCGTCTGATCCTGCGCTTCGGCTTCATGGAGGAGGCCGACGTGCCGGCGGCGCTCAAGCGCGTCGAGATGGAGGGCGGGGCGTTCAAGATGATGGACACCAGCTTCTTCCTGTCACGCCAGACCCTGCTCGCGGCGGAGCGGCCGGGCATGTCACTGTGGCGCGAAAAGCTGTTCTCCTGGATGCTTCGCAACGCGGAGAGCGCGATGGAATTCTTCCGCCTTCCGACCAATCGCGTGGTGGAGCTCGGCAGTCAGGTGGAAATCTGAGCCCGCAACCTGCTCCCATCATCGTCACCGCCCTGTTCGGCCGCGCCGACCAAGGCTGGTTCGACGGGCTGCGCCGCGAACATTTTCCGCCCGAGCGCAATGTCCTCGACGCGCACTGCACATTGTTCCATCACCTGCCGCCCAGTGTCGAGGCGGAGCTGAAGCACCGGCTCAACGGTATCACGCGCGGTGTCCGGGCGCCGGACGTGAAGGCGGCGGGGTTGATGTCGCTGGGCCGGGGCGTCGCGATTCGCATCGAATCGCCGGGTCTCGTCGCGATCCGTCGCGAACTGGTCGACGCCTTTGCCGGCATGCTGACCCCGCAGGATGCGGGCGGCTGGCGACCGCATGTGACGATCCAGAACAAGGTGACGCCGGCCACCGCCAAGCTGCTTCTTCAGCAGATGGAACGCGATTTCCGCCCGAAAACCGTCGAGCTGATCGGCCTGGGTGCCTGGTGGTATCGGGGCGGCCCCTGGGAAATGCTGTCGCGTCATTTGTTCGCTTGACGGCCGAAAAAGGCCTGTCTATAGGCGCGCCTCCACCGGGTGGAACGCCACGGCATGGCGAAGTAGCTCAGCTGGTTAGAGCAGCGGAATCATAATCCGCGTGTCGGGGGTTCAAGTCCCTCCTTCGCTACCACCCGGTGTATTATCCCCTAAACCATCGCAATCGCTAGGTTTTTCCGGCTCTGTCGGTTTCGGATTTCTTCGGTTTTTGTCGTTGATTTCTGGAAGCGTGGCAGGCGTTTGGGGGCCTATTTGGGAGGTTTCGGTTCCCGCTGGCTCCCGGCTTGCTTTTCCAGCTTGCGAATGGCGGCCTCTCCGAGACGCGGATCTCGATTGAGATAATGGGCGTCGAGGATCTCGTTCACGTCCTTGAGCGAATGCCCCGTGACGGTCGCGATCTCCGGCGCTGTGGCGCCCGCCAGCGCCAGGCGGGTTACCGCCGTGCCGCGCAGATCGTGGAAGGTGACGCCCGCGACGCCGGCCGCCGCGCAGGCTTTGCGCCAGGAGGCGCGAAAGCCGCTCTCGGTCCAGGGCGTACCCCGTTGGGTCAGGAGAATATGCTGCCCGGCCGGTCGCGAATCGCAGGCGTCCAGACGTGCTTTCAGCGGCGCCCCGACTGGTATGACGACGCGCTTCCCATCCGACTGGCGAACCTTGGACACGGTCTTGGCCTGGACCAGCCGGATATGCGAGCCATCATACTGGCCCCAGCGCATCGCGATCAGATCGCCTTGGCGCTGTCCGGTCCACAGCGCCAGGCACAAGGCCAGCCGCAGATGTTCCGGAGCCTTTGCATAGAACGCCTCTTCATCGGCCGTGGTCCAGACGCGAGTTGAGCGCGATGAACGATAGGTGCGGCCGCCGGCGCGCAGGGGGTGGGCGGTGATATGGCCGCGATCGAGTCCCCAGGACAGGATTCGCGCGAAGACCGCAAAAGCATAGTCCGCTTGCCGGCGCGATACAGCCGCCAGGCGGTCACGCCAGGCCAACAGTTCCCCGCGCGTGCGCTTATCTTCCAAAGCCGCCAAGGGGAAATCATGATATTCGCCGTCGATGACGGCGATCTTCTTCTTGTAATCGGCGCGGGTTCGCGGTGCGAGGTCCTTGAAGTCGACCGAGTCCTGGAACTTGTCGAGCAGGCCGCGAACGACATCGTCGGTGGCGAGCTGGCGCGTGCGGGTGGCTTCCGCAAAGCTATCGAGAAACTCCGGCGAGCCGGGCTCGCCTTTCAGGCGCGGGCCGCCCTTCCATGCATAGTAATAGGTGACCTTGGTACCGTCGCTCAGAATGGCTTTGACGCGGTTGATCCCCTTCAAATTAACGTCCATCGCGGCGCGCTCTCCATGCGTCGAAGGGATCGGAAGGGACCGGCGCCGGCGTGGCGTCGAGGTGGAACAGGCTGATGGTGCCGTCCGGCGCGATCTCCGTCCGCACGACCGGCTGATCGGCGTTCTTCGCGGCCTTGAGCGCGCGGGTCAGATCGGTCTGATGCCACGTGACGCGGGCGCTACCCATGGGCGGCCCCCCGGATCGCGTCCTCGATATCGATCTGGCGGGCGTCCGCTTGCGCTTTGCCATAGCGGACCGACAGGTGCGTATCGCACCATGTCGAGTGCCCGGTCGCGTCGTGGTGACGCGCAGCCAGCGCCAAAGCGTTTGGGCCGGTCCAGCCAGTCCCTTCGCCATGGCAGGTGACGCAGCCCGCAGTAGCCGAGCTGGTGGTGCTCTTGACGCGGGCCATCAGTAATCGTCCCAATCGCTATTCGCACGGGGGTCGATCGGGCAGCCCCATGGGGTCTCGAAGCGAACGGCCACGGCATCGAGCCAATCGATCTCGTCCGCATAGCGCCATGGCCCCACGACGCCGTTTGCCGTCATCACGAAGGCGATCGGGGTGTAGGAGTATGCCTGAAGCTCACATGCCCAATCGGGTGGGGTAAAAGGGGGCTCTAAGGCGATCAGCCGATCTTCGGCGATGCGGCGGGCCAGCATGACGCGCTGGTCGGCGGTCAAGATCATGACTTCACCTCCACTTCGTCCAGGCGGAGCGCCGCCATGGCCGCGATGGCCGGGGCGGTGTCGCCGGCAGCGGCCGCTTTGACGGCCGCCGCGAGTTGCAGGGTCACGCCGATCGCATGGGTCATGATGGCGGCGCGGGCGTGGGCTTCGCGCAGGGTCAGGGGGGCGGCGCGGCGGACATCGCCGTCGCGGACCACCTCCAGCGCGCGCAGGCTTTGGGTGAGGGTGGCGTACATCACGCGGGTTCTTCGAGTTTGAGGCGTCGCACGACCCACCCGACTATTGCCTGTGCCTGGAAGGCGATCGGGTCGGTCAGGGTGGTGGGGAGTTCATCGGCAAGAATGGCGGTCGGATCGTCGCGCAGATGCTGACGCAGATCCTTCAGGCCAGATTCGAGCGCGGCGGATACCGAGCAGACCGCCTTTCTCCGATCCTCGATGGTGAAGATCGGGCGGGGCGGAACGGCCGGTTCGACGATCGGCGTCGTGGTGGCGGGCGCCTGGGCAAACCAGGCAAGGAAATCGGTGATGCAGGACGGGCAGAGATCATCCATCCCGTCCTTGCCGACGCGAGCGCCACCACTGTGACGCCGCGCCGCGATGCCGCCCCAACCGTCCGGGCGCGCCTGGTCATCGGCAACGCTGTGTTCGGTGCCGCAACGATCGCAACGAAGTGTAAAGGTGGTGGCGATCGACATCAGATCATCCCCAGGGCCCGCATGTAGACCTCAAGGATCGCTTCTTCCTGCTGGTAATCCTCCCGCTTCTTCTTGCGGATGTTCATGATCGTGCGGACAGCCTTCTTGTCGAAACCGCGCGCCTTGGCCTCGGCGAAAACATCCTTGATGTCGTCGGAGATACCCTTCTTCTCTTCCTCCAGGCGCTCGGCGCGCTCGATCAGCAGGCGCAGTTCATCCGCCGTTTGCTGATCGATCTTGGACAGGTCGGTTTCGGTTATCATGTCAGTCTCCCGTGGTGCTTGGTGGGGTGGGGTCTGCAGCTCTGGCCAGAGCCGACTCTTGTAGAGAGGCGCTCAACAGGAGCCGGGCGGGTCAGAAATCGGGGGGCGGGCGGCGCGGGATGGGGTGGCAGTCCTTGGCCAGCGCCAGGCAGGCCGCGCCGCTGTCGAAGCGGACCGAGGCGAGCGCGCCCCGTACCGCCAGCACGTCGCAATGCTTGCCACGCGCCTGACCGAGCCCGAGATAGACGGCGCGGTCGCCATGACAGATGCCGGTCGCGACCATGTCACCGCCGCGTGTCCTTCGCCTGCGCGGCGATGGTGACGATCACGAAGGGAATGGCGACGATCGCGACGACGATGACGCCGAGTAGGCGAACCCAGGCGGGAACCGGTTTGCGGTCCATCACCGGTCCCCCGCCAGCGTGGCGCAGGCCAGGCAGGTCGCATCATCGTGCCAGCCGCCGGCGTCGACGCCCGGCGATGTCTCCATGTCCCAGGCGCTGACCCCGCACCCGCGACAGATGCGCGGATGCGCGCCGGCCGGTGCGTTGTAGAGCTGATGATAGACATCCGGGTCGAAGGGGAAGACGGCGCGCAACTGGTCGAGCGTCGCGCGCAGCTTGGCGCGGACGCCGGGCGTCTCCAGCGACCGGAGGAGCTGCGCGGCGATGCTGACCCCTTCCGGCCCGCGTGCGATGCGGCGCGCCACATCGTCGTGCGACAGGCGGGCGGCCTGGCGGCGGAGCATCAGATAGGCATCCGGGGTGAGCGGCTTACACGCGGCGGTGGAGGGGAGCGCGAAATGGAGCATGGCGGCGATCCTTTCGTGGCAAAGCGGGGGCGTTTCCCGCGACGGGGTGGTCGCGGGCGGGGGAAAGACGGGGCAGGGGTGGGGCGGTCAGGCCGCCCGGATCAGGGCGGCGTCATCCGGGTGGCGCGCTTTCGGCGGCCGCAGGCCGGTTGTCGTTGACCGGCTCCTTCTCGTCATCATTGGCGGGCTTGGCGCGCCACTGACCAAAGGGGAGGCGGACGGCGGGATTCGGCACGTCGCTGGGGCGGATCGAGCGGATCACCGCGAGCTGCACGACCATCGTGTGGCCGCACAGGTCATTGTCGCAGACGCACCGCAATTCGCGCGTCAGCAGGTCGATATGGACGCTGTCGCGCGTGATCGCCCGCGATCCGCAATGCGGGCAGGCGATGCCGGGAATTCGGACAAGCTTCTTCTTCACTGGTGGTTACCCCCGTCTTTCCCCGCGTCGGTTGCCATGGACGGGAGGAAACTGGTCAGGCGGCGCATCAGCGCGTCGATCGCGCCGGCCGACTGTTCCACCTCTGCGAGCGCGCGATGCACATCCAGCGGAGAGGCGTTGGACTGGGTGATACGGATGGCGGCGGCCATGGCCTCGCCAAATTCCTTGCTGGCGACGGCGATTTCGCCAAGCAGTTCGCGCGTGCAGGCTTCCTGCCGCTCGATCTGAATGCCGAGCTGGAACTCGAAGGCGTCGAAGAAGGGTGATCCCTGCCCGCCGGCCGCGATATAGGCGGCGTCGAGCGCCTGCGCCTGCGCGATCGAGGGGACGGTCTTGCAATTCGTCTGCGACCAGTAGCGCGCGGAGCGCAGCGCCCGGCCGGTGATGCGGCACACCTCTTCCCACCCGATCGCACCGGCGATACGGGTGATTGCGTCTGGATAGGTACGGGGCGCGCGGAGCTGGGTCACGCCACGCCCTGAGACGTCGTGCTATCGGAAGGGCATTCGTCCATTAGCGCAAAGCCGCCCTCACCGCGGAGAGCAGCGGTGATACGATGCCAGTTCTCGTCCAATTCCGAGAAAATGGTCGCGATGGCGATTGCCCCCGCCCCGCCCATTACAGTCAGGCTGGCGAGCCCCAGGCAGTGCATGAACAATGCCGTATTCATGACTTAACACACTGCATAATGGCGCGCCGATTGCCGGGGACAGTCGGCGCGCCGCCCTCTACCACCTCGTTGCCTGGGAGTACGGAGGAGATGGGTTCGGGATCGAAAATGTCAGGACACAGCAGGTGACGGGGTACACCGGTGCTATGCTCGATGGCTATCGCCTCCGAAGGTTCAGCACGACAGTTTCCCCGGAGTCGCTTGGATATGGCAGGCTGCCGTTTTCCGACGATCTCCGCCAAGGCCGCCTGCGATCCAGCGATCCGCAGCGCTTCCTTGAACGCATTTTCCGGGGTCATGGGCTGTTCCATGACCCCGATGTATTCCGCGCGGAATAGGTGAGTCAATACCAAAGTGCGATGGTTTTATATTCCTGCGGTTATATTTTCCGGCCGTGATTAGAAGCGATCGAGTGAGGTCCCGCATGGACGCCGTTGGGCTGACCCAGTCCGGGTTGGCTCGGCGCGTTGGCGTGACCCAGGGTGCCATAGCTAAAATCGCCAAGAACAATCCGAACGGTTCTTCTTATCTGCATAAGATTGCACAGGTGTTGGAGACGACGCCGGCGTATCTGACCGGGGAGACAGACGATCCGAGTGAGGGCGCGCCGCCCCCACCACCTCCTTCTCCGGTGACGGTCCGTTTGGAGGTCACACTTGGATCGGAGGAGGCTCTAGCCCTGATGTTCGAGGGGCTGTTGGCGGGGCTGGATCCGAACGCGTCGCGGGCATCGCACGCTCGGCTGCTTGCACGTAAGCTTCCCATTGCGCTGTCATCTCTGCGATCTTTGCGGACCGTGCCGGATCATGATCCGGCGTCATCAGAAGCCGACGCAGATCTCGCCACAGCGAATTCCGAACCTCGACCGTGACCGAACAGGCGATCTCGCATGGCGAGCAGCGCTGCTCGCACGCCGGGGTCGCGCGGACCAGCCGCCCGCCCATCACCGGGCACCCCGCATGAGCGAGCCGGTCACGCTGTCGCCGCGCCAGCGCGAATGCCTGCGACTGATCTGGTCGCGGCGCGCCACGTCGAAGGAGATCGCGGCGGAGCTGGGGATCAGCAAGTCGACGGTGGACAAGTATATCGCCGAGGCGATCGAGCTGACCGGCGCGCGCGATCGGCGCCAGGCGGCCGCGATGGTCTTTGGCGAAACCCCGATTTTGCAGGGGGAAGGGCGGGAGATCGCCCCCGTCGAAACACCCCCTGCAGAATCGCACTCCCATTCTGCATGGGTATCGGCGCCGGCCGCCGCCACCCTAACCCATGACCGGTCGATCGAAGGGGTCCCGTTCTGGCCATCTTCGGGAGAAAGGCGGCGCCTCAACACGCTTTCGCTGTTGCAGACGCTGGGTCGGATCGGACTGATCGCGGTGGCATCGCTCGCTGCCCTGGCGCTGGCTATGGCGCTGGGTAGCGGACTTCCCTCCGTCGCAAAGCCGGTGCTTCGCGCCTTCGATCGACTCACGGGATAATCGCGGGGGCCTCCCCCGCACGGGAGGTCGATATGGCGAGCATGGAAACGAGGATCGGCGTGGCGCAGGCCGTGGGCCTGCCGCTGATGCGGGCGGAAAAGCTGCTGGACGAGGCGTTCGTCCTGCTGGCGCAGGCATCGGCCGCCGCGGTTGAGGGTCGCCGCTCGGCGCGCCTGCCGTTGCACGCCGGGCATGATGCCATCGACCAGGTAGTTGCGGCGCAACAGACGCTGATGGTGGCGCGCAAGGCTGTCCACACGGCGCATTATGGCTTCCGCGACATCGCCGATGGCATGGCGGTGCCGGCGCGCGCGTATGGCGACCATGGCGACACGCCGCGCGAGAACGTCATTCCGGTGGTGCCGGGCAATGCCGGCGCGCATCTGGCGATCGTTCAGGATGTGGCCTGACCCGGCCGGGTTGACGCGGTGCCGTCCGGAGCCCGATGGGGTGGCGTATGAGCCTCTTCCTCTTTCTCGGGGTGATGACCCTGTGCTGCGCCTATGCGCTGGCACGGGGCGGACCGCCCGAGCGGGCCTCGGCGCTGTTGCAGCTCGGCGCCTTCGCGTCGGACGAAGCGGTGCATCGGCTGGTCGACGGGCGCGCGTACACGGCGCTGGCGGCGGGATCGGCGCTGGTCGACCTGTCGTTGCTGGTGGCGCTGACCGTGCTGGCGTCGCGGTCGACGCGGCATTGGCCTTTGTGGGTCGCGGGTTGGCAGTTGGCGGCGATCGTCGCGCACCTGGCCAAGCTGCTGGATCCAGCGATGCAGGCGACGGGGTACGCGATCCAGTTGCAGATCTGGGCCTATCCCATGCTGCTGGCGACGGCGGCCGGTGCCTGGCGGTATCAGACGCGGCGATCGGCCGGGCTGATCGAGCCGGACTGGAAGACGCTGGACGGGCGGCCGATCGTCGCCTGACCGGGTGCCGCCCGTGATCCGGGCGGAGCGCAAGCGGATGGCGGCGGAGATCTTCATCGAGCGGCGCGACCGGGACGCGGTGTTCGTCGAGGTCGAGGGCGGCTTTGGCGAACCGGCCTGGGACATGCTGCTGATCCTCTACATCGTCGATGCGGAGGGCAAGGTGGCGACGCGCCAGGAGTTGCTGGTCGCGGCCCATGTCGAGCGCGAGATCGCCGAGCCCTATATCGGCTGGCTGATTTCCAAGGGGCTGGCGGGGTTCGGTGACGAGGAGGGGACCGTCCGTTTGCTCGATGCCGGTCGGACGATGATGGACGCCTATCTCGATCGGCGCGGTATGCGCGGCCATGACAAGAAATTCATGCATTAACCGGCACTTGTCGGGGCAGGGCGGCGGCCGCCATCCCAATTAAGTACTGTATGATTTTGCAGGGGTGACGGTTTTCCGCCGTTTTTGCGCGTCGTCGCGGCGATGCACCCATAATGGTGATAGTTGTCTTTGATCTGAATGGGATCGGCCGGAAATCGTATGTCGATCGGCAACAATTCTTGGGGGTGGGGATGGAAACAGAGGCGAAGAAGGGCGGGCGCAAGCTCGGTCGTCTGGGATGCGGTGTGGCGCTTGGCGTCATGGTGCTGATCGGGGTGATCGGGGCGCTGGCGGACGGCGATGCGGGGGCGGGGAATAGCTCCGCCTCGTCGGGCACGACAGCTCCAGCGAAGGCCGATGCAACTGCCGAAGCGCGACAGGCCTTCGTCGCCAATTACAAGGCTGTCATCGCCGCCGCGAAGCCCTGCGATGCGATGATGGGCGGCATAGAGGAGGCCGCCAAGTCGGGATCTCCGCTGACCCTTTATCAGGCCGCGAAGGCGGGCCAGGAAGCGTGCGAGGGCAGTTGGACAAAAATCAGAGCGATCGAACCGGCGGATCTGCCGGACGCTGCGGCGGATAAGGAGAAGGCCGCGCTAAAGACGTGCAGCGGCGCCTATTTCCTGCGCCAACGCGCCATGGAGACGGCGATGGAGATCGCGGACGGTGATGCCAAGCCGTCGAAGCTGTCGACCTTTCAGGAGGATATGCGCGATGGCCAGGCCGCCGTCATGATGTGCGTGGCGCAGTATATCGAGGCGAGCGAACCGGCAGGCGTTAAGCTGGATCAGATGAAGATTTAAACATCATGTGGTTTTCGATACTCACCGAAGGGCGCATATAATGAGCGTCGGGCAATTGCTATCGGACCCTACAAGCTTTTGGTTGCTCAAAGCCGCTGACTTTTGGGTTGGGGCAGTTGGGTTCTTAATAACCGCCGTCACGTTTTTCCTTGGCTGGTATAAGCTAACCAAAGTTCAATCTGAGGTTAAAGCGGTAAAGTCTCGGATTGCACATTATGACGCTATCTTCGAGTCGAACGGAATGGCCGCAAAATATCAAGAAATGATGGGTAAGCTAGATGAGGCTGATGTCGATTGGAAAATGATCGCGAGCATCATGACTTCGATTAAAATTGATAGTGTAGGCATAGAACTAACTCTCAAAGAGGCTGACAAAGTCGATCTTGGAGAGGAGGTTCGAAAAAATTCAATCAAGCTGGAAAAGATAATATCTGGTATCGAAAACTCGGTAACCGGAAATGGCGTTTTGCCTGATAAAGCGTATGTTCAAAAAACAATCCGGTCTGGACGCGAGATAGTCGGGAAATCTCTGCGCGTTTTCAAGGAGTTGGTTCAATGAGCGAAGAGCAATCAGGAAAAAATCGGCTTCTAGTCGCTAGGCTTTTTAAGAAGACCCAAGAAAAAAGCGTAGCTTGGTTGCTCAATGGGAACAGAGACCCCATGGCGGAGCTTGGCGCGTACAGAATAACTCTTGATACCTCTTTCAGTGGTAGCGGTATGGTCGAAAACCTGTACATATTTAGCTTGCAGGGGGAGTTGATTGAGCATTTAACTGACGAGTCTTTGGATGAAGTTTCAACCGCACCCTTTGGGTACGAAAGCTATTATTCCCTAATGTCTAAACTACGTGAAATGGCTTTTCGTCAGGCGGTTGGTGCTGATACCGCCGTTGACGACATACTGGACTTCCTAAAATGACAAGCCATGTAGCTATGTCGAATATCTCATCCGCCTCGATTGTGTCTCACGTTTCCGGCTTTTTTTATGACTGATGAAAGTTGGAAAGACGGCTCAGGTCAGTTTCATATTGACACGGCTCTCATCGAAAAGTGGTTTGAAATCCCTGCAGACCAGGCGGTTGAAATCGAGCTCCCTCGGGTTTCACTTGATATGCTTTATGTAGCTATCGAAAAGCCATATTTTGCCTTAGCCGCACTCGTAAGAGCTATGAATGCGCAGAGGGCTGGGGATCAGCTAGAAATCGATGCGGCATTCGTTGATCTTCAAGCAGAGGTCAATAATGGCCTTAACAGTCTAAAACATTTTCAAACCATCATAATGGCAACTGCAACCAATACACCTCTTGATAATAACGGTCGGGTCATTGAGCGGGGTGATAGCAATGGAGAATGAAAATCGCCCATCCTATGACAGCGTAGTGCGGTTTGATTTCCAAGCTCGGTCTCGCGTTGTGGACCAACAGACTGATCAACCGCCCTTGAAAGGGGGCGGCGGGGATGGCACATTCGATGCCATGCAGGAACGCGTTACCCGTCTGGAAAAACACGTCGACCAGCTTGTTAAGGACGTAGGCGAGGTTCGTATCGATCTTGCGACGATCAAAGAGAATGTCCGCCATCTTCCCGGTAAAACGTGGATGTTCACGACATTGGCGGCCATGCTGACCGCCCTTGCCGCGATCGTGACGGTGATAACACGGCTGGTGCCAGGCCACTGAGCCCAGATATCATCCTTGTTCTAATTTAACTTGCGTTCGGAAGCCGCCATCACCCAAGCTGTGTGACACTTCGGTCACAAGCCAATCCACCGCATCGATCTGGGTCTTGAAGCCACTGACCTTGGCCTTCTGCTCCGGCCCCAGATCGGCGCGACCCAGCGCCAGGTTGATGGAGAAGCTGACCGGTTCGCGCGCGGCGCGGCCCTGGGCCGCCTTGGCGGCCTGTTGTGCGGCCTCCTCGGTCGCATAGACGCGGGACAGGCGGCGGGCGCCGTCCTTCTTGCCGCTGACGAAGGTCTCGCGCTTGCCGGTCGCGCGGTTGTGCCAGGTGGCCTGGACCCCCTCGGCATCGTCGCGCTTCTGGCGGCTGAACTGGTGGGCATCGCCGGAGGCTTTGACGATGGTGATCGAGGGCAGGGTCTTGCCCGAGGGGGACAGGCCATCGCCGACCGGCTTGAAGATCAGCGCGCCGGCCTTCACGGTCGCGACCGCGTCATATTCGCGCCCCAGGCGGCGTAGGAAGGCCAGATCGCTTTCCCGGCTTTGTGCCTTGGCCTGGACCGCGATCGACGCCAGAACGGCCGCGCAGCGGGCCTGATAGCCGTGGCGCTGTGCGATCTCGGTAATGATCGCGCCGATGGTGGTGGCATTGTGTCCCTTTTCCCGCCGTTGTTTCAGGCCGGCGGTGAAGTCCGCGGCCTTGGCGCGGATGGTCAGCGCGGGGGGCGATCCGCCATGGTCGATCGTCTCGACGTGAAACTCCCCCTTGTCGACCAGGCCGGGGGTGACGCCGGTTCCCTGACGCCAGCCGAGCGAGACGCGGATCTTGGCGCCGGTCGGGGGCAGGTCGAGCGCATCGTCGCTATCGTCGAGGACCAGGTCGAAGGTGTCGGCTTCCTCGCCTCGCTTTTCGGAGATCCCCATGGAGATCAGGCGGGGGCGGGTGCGACCACCGGGCAACGCGACGCGGCCGCGCAGGATCTGGGTAATGTCGCGGCCGTCGACGGTGACGCGGAAATCGGGGATGGGCTGGATCATGCGGCGTCCTGGTCGACGCGGAGCAGCTCGATCGCGAAGTCGATCTGGCGCGGGGTGCCATCTGGCCAGAAATGCTTGAGCGTCTCGGTCAGGCCGGTGATGACGAAGGCGCCGTAGACATAGCCGCGCCCGTCGACCAGCGGCCATGCGTCGCCGGTGCCCGCCATGCGGCGAATCTCGTTGAGCGAGATCTCGCCATCGGCGATCTCGGTAAAGACCGCACCGGGAAGGGAGATGGTTTCGTCACCGGGGCCGGTGAACTGGCTGGCGTCGCGCGCGCCGATGCGGGTGGCGGTTGCGTGGCGCCAGCTCGACTTCCGCTGGATCTCATCGAACGCCAGCGTATCGATGCCGAAGGCGAAGAGCCCGAGGGATAGCAGCATCGGCGGTTACTCCCAATCGGGCCGGTCGCCGAAGCTGGGGGAGCCGGCGCCAGGCGCGGCGATCCCCAGCTCGCGTAGCTTGCGCGCCACCATTTCGGCGATGGCTTCCTCGCTTTGACCAGGCGCAGCGTTGATCACGAAGGTGATGGGTGGCAGGCCGGCCGCGATCGGCGTGGCGCCGCGACCACCGGCGCCGCCAGTTCCGGGCGCGGCCATGGCCATCGCCGGCAGGGCGGAGCCGGTGACGATCGCGGCGGACAAGCGGCGGGACAGGCTGTCCATGCGCTTGACCGGCTCCGATTCCTGCGCGGCGATGCCGGCGGACAGGCCGCCAACGATATGGCCGCCGATCGCCGCGAAGACGCGGCTTGGCGAATGGATGTCGAGTTTCTTGCGGGTGGCGGCCGGCATCATGACGGCGACGGCGTTGACGACGCCGCGCAGGCCGGGGACGCTGGACAGGATGCCGTTGACCAGGCCGGCGATCATCTGGCGCCCGATGGTCGAGAAGCGATCGGGCAGGGTGGCAAACCAGTTGATCGCGGACAAAGCGTGCCCCTTGATCGCAGTCCACTGCGCACCGAACCAGCCGGAGATGGCGCCCCATTTCGCATAGATGAGATAGGCCGCCGCGCCGAGCGCGACGATCCCGCCCACCACCAGGGCGGCTATCCCGACCACCGGCCACAGGCCGATGCCGAGGGCCCCGGCCGCGAAGCTGAGCGCGGCAAAGGGGGCGATGAGACCCGCGACGACGATGGCGCCGCCCCCGAGGATCAGGAACAGGGTGGCGAAGGTCGCGGCGCCGAGGGCGATAGCCCTGGTCAGGGTGGGATGGCGGCGGGCGGCGTCGCCGATCCAGGTGGCGAAATTGTTGAGCGTGGCCAGGCCGGAATTGACCGTGGGTAGAAGCTGAGACCCCAGCGTGATCGCCAGGGTGGCGGCGTTCGTCTTGAGCGCATTACTCTGTGCCGCCGAGTCCTTCATCCGCTCGGCAAAGTCGCGATCGGTGGTCCCGTCCGACTTCATCGCGTCGCTGCGGATCTTGCGGAACAGCGCCATGTTCTGGATCAGCGGGCGCAGGCCCTGCTGGACCTGGCTATCCTCGAACAGATAGCCGAGCTTCGACAGGTCGCCTTTCAGCGTCTTGTTGGTGATCTCGGCGATGGCCTCCAGTGGCGTCTTGCCCTCCTGGTAGGCCTTCTTCAGGGCATTGGGCAGGTTGACGCCCATCTTTTCGAACGCCTTGTTGGTCGCCGGCGATGCGATCTTTTGCAGGACATTGGCCAGGTTGGTCCCGGCGCTGGCGCTATCCCCGGCGCCCTTGCGCGCGATCTGGAGCCCGGCCGCGAGATCCGCGACGGCGCCGGCGCCCTTTTGACCCAGCGCCTGGTAGGAGGCGGTCAGCGAGGGAAAGACGCCCGCCATGTCCTTGATTTCGAATGCGCCCGCCTTTCCGGCCGCCGCCATGATGTCGATCACGCGCTGGGTCTGCGCGATCGGGACCTTGAGGTTGTCGGTCGCGGCAAAGCTGGCGTTCGACAGATCCGCGATCTCCGCTTTGTACGCGGTCGCGGCGCGGCCGATCGGCGTCATCATCGCCACCGCGTCGGGGACGCTGGCGCCCATGCCCGCCAGCGCGTCGACGCCGGCCTGCATGTCGGCGGGCATCTGGTTGGCGGCGCGGGCGGCGATCAACAGGCCCTTGCCGAGCGCCTCGGTCTTAGGCCGGGACAGATCCGCCTTCTGACCGATATCGGTCATGGTCGATTCGTAGTCCTGCGCGGCCCTCACGCCGGCGATGATCGGCGCGGCCATCGCCATCCCGGTGCCGATCGAGGCGGCACCGCCCGCCGCCAGGCCGGTGGCCATGCCCTGCGCCCGCGAAAAGCGGGCGCGGCCGGCGGCCATGCGGCGTTCGCGGTCCGCAGTGCGCGCCAGGCGGCGTTCCTGGTCGTTCAGTTCCTGGTTGGTCCCCTCGACCTGGCGGCGCAGTTCGCGTTCGTGGCGGGCCAGATCGGTGGTCGCGATCCCGGCATCGCGCAGGCGGGTGCGCAGGTCGCCGAGCTGGCGCGTCTCCTGCGCATGCTGGCGTTCCAGCCGCTCTGCCTCCTGCTTCGCGCGCTGGAAATCGCGGGTCATGGCGCGGGTCGGGTTCTGGGTCTGCCCCATGGCGCGACCCAGCTCGGTCACGCGCTGGCGCGCGGTCTGCAACTCCGCCTCGGTCGAGCGCAGGCCGATCTTCAGCGCGCGGAAGCCTGCGATATCGCCCTGGGCGCGTTGCAGCTCCGCCAGCCGATCGCGGGTGGTCTTCAATGCGCGCGACGCCGCGCTCGACCCGCCGGCGATATCGCGCAGCGGGCGGGTGGCGCGGTCGCCGGCCTCGATCAACAGGCGGAGGCGGAGGTTACGATCCATGACGTTCCGGGTCGTGACGGCGGGCGGCCTCGCCACGCCAGATCATCAGGTCCGCCACCGACATCCGTTCGAGCTTGTCGAGCGTCCAGCCGAAGACGAAAGCGATATCGCCCATGGGGTCTTCTACCCGCGCTGGAAGAGCGCCTCCCGTGCTGCACTCGTCAGCAAAAAATTGGCGATCTCCCCGGCGATCTGGGTCACATCGGCGGGATCGAGCGCAGCAAAGATATGCGGGACAAGCGGCGGGGTGGTGATGCGCGGCGCGACCATCGCGATCTGGTCATATTCCATACGAACCAGGCCGCCGAGATTGGCTCCTCGCAATGCCCCGCCACGCGGGCGGCGCAGCGTGATAACGGTGCCCTTTGGCAAGAGGACTTGACCGTCCTCGGTCGCGGCGTCTTCCTCAAGCGTGATGGTTTCGGTGTTCTTCGCTTCGGTCATGAGATGGGTCCGGTTGCTATGGGGCCGGCCGCTGGCGTTGCCGGCCCCGGAAGGCGATCGTCAGATCAGGAAAGGCCCAGGGCGTCGCGATGGCCGGCCATCAGGTCGACGCCGCCCACGATCTCGACCATCCCGAGGATGTCGATCTCGACATCGGTGACGCCGTCCCACTCCTCCTTGTAGTAGACGCAGTCGGAGATGACCTTGAAGCTGCCGCTTTCACCCGGCTTCTGCTCGCCACGGTCGATCTCGCGATGCCGGCCGCGCAGCGTGATCTCGCAACTATGGATCTGACCGGTGCTGTCGTCCTGATAGGAGCCGGCAAAGCGGATCTGGACGCCGCTCATGCTCGGCAGGCCATATTGGCGGATGATTTCACGGATCGGACCGCCATAGCTGTGCTCGACCGTCAGATCGTCACCGCCACCCAGATCGATCGGAGCCGGGCGATTGAGCGCCCCGCCGCGCCACTTTTCGAGCTTACGCTCCAGCTTGGGCAGGGTCACGCTTTCGGTATCGGCGGCATAACCAACGCCGTCGATGAACATCATCATCTGTTTCAGTTTGCGGGGGAAAGACATGGGCTATCCTTCAAGGGACCGTGGGGATGCGATCAGGCCGCGACCGAGAGGGCCGCGAAGTCGAGCAGGAATTCGTCGGTGATCTCCTGCTCGATCCCGAGATTTTCGAGCGGCGGGACGGGGGTGTAGCGGAAGCCGATCAGCAGCTTGCCGGCCTTCAGGTTTGCCGCCGGGTTCTTGGCGGGATCGAAGCTGGCGACCGCGCCAAGGATCCGTCCGGCGCGCTTCTCCGCGCGGAACAGTTCGTTGATCTGCTCGACAATGTCCTTCACCAGGCTCGGTAGGAGCGGCTTGTCGAGCGCCCATACCAGGCCGGTCGCGATGCTGTCCGCCAGGATCTGTGCGGTGCGGACCGCGCTCTCGAAGGCGAAGTCGCTATCCGTCACCGCGCAGGTGCGGTTGCCCCAGAAGCGCAGGGCGCCACCGATGCGCACCACCGTGACCAGCTCGGAGGCGTTGAGGACGTTGGCGTCGCAGGTTTCGTCCTGGAGGTCGAAGGTCACATCGTCGGTCAGGCCGTCGAGATCGTTGAGCGCGACATTGGACAGGGTCTTGTGCCAGCCCTGCGCGGCATCGATGGCGGCGCGGGCCCCCATGGCAACGGCCGCGACCGGGACGGCGATCGAGGCGCCGGCCGCGCCGTAAGGGGCGGTGACGCCAGGCCACAACAGGGTCAGCTCGCGCGCATCGGGGAACAGCGCCCGGTGGGCGATGGCGGCGCCACGATCGAGGCCAAGCGCCTTGGCATAGACGCGGGCGCGCAGCTTCTTGGCGACCGCGATCAGGGCGGTGGTCACCGCCTGCGATTCGAGGCCGGGGGCGCCGAGAATGCGCGGCTGGACGTTGAGCTGCGCCGGTGCGGTCAATAGCGCCTGCATCCCGCTCTTCACGCCGGCGACATCGGCGCCGATGATCGCGGCGGTGGTGGCGGCGGCATCGGCACCAGGCGCGACGCGCACGACGACGACGGTCGTGTCCGCCTGCCCGGCGATGGCGCGCAGCGCGGCCTGGAGCGTGCCGGTCGCGCCGGCCTTTGCCATCGCGTCCTGAAGGTTGGTCACCTTGACCACGGTGTCGAGCGGGAAGGCAGTGGCATCGGCGGCCGGCGCGGTCGCGACCAGGCCGATGACGGCGGTCGAGACGGTGGCGATCCCGCGCGCCTGGCGCGTCACCTCGCGAACGTTGATGCCGTGGAGAAAGCTCATGAGGGGGCCCTTTGCGAAAGCGCGGACAGCGCGCGGATGGTCGAGATGACAGAGAAGCCGGGGCGGCCGGGCACATCGGTGCGGGTGCCGGTGATGGTCAGCACCGCCGAATGGGCGGAGGCGCCCGGCGACAGGGTGATGCGACGCACGCGGGCGCGCCCCTCCTGGCGCATCAGCGCCAGCGCAGCGGCGGCTATGACGCGCAATCGCCCCAGATCGTTGTTCGGCTGGTCGAGCTGCTCGGGGACCAGACTGCCATAGTCGCGCCGGCCGATGCGGGTGCCGAGGGGCGTCGACAGGATATCGTCGATCGACTGGAGCAGATGATCGGCGCCGGCGATCGGGCGGCCGGTGTGGCGATCCATGCCGTTCACTGCGGCGGACCCGAAATCGCGGTGCCGGCCTGCACCTTCGTATGGAGGTGGCTTTTCAGGCTCTTGCCGCCGCCCACGACATCCTCGCTGGCGGTCAGCTTGCCGGTGATGTCGACGGGGCCCTCGACCGACAGCGGCCCTTTGAGCGACAGCCCGCCGTCCGCGACGATCGCGGCGGCCCCGCCGGCGGGGAGGGCGATGGTCAGGCGATGGGTTTGCGGGTCATAGGCCAGGCGCGCGCCGTCATCGAATTCGATCGCCGCGCCAGGGCCGCGACCGATATGCGGCCGTGCGTCGCTGGCCAGGCCACCGATGACCAGGCCGCGCGCCGCATCGCCCTCAGGCGCGAGGACCAGGACCTGTTCCCCGATCGCGGGCGGAAGCCAGATCCGCGCGGCGCCCATGCGGGGGGAGAGGAAGGGGATATCGCCGGTGGTCAGATCGTCCGCGAAGGCGACGGTGCAGGTGCCCGCGTCATGGTCGACCGACGCGACCAGCCCTTCGCGCAGGAGATCGCCCACGAGGCGTTGGATATCGGCGGGATCGGCCATGACCGCGACCATGCGCCCCGCGCCAATGTTGGCGAGCCCCGCCTCTTGTAGAGAGGGTCTCTACAAGAGGCGGACGGATTCAGGCCAGGCGGGCGCGGTTGTAGCGCTCTTCGTCCTGATGCAGCTTGAGCGGATCGAGCGCCGTCTGTCCGGGCCATTTGGTGAAGGTGCGGCTGAAGCGCGGGAATATCGCGTTGGCTGCGCCATATCCCGCCATGCCGTTGAAATACATCGGACGGTTATTTTCCACCCAGGCGCTGGGCTTGCGATGCGCGACGGCCGCGCCGATCTCGACCCCGTCGCAGAACAGGCGCGAGGTGGCGGTATCGGCGGTCGTGTCGAACGCTAGGTGATGACCGATGTGCACCAGCGTCCCCACCGCGCGGGCCGGGGCGCGGACGCCGGTTGTCCATTCGACCACCTCGCGCGTGGCGTGATCGATGGCGAGTCCATAGTCGATGTCGATGCCCGAACCCCGACCGAGCAACCCTTGCTGATACTGGACCGGCTCGGCCGCCATGAAGAACCAGAGGTCGATATAGAAGTCGCGGAACGCTTCGCTCTTGGGGTTCATGACCTTGCCGTCGTCGATGCCGGCTTTGGCCAGGACATAGACCGTCGCACCGTTGCGCGACCCGCCGCGATAGCCGCGTGCATCGGCGGGCCACGGGTCACCGCCGCCCTCGACCAGGCGCAGCGATACCGCCAGGTCGCGCCCCAGGACCGGGGATTTGTTGAGCGCCAGATTGGCGAAACTCAGGACCGGTTGCGCCGCGCCCGCGACGGGGAGCGCTCCGCCCCATTGGACGGACGTGCGCCAGTCGTGACAGAAATCGGTCGTTCCTTTCGCCTGAGCGGCGGGATCGTCGCAGAAAAGGGGGGCGAGGTTATCGGCCGCCGCATAGGCGAGGCGGGTGACTTGGGTGGTGTCTGCCATGATGGTTCCTTACAGCGAGAGCGACTGGAGGCCGCGAAGCACGAGGGGAGCGAAGGCCGCGCCGATATAGTCGTGACCGACCTGGGGCGGGTGGGCCTGATCGCCGGCGATCCATTCCACTGTCGCATCGGGCACGACCATCATCGCGGTCGGGGCCCGCGTTTCGACGAAGAAGGATCGCTTACCCTGCGGGTCCTCGGCCGCACACACGGCGTCGAAACCAGCGCGCACGGCGGCCGATTGTGCATCGGATGGCGCGTTGCCAGGCGCGCGCAGGATACCGGTCTGCACCATCACGGCATCGCCGGGCAGGCGTGCGAAAGCTTCGGTCCAATAGGCGGTAACGGCGGCCTGGATCTCCGCCTCGCTCCGACCCGCATCATTGATGCTGGCCTGGGTCAAAAAGATCAGCGGCTGATGCGCCGGGGGCAGGTTCGCGGCGATCTCGCCAAGGCGCTGACCATACCGGACATCGCCGTTGATGAAGCCAGTTCCGCCCATCGTGTTGAGCCACACGTCCTCGATGCCGAGCATGTCCGCCATGCGGTGGGCCCACACCCCTTGCGGGTAATCGGGAAAGACCTGGCCATAGCTGTCCTGCATGACCATGAGGCGCGGCCCGGCGACTGGCCAGGGCCGCACGGTGCTGCCCTTCGGGACCCGCAGGTCGGCAAACTGGACCAGGCCGGCGCCCATGCAGATCTCGATGCGACGCATGCGGCGGGTTGTATGACCGATGAAACCATCGGCACCGCTGAGCTTGATGGTCGCACCCGTACCGGTGCCCCCCGTGGCGGCGACCGCGTCGGACGAAAGCGCGGTCAGCGTTCCCCAGGCTTTCACCCGCAGGCCCGAGGCGCGGAGCGCGCCATCGGCGTTGACCGAGGTGACTTCCAAGCGCAGCGGATCGCCCGCGGTGCCCGCGACGGTCAGAACGTCGCCTTCCGCATAGCCCGATCCCCCCGCCGTCACCGTGTAGGTCGGGCGGATGGTGCGGGTGTCTGCACCGAAGTCGATGCACATGATCGGCCAATCGTCCTCGCCATCGCCGAGGTCGAGGGTTCGCGATAGGGACACGGGTTGGCCATCGACCAGCACCCGGGCCTGTCCCGTGTAGCCGTACCGCACATCGATACGCGGGGCGTCGGTGACGAAGCGGATGGAAAAGTGGGGCGCGTAGATCGACCCGTCCGCCGCCTTGATCCACCCGCCCGCCACCATTTCGTTGTTGGGATAGTCGCTGTTGCGATGGACCAGCGGAAGGGATGCGGTCAGGCGGGGATCGTCATAGCGCAGGATCTCGGCGGACGCGGCGGGGGTCAGCGGTTTGGTTAATGTCCGCCGAACCACCTTCGGCGGATTGGGGTGGAGGGCGGCCGCATCGCGCAGACGAAGTCCACGCAGCTCGGCGATCTTCGCTGCCCAAGCGGCATTGCCGCCACCCGTTTCGACATCCTGCGCAGGGTAGTTGCCGAACAGCACATGCTTGCCGCGCACGACGCGGCCGTTGACGTCGACGGTGCAGGTGATCCAGCCGCCCTTGCGCGCGATCGTCTCGACGCCTTCGCCTCCGCCCTCCAGCACGAGAATGCGCCTTTCCAGAGCAGAGCGCCCGCCGTCATAATTGCTGAGGACCGGGTGATAGCCCGACACGACGCGGTTGTTGCTGTCGACCACCACTTCCTGCCAGCCGGCACGAACCGGTTCGATGCCGATCGCCACCACCAGGCGCGCCACGGCGCCATCGACCAAGCCCCCGATGCGGGCCGCCTTGGTCGCGCCATCGGCCCCGACCACCGGGACGAGTTCGGTCCCTGCGGGGTTGGCGAGTTGGGGGAGTTCGGAGATCTTGGCCATCGCGGATCCTTATCGACCGACCGCGATCCAGCGGATCGCGTCGATATTGGCGCTGTCGCTCGCCTGTTTCTGAACGAAGGCGGTGAAGGTGGCGGCGGAGAGGGCGCGCTCCTGGACGTAGCTGTCGCACTCAATCCGGCCACTGGTGTTGATCGCGATCCCGACCGCGATCAGGCAAGCATTGGGAAATGGGGTCGCGAAATTGATGGCGACGGAGCCTTCCCCGTGCGGCCCCTGGGTCACGCCGGTCTTGACGAAGACGCCGGGCGTCATCTGGAATTCGCCATTGGTCGCGATCGTCCCCGCCAGCGCCGCCAGCCCGGCCGGGGTGATCGCGACATCGCCGCGCGTTCCCGCCCGCACCTCGGCACCGCTGGCGGCGTCGACCGTCAAGGTGCGATTGGCGGTCAGGTCGCCACCGCCCTTGACCAGGCCGGAACCATAGATGGTTCGCGCGGTGAGTCCTGCCAGCGCCTGGCTAACGGCGTCGATCGCGGCGGTGATCATCGCCTTGACCACCGCGCCAGTGGTCACGCGGGTCGTATCGCCGGCGTCGGCTTCCGCCAGCGTGGCCAGCTCGACGACGCCTTTCCGTGCCTCGGTGCCCGGCGGGTTGAGGAAGTTGGTCGAGCCGAAGGTAATGTTTTCGACGCCGGCGACCGGGAACGCGATATCGATCGCCAGCGCCAGCATCGAGCCGACCGACTTCTCCGCGATCGGCGTCGGCTGCGCATAGACCGCAAACAGGGTCCCGTCCGCCAGGAACAGCCCGAACCCGCGCACCGAATAGGTCACCGCCTCATCATCGGTGACGGTCATGTGAACGATGTTCTGCGCCTCGACCGAGCCCGACACGGTCGCCAGCCGCTTGAATTCACCGGGCAGTGCGGTGAGCGTCGGGGCGGCGACGAAGTTGGTCGCGGTCAGCCCGACGCGGGCGATGGTCAGATCGATATCGTCGCTCGCTTGCGCGGCGGTGAAGCGACCGAGCCCGGCCGTGGTCATGGTGAGTTTGAGCGCGGTCATAGGCGGGTGTCCAGAAAGGTGCCGTCGTTGGACTGGAGCGGTTCGCCATCCTCGGTCTGAAGATAGGCGATCCAGTCGGGCGACTGGTCGATCACCAGGTCGGCATCGTTGCGGGTGTAAGCGACGGCACGGGCGACGCCGGTGATCCCGATCGCGCCGGACGTTCGGATCTCCTGGACCAGCCGCATATGTTCGCGCAGCGGCTTCACGCGCGCGATCTCCCGAATGATCGCATCCGCGAAGGCCGCCGATGTGCGGCGCCCGCCGGGGGCGGTGCCATCGGGCAACACCATCGGCACGATCACGTCAAAGGTATGGGCCGGGCGCCGCGGATTGGCCTGATGCCATTCGATCAGGCGCGCGAGCTGGTCGAAGCGGGACAGAACATCTTCGACCGAGGCACGGGTCCCCTTTTTACGATGCATGGCGATCGATCCGGCTATGGCCGTCCGCTTGTCCGCCTCCGACCAGTCGGCATCCCAGGCGTCGACCGATTCTCCGTAAGCGAGCCATGGGAGCAGGAATGCCGGCGCGGTCATCGGATCGGCGACGGCGTCCGCCAGTGCGGCCGCATCGACCGGAGGTGGCATCGTAACGCCCGCCTCCAACGCCCGCTCCAGCGGCGTCGCGTTCGGAGGTAGGAGGCTATTCGTCATAGCCGGCATGGGTCACGGAGATGGCGGTGCAGCGCGCGGCCTGGGTCGGACCGCACACGATTTCGGCAATGGGCGCGTCGAGCACGACCCGTTGCACGCCCTCCACCGTCAGCGCGGCGGACAGACCCGATAGGGTGATGTTGCGCCCCAGCTTTCGCGAGCGCGACAGATAGGCATTCAGGCTGGCCAGGGCGGTAGCGAGGACCAGTGCCGCATCGGGGCCCGCAAAGGTCCAGATCCGGGCCGTCACGACGAAGGGGACCAAGCCGGCGCTGGCGACGGTGACCAGGTCACCAAGCGGCCGGATCTGCGGATCCGTGACGATCGCGCGAACGGCCGCCAGGAGATCCGCCGAGGCGGAGCCGTCGCCGTCACGAGAAAGAATGGAGATCAGCACTTCCCCCGGCGCCGGGGAAGTCGCGCTGGCGTCCAGCACCTGCGCGCTCGCATCCTTGGCGTGCGCGACGTAAGCCAGTTCGGGCCCGGCCGCCGCGAACTTCTCCGGACCCAGAACGATGCGGGCGCGCAGATCATCGTCGGCTTCCATGACGGCGGGGGCACCGGTTGCGTCGTTGGCGGCGATCAACGTCAGACGCGCCACGCCGATCGCCGCGCCGATATGATCGAGCGTCGCACCGGTCGCATAGGCGACCAGGCGTGCGACCAGGCGTTCGTTGAAATCCTGTTGGTCGAGCATCTGGACATAGGCGGCGACCTGAAGGACCTTGACCGCCGGGTCGCTGTCCACGGTCGCGTCGAAGCTGGGCAGGATCGCCTGGACACGCGCGATCATCCTGGCGAGGATCGTGTCATAGTCGACGGGCGCGATGATGATCGGGCGGTCCAGGCGCGACAGATCGACGGTGGTGGAGGAGTTGGCGGCCATCGCCGCCCATGTCGGGTGCGCCGCCATGGGGTGGCGAGCCCGCGCTCTTGTAGAGACCCTCTCTACAAGATCAGCCGCCCGCGACGTGATCGAGCAGCATGTCGATCGCCATCGCGCGTTCGCGTTCGGTCAGTCCGACGAGCCCGCGCTGTGCGTAGCGGATCTGGCGTCCCCCCTGTTTCGGTGCATCCATCTTGCCGAGCTGGTGAACCTCGGCGACCAGCGAGGCGCGGCCGGTGAAACCGATCCATGCCTCGCTATCGGTCGCATCGGCGCGCAGGAAGCGGCCCGAGCGCAGCTTGCGGAACATCGCCTGGCGGCGGATATTGCCGCGCCGGCGGAATTTGCCGGCGCCCTTGTTCTGATCCTCGGGTTCGACGGGGAGCCAGCGATCCACCTTGTCCCAGAAAAAGGAGCGGATCGCGCCGGCCTCGGCATCGAAACCGGTGATGAGGGGGCCCTGGCGGACCCATGATTTCATGAAGACCAGGCGGGGATTGGCGTCCCCCTTGGGATAGAGAAACTTCACCGCATAATTGCCGGGACGCTGTTCGCGGCGCGGACGGCGGGGCGTGTAGCGCGATCCGTCGGGGTTCTCCTGACGGCCGATCCGCTCCGACTGAGTCGCGCGCAGGGCGCGGGCCATCTTGCGCAGGAGCGAGCGACGTTCGGCGCTCGACAGGCTGCGCAGGAGATTACCCGCCAGTTGTTCGATCGGCGCGAAATCGTCGCTCATGGGCGGGAGGCGGCGATCGTCGTCGTGCCGGCGACCAGGTCCTCCGCCAGTCCTTCCCATAGCCGGGCGCCCTCGGCGCCGGCAAAGATGTCGGGCGGGAGCAGATCCGCGAGATGTTCGGTGGTGACGCCGCCCTCGACCCGTTCGACCTTGACGCGCTCGGTCAGCTCGATCGTGATCGACAGGTCGTGGAGATCCTTGGCCAGCCATTCGCTTTCGAAGGCGAAGGGCTGGCTGTCCTGGCGCTGGAGCAGCTCGGGCTGGTTGTCCGCGATCCAGGCCAGGATGGGGACGATCACCTCGTCCTGGTCGCCGGCATAGTCCTCGACCACCAGGTTGACCGAGCAGCGATATTCGAAGGAGAGATTACCGGCGCGGGCGATGATCTGCCCGCGATCGACGAAGATCGCGAGCTTGGACGGATCCGCCGCCAGCGCCGGCACGGCGCGGACGAGCAGATCGCGCAGCGAGTCGACCTTCCTCATGGGACCTCCAGATCGTCGACAGTGACGACATCGATCGCGCTGCGGTTCGCGTCGAGATAGGCGAGGAGCTGGTCGAAGGCGGGGCGCCAGTTCGACATGGAACCGCTCAGTCCGTCGTGGAACACCAGGAAGCCGACGCCCTTTTGCGCCATCGCGCGATCGACATGGTTTTTCCAATAGGTGGTATAGATCGCGGCGCTATTGCCCCATTGGAATTCCCCGGCTCCCATGGCACGGATCCGCATCGGATCGCCCCAGGGATAGGTTTCGATGATGGAGAATTCACCGAAATAATAGGCGCGGACCGACCGGTAATTGCGAAACATCGGATAGGTCAGCATGTTGGTCGCGCCAACATTGCCGAAATAGGAGCCATGCGACCCGCCGCTGAGCCCCAGGCCATTTTGCCAGTTGCGCAGCTTGGCGGTCTCGGCGGTTCGCTGATCGGCACTCATCAGCTCCAGGCCGCCGGGCCCGGTGTTATTTTCCGTGCTGTAGGCCTGGCTGGCGATCTGCCACCCAAGATTGTCGTGCAGCGTCTTGATCTGCGAGGTAGGCAGCTTGCCGGTGCGGTTGGCGTCGATCGCTGGCGACAGGTAAAGGACGCCCCGGAAACCATAACGCGCCATGGCGCGCGACGCGTAGTTGATCGTCGCCGGATACTGATCGTCGAAGCCGATAATGAACTTGGCTTTGTTGAGCGTATTGGCGACCAGCTCGATATTGCCGACCGCGATCGTGATGGGAGAGGATGTGTTGGCCTGCATCGTCACCATCGCCCAGGTGACGGCGGACAGGTTGGCGCCGTTGCCGACCGCCACGAACTGGCTGACCGGGACGGTGAAGGAGCCCCAGCGCTGTTCCTTGTCCTTCTGCCCCTCTCGGATCAGGCCGGAGAAGTTGTACTCGTGGTAATTGGCGCCAGGGGAAGACGGGTTCCCCTCCGAATAGAGGCGGACCTTGTAGCTATCGAGGCGAGGGTCGACGGACGCGATCGGCTTCGTCCAGATGCGGACATTCTGCCCCGTCGCGATTACCGGGTTAGCGAGCGTCGCGATCGGGCGGAGCTGGCGTGCGTTGAACGATGCGAGGGTAATGGTCAGCCGTGTATCGCCATAGAGCGGATCCGCTGCCACATCGCTGGCTTCGGACGGTGCGCCGTTGAGCCGCGCGACCTGGTCGAACGACGCCAGCACCGCGATCGGGGCCGCGACGCGGTAGCGCTGATAGGCCCGACCGCCCACGGCGGGGCCCTTGTCGCCGTCCGCCGGCTGGCCTGGCCATTCGGGGCTCGGCAGCGCGGCGCCGGGCGCGGGGGGCGGGACGATGATCTGAGCATCGGCCGGGACGGCCATCAGGAGCGCGGTCAGCGCGGCGATCACCTTACGCATTGGGGACCCTCGACAAAATGACATTGGCGCCGGTGGTGTTGGTGAGGACGACATCGACCAACGTTCCGGCCGCGAATTGGAGGGACGTACCGCCGCCCGCATCGGCACCGCCCTTGGTGAGGAGCTGGATCATGTTACCGGCGGGATCGCGGTAGCGCAGTGCGATCTGGCCATAGCTGGCGCAGGCCTGCGCCAGCACATAATTGCCGCCGAAGAGCGTGACGGGGGCACTGGCAACGTTGTTGCTGGCCAGCGCGAACTGCTCCTGGCGACGATCGCCGGTCGCGTCGAAGATCGCGCGGCGTCGTTCGATGGTGGACGCGGTCATGGTTTCTCCTTTGCCGGGCAGGACCCCGGCGCGACCCAGTTGGCCAGGCGGTCGAGCCGGTCAGCATTGACGCCGGCCGCGCGCGCCAAACCGATCAGGCCCCGGCGCCAGGGGGCGGGGATGGTCGCGAGCAGCGCGGGATCCTCGACAAGGGCGGTGGGGCGTTCGGCGCAGGCGAGCAGATCGGCGGACGGGCGGGGCGGTTCGACGGCGACCGCGACCGGCGCCGGTGGGACCAGGTCAGTGTGCCGGGCGGCGCAGGCCGGCAAGATCGTTAAGAGCAGCGATCCAGTCAGGACCAACATGGTTGGTCGCGTCGGCATCCGCATTGGCTTTCTCCATTCGGGTTTCAGCGGCCCGCGCGCGGGCGATGGCATCGCGCGCCGCGCGGGCGTCCGCCTCGGCGCGCGCGGCCTGTTTCTCGATCGCGTCGGACAGGAGGCGGGCTGTTTCGCGATCGATCGCCTCGCGATCGGTCCGGAGCTGGCGGGCGCGCTGCGCGCAGGCCGTGCCGGGGCCGCGCATATGCTTCTCGGTCCAGTCGACACCAACGGCGCTACACACCAGCTCGGCGCGGCGGACCGCGTCGTCGCGGTCGCGCTCGGCATGGCGGGCCTGGACATATTGCCAGGCCCCGACGCAGACGACAGCCAAGAGCAGGATGAAGCTCGCTTCGGCTTTGAGGCCGCCAAAGAGCTTGCGGAGCCAGATCATCGGGGTTCCTTTCCGGTCAGCATCATCGCCTCCAGCCGGACCGCACGGTCCCCCACCTGG
Organism: Sphingomonas paucimobilis NBRC 13935; assembly: GCF_000739895.2. Classification (GTDB taxonomy): domain Bacteria; phylum Pseudomonadota; class Alphaproteobacteria; order Sphingomonadales; family Sphingomonadaceae; genus Sphingomonas; species Sphingomonas paucimobilis. The sequence goes on from NZ_BBJS01000010.1 coordinate 43,991, forward strand.
CGGTGCCAGAGTGAGGACCGCATCCCGGCGACGGCACCCTGCCAGTCGCCGCGCTGGATCTTCGGCAGCGTATTGACGAAGGCGCGCAGACCCTTGCCCTTCCGCGTTTTCGACGGAGGCCAGCCGATCCCCATGTTGAAACACATATTCAGCATGACGCGCTGGCGGACGGGGTCGAGCCGGCGCCACCAGGGGAGATGGCGATCGAGATCCGCTTCGCTGCGGACAATGTCATTGGCGAACAGGGCGTCGGACTGCGCCTGGGTGATGCCGCGCGCGATGCAGCTCGACACGGTGATGCCGAGCGCGGCGGTTTCCTCCGCCGTGATGCCGACCGTTTCCAGGTTGCGGCCCTTGCCGATCGTCAGGAACCCTTGCGAGCAGTGGTAAGCGATCAGCTTGTCACCTTCATCGCGCGCGATCTCGCGCGCCAGGCGGGCGCGGTCGTAGGTCATTTCGCCTCCTTCTTGCCGAGCAGGCGGTCGATCAGGACCAGGAGGAGCGGCGCGCGCTCGACGATACCGGCGATCAGGGCGGGCGTGGCCTTGAAGGCGGTCATGCCAACGACGAAGCCGACCGCCTGGAGGAGATAATCGTCCCAGCCGGTCAGGCTGTGCGCCAGGTTGCGCGCGAAATAGCTGACGGTGATGCCGACCATCATTTGCGTGATGCGCCGCGACCAGGTCAGCCCCTCTTCATAGACCAGGCTGACCGCCGCGCCGAGCGCGCCGGGGACCAGCGCGATCAGGAAGGCGAGGACCGCGTCCAGGAGATCGTGGAGAAATTTGGGCATCGGGATCAGGTCCAGAGTTGCACGACATCGCGCACGCGGTTGGCGGGCGGGGTGTCGGGGAGGATGACGGGGGTTCCGATCGGCAGGACGGGCCCCAGCCTGGCCAGGCCGGGATTGGCCTGAAGCACGGCGGGGAGATCGTCGGGACCGAGGCCGCGTTCGCGCCAGATCAGCGCGTCGAGCGTGTCGCCGGCGCGGGCGCGAACCGTGTCCATCAGATCAGTTCGACGGTCATGCGACCGACGCCGAGGATCTCGCGCACCGCATGGACCGAATCGCGGCGCAACTCGGCGACGGTCGGGTCGAGCTGATCGGCGGAACGTTCACCGCGACCAGTCAGGTCGACATCGACGAAGCGCTCGACGATCTCCGCCTTGGCGGCGGTGAAGACGGCGCGGCGATAGAGTGTGGTCAGCTCCGACACGCCGTCGACCTTGTCAGCGGGAACCAGGTCGAGCGTCGCGAAGCCCGCCGCGACCTGGTCCAGGCGCCAGTCCTTCAGGTCGCGACCGACGCGGATGATCGCATTGACCAGCGCCTGGCGGACGCGGGCGTCGGTGATCGCGTTCGCGTCGACGCGCTGTTCGTCGCGGAACAGGGTGGGATCGATCTGCGGAAACCAGCCGCCGGTATCGATCGGCGCGGGCGCCGTCACGACGGGGGCGGGATCGCCGGGCAGAACGGTGGGGATAAAGGTCGCGGTCATGCGCCGGCGCCGATGACATGAACCGCCAGCGCGGATCCGGCGATGGTCAGGGTGATCCCGATCGCGAAGAGCAGCGCCCATAGCCCGCAGCGGGCGGGGAGGGCGGTGATCGCCGGCAAGCCGATGCTGGCGGGATCGAGCCGGCAGGCCAGCGCCAGCGCGCCGGCAAGGGCCGCCCATGCTCCCAGGCCCTGGCAAATCGCGGCGATGAGGATCAGGGCGGTGGGGAGCATAAGCGGGCTTTCATCAATCCAGGGGTGGGGATCGGGTCCGCGGCGGCCCGCAGGCCCGAAGGCCCCTCCCGCCACGCGCGATCCGCCCCCGGCGCCGGGGGGCGAGCGGGTCAGCGACGCGAGCGGTAGCTCGGTCGATAAGTGGTGGTCGTGCGCGTGATGCTGCGACCGCCGAAAAGGCTGTTGCGGGTGGTCGTGGTCACCGTCTTGGTGCGCAGCGGGCCGTGGTAGGCGGGGCGGCGATCGCCGTAGCTGGGGACCTGATGGATCACGGTCGGGCGCGAGGAACCGCCCGAGATCTGCGATGCCAGCGCGGCGCCCGCCAGGCCGCCGAGCAGGTAATCCTGCACGTCACCGCCCGAATTGGCGACGGCCATGCACGTCACTGTGTCCTTGGTGCCGGCGCATCGCTCCTGCGCGGTCGGTCCGCAGGCGGTCAAAGGGAGCGCTGCAAGGGCGGCAAGGCAAAGGGCAAATTTGGTCAGGCGCATCTTACTTCTCCAGGGGTGGGGTGGCGTCGTTCCCATCCTTCGCGGTCGTGGCCACGACCGAGTCCGCGTTGACCGCCGGGGCGGCAGGATGGGCTTCGGTCCCGTCGACGCCGGCCGGGACGGAGAGGCTCTCGGTCGGGAGCTTGGGCAGCGACTTTTCGAGCCGCTGAATGACGGTCTTGACGCCGATGCGCGGATCCAGCGCGAAGGCCTGGCGCAAATGCTCGATCGCGCGGGCGGCGACGTTGGTCCGATCGGTCGAGCCGTCGGGCAGCGCTTCGCAGGCGCGGACCAGTTCGGCGCCGATCGCCTTCTGCATCTTGGCGCGGGGCTGGTCGTGCATGTCGACGCCGTCGACCAGCTCCTCGACCTGTTGCAGGACGTCGAGCGGGAAGGCGCCGCCGGCGTTCTGCGCGCGCAAAGCGGCTTCGGCGACTTCCTCCAGGATCAGGGTGGGGGCGTCGCGTTCGTAGCGGGCGGGCAGCGGCACGTCATGGCGCAGGACATGGGAGGCCAGGCGCAGCGCCAGCGGCCATTCCCCGATGTCGATCGACCAGACCATGACGGTCGGCAGGACCTCGGTCGCGGGCGATGGCGCGATTTTGCCGGGCTCGATCGCTTCCCCGGCCGCGAGTTCGCCTTCGATCCAGGGCGCGTATTCGGGGACCATCTCGCGCTTGGCGGCGATCTTGTTGGCGACCGACTTTATATCCTTCAGCCGGCGCAGATCGTGGGTCAGGCGAAGCATGATCTGCTTTGCCGCGACCTCGGCGGCCGGAGTGTAGGGATTGGTCTCGGGCCGGAGATCGGCGGGGGTGAGCCCGCCACCAGGAGCGGACGCACCGTTTGCAGCGATTAGCGACAATACATGGTCGCGATTCTGTCGAGCGAGGCTCATTTGCGTGTCCTGGGTGGCGGGCTACGGGGGAAGAGCGGGGCGGTTGTTAGGCCGCCGGCTTCTTGCTCTGTTGGATGTTCTCGACGAACGCGGCGCAGCCATAGTCCTCGACGACATAGCTCTCGTTCACCGACTGATAATCGGCGACCTGGTTGAAGTCGGGCTCTTCGCGGATGGTGCGGCGACGCGAACCGTTCTGGACGTAGATCGAAAGGTTTTCGAGCTTGGTGACCAGGATGGCGTTCGGCGGGAAGAACGGGACCAGCACGGCGGTCTTGCCGCCGATCTGCTTCGGCAGGGTCAGGATGCGGTTGCGCGCCTCGATCTCGGTCGCACGATCGCCTGCGGCGTTGATGACGTTGAGGAAGCGGTCCTGGACCAGGTCGCGACCGACGATGACGACGATATCGGTATCGTCGCGATGCCATTCGTCCATCAACTCGATCGCGTCATAGACCAGCGCGTCGATGTTGACATAGTCGACATCGACGCCAGGCGTGCCGGCCGCGACGTAGATCTTGCCGCCGACCGTCACGCGGCCGGTCACGGGATCGCGGGTCGCGGGGGTCAGCGTTCCGCCCGCCAGGTGGCGCGCCGGCGCGAATTGGCGAATCTTGTACAGCCAGCCGAAATTGACGTCCTGGAGGAGCGGATAGGCGGTGATGTCGGTGGTATCAGCGCGCGAGACGCCGTTCCAGCCGATCATGATCCGGTCGCGCCCCTGCTGCGCGACGATCGCGTTCCGATAGAGCGTCTGGAACTCGGGCTTGTGCGCCCACATGTCCAGCTTGCCATAGCTGATCGCCGTGTCGGAGTTGGTCTGTGCGCAGAAGTAGCGGCCCCGATCGCCGGTGTCGGTGGGATCGATCGGCTTGCGCTTCACGCCGGTCGCGCTGTTGGTGAGGGTGCGGCTGGCGATCGGGCGGTTGACGCCGAGGCCCACCTTTGCGCCTTCCTGCGCATCGACCGGCACGATGTTGATCTGGTTGAGGAATTCGCTCGACTGCTGGATCACCTCCTCCAGCTTCTGTTCGACCGAGGGCGCGACCGAGAATTGCTTCTCGCCACGAACGACATCGACCTCGATGCCGTTGATGGAGGCGATCTGACCAAGCATCGCGTTGAAGGCGACGCGGGTGGAGTTGTGCATGGTGGGCGGGTCCTGTTTCTACGGGCGGGGCTAAGAGGCGCGACCGATCAGCAATCGGTCAGGACGGTGGTGTTGCCGCCCGTCGCGGGATCGCGGGAGAAGGTGTTGACGGGTTCCTTCTCCAGCTTGGCCTGGAGGGCCGCGAAATCGGCGGTCAGCTTGGTGTTGGCCTGGACGAGGGGCGCCATGGCCGCCGAGATCGACTGCGCGACCGTCTTGCCCATCTCGACCGCGAAATTGCCGGCGTCGAAATTGTCGTTGGCAGGCTTCGGTTTCGGTTCGTCCTTGGGCTTTTCCTGCTCGGTGCGACCGAACTTCGACGCCAGCGTGTTGAAGAAGTTGGCGATGGCGCCGTCCGCCTTGCTGGCGTCCAGCGGGGGCGCGTCGAACTCCAGCGTCACCGCCTCGGCGCCGTGCGCATGGAAGGTGCCGGGCGCCGAGCGCGAAAATTGCAGGCGCTGGGTCGCGATCGAGGCGGGGTTGTCGGTGAAGGCCAAGCCCACGATCCCGGTCTTGCCGCATCCGGCATATGAGGGGGTCAGTTCGACCGAGGGGTAGGGCTTCTGGTCGGTCGCCGCGAGGTTGAGGAGCTGGTCATTGGCGTCGACCTGGAGGTAGAGGGCGCGGCGCTTTTCCTGCTTTCCGTCGATCGTGATCTGATCGTCCTGCGCCTTGACCGCATAGACATCGCCATAGCCGTTGAAGGGCGGTTCCGGGCTATAGCCGGCGATATGCTCGACATTGATGCGCGGGCTGTACGTCTCGCGATTGAAGGTCGCGACGATCTCATCGATCATGCCGGCGGTGATCGTCCGGCCGTCGCTGATCGTGTTGCCTTCGACGAAAGCGCGGAAAAACTTGCTCTTGGTGCCCATCGCTGTTGCGATCCCTGATAGCCGCCCTCGACGGGCCGATTTGACCGGCTGAACAGGGCGCAAGGGGCGCGTGCGCGCAACGCGGCGCTCTTGTAGAGAGGCTCTCTACAGGAGCGGGACGGCGCGGGCGGCGATCGACGGTGGTTACCGTCGCCGGCGATGGACAAGCTCCCGCCCGATCATGACATGCCGCTGCCCGCGTCGACGATGCCGATCCCGGTCGACGCGAAGCGCCAGGCGCGAAGCCTGTATTGGCGGGGGTGGGGCGTTACCCAGATCGCGGACGAGCTGGGGCTCAAGCGCGCGACGGTCGAGAGTTGGAAACAACGGGACCGGTGGGACGAAGCGCCGTCGCTGACCAAGATCGAAGACGCGCTCGAGTGCCGCCTCAATACCCTTATCGCCAAGGAGCAGAAGACGGGCGGCGATTTCAAGGAGATCGATCTCCTGATGCGCCAGGTCGTGGCGGGCGCACGAGTGCGGCGATACCAGGCACCGGGCGGTCATGAAGGCGATCTCAACGAGAAGGTCGCCAATCGCAACGCCGGGGAGCGTAAGGAACGGGCGCCCGCCAACTACTTCACTGCCGAGCAGATCGCGCGGCTGGAAGAAATCTTCCACGCCGAGAATTTCGAATATAATGAATTGTGGTGGGATAACCGCCATCAGCGCACCCGCATGGTCCTTAAGTCGCGTCAGATCGGCGCGACCTTCTATTTCGCGCGGGAAGCGTTGCTCGATGCGCTGAAAGGTGGCGGCAACCAGATATTCCTATCGGCATCGAAAAATCAGGCGCATGTCTTTAAAAAGTACATCATTCAGTTTGCGGCGCGGGTTGGCGTAAAACTGAAGGGCGATCCGATCGTCGTATCGGCGGAGGGACTGCCCGAGGACAAGCCGACCGCCGAGCTGATCTTCCTCGGCACCAATGCCCGGACGGCGCAGGCCTATTCTGGCAACTTCTATTTTGACGAATTTTTCTGGGTCTATGGGTTTGAGGAGCTGGACAAGGTCGCCAAGGCGATGGCCAGCCACAAGCATTGGCGGAAGACCTATCTGTCGACGCCGTCGACCGTCGCACACCAGGCCTATTCACTGTGGACCGGGTCGCGCTTCAATCGCCGGCGCAAGAAGGACGCTCAGGTCGCCATCGATGTCAGCTATGACGCTCTGAAGGGCGGTCAGCTCGGCGCCGATCGGATCTGGCGCCACATGCTGACGCTGGAGGATGCGGCGGAGCAGGGGTGTGACCTGTTCGACTTGGCTGAGGTGCGCGACGAGAACGCGCCCGACGAATATGCGAACCTCTATGGGTGCCAGTTCGTCGACGACAGCCTGTCCGCTTTCAAGTTCAACGAGCTGCAACGCTGCACGGTCGACGCGGATGTCGACTGGCGCGACATCAACCTGTTGTCCGATCGGCCGGTGGGCGATCGGGAGGTGTGGGCCGGTTACGACCCGCAGGAGAGCGAGGACGGCGACAATGCGGCGCTGGTCATCGCGATCCCGCCCGATGGTCCGAACGGCAAGTTCCGCCTGATCGAAAAGCATCAGCTTCGCGGTGCGGACTTCCAGGAACAGGCGGAGTTTATCCTGTCGCGGCTCAAGCGCTACAATTGCACCTATATCGGCGTCGACGCGTCGGGCGTGGGTGCCAGCGTCTATCAGCTCATCCGCGACCGGCATCGCGGCGTGGTCAAGATCCAGTATTCGCTGGAGGCCAAGGCGCAGATGGTCATGAAGGCGCAGCACACGATCGCGCGCGGCCGAGTCGAGTTCGACGGTGGGTGGACCGACCTGCAATCGGCCTTCCTGTCGATCAAGAAGGCGCTGACCCGCTCCGGCAAGGCGATCACCTGGAAGGCCAGCAGGGCGGACGAGACCGGCCATGCCGACATGGCGTGGGCCGCCATGCATATTTTCATCAACGAGCCGCTCGACGGTCAGACCCGACCCAAGACGCGGATGGAGATCATCGGTGACGAAGAAGACCAAGATCCGGCGTATGACGGCATCGGAGACGAGTTCGGCGGCCAGTATGGCTATCTCCGGCGACACGAACGCGGTTGCGGTCGCGGATCAGGGGGGCGTGGAGGCGTTCACGTTCGGAGAGCCGGAATCGGTCCTCGACCGGCGGAGCCTGCTCGATATGTTGCAGGTCTATCGCAACGATCGCTGGTACGAGCCGCCCCTGTCGCGCGAGGGCCTGGCGCGGTCGTTCAACGCATCGCCGCATCATAGCAGCGCGATCCTGCTCAAGCGCAATATCGTCGTGTCGGAGGTGGTGGCGACGCCCTACCTTTCCAGCGCCGTGTTCGAGCGCCTGGTCCAGGACTTCCTGGTGTTTGGCGAATGCTATCTGCTCCAGATCGCCAATCGCTTCGGCGGCCTGGTCCGCCTCGACTATCTGCCCGCCAAATATATGCGGCGGGGCGTTGAGCCGGGGGTGTTCTGGTATGTGCCGGGCAGCTCCCCCGAGGTGGCCTATCCCGCCGGTGCCGTGGTGCAGATCATGCAGCCGGATATCAACCAGGAGATCTATGGCGCGCCTGAGTATATCTCGGCGATCCAGGCCGCGCTGCTCAACGAGGCGGCGACGCTGTTCCGGCGCCGCTATTACCTCAACGGAAGCCACGCCGGTTACATCCTCTATGCCACCGGCGATATCGACGAGAAGGACACGACCAAGCTGCGCGCGGCACTGCGCGCGTCGAAGGGGCCGGGCAATTTCCGCAACCTGTTCGTCCACGCGCCGGCGGGCAAGGAGGGAAGCCTGAAGATCCTCCCCGTCGCCGAGCAGGGCGCCAAGGACGTGTTCCTCGACATCAAGAACGCGACACGGGACGATGTCCTGGCGGCGCACCGGGTGCCGCCCCAGTTGCTCGGGATCGTGCCGGCGCAGGGATCGGCGTTCGGAAACCCGAAGGACGCGACCGGGATGTTCTGGATGCTGGAGATCGTGCCGCTCCTGGCCCGGTTCCTCCGAATCAATGAGGCGGTGCAGGTCCAGGCGGTGCGGACCAGGCAGCCGATCGAGGAGACGCCCCAGCGGCTGCTACCGGCCGCGTGATCGCATCGCCCGGCCGATCGCGGCCGGGCGGGCCGGATCGCCCCATCTTCTGGAACAAATAAGGAACATGCTATATTCCACCTCTATCGAGTCGATGGAGGTAACGATGCTTGCTGAATATGGACAGGCCCGCGAGCCGTTCGGCGCATGGCTGATGGCGCAGAAGGACCGGGGGGACTGGATTGATCCGATCGCGGCCGCCGCCCGCGCGGATCGCGGCTTTCCCCGCAACGGGACGCCCGACCAGGTGCGGGCGCGGCTGCGCGACATGGGGGCCGATGGCGATGCCTTCGCGGCGCTCGATGATGCCGAGATCGATTGGATGTCGTTCTGATGGAGCGGGTATCGCGCGACCATTTGCGCCTCGTGCTGAGCATTGCGCTCAAGCTCTATCGCCGGTCCGAAAAGAAGGCGTTCGGTATCGAGAGCGAAACAGTCCTGAACAAGATGGTCGAGGATATCCTGACGCGCGTCATGGGCAGGCCTGAAAACGAAGCCGTGATCCTTCGTCCCAGCCGGATCATCCGTCAGATCGGCGAGCGCGAAGGACGCTGGGGAGAGGACGAGCCGCATCCGCAGGACGCTTTGCCGGCCGGGACGATTACCAACGTCTTGTAACATTATTACGCGCAATTTTTTTCAAAATTTGTGAAATTTTATTTAATGTAATATTGTTACACAAAATCGGTCAAATCTGTCGCGACCCCGATTTCCGCGCAAGACCCCCCGCCTCGCCCGCAGGCTTTTTAGGTCGCTTTTGATGCAAAGTGGACCTTTGATGCAGGCCGGTTTTCCGGGGCGTACAGAGGCGAAATCGCGTTGAGGGTCGTGATGCATCCTGATGCACCCAGATGCGCTTGGCGGGCTCTGTGGGGCAGGGGCTGAAAAACCCGCTTGCTGCTCCCCAGGCAGCATCGCGTCGGCAGAGCCGACGCTCCCGACCGCCGGTTCTTGGCGATCAAGGGCGGGATTTTTCCGGCCGGGTGAGGAGAAGGGGTCATCTCAAACTGCGCAACGCGAAGCGTTTCCTTTTATCTAATTCTTCCTGCGGGTAGTGGGCAAACTATGTACTCGCACTCGGCACGACGGCGTCCCGCCGATCGAGTTCGTCGCGCACATTGGAGAGGGCGGCGGAGAGAGCGGGATCGGAAGGCCAGGCCGGCTTGGTGACCCCACCGGTTCCGCGCAGCTTCTTAAGCGCGATCGTCAAAAGGTTCTGGAACGCGCCCTTGGCCTCCTGGACCAGTTGCTCTCCCCAGGCGAAGAAATACGCGTTTGATGTCTGTTCGAGCTGCGGTCCGGCCTGCCCCTCTGAGCCCTCTTTGGTTTTGGTGCGACGAACCCAGCACAGGAAACCGAACTCGCGCAGGCGCGCGAGCGCGGCTTTTACAAAGCCGTGGCTCTTGCCGACGGCGTCGATGATCGAATCAATGCGAGGGTAAAGCTCGCCAGTGACATGGTTGTAGCGATCGAGCAGGTAGGCGAGGACCGCGCGATCGTCGCCATGGAGCCGCTTGCGAGGATCAGTGACATCCTGGCGCTTGCCGGCGCGGCGGTCAGCGCGCTCCTGGCGAAGCTGTATGCTATGGGCCCGGTACAGCTTGTCGAACGCGCCGAGCGCAGCGCCCTTAAACGCCCCCCATTTGCGCCGGTCACCATCGCCATGTCGGCGCCAGGGTTTCGCCTGCTTGCTATCCTCGTGATAGCTACCCCGCCGAACCGGATCGGTTGCGTCACCCTCTTTGCGATGACCAGGCGTGGTCGAGAGGATTGATGCTGCAAGATCGCCGAATCGCGCCGTCATGCGTCACGTCCATTTGGACGGCTGGCGCTAACCCCTTGAATTTTCACGCGCGATTTTTCCCTTGATTGGGAAAAAATCCGAGACTAATCAGCGCCTTCTTGGGGTATCATAATCCGCGTGTCGGGGGTTCAAGTCCCTCCTTCGCTACCACCCGGTGCAGACTTTCCAGAACCCCTTCGTGGGTTCTGGGGGACTGTTGTAAGTGCGACAGCCGATTCCGCAGACGACAATACTTAGATGTCCCAATCAGTATTGGTTGGGCGGATCTTTACCCCTTCGATCAGATCGCGCAGCCGTTGCTTTACTTCGGCCTGTTCGACGCCGGCCGCTTCCTCCAGCGTGCGCGACAGTGACTTCACCCCGCGTCGGTAATCATCGACGACGCCGGGGTTCATGATGCGCGGCTCTATACGGCGGGCGACATCGACGCCGACCAACTGGAGGCGGCGCATCGCATCGTGGTCGGCGACGTCGCCGTCGCGATCCCCAGCATCGAGACGCGCGTGGACCGGTCGCCTCGCAGCGTTGGGCGCTTTTACGAGGCGTCGGGGGCGGTGTGGGCCGAGGTAGCCTATACCCGGTGGCGGACCTCGCTTTCGTCCCCGGCGGCGATCCTGGACATGATCGTCGGTGGGATCGGCTTCACGGTCGCGGCACGAATGCATGGGATGGCGCATCGGCGGGCCAAGCGGCTGCTGGTCGAGGCGCTGGATGCTTGGCCGCGCTTTCATACAGAGACGGTGCGGGAGGTCGACCGGGCGACCCTGGTGGCGGCACATGCGCGGCTTTTGTAATGGAAGGGGCGTCGTTCGAGTTCGAAATGTTATCTCGACGACGCCTTATCCACCCCAGCTATTTCAGGTCGATTGGAAAGGAGACGCGATAAAGAGTGTCGGTGCCCACTTTGGGGCGACCGGAAACTACGAAAGAGATACGGCCAGCCGGGCAATAGACGGCCGATACCGAAGGGTATTCTAGGGTCGGAACAAACTGCTTAACCTCCGCGAACAAAGGGTTGTTTGTAACATCGCGCCCGTCGATGCTGATTTGCGTGAGCGTGGCATCTTTCTTCGGATCGGTCTGCAGCTGAACAAAGACAGCGTGATTGTTGCAGACGGCGGAGAATTGGGAAACCAATTGCGTTGGCCGCGGGTCTGGGCCAATCGTGATGTCCTGGGCCGGAACCTGCGCGACAAACATGGCCACGCCAAAATATAGCACATCAAACATTTGTGAATCTCTTATCAGCAACGATTGACAATGCCACTTGTCGGGCGCGTAGGCCGACCGCCATCCTGGCGATACTGTCGCATTACGCCGTCCGGCCCAATGACATAATGGCTGAAAGCATAAGTCGGGGCCATTTTCGACGAGCCATATTTGCTCAATAATGCGTCATGCACTCCCCAATCCGTGTCCGATGGGAGCTTGTTCAGTTCAGCATCCGGAACACCGACACGAGGGTGGGAATGCTCCACTGCGACTATGCGGTCGTACATGCCGAGCGCAGGGACTCTGACCACCGTCTGCGGTACGTCTCGCCCGGCCGCAGCCGCCTCTGCCCAAGATTCGCCCCTCATAACTTCACCTGTCTGGAACGAAGGGTTGTTGGGATCGGCGAAGTTGGCGATAATGACGGAAGAGTATTCACGAACTGCCATTTCCCGTTCCGGGCTTTTAATCATTGCCTCGATCTCGGTAGCAGCTTTATCGGTTCCAGCTTCACGAACCGCATTTTTCCTTGTGCATTGATGCTGATTTCTAACCGGCCCTTGGGGCTCGTCGGCGAAAATATACTGCCCCGCTACAACGGGTATGTTTGGCAGAAAGGTGTCGAAAAGTACTGGTGCTGGCTGGCGTATTCCATTGACGACGATGTCAGGCACTTGAGCCTCTGGAGGCTGGCCCTCTGGCGGCTTTTCGCCGTCCTGCGCCTCGGCAATGCCTGCTCACATCAACGAAAATAATCCGAATACCCACCGTCGCAAGCGCACGCGTGGACGCGAGCGATCTCGATAAGATCGTAAGCCCATTCCGTTCCTCCCGATCCATTGCCAGCCTTGCGGCCGATGATGGTTGCGGCTCCCGAATGGGCCATCAAACACGAGTCGCGGTACGGAGCGTACCGGCAATCGTTATATTTTAACAACAGAAGCTCGCAAAAATGGAGGGGGCTGCGATCGTGCGCCGACCCAAATCAGACCCTGCCAAACGGACAGATTTGTGGCCTAAAATGACCCCGCGCGAAATGCGACCTGAGCGGATTGCCTGCCTCGACATGATCGGGGCGGGCTTTTCGTGCGTTCGGAGTTTCTCCGATGGCCGACCCCTCCCGTTGCAGCTTTGCGGGTCGGGAAGGCCGCGCCGATGACTTGGAAAGCGCCTGGGACCGCCTGGAGTCGCTGATCCGCCGCGTTCGCAAGGGCCCGCGATCGGCGGCCGAGTTCAACACTCTTGAGATCTAGGCGCACCGGATCGCGCGCGACTTGGTCAAACCCTTTCGCGGGCCGGACGCCTGCCCCACCGCCGCGCCGCTGTGGGTCAGCGCCGACGGCCGTTCCGCAGGATGGTGACGATGACCAAGCCCCTCGACCTGACCGCGATCGATCGCGTTGCCGGCGCTGGCGACCCGAAGGATGGCGTCCATGTCTCCCGCCGGTTCCCGCCCCAGGTGTACGCCGAATTGCACTCGTCGCGCACCCAGACGGCCGTGCTGGACTACGATCCCTGCACGAAAGCGCCGGCTGAATCGCAGTTTTCAGCCACACGCTGCGCATGATGAGGGCGGTCCCGCGTGTCGCGGAATCGCTGATCACGGGCCGCCTAGGCGGTCCTCAGATTCGGTGGGTGGGAAGGGGGCCGCGTATCGCGGCCCGACGCTTCAAACCTTGATGGTTCTGGAAAGTATGCTAAAGGGGTGGCGCACCTTGGCTACCATCCGGTGTATTATCCCCAGACCATTGAGAAAACATGGTCTTCCGGCTTTGTGCTGGTCGGGGCTGCGCAGCGATCTGCGACGATGTTCGGACGTGGGGTGCCTATTGGGAAGTGTCTTCGTCGCTTCTTCCCAATGCTTTTCCAAGCAACGAATATGACGCCCATTTCAACTATCGGTGTGTAGCCAACAAATAGCGCATTGATCTGTCGGGCATTCTCTTTGTGTCAGTAGGGAACCTTGGTCGAGAACTGGCCAGGCCAATGCTGTTTATCTGCATATCATCATGTGCCCCCGATGCGACTTTAACACATCGTTTGCGACTAGGGGCTAGGTCGCCCGGTGTCGCACCATTGGAGGGTCGGTCGGGTTCGTGAGCGTCGCTGTTTATGCCCTTGCTGTTGATGCTTGCATGGCGATGCTGTTCGTCATCGCCTATGGCATGATCGCTCTGTCCCAGACCCGGCAGCGGGCCTCGGGATGGTTCATGCTGAGCTATGCGCTTTGCTGCGTGGCGGCGATCTGCCAGTTGCTGATGCAGTTGGGGGGATGGCCGCACTGGATCATATTGATCGGCTATGGAGCATTTCTCGGCACGGTCACCACCATGTGGACCGGGGTGGAGGTGCTGGCCGGGCGCAAGGCCCCTAAGCGTCAGGCGGCGATCGCCTGGGGATTGGGAATGGCACTGCGCTTCGCCTTGCTGGCCGGGACGCCGCACAGCCTGCCCTATGAGTTGGTCTTTCAGTTGCCCTTTGCGATCATGTCGGCCCGCACGATGGTCGCGGTCCGGTCCATTCGCCGGCAAGGCGCGATCCCGTCGCTGCTGGCGGGGATTTTCGGGCTTAGCTGTTTTCACTTCATCGCCAAGCCGTTCCTGGTGGTGTTGCTGACCGCCGGGGTGCGCAATGCCGTTCAGGTCTATGTCGCGGTGTCTTCGGTTTCGACGGGCGTGCTTCTGGTCGCGGCGGGGTTGTTCCTGCTGCTGCTGGTCATTCAAAAGGCGCTGGACGACACGATCGTCGACGCGGAAACCGATGCGCTGACCCTGTTGGCCAACCGTCGCGCGCTGTCGCGGATCGCGCCGCGCCTGCTGACCGAGGCGAATGACGCCGGACGGGTGCTCTATGCGATGGTCATTGACCTGGACCATTTCAAGCGGATCAACGACGTGCTGGGGCATGCGGTGGGCGATCAGGTGCTGGTCGCCTTTGCCGATATCCTGCGCGGGCAGGCCGCACCGGAGATACTGGCCGTGCGCATGGGGGGCGAGGAATTTGCGCTGTTCATACCAGATGTGGAGAAGGGCCCAGCGGCGGGCGACAATCCTGCGGCCCGTCTGGGCTGGGCGATTCGCCAGGCGTTGAAGTCCTTCCCCGAACGCGGGCTGCCCGGCCTGACCTTCAGCGGCGGTATCGTCCGCTATCGGCCGGGCGAAACGCTCGAGGCGCTGCTCGGCCGTGCGGATGAGCTGGCCTATGGCGCGAAGAATGGCGGGCGCGACCAGCTTCGGCTCGATCGCGACGACATGCCGACGCAGCGCTGCTTCACGCTCGCCGCCTGAGACCCTGTGGCGTCAGGCGAAGCACCCATGCGGGTCATGCGCGACCAGCATCGCATCGGGGCGGGCCAGCGCGATGAGGGTCAGGCCGTGGGTGCGGGCATGATCGATCGCCAGGCTGGTGGGCGCTGAAATCCCGACCAGCAGGCCGACCCCGGCGATCAACGCCTTGTCGACCATCTCATAGCTGATCCGCGAGGTGACAAGGATGAAATCTACGTCGTCATCGGCCGCGCGCGCGAGCGTACCGACCAGCTTGTCGAGCGCATTGTGACGGCCGACATCCTCGGCACTCGTAAGGATGTTACCCGACGCGGTGCAGGCGATGGCGGCATGTACTGCACCGGTCCGGGCGTTCAGCGGCTGGTGGGCCCGCACATTGCCCAGCGCGGCGAACAACGCTTCCACCGAGGCGCGGGGGGCAGGGGGCCGGTTTGTCACCGGTCGGTCGAGCTGCTCCAACCCGGACAGGCCGCACAGGCCGCAACTGGTATCGCTGGTCCGGTGCCGTACGCGATCGCGGATACGCCCGCGCACCGACTCCGCCAGCGCGATACGCACGATCCAGCCGGCCTCGGCGGCAAAGGGTTCGATTGCGAGAATGTCCTCGACCCGGTCGATCAGCCTTTCGGTCAGCAGAAAGCCGGTGGCGAAATCCTCCAACCGATCGGGCGTCATCATCATGACGGCATAGCCGAAGCCATCGACCTCGATCGCGACCGGGCATTCGACTGCCACCGCGCGTTCTATTGTGTCGCGCTCGCCTTCGGCCGAGAGGCGACCCAGCGTCAGCAGTCGGACGACTTCGTGCGGTGCGGTCACAGGGCGGCGAGATCGGCGGGGGTGTTCACATTGGCGATCGGCTCGGGCGAGGCGATAGGAATGGCCCCAATGGCCCGCGCCCAGCCACGCATCGAGCGGTCATGGCCGAGCGACAGATGCGCCATCAGATGCGCCCCCAGGGCCGAGGGCCAGAGCCCCAGCACCGGAGCATCCTCGCAATAGCTCGGTTCGCGCCGCAGCAGCGCTTCGATCAAGCCTTCGGGCAGGCGCGGCATGTCACAGCCGATCGTCAGCACACAACGAAATCCGTGCGCGGCGGCATGGTCGAGCGCGCCCGCAATCCCGCCCAAAGGCCCCAGACCCGGTTCGGGCTGATCGGGGATGCCGTCCGCACCTCCGACCTGGATCACGTCCGCACAATAGGGTTGGATCGATGCGCGGGCATGTGATGCCAGGCTGTTCCCGCCCAGCATGGCAAAGGCCTTGTTCGATCCGAACCGGGAGGACCGTCCCCCGGTCAATACGGCGCCCAATATGCTCATGCCGGGACGCGGACCTTCACGGGCACCGACTTGCCGGCGGGTACATGGCTTTCCAGCGCGTGATGCTCGAGCGGGATCAGATAGTTGAGTTCGGGGTAATAGCCGCCGATGCACCCTTCGGGGATGTTGTACTCTACCACTCGAAGTCCCTCGACCACGCGATCCTCGCCATCGTCCGCATCGCTTTCCAGCGCGATCGTCTGGCCATCCGACAGGCCGAGTTTTGCGATATCGGCCTTGTTCATCATCGCCACCATCCGCGTGCCGCTGATCCCCCGGAAGCGATCGTCATAGCCATAGATGGTCGTGTTGAACTGGTCGTTCGACCGCAGCGTGATCAGCCGCATCCGCCCCTCGGCCGGGGCGATGCCTGAAGCGTCCATGGCGCGGGGCACGTTGAACTCGGCCTTGCCGCTCTCCGTCTCCCATTTGCGATGGGAAGCGGGGTTGCCCTTCCAGAAACCGCCCGGCTCGAACAGGCGCTCGTTGAAATTGGCGAACTTGTCCGGATACACATTTTCGATCGCATCGCGGACCAGGCCGTAATCACCGACCCATTCATCCCAAGGCACATTGGGATTGGGCTCCAGCACCGCCTTGGCGATGCCGGCGACGATCGCCGGTTCGGACAGCAACGTCTCCGAAGCGGGCGTCGCCTTGCCGACCGAGCCATAGATATGGCTGAACGAATCCTCCATCGACACCGCCTGACGGCCGCCCTTTTGCATATCGGTCTCAAGCCGACCGACGCAGGGCAGGATATAGCTTTCCTCACCTGGTACCAGATGGCTCTTGTTGAGCTTGGTGGCGATATGGACGGTGATGGGCAGTTTCGCCCAGGCCTGTTTCATCTTGGCGTGCTCGGGCGTGGCGCGCAGGAAATTGCCGCCGAGCTGGACGAACCCTTGCGCGGTTCCGGCGATGATCTGGCGGCAGGCCTCGACCGTGTCCCAGCCGTCCTCGGTCGGCGGCTCGAACTCGAACAGCTCTTTCAGCCGTTCGATAGGGGCGAGTTCGGTCTTCTCGGTGATGCCGACCGTGCGCTGGCCCTGCACATTGCTGTGCCCGCGCACCGGCCCCGGCCCCGCACCCTCGCGGCCGATATTGCCGCGCAGCAGCAGCAGGTTGACGATCATGTGCAGCGCGTCGATACCATAGCGGTGCTGGGTGATGCCCATGCCGTAGACCGCGATCACCCGCTCCGACTTCATATAGACGCGCGCCGCCTGCTCGATCGCATCGCGGGTCAGGCCGCTATCGCGGATGATCTCGCCCCACGCGGCGTTGCGGCAGTAATTGGCGAAATCCTCGAACCGGGTGGTGTGCTGTTCGATGAAGTGATGGTCGAGGATGCGCTTGCTGCCCTTGGCGATGGCGCGGTCGTCTTCCTCGATCACCAGCTTGCAGATGCCGGTCAGCGCGGCGATGTCGCCGCCCGCCTTCACCTGATGATATTGGCTGGAGATGTCGGTGGAACTGCCGGTCAGCATCTGCACCGGGTTCTGCGGCGAGGCGAAACGCTCCCAGCCGCGTTCACGAAGCGGATTGAAGGTCACGATCTCCACCCCGCGCTTGGCGCAGGCCTGGAGATTGTGGAGCATGCGCGGCGCGTTGGTTGCGACATTCTGCCCGAAGGAGAAGATCGCGTCGCATTTGTCGTAATCCTCCATCTGAATCGTCGCGACGGGCGAGCCGATGGCGGATTTGAGGCCGACCGAGGTCGTCTCGTGGCACATGTTCGAGCTGTCGGGCAGATTCTGCTGCCCCCACATCCGCGCGAACAGCGAATACATGAACGAGGTTTCCAGGCTCGCCCGGCCCGAGGCGTAGAGGACGACCTTGGTCGGATCACACGTCTTCAACTTCCGCCCGATCGCCGCGAAAGCATCGTCCCAGCTGACCGCGACATATTTGTCGGTCGCATGGTCATAGCGCATGGGGTGGGTGAGGCGGCCCGCCTGTTCCAGGTCATGGTCGGGCCAGGCCTCCAGTTCCGTTACCGTATGCTTGGCGAAGAAGTCCGGCGTGACCCGTAACGAACTCAGTTCCCAAGCAGTGGCCTTGGCCCCGTTTTCACAGAATTCGGCGATATGCGGCTTGGCGGGCTTGCCCCAGGCACAACTGACGCACATGACGCCACCGGGCTTGTTCTGACGACGCAACGTGTCGAGCGTTTCGGGGCCCAGCCCTTCCTTCGGCAGGACCTTGGCCATGCCCTTCATCGAGCCCCAGCCGCCGGCGGGGGCGTTGTAATCGGTGATCCTCACATCGTCGTCGTCACGCATCGGGCAAACCTCCACTTGCAACGGCCAACGAAGCAGACGCGGATTGGCCGCATGAGAAACGGTTCATTTTTGGCGCCGCTACGACTATCTACAGCGCCGATAGCGTTTCACAGGACGATGCCATGACCACCCATTCCACCCGTATGCTCATCCTCGGTTCCGGCCCGGCCGGGCTGTCCGCCGCCATCTATGGCGCGCGCGCGGGGATGCAGCCGATCGTGGTGCAGGGGATTCAGCCCGGCGGCCAGCTCACCACCACGACCGATGTCGAGAATTATCCCGGTTTCGCCGACGTCATCCAGGGTCCTTGGCTGATGGAGCAGATGCAGAAACAGGCCGAGCATGTCGGTGCGCGGATGATGTGGGACACGATCA
Source organism: Sphingomonas paucimobilis NBRC 13935 (assembly GCF_000739895.2). Classification (GTDB taxonomy): domain Bacteria; phylum Pseudomonadota; class Alphaproteobacteria; order Sphingomonadales; family Sphingomonadaceae; genus Sphingomonas; species Sphingomonas paucimobilis. The sequence goes on from NZ_BBJS01000010.1 coordinate 62,492, forward strand.
CCGAAGTCGATCTGACCCAGCGCCCGTTCCGCCTGATCGGCGACGGCGGCGATGTCTATGAGGGCGAGGTTCTGGTCATCGCGACGGGCGCGCAGGCCAAGTGGCTGGGCCTTGACAGCGAAGACGCGATGAAGGGCAAAGGCGTGTCGGCTTGCGCGACCTGCGACGGCTTCTTTTATCGGGGCAAGAAGGTCGCGGTGATCGGCGGCGGCAACACCGCCGTCGAGGAGGCGCTGTACCTGACCAACCATAGCGACGACGTGACGCTGATCCACCGCCGCGATTCCTTGCGCGCCGAGCGTATCCTGCAGGAGCGGCTGTTCGCGCACCCGAACGTCAAGGTGTTGTGGAACAAGGAAGTTCGCGAGTTCGTCGACGGCGGCGGCAATGCCGGGCTCGTCGCGCTCGACCTTCTCGACACGGTGACGGGCGAACATAGCCGTCTGGATGTCGAAGGCGGCTTCGTCGCGATCGGCCACCACCCGGCGACCGAGTTGTTCCGTGGACACCTCGAACTCGATTCGGACGGCTATATCGCGGTTGAGACGGGCTCGACCCGCACCAGCGTGCCGGGCGTCTTCGCGTGCGGTGACGTGGCCGACAAGGTCTATCGCCAGGCGGTGACGGCGGCGGGCACCGGCTGCATGGCCGCACTGGACGCCGAGCGGTTCCTGGCGGCGGCCGAGTTCGAGGACATGGCCAAGGCGGCGGAGTAATCCCTTCGTATGCTGGCCGGACCAGACCGACGCGTTCGGGCCGGCCGGGGACGGGGGTGTCTTATCTTTATTGGTCTAACGTGCTGATATAGATCGATTTGTGGACCGCTGCCCGATCGGCGGCGTTGACGGATGATCCATCATATCGGAGGGATCATGAAGAACGCCAAATCCGCCAGTTGGGGCCTCGGCCTGTTTTCGCTCGCGCTCGGCGCGGCCGAATTGTTCGCTGCGCGCCGCATTGCCGAGCGTCTGTCGGTTCCCGGCGGTTCGACCACCGTCAAGGCTTACGGGATGCGCGAGGTGGTGGCCGGGGTCGGGCTGGTCCAGGCGCCGGCGCATTCGGCGCGGGTGTGGAACCGGGTGATGGGTGATATGCTAGACCTGGGTACGCTGGCGGTCGCGGCGCGCCGGTCGTCGCAGCGCAAGGCGGTGTGGGGCGCGATCGGCTTCGTCGCGGTGGCAACGGCGCTGGACCTGATCGTCGCGCGGTCGTTGGACCAATCAACCGGCAAGACCCTTCCGCTGGGGGCCTGATAGGGCGATGCCCCGAGCCTGTCGGTTCGGGGCACTAAAATCCTCCCCTGT
>NZ_BBJS01000009.1 GCF_000739895.2 Sphingomonas paucimobilis NBRC 13935
AGGAATAGTCATGCCCGCAGACGGTAGAGTGCCGCGCCGTGCGGCGGCAGGGTGGCGGCGATACGGCCGGTCGCGGGGCCCAGGTCACGGCTTTCCCACAGGTTGCTCACCCCGACCGTACCCGTCAGGCCCAGATAGCGGAGCGACAGCCCCACCTCCTTCGCCTTGTCGCTGGTGTTGAACAGCGCCAGATAGCGATCATTCGGCGCGCCCTCGGGCTTGGCGGACCAGATGCGCGCGCCGTCCTCGACAAAATGCGGCTGGTTGTCGGTCGAGGCCTGGTTCACTGCAATCACCGCGCGGTTGGTCAACAGCGCCAGTGTCGGCGCGTCGAGATGGCGCAAATCGCCGCCCATGATCAGCGGCGAGCGTGCGATTGACCACAGGGTCATCAGCGTACGCTGCTCGTCGGGCGTGAATTTGGTGTCGCGCTTGCCCAGCGCCAGCCGGCCGAGCGGCAGCATGTCGGCATCGGGCCATGCCCCCGCCCGACGCCACGGGTTCCAATTCTCCAGCCGCGTGAACTGCGCCGCCAGCATCGACCATTCATCCCAGAAATCGTCGGAGATACGCCACATCTGCGCATGCCGGCGGACATGGTCGCCCCGAATGACCGGTGTCTCGCCCGGTGACAGGCTGAGCATCATCGGCCGGCCGCTATTCTGGATGGCGCGGTGCGCCGCCTCGATCTCCGGCGCATGCGCATCATAGGGGCGGCTCATGTCGTCCATCTTGATGAAGTCGACGCCCCACGAGGCATAGAGCCGGAAGACGCTGTCATAATAGGCCTGCGCGCCGGGCTTGGTCATATCGACGCCGTACATGTCCGGGTTCCACGAACAGATGCTCGACATATCGGCGATGTCGGAGGCATGATAGCGGGTCCCCAGGATCGGCAGGTTGCGCTGCACCGCCAGGCGCGGGATGCCACGCATCAGGTGGATGCCGAATTTCATCCCCATCGCATGGACATCGGCCGCCAGCTTGGTGAAGCCCGAGCCATCGGCGCTCGACGGGAAGCGGTTGGGCGCGGGGATCAGCCGGCCATAGCCGTCCATCGCCGGCATCGGCTTGGCGCTGTACTCATAGCTGCTGGCATTGGGTTCATACCACTGGATGTCGACGGTGAAGATGTCATAGCCGAAGGGCAGCAGCTTCTCGCGCATGATCGCGGCGGTCTCGCGCGCCTGGGCTTCGGTGATAGTGGTGGCAAAGCTGTTCCAGCTATTCCAGCCCATGGGCGGGCGCGGCGCGAGCAGGCCGGGGGTGGCGGGCGTGACCTGCGCCGCCGCTCCCCCCGCCGCCAGCATCGCCGTGCCCGTCCAAGCTGCGCCGGCCAGCGCCTGGCGCCGGTTGATCCCCTTGTCCTGCATTCATCCGCTCCCGCATGTCTTTGCGTCTATTAGTCAGGCAAATGGAGCGGGTTGCAAGCGAAGACTTGGGGCTCAGGATCGCGGCGGGGCGGCCCCGTCGCCCGCCAGATAGCGGGCGATGGGGTCGATCATGTCCTTCGGGATGCGGCGCGCGATGACCGGCATCGTCGCATGGCTCTTGCGGGCATCGACGACATTCTTGTCGCCCTGCCAATGGCGCAGGCGCTCGGCGATATAGGTCGCGCGCTGGCCGGCGAGGACCGGATAGGGCTTGCCGGGGGCGTGGCAACTGACACAAGCGGGCAACTGCTTTTCGGGCAGGCCGCGCTCGACGATGCGGGCGGCTTCCGCGCTGCCGTTGGGCCGCGCACCCAGCCCCGGCATGGCGGCGAAGCGACGCACGGCGGCGGCCATTTCGGCGGGCTCCATCCGCATCGCCACCTGCTGCATCACCGCGCTCGACCGGGTGCCGTTCGCATAGCCCTGTAGCGCGGCGAGCAGATAGGCGGGGTTCTGACCGCCCAGCACGGGAATGTCGGGGGACCCGCGCCCCCGCCCGTCGGTGCCATGGCATCCGGTGCAATTGTCGGGATCGGTGGCGGGCGAGCCCTCGGCGACCAGCGCGCGATACTGGGCCGGGGTCATGTCGGGCAGGCGGCGGACAAAGGCGACCATGCGGCGCACCTCGTCCTGGCGGTCCTGCACCGCCCAGGCGGGCATGCCGGTATATTTGACGCCGTGCTGGAGAATCCAGAACAGCTGCTTGTCGGTCCATTCGCGCGCATTGACCGCCAGATCGGGTGCGGGCGGGGTGGCGGCCTGCATCACCGGGGCCGGCTTCTGACCTGGTGCGCCGTGGCACACCGCGCAGCTATTGGCGAAATGGCCCGCCGCGCTGACCAGCCCGGTCGCGTCGCTGGGATCGTCGGGCGCGGTGAAGGCGGCATGGGTCTTCACCGAATTCCGCATCGCCCAGTGCAGGAACCAGTCGGTGATCGCCCAGTGTCCGCTCGACGCGGCCAGGTTCATGACCCCCGACCAGGCAAAGGCCATGCCCAGCGCGAACAGGCCGATCAGCGTGACGATCACGCGTTTCCAGGTGATGCGGATCGTCATGCGTGCGCCTCCTGACGGGTCTGGAGCAGCCGGCCGAGCATCGCCAGCCCGCCGACGAGATAGGCGATGCCGCCGACCAGCAGCATCACCACGCCCGCCATCTGCTGATCCTCCAGCGCGCCCGCGCCGTGATGGCTGTAGAGTGGGCGGGGGGCCAGGCCGATCAGCGCGCCGAGCAGGGTCATGTGCATCGAGGTGACGAGCAGCGCCATCACCCCCGCCGCACGGTGACGCGGCGCCAGCACGGCGGACCAGAGCAGCAGGCCGGCGGCCAGGAAGCTCGCCTGTTCGGCAACCAGCCACAGCGGCTGATGATCGGCCAGCCGCCGGAGAGCGGGCACATGCCATCCCCACACGATCACCGCCTCGACCATGGCGGCAACCAGGGGCGAGGCGAAACGCGGCCAGCGTTCGGCCGGGTCGAACCGATGCCCCTGTATCCCCACCGCCAGCAAGGGGGCGGCGACCGCGACGGCGATCATATGCGCCGCCATATGCCCCGTCATGCCCCAGCGGCTGAGCGACCAGCCGAGAGGGAGCAGGGCCAGACCCGCGAACAGGTTGGCGCGCCTCATCGGCAATCGCCCAGCATGATCACCGGCAACGCGGTGAAGATCACCGCGACGAAGCTCAGGCCCGCCAGCAGCATCGTCGAATAGGCCAGGAAGCGCAGCCGATCGATGTCGGTGCCCTCCTGATGCGGCGGCGGATCACCGGGCGTACGCGACTGCTGCCAGGCGATCACGCCCGAGGCGACGATCAGGACCAGCGCGACGACCGTGCCGATGGCGAAGGCGGTGGGGAACAGCGCCCACTCCCCGATCTTCTCGCAACTGATGGCCGCCCAGAGATAGGAGAACAGGAAATGCACCGCCCAGACGGTCGGCGGCACGATCAGCGTCCACAGCGTGACACGCAGCCGGCTGGCGCGTTGCAGCCAGCGCTTCACAGCCCCGTCTCCGGGAACCAGCCGATGGTCATATAGGTGACGATCGCGGTCAGCGCGAAGAAGTGCATATAGACGGTGATGTTGCGCAGATCGGCGTCATGGGTGGGGTCCATCTTTCCGGCCAGGCTGCGGGCCAGTGTGTAGAGCTGCATGACGACCGCGACGGCGGCATGCGCGACCGTCCAGATCACCAGCACCCAGATGATGGCGGGATAGACATTGGCCTGCGGATCGAGGCCGTCGAGGCAGCGCAGGCCGGCGAACAGCCCCGCGACCGCCATCGCCGCGCCGCCGATCAGCAGCAGGCGGGCGAGCATCACGCCGCCTCGCGCATGAACCTCGCGCGCGATCAGCGTCAGCGCCCAACTGGCCAGCGAGGGCGCCAGCGCGATCATCGGCGCGGCGATCTCCGGCCCGGCAAAGCCATCGCCGAAATCGGGATGGACGGTCCAGTAGAAATAATAACCGAAGACGAGCCCCGAATAGGCGGTGGCATCGGCCATCATGGTGATGAACATCGCCCACCAGCCGGGCGCCGCTGGCCCCGAGCGATAGAGCGACAGATGCATGCCGTGCCCGATCGGCTTTTCGGGCTTTTCAGGGATTTCGGCGGTGTCCCACAGCCACCACAGCACGCAGGCGAGCGTCGCCACCCCGCCCAGCGCCGCGAGCAGATAGAGGTGATAGGTGGTCAGGATGAACACCGATCCGAGCGCGACGGCGGTGATCATCGGCTTGACGCTGGGCCCGCCCAGACGGATCACCGAGACGGGCTTGGCATCCAGGACCGAGGTCACGATCGTCTCGCGCCGGCCCTCCTCGGCATCGGGCAGGAAGAAGCGGCCTTCGTCGACCTTGGCGACGAAATCCTTCTGGTCCCAGATCGGATAGCGGCTTTCGATCAGCGGGACCGAGCGGATGCCCCAATCCTCGTCATCGGGCAGCGCCAGCCATTCCAGCGTGCCGGCGTTCCACGGATTGCGCGGCGATTTGGCGCGAGTGGGTGATAGCGCCAGATCGATGACCAGCACCAGCACGCCGGCGGCGAACAGATAGGAGCCGGCGGTCGAGGCGAGGTTGAGCCAGCCGATATTGAGCTCGGCCGGATAGGTGAAGACGCGGCGCGGCATGCCCTCCAGCCCCGAAAGGTGCATCGGGAAGAAGGTCAGGTTGATGCCGACGAACATGATCCAGAAGGCGATGCGCCCCAGCCGATCGGACAGCTTCTTGCCGGTAATCAGCGGCCAGTAATAATAGAGCCCGCCGAACAGCGGCAGCAGCGTGCCACCAATCAGCACGTAATGAAGATGCGCGACGACGAAATAGGTGTCGTGCGCCTGCCAGTCGAACGGCGCGATTGCCACCATCACGCCGGTCAGCCCGCCGATGACAAACACCGCGAGACTGCCGCTCGCATAGAGCAATGGCGTCGACCATTTCACCTTGCCCGCCCAGAGCGTGGCGATGAAGGCGAAAATCTGTACGCCGGTCGGGATGGCGACCGCCTCGGACGCGGCGGAGAAGAAGGCCAGGCTGATCTTGGGCAGACCGGTCGCGAACATGTGGTGGACCCACAGCCCGAACGACAGGAAGGCGGTGCCGACGGCGGCCAGCACGATCCACGGATAGCCCAGCAGGTGCCTCTGAGCGAAGGTGGGGATCATCATCGCGAACAGCGCGATGGAGGGGAGGAAGACGATATAGACTTCCGGGTGGCCGAAGATCCAGAACAGGTGCTGCCACAAAAGCGGATCGCCCCCGCGCGCGGCATCAAAGAACGGCCAGTTCAGCAGCCGTTCCATCTCGAACAACAGGTCGCCCGCGATCAGCGGTGGGAAGGCGAACAGGATCATCACCGCCACGACCAGGATATACCAGGCGTAGAGCGGCATCAGGTTCAGCCGCATACCCGGCGGCCGGCACTTCAGCACGCCGACGATCAGCTCGACGGCGGCGGCGACCGACGACACCTCGATGAAGGAAAGCCCCAGCATCCAGATGTCGGCACCCAGACCCGACAGGTCGGTGCGGGTGGTCAGCGGCGGATACATGAACCAGCCGCCATCGGGCGCGGCGTTGAAGAAGATCGAGCCCGCGACGAACACGCCACCGATCAGGAAGCTCCAATACCCGAAGGCCGACAGGCGCGGGAAGGGCAGGTCGCGCGCGCCCAGCAGCTGGGGCAGGAGAATGATCGATACCGCCTCGAACATCGGCACCGCGAACAGGAACATCATCACCGAGCCGTGCAGCGTGAACAGCTGGTTGAAGGTGTTCGCCGAGACGAGGTCGTTGTCGGGCACCGCCAGCTGGGTGCGCATGATCAGCGCCAGCACGCCCGCGAACAGCATGAAGCCGAACGCGGTCAGCGTGTACCACACGCCGACGCGGTTGTTGTTGGTATCGGTCCAGCGCAGGAACAGGCCGCTAGGCGGCTTCCACACTTCGCGGAGCCTCTCCTCCTGCGCGGCGCGGAGGGCGGGATCGTCCTGGGCGTGGAGGCTCATTTCAGGCCTTGCAGATAGCGGGCGAGGGCCAAGGCCTGGTCATTCGACAATTGGGAGAAGGACGGCATGCGCACACCCGGCTTGGTCTTTTCGGGGTGCCGGATGAAGGCGGCGACATGGCCTTCCGTCATCGGCAGGATGCCGGCGGCCAGCGTGCGGCGCGATCCGAAATGGGTGAGGTCGGGGCCGATCCGCGTCGGGGCGGTCACCCCGGCAATGGCATGGCAGCCATTGCAGCCATTGGCGGCGAACAGGCGCGCGCCTTCGCCATCGCCGGCCTGGGCCGGCCGTCGCTGTCCCGCCAGCCAGGTGTCGAAGGCGGCGGGCGGCATGGCGATGACGTCGAACGCCATCAGCGCATGGCTCAGCCCGCAGAATTCGGCGCATTGCCCGCGATAGCGGCCGGGCTTGTCCGCGCGGACGATCAGGTCGTTGGTGCGGCCGGGGATCATGTCCATCTTGCCCGCCAGCCCGGGTATCCAGAAGCTGTGCACCACATCGCCCGCGCCCAGGCGGAAGGCGACCGTGCGTCCGGTCGGGATGCGGATTTCGTTGGCGCTATCGACCGGCGCGGCACCGGCGGGACGATAGGTGACGCGCCACCAGAATTGCTCGCCATCGACAGCGATCTGCAGGTCGGCGGGCGCAACCGGGCGTGGACGCATATAGGGCAGCGAATAGGCGAGCAGCCCCATCAGCACGATGGTGGGGATGATCCCGCCCAGCCAGAGGACGATGCGCATGCCCTTTTGATGGCTGATCGCACCTTCGGGCGCACGGACGGCGTGCCGCATCAGCAGCGCGACCGCACCGGCGATGATCACCGCACCGACCAGCATGATAATGAACAGATGGCGGATATCGGCGGCATCGGCCCCGAACGGCGCCAGGGTCGATTGATGCCGATTGCATGCCGATAACAGGCATGCCGGCAGGACGGCGATGGCGACGTGGTTCCCCCTCATTCCGCCCGAACGCTCCGGTGGCGAAACGGTTCACGTTGCCGTCATCTAAATTATAACTTCGGATAATTATACTGCGACGGGCGGGGCCGATCCGTTACGCCGCCAGACCTCACCCGCCAGCACGGTGGCGAAGCCCAGCCAGCCGGCGAGTGGGATCACACTGATCGCCGCCGGCCGGTCGAGCGGCCATGCGGTCGCCGCCAGCGCGACCGTGCCGCCGGTCATCGCCGCCGCCGCCACGGTGCCGGCATCGGGGCGATGCTCGCGAAAGAACAACTCGGTCCAGCCGCCGATCATCGCGCTATTGCCCAGCCATAGCGCGATGGCGGCGTGGCGACGGGGCGAGGCGGGCTGGCGAAGCAGACGATAGCCGCCAAAGGCCGCCAGGCTTTCCAGCACCGGCCAGACGGCGCCGAAAACCCGGTCGGGGGGCGTGAAGCCGGGCTTGTCGAGCCGGCGATACCAGTGGCGGATATGGGGGTGTGACGGGTCGGGGGCGTTGCGCCGCCCGACCAGCGCGCTCAGCCCCAGCACGCCAATGGCGATACCGCCCGCGATCCAGGGCGACATGCCCTTTGCCTTTCCGTCCATCGCCTGTTCTGTCCTTCCGCATGGCTTGCCGCCTTGCCGTCCCAACGGGCTGGCCATGCGCAAGTTTCCGTCAGGATGCGGTCGCTCGCCGCCCGAGGAGTCGTCCCACCGCCCGATCGAGCGCCGCGACGACCAGCAGCGAGGCGCCGAACAGCGGCAGCAGCAACGCCATGATCCCCAGCGAGACGAGCAGCCCACCGACCCGCGCGCCCGACAGCGGCGGCGGCGCACCCACGCGGCCGGCCGGACGGCGCTTCCACCACATCGCGATCCCACTGATCGCCAGCAGCCAGACGCCGACACAGGCGGTGAGCATCAGCAACTGGTTCGCGCGGCCGAAATAATTGCCCATATGCACCTGCACGCCCCATTCGACCGCGCGGCCGACCGCACCATAATCGGCGAAGCGAACCTCCGGCCCGATCGGGCGCAGCGAGTAGCGATCGACATAAATGGTCTGCTGCCCCTGTGGCCGGTCGGGATAGGTGAAGGCGGTATAGACCCCGGTCGGCCCGCCGGGCAGGAACAGGCGATAGCTGCTCTTCCACCCCAGCCCGGAGACGATCCGGGCGACCTGGTCGGTGCCGCGAATGACCGCCGGGTCGCGCGTTGCGCCGGGGGCGCCGGGGCCATGCTCGCGGTGCTCGGCATGTTCGTCCGGAGCCATCATCGCATGGCCATGTCCCGCCATGGTCGGCCCCGGTGCCATCGATCGGGGCATCGGGGCGTCCTCCAGCGTCCATGGCGCATCGCCCAGCGCGGTCTTGGCGGGTACGCTATAGGGGATGTTATATTGGCGATAGGAGGATGGGTAACCGACTCCCGCCGCCCCGCTGACCCGGTGCAGCAGCGGCCCGGTCACACCCGCCCAGGGCAGGCCGGTCAGCACCAGAAAGCCGATCAGCGCGCCGGTCCATAGACCCACCGGGCCGTGCAGATCGCGCCAAAAGCGCCGTCCTCGCCCCGACAGGCGCGGCCAGAATGTACCGCCGGCGCGCCAGCCCCCACGCGGCCACCACAGGATCATGCCCGTCGCCAACAGGACTAGCGCCCAGCAGGCGGCCAGCTCGACCAGCCGCTCGCCAAATATCCCCAGCAGCATCGAGCGGTGCATGGCATCGGCCCAGCCGACCAGCGTCCGGTCATAGACCACGCTGCCCAGCACGCGGCCCGTGCCCGGATCGACCGCGACGCGGCGCGGCTCGCCTTGATCGGGGTTGACGAAGATCACTGCCGATCGGTCGGCACGGCCGGGCATGTCGACGCGCGAGGCGGTGCCCGGATAGGCGACGAGCGCGGCTTCGATCATCCGCGATATGGGCACCTGCCTGGCATGTGGTGCGACCAGCCGCATCTCCGGATAGATCGCATCGTTCAATTCGTCGTTGAACAGATAGATGGCGCCGGTCAGGCTGAGCATCAGCAGCACGGGCAGCACCAGCAGCCCGGCCCAGAAATGCCAGCGCCAGATGGTCCGGTGAAAGGCGGCTTTGTGTGGCGCGGCTGTCATCGTCGCCGCCCTCACAGCCAAGCCGCCAGCGCGCGCTCCAAGGATCGCGACGAGCCGAGATAGACGGTCGATGCCGGATCGATCGCGCCGCCGCCGTCAAATGCTTTGCGTGCGGGGTACAGGTCGCGACGTGCCTGCTGGAGTGGGACTAGGATCGTGGTGAGGCCTCGCGGCGTTTGTGCGTCCTTGAGGGGGAGGATGGCAGAAGCAGATGCCGCCCGGGACATTATGGTGTCCGGCATGCAGGAAAGAGACATGGGAACAGGCTTTCGACCGGCCCCGCCGATGCCGCGGGGACGAGGATCAGGGCGGCGTCGCCAAGCGGGACGCCGGATGAAGCACGGTCAGGAAAGCGCGGGCGGTCCTCGGAGGGGCGGACGCAGATAGGGCGGGGCGGGCCGGACGGTCGCGGTGATCGCCACGAACCCGGTGGCCAGCACGAAGGCGAGCAGTGCCACCCATTGGATCGGATCGACCGCCGCCAACATGGCGGCAGACAGGCCGGCAAAGGCGCAGGGCATCTCCGCCCGGCCATGCTGCCCTTCGGGATGATCGGTCCGGCCATGATCGGGCATGGCGACGTGGCCCATAGCGTGCGCCATGGTCATGGCGGGGGCGGTATCATGCGACAGGACCTCCGCCACGGGGGCGGTGGCTGGACAGAGGATGATCGCCCAGCGCCCTTGCGCCTCGCCGATCATATAGCCGGTCGGGACCACGAACTTCATCAGCAGCGCGGCCAGGCAGAGCAGCATGGCCAGATGGCGTTGCGCGATAAGGCTGCGGATGGCCGTCACGGCGCAAGGCCTAAACCCTGCGATCGGGCTTGTCACCCGGACATGTCAGGTCTTACGGAAAGCCCGAAGTCCGAATCCCGAAAAGGGCAGTTTTATCCCGGTAATCCAACGGCCTATCACCTTCTGGCCATCGGATGTTCCTTGTTGCAGAATAGCATGATGGCATCTCCCACGTCTTTTGATTTCCTCCACGGCCTATCGGGACAGGTGGTCGACGAGATCGTCGCGCTGGACTGGCAAGCGACTCCGCTTGGCGCGCCCGAAAGCTGGCCGATCGCGCTGCGCAGCCAGTTGGCGACCATGCTGGCGTGCCCGGTGCCCATGTATATGGTCTGGGGGCCGGAGCTGATCTCCTTCTACAATGATGCCTATCGCCCGATCCTCGGCTACCGCGCCGACGCGGCGATGGGCACGCCGTTCCGCATTCTGTGGGGCAGCATCTGGGACGAGATCGCACCCCTGGTCGACAAGGCATTGTCGGGACAGGTCGCCAAGGTCACCGACATGCGGCTCGACCTGGCGCGCAGCGGACAGCCCGAGGAGAGCTACTGGACCTTTTCCTATTCGCCCGTCTTCGACGATGCGGGCGGGATTGCGGGCATGATCTGCGTCACGGGCGAGACGACGGACCGTGTGCTGGCGGAACGGCGCCAGCGGGCTTCGGACGAGCGGCTGGACCTGGCGCTGAGTTCGGGTGCGCATGTCGGTCTTTGGGACTGGGACGTGCTGAACGACTCGGTCCGCTCGGACGCGCGGTTCGCCGCCATGTACGGGGTCGATCCCGCCGTCGCCGAGGGCGGCATGCCGATCGCCGATTTCTTTCGGGGCATCCACCCCGATGATCGCGACCGCGTCAATAACGAGATCCAGGCGGCGATGGCCGAGGTGGTGGCGGGCGGATCGCCGCATCGCTTCGTCTCCGAATATCGGTTGGTACAGGCCGATGGCACGGTCCATTGGGTCTCGGCGCAGGGGCGCTGCATCCCCGACGAGACCGGGCGCTGCGTGCGCTTTCCGGGCGTCAGCTTCGATATCACCGAGCGCGTCCGCATCGAGCAGCAGTTGCGGGAGAGCGAGGCACGGGCACGGCTGAACGCCCAGCGGGTACAAGTGGCACTGGAGGCCGGTGCGATCATCGGCACCTGGTTCTGGGACCTGCCCTCCGATCGCTTCACCGTCGATGAGCCGTTCGCGCGCAATTTCGGGTTGGACCCCGCGCTGGGCCATGAAGGATTGAGCCTGGCGCAGGTGGTGGAGACGGTCCATCCCGATGACCGCGCCGCTCTGGCCGAGGCGATCGATGCGGCCATCGCTTCGGGCGGCGCCTATGCCCATCAATATCGCGTCCGCCGCCATGATGGCTGCTATCACTGGCTGGAGGCCAATGGCCGGGTCGAGCACGCGCCCGATGGCACGCCCCTTTATTTTCCCGGCGTCCTGATCGATGTCGGCGTCCGCCGCGCGCTGGAGGCCGAGCGGGACAGCGCCATCGCGGAGTTGCGCGCGCTGACCGACCAGTTGGAACAGCGCGTCGCCGATCGCACCGCCGAGTTGATGCGGGCCGAGGAAGCATTGCGGCAGTCGCAGAAGATGGAGGCGGTCGGCCAATTGACCGGCGGATTGGCGCATGACTTCAACAATCTGCTGGCGGGGATTTCGGGATCGCTGGAATTGATGGCGCTGCGCCTGGCACAGGGGCGCGCCGGCGAGATCGATCGCTATATGGACGCCGCGCAAGGCGCCACCCGGCGCGCGGCGGCGCTGACCCACCGGCTGCTCGCCTTTTCCCGGCGGCAGACGCTGGCGCCGCGACCGACCGACATTGCCGCGCTGGTCGCCGGCATGGCCGATCTGATCCGCCGCACGGTGGGCCCCGGCATCACCGTCGAAACGCCGTCGCCCGATGACTGGTGGACGGTACTGGTCGATGCGCCGCAGCTCGAAAACGCACTGCTCAATCTGTGCATCAATGCCCGCGACGCCATGCCCGATGGCGGCCGGATCGCGATCGCCATCCGCAACCGTTCCTCAAGAGACCCGGACGACACGCATCGCGACATTCCCGATGGCGACTATCTGATGCTCAGCGTCACCGATACGGGCACCGGCATGACGCCCGAAGTGATCGAGAAGGCGTTCGATCCCTTCTTCACCACCAAGCCGCTGGGGCAGGGTACGGGGCTGGGGCTCAGCATGATCTATGGCTTTGCCCGGCAATCGGGTGGCCAGGTCCGCATCGCCTCCACCGTGGGGGAGGGGACGACGGTCTCGCTCTATCTCCCGCGCCATGACGGCCCCGCCGAACAGGACATGCCTTCGCGTTCCTCCGCCCCCGATGGAGCGCGCGCGACGGGGGAGACGGTGCTGGTGGTGGATGACGAGTCCACCGTCCGGCTGATGGTCGTCGATGTGCTGCGCGACATGGGGCTTCAGGTGATCGAGGCGGTCGACAGCGCGTCGGGGCTGGCGCTGCTGCGTTCGGACCGGCGAATCGATCTGCTGATCACCGATGTCGGCTTGCCGGGCGGCATGAACGGCCGCCAACTCGCGGAAGCGGCACGGGAAATCAGACATGAATTGAATGTCATGTTCGTAACCGGCTATGCGGAAAGCGCGGTGCTGAACAGCGGCCATCTGGCGCCGGGGATGCAGTTGCTGACCAAGCCCTTCACGGTGGATGCGCTGGTCACCGGGGTGCAGGCGGCGATGGGGCATCAGCGCGGGCGGTACGATCCCCCTGCGCGCTGAGGGCCTGCGCCGGGCGTCCGGCATCGCAGGAGGTGCAACGACCGGAGTGCGACTGTTTTGAAACTGCGACATCGATCCGCTGGCCTGAGTGTCTTCCTCTTGGGCATGGCGGCGATAGCCGGTCCAGCCGCTGCGGCCCCGACGCAGGACGGACCCGATATTCCCGAACCGATGGTGTTCGACATGATCCGCCCATTGACCGCCAAGCGCGGCGAGGTGGAGGTCAATACGCTGGTCCAGCGTGACCTGTCCGGCCCGCGCGGTGAGGTGGAATGGGCGCCCGAGATCGAGATGGCGGTGGCCGACGGCTTTGCCGTCGAACTCGAATTGCCGCTGATCGACACGCGCGTCGTGCAGTACAAGATGGGGCTTCAGGGCAAGCTGGGGACGTTTCGTGGCGGGCGCGGCATCCACGGCGTCCAGTATCTGGGGCTGTACGATCGTGAGAGTGGGGAGTGGCAGTCGACCCTTCTCTGGCTGCTGGGCAATCGCTTCGGCGAGCGGTGGAGCACGATGACGATGCTCGGCGTGGGCGACGTCACCTTGCGCGAAGGCAATCGGACGGGGTTCGTGGTCAATCACTCGACCTTTTACGACCTCAATCGCGACACGGTGCTGGGCGTGGAACTCAACCGTCAGAACGGCGACGGCGCCTATTGGCTGGTGATGCCGCAAGCCCATCGCAGTTTCGGCAAGCTGAGCCTGCAAGGCGGCGTCGGTGGCGAGCGGGCGCGCGGCGAGCCGTTCCGGCCACGTTTGGGCTTGCGTCTGATCCGCGAATTGTGATGGCAGTGGCGCGCCGACTGGGAGAATGACCATGGCGATCGAACTGATCTGCCTCGATGCCGACGACACGCTCTGGCACAATATGCGGCACTTCGTCGCGACCGAAGAAGCGTTGGTGAGCCTGCTCGCCCCCTTTGCCGAGGCGCGGGTCGCACGTGCGACGCTGGAGACGTGCGAGGCGCGCAATCTTCGCCTCTATGGCTATGGCGCGAAGGGCTTCACCCTGTCGATGATCGAAACGGCGGTGGAACTGGCCGGGCCGACCCTGCCGACCGACCTGATCGCGCGGGTGCTGGAGGCGGGGCGGCAATTGCTGGCGCATCCGGTCGAATTGCTCGATGGCATTGCCGACACCATGGCGGAACTGGCGGAGCGGGGGCGGCTGGTGCTGGTGACCAAGGGCGATCTGCTCCACCAGGAAGCCAAGCTCGCGGCCTCCGGGCTGGGCGCGCATTTCGCCGATGTCGCGATCGTCAGCGACAAGACCCCCGACACCTTCCGCCAGATTTTCGCGCGCCACGGTGTCGAGCCCGAGGCGGCGGTGATGGCCGGGGACTCGATGCGCTCGGACGTGCTGCCGGCGCTGAAGGCGGGGGCATGGGCCGCCTATATTCCGCAGCCGCTTGCCTGGAGCCATGAGGCGGGGGAGGAACCGATGGATCATCCGCGTTTCTCCCGGCTGGCGCGGCTGGGTGACCTGCCGGCGTGGATCGACGCGATCGGTGGTTGATTATCCTCCCTATCAGGGGGAGAATTGACGAGCGGTTCAGCTCGGATCGCTTTCCTCGCCGACGACCACCTCCTGCGCCGCATCGGCAGTATCATGGGCGATGCCGTTACGATGGATACGCACCCCCGCCATCGTCACCGGTGCGGATGCGGAAGGACCGCGATCCAGTTCGCCCCGATGGATCACCACGCCGTGCGCGGCCTCTGGCATCGAGGGGGTCATGTCCGTGCTCGCCGCCGCGACATGCACCGGAATGGCGGGCTCCACCCCGGCATAATCCTGGCGGAAGGACAGGTCGCGCTCCAGGGCACCGCGCCAGCGGTAGAAGATGTGGCTGCCGACCGATCCGATCCGGCTGAGGCTGGACGCCCACCAGGGCAGGACATAGCTGGCGTGATAGAAGGTCGCCGCGCCGATCGGGGCATAGACCAGTCCCGCCAGCGCGCCCTGCGCCACGGCGGAAGCGCGGGCCCAGGCGGCGGGGTCGCGGGGGCGCAGCATCGATCCGTCGCAGGTGAAGCTAAACTGGCACCCGGTCGAGCGTTCCGACCCCTGATAGACGACGCCGCAGATGCTCTTGGGAAAGGCGCGGTCGCGGACGCGGTTGAGCACGACCTGCGCCACGGCGCGCTGGCCGTCGATCGGCTCGGACCGGGCCTCGTAATAAATGGCGGCGGTCAGGCATTCGGCGGCGCGCGCGGCGTCGCGGGCGGTGCGCGCGATCCCGCTAAAGGCCGGCGCGGCGGCCATTTCGATCGGCGTGTCGGCGATGGGCCGATCGGGCACGGCATCGTCGGGCACGTCGAGCGCAAGTTGGCGCAGGAGCGTGCGCGGCGTGGGTGGGGGGATGTCGAGCGTCACATGCGGCGGCGCCCGGTGCGTGGGCGTGCACGACGTCGCGATCGCCAGCGTCGCCACCAACATCCACCACCGCCACACGATATCCGAGTCCTGCCCCCGTGAACAATGCGGCTGTCCTACGGGGGCAGGGTTAGGAAGCGGTTAAGTAACGGCAACGGCTGCGATGGCCGAGCCCCTCTCAGATCAGAACCGTGCGCCGAGTTCGACGCCGTAAAAGCGCGGCTCGCCCGCGATGTAGGTCGGCGCGCCGAAGCTGCCGCCGGTATTGCCGGCGTCGATCAGATAGCGGGCATTGGTCAGGTTGCGGGCAAAGCCGCCAATATGGAAACGCCCCTGCTCGCCGAATTCCAGCCCGGCGCGCAGATTGACCAGCGTATAGCCACCCTGTGAGATCGCATCGCGATTGGGCAGTTCGAAGAACACTTTCGAGCGATAGGTGGCGCTGGGCGTCGCATAGAAGGTGGCCGACGTGCCCACAGGCACACGCAGCGTCGCGCCGCCGGACGCGGTGGTATCGGGCTGCAGGCGGAAACGATTGCCCGCGAACACGCCATTGGCGGGATCGTTGGCGACGCCGCCATCGATATAGGCGAAGGTCGCGAACAGGCTGAGCCAGCGATGGACCGCCAGATTGCCCTCCAGCTCGACGCCGACATTGTTGGCCGACCCGGCGCTGCGCGTGATGGTCGCACCATTCTCGATCACCGAGACCTGAAAGCCCTTGTACCGCTGATAGAAGACCGAGGCCGCGCCGGTGAACGGGCCTACCCGCCCCTTGATGCCGCCTTCGTAATTCCAGACATTTTCCTCCGGCACGATCTGCAAGCGGGGGATGGCGCCCGAATTGGCGACGCTGAGCGGGACGATCCGCTGACCTTCCAGCTGGACGACGGGCGAGCGGCGGCCCTTGCTGACCGTCGCATAGAGGTTCACATCGTTGGTCAGCCGATAGAGCGCGTTGAAGCGCGGCAGGAATGCGGCGTAGCTGCGCTCGGCGACGAATTTCTGCCCCTTGGTATTGGCGGCGCCCAGCAGGCTGGTGAAGATGCCGGCCCCGGCCAGCAACCGGCTGTCGGGCATGACCGAGCTGAAGCCCGATTGCCGATCCTCGATCAGAACGCGCGCGCCGGCGGTCAGTTCAAGGGCGGGGGTCGGAATCCAGGTCGCATCGGCAAAGACCGAATAGGTGTCGTTGTTGCCGTAATTGGCGAAGCTGGCGCTGTAGGGCAGGCTGGTCAGCGCGCCTCGCGACAGGATGGCGGTGGCGCGGGTCGCCGGGATCGTGCCGTTGGCCGCGACGCAGGCTGTGCCGGTCGGGATGCCCGCCATATTCAGCAATTGGCGTATCGGCGCAAAGTCCGGGGTAACCGAACAGGCGAGATAGGTACCTTCCTCGGTCGAGAAGGGCACGCGCTGCTGCCCATTTTCGAAAAAGGCGTTCCAGCCGAACGAGGCGCGATAGCGTGGGCCGTCAAAGGCGAAGCGGCTTTCATGGCTCCATTGATCGCCTTTGGCGTCTTCGCCGAACTCCAGATACCAGGCTGGGCCGCCATCGGCGTCGAACACTTCGCGCGAGTCGAACCGGCGATAGCCGTTGACCGTGGTGAAGGTGATGCCCGGCGCCACATCGACCGCGACCGTCAGATTGGCGTCATAGACGTCGCGGTGCAGCCCCAGCTTACGCGCGCCCAGTATCTCGGCGGAAAAGGGAGAGCCCGACAGTTCGGCATAGCCATAATCGCCGGTCTGCCCGCTGGTGGGGGCGAAGGCGCGGCTCTTGAACGCGGTGCCGGGATTGCGCTGTCCGTCATAGGTCAGGATTAGATCGGCGGTGACCGACCCGTTGGGCTGCCAGCGCAGCGAACCGCGCACGCCCCGCTGGTCCTGCCCATTCAGATCGTCCTGGTCGACCCGCCCCTGATTCTGGTTGGGGATATCGGGGTCGCCCGCGATGTTGCGGACATAGCCGTCGCGATATTTATAGGCGAAGGCGAGGCGGCCGGCGAGCGTTTCGGTCCCGGCGTTGAGATAGCCCGACACCTGGGTCCGGTTGAAATTGCCGTAAGAGGCGACGATCCCGCCCTCGGTCCCGGCCCGGGGGCGGGCCGAGATGATGCTGATCGCCCCGACCGCGGCGGCGGTGCCGAACAGTGTCGCCTGCGGGCCCTTCGCCACCTCGATCCGTTCGATGTCGAACAGGTCCTGATAGGCGCCGCGCGTCCGGCTGATGTCGATGCCGTTATAATAGAGCGTGACGCGCGCGCCCTGTTGCGCCGAGCCCGAGTCCGAGGTGATGCCGCGGATCACGAAACCGGGATTGTTGGCGCTCTGCTCCTGGATTTGAAGGCCGGGAATATATTGCGCGACCTCCGCCAGCGAGTTGACCCCCAGATTGGCCATGCGCGCGCCGGTCACGGCGGAGACGGTCAGCGGCACGTCCTCGATCCGCTGCTCCCGCTTCTGCGCGGTGACGATGACCTCGGCCGCGTCATCGGCGTCACGAGCGTCGTCCTGCGGCTGGATCATCGCCTGCGCCTGGGCGGATTGGACGATGGCGGCTTGCGACAGGCCGGCGAGCAGCGCGGCCACCGTCAGGCGGCGCAGGTTGGTGATCATGGATTGTCCCCCGATAGATCCGTTTGAAAGCCGCTTAGGCAGCATGCATTACCGGTTGGTGTCCTGAATGTTTCGCTTTCGTGACGATAGGCGGAAACTGTCGCGAAACCGTCATGGCCGCGCCATCGCTCTGTCGCGGGTCGGGGATAGCGCTGCGCGTCGATGAAAGGACCCGATACGATGACCATGATGAACCGACGCCGCGCCATGACCCTGATGGGAAGCGGGGCGGCGCTGGCGATGCCCGCAGGACTGGCCGAGGCGACGACGCCGCTGCCCGTCCGTTTCGACCATGGCGTCGCGAGCGGCGATCCGGCGGCCGACGGGGCGATCCTGTGGACCCGCGCGACGCCGGGCGAGGCGGCTATGGTGGGCGATATCGCGCTGACCTGGCATGTTGCGCCCATCGACGGCGGCGATGCGGTGGGGCTGCATACCGGGCGGGTGACGGCGCGCGCCGCGCGGGACTTCACCGCAAAGGTCGAAGTGACCGGACTGCAACCGGGGCGCGACTATCGCTATTGGTTCGAGGCGGCGACCGGCGAGCGTTCACCCGAGGGTCGGTTCCGTACCCTGCCGCGCGGCGCCGTCGAGGATCTCGTGTTGGCGGTCGTATCGTGCCAGCTCTATCCCGGCGGGCTCTACAATGCCTATGACGCGATCGCGAAGAGCGAGCGGCTCGACGCGGTGCTGCATCTGGGCGATTATATTTATGAATATGGCGCCGATGGTTATGGCACGAAGATCGGCCATCAGCTCGGCCGTCTCCCCGAGCCGGTGCATGAGATCGTGACGCTCGCCGATTATCGCCAGCGCCATGCGCAGGTGAAGCGCGATCCCGACATGCAGGCCGCGCATGCCCGCGCCGCTTTCATTTGCGTCTGGGACGATCACGAAGTCGCCAATGACGACTGGATCGGTGGTGCAGAAAATCACCAGCCCGCCACCGAAGGCGATTGGGGCAAGCGCAAGGCGGCCGCGATGCAGGCCTATTTCGAATGGATGCCGATCCGCGACCCGCGCCCCGGCCAGCCCTGGGAAGCGATCAACCGCAGCTTCGACTTTGGCGATCTGGCGACGATCGTCATGCTGGAATCGCGGCTGCTCGCCCGCTCGAAACAGGTTCGCGCCAAGGGCGACGCACCCGAGCCGTCCGAATATGCGGCAATGATGGCCGAGCGCGCGCGGCCCGACCGGGCGCTGCTGGGCCCCGGCCAACTCGACTGGGTCGAGCGGACGCTGGGCGCTTCGGTCAAGGCGGGGCGGCCATGGCAAGTGATCGGCAATCAGGTGGTGATGGCGCGGATCGACGGCCCGGACCTGGAAAAGCAGATGGGGCCGGCCGGCTATGCCAAGCTGACCGAGCGCCTGTCAGAGGCGGAGCGCGGGCAATTGCACGAAGCGCAGGCGTCCTATCGCGCCGGCCTGCCGCTCAATTTCGATAGCTGGGACGGCTATCCGGCCGAGCGCGAGCGGCTCTACGCGGCGTTCGCCCGCGCGGGCAGCCATCCGGTGGTGGTGTCGGGTGACAGCCATGCCGCCTGGGCCAACGACCTTTATAATGCCAAGGGCGAACTGGTCGCGGCGGAATTTGGCGGCACCGCGATCACCAGCCCGTCCTGGGGCGACCTGATGCCCGGCATCGGCCGCGAGATCGCGGCCGCCAATCCTAAGGTCGTCCGCTTCTGCGATCAGGATGCCAAGGGCTATCTCCACCTGACGCTGACGCGCGACACCGCGACCGCACGGTTCATGACCGTGTCGACCGTGCTGGCCAAGCCCTATAGCCAGGGTATCGCGGCGATCTGGCGGACCGAGGTTGGCGGCCGCGCGCCGATCGCGCCGGTCAGCGCCTGACCGGTCGCGGCTCCCCCGTCACCGCGTATGCGCAACGGGGGAGGGGGCGGCGCTCACCGCCGCCTCCACCCGCGACACCAAGGCGGCATCGTCATGGTCCAGATAGTGACCGCCCGGCAGCCCGATGATATGCGCGGGGCCGCCCTTCAGCAGCGGACACAGGCTGTCCTTCTCCTTCATCCCGTAAATGCAGGTGAAGGGCGCCCAGTCGATCGTCCGCGCGGTGGTGATGCCCAGGCTGTCGGGCTTGCCCATATAGGCCAGGCCACTGGGGTCGGAGCGGAAGAAGACCGTCTCGCCCGGTACGACCAGCACGATGCCCGACACCCGCGCCCGCAGGCTTTCGGGCAGATGCGCCAGCCCGGTCTGGAGAACGTCGGCGCCATAGGATTGGCCGAGCAGCACCAGCCGGCGATCACCCGCCTCCATCGCCGCGCGGCGTACGAAGTCGGCGACGATCGCGTCGATTTCCGCCTGAGAGCGCTTGGTGCGGAACAGCACGGGCGAGTTGATGCCGGTTACGGCGATTCCCGAGGCACTCAGCGCCCGCGCGATCACCCCGCCCATGCCATAGCGCAGTCCCATGTCGCCAGAGAAGGACAGGACCAGGATCGGCGCCGGTCGGCCTTGGGCAGGAAAGCGGACGATCGGGTCACGTGCGAAATAATTGCCGGAATACAGGATGATGACTGGCGCTAGAATGAGCATGCCGATCAGTCCGGCAAGGATACGGCGGCGCTGTCGATGAAGATGGGAAAGAAGAGCTGCCATGGCCAATCCTGAAGAGGGAAACCTTTTCTGCCATGCCACAGGCATTCGGTTTACGAACTGCTCATGAAAAATCTGTAATGCGGCGCACACGCGTTTTACGCGCATCATCTGCCATCGGGGGATGGTGGAGCAAGGGGCGGGCCATTCGGCCGGCCCCCGCATCGATATCATTGCCGGGGACTGATACTGTGACCAACCCGATCTTCTTCGATCCGACCGGCCGTCGGGGCGCCTGGGCGCGGCGGGCCGTCGCGGTCCTGATCCTGGCGGTGGTGGTTGCGGCGATCGCCTTTGCCACGACGCTGGTCGCGGTGCCGCGCTCGGGCCTGCTGCCCCTGCCGTTCGCCCGGCGTCAGGCGATGACGCTGGAGCCCACCGCCCAGTTGAAGGGACGGCGCGGCGACTGGTTGCCGCGCAAGGCGGCGGCACCGGCGCACACCCCGTTGACGGTCGCCTTCTATCAGCCGGGCGACGAGGCGGGTCTGGGCTCGCTGCACGCGCATATGGGCCAGATCGACTGGCTGGTCCCGGCGCTGATGAATGTGACCGGGCCTAAGGCGGACCTTCAGGTCAGCAACGATCCCAAGCTGGCCAGCCTGCTGGCTGGGGCTGCCAAGCCGCCACGCCTGCTGCCGATGGTCCAGAATCTCGCCACCGATCACTGGGACGGTGCCACGATAGCGCGTATCATCGCCAGCCCGGCCGCCTCGGAGCGGTTGGCAACCCAGCTCGGCCAGTCGGTGACGGCCAACCGCCAGTCGGGCCTGGTCATCGACTTCGAGAACCTGCCGGCGAGCGCCATGGCGGGCTATCCCCGGCTGCTCCAGCGGATCAAGGCGCACCTGCCCAAGGGGGCGGTGCTGGCCGTGACCGTACCGGCCGATGACGAAAGTTGGCAGCTCGACCGGCTGGCCAAGGTGGTCGATCGCGTCATGCTGATGGCCTATGACGAGCATTGGGAGACCGGCCCCGCCGGACCGATCGCGTCGCAGCCCTGGTTCCTCCATGCGGTCGAGGATGCGATCCGCCGCGTGGGGCGCGACCGCCTGATCGTCGCGCTGGGCAGCTATGCCTATGACTGGCACGGGCAGGGCGCCGATGCGCTGTCGATCGAAGAGGCGTGGCTGATCGCGCATGACAGCCAGGCGAAGATCAGCTTCGACCAGGCCAGCGGCAATGCCGGTTTCGCCTATGACGAGGATGGCGAGCATCATGCCGTCTGGATGCTGGATGCGGCGACGAGCTGGAACCAGTTGCAGGCGCTCAAGCATCTGGGGATCGACGATGTCGCCTTCTGGCGTCTCGGCACCGAGGACCCTGGCCTGTGGAACGACTTCGCCGCCTTTCACAGCATGGCGCGCGGCGTCATCCCCAGGCTGAACACCATCGCCCAGCCGCTGAACGTCGATGTCGAGGGCACCGGTGAGATCCTGCGCATCACCGCGCAGCCGACCGATGGTCGCCGTGCCCTGCAATATGACAAGGACGCGATCATCCGGAACGAGGTCTATGAGGCCTATCCGACCCCCTATGTCGTGCAGCGCGCGGGCGCCGTTCCGAAGACGCTGGCGCTGACCTTCGACGATGGGCCCGACCCGGTATGGACCCCCAAGATCCTCGACGTGCTGGAGCGTGAGCATGTGCCCGCGACCTTCTTCGTCATCGGCGAGAATGCGCTGGAGCATCCCCAGTTGCTGCGCCGGATCGTGGCCGATGGCAGCGAACTGGGCAATCACAGCTATACCCACCCCAATCTGGCGACGACGGGGGAGCGGACGACCAAGCTGGAACTGAACGCGACCCAGCGGTTGATCCAGGCCTATACCGGCCGCTCGACGACGCTGTTCCGTGCGCCCTATTTCGGGGACGCGGAGCCGACCACGGCGGACGAAATCGGGCCGGCGCTGCTCGCGCAGAATCTGGGCTATACGGTCGTCGGCCTGCACGTCGATCCCAATGACTGGCAGCGGCCCGGCACCGACGAAATCGTTCAGCAGGTGATCGATCAGGTGCACGGCGCCACGTCCGAGAATTCGGCCAATGTCATCCTGCTCCACGATGGCGGCGGTGATCGCCAGCAGACGGTCGACGCCTTGCCACGCATCATCCAGACGCTGCGCGCTGAAGGCTATCGCTTCGTTCCCTCCTCGCAACTGGTCGGCATCAGCCGGGATCAGGCGATGCCCCGGGTCGAGGGCCGCGACCTGCTGGCGGTGCGCACCGACGTTGCGATCTTCGTCATCCTCGCTTTCCTGTCCAAGACGCTGGCCTGGATCTTCTATCTGGCGATCGCGCTCGGCATCGCGCGGGCGGTGGTGATGGCGGGTCTCGCCTGGTTCCAGAGCCGTCGGTCGAAGCCGGTGCCGCCGGAATATACGCCCAGCGTGTCGGTGATCATCCCCGCCTTCAACGAGGAACGCGTGATCGCCCAGTCGGTCAGCCGCGTGCTGGCCAGCGATTATCCGGGACTGCAGGTCATCGTGGTCGATGACGGATCGAAGGATGCGACGAGCACGGTGGTCCGCGAGACCTTTGCCGGCGAGGATCGCGTTCGGTTGCTGACCCTGCCCAATGGCGGCAAGGCGGCGGCGCTCAACCGCGCGCTTCGCGAGGCGACTGGCGAGGTGGTGATCGCGCTCGACGCCGATACCCAGTTCGAGCCGGAGACGATCGCCAAGCTCGCCCGCTGGTTCGCCGATCCCAAACTGGGTGCGGTGGCGGGCGATGCGCGCGTGGGTAACCGGGTGAACTTGGTCACCCGCTGGCAGGCGGTCGAATATATCACCGCGCAGAATCTCGAACGCCGTGCGCTTGCCGGCTTCGATGCGATGACGGTGGTGCCGGGCGCGGTCGGCGCATGGCGGCGGGCGGCGCTCGACGCGGTCGGCGGTTATCCGGAGGATACGCTGGCCGAGGATCAGGACCTGACCATCGCCATCCAGCGGGCCGGCTGGCGCGTCACCTATGATCCGCGCGCGGTCGCCTGGACCGAAGCGCCCGAGAGCTTCAAGGCGCTGGCCAAGCAACGGTACCGCTGGGCGTTCGGGACGCTGCAATGTCTGTGGAAGCATCGCCGTGTGCTGCGCACCGGCAAGCCCGCCGGCCTAGCGCGGATCGGTCTGCCACAGGCCTGGCTGTTCCAAATCCTGTTCGCCGCCATCTCACCGCTGATCGACCTGTCGTTGATCCTGTCGATCATCGGCACGGCGGTCCGCGTCGGTCAGCATGGCTGGGCCCAGACCAGCACCGATGTGTGGCAGATGGCGGCCTATTGGCTGATCTTCACCTCGGTCGACATATTGTGCGGCTGGCTGGCCTATCGCCTCGATGGCAACCGCGCGCGTTATCCGGCGCATCTGCTGGTCGCGCAGCGGCTGGTCTATCGCCAGATCATGTACTGGGTCGTGATCCGCGCCATCGCCTCGGCGATCGGCGGGTGGATCGTCGGCTGGGGCAAGCTGGAGCGGACGGGTAACGTCGCGGCGTGATGAGGGACGCGCATGGGTCGAAGGTCGGGCGTGGCCTTCAACTTCGCTCAGGCTGAACGGGGGAGGGATATATTTCCTCCCCTGTAAGGGGAGGTGGCAGCCCATAGGGCTGACGGAGGGGTGTCACCGGTTGCGGTGATGCCCCTTCAGCCTTGGCCACCCAACGTCATCCGCACCATCAATCCCGGCGCATGATCCTCCAGTATCAGCGTGCCGCCATGGAGATGCGCCACCGCGCTGGCCAGCGACAGGCCCAGGCCCGCGCCGCTCTCCGTGCGGGCGGCGTCCAGTCGGCCGAACCGCTTGAGCGCCTCCTCGCGTCGTTCGGGCGGGATGCCGGGGCCGTCATCGGCGACGATCAGCACCGGGCCCGGCTCGACCCGGATGGTCACCAGTCCCGACCCGTATTTCAGCGCATTGTCGACCAGATTGGCGATCGCCTGGCCCAGCAATTCGCGGTGGACCAGCGCGACCAGCGTATCGGGGGCATCCGCCCGGATCGTCATGCCGCGATCTTCGGCCAATGGCTCGAACATGTCCGCCACATCGCGTACCATAGCCGCCAGATCGGCCTCGACAAAGGCGTCGCGGCCCAGTCCCGCCTCGGCGCGACTGATGCGCAGCGCGGTGTCGAGCATCGCCAGCAACCGGTCGCCTTCGTCTAACGCGCGGGCGACGCCGATCCGCGTGGCTTCATCCTGGCACTCGGCCAGCGCACGCTCCAGCGTGGCGCGTAAGCGCGTAAGGGGCGAGCGAAGGTCATGCGCCAGCCCATCGGTCGCGATCTTGAGCTCGGTCATCAACAGCGCGATGCGGTCGAGCATGGCATTGACCGCCTGCGCCAGCGCGTCGAAGGCATCGTCGCCGCCATTCGGGATCACCCGGCGCGACAGGTCGCCCGCCGCCACCGCATGCGCGGTCGCGACCGTATCCTCCAGCCGCCGCTCGATCATCCGCGCCGCGATCCAGGCGGCGAGCGCGGCGAGGATGATCGCCGCCGCCATGCCGACCGCCATCGCCTCTTCCATCGCCAGCGCGACGCGCAGCTCGCTCTCGACGACATGGCCGGCCAGCATCCGCGACCCATCGGGCAGGCGCAGCGACATGACGCGCATCCGCTCGGGCTGCGAATGGCCGATGCGGAAGATCTCGATCGTCGCGGCACCCGGCAGCGGCACATTGGGCGGCCATTCGGCGATATTCCCGGTGACGAATCGCCCATTCGGATCGGTCAGCAGGATGACCGACAACGGCACCCGGTCGGTGGTCAGCCGCCGGACGACCGCCTGGCGCACCGCCTCTCGCCCGCCGGCGAGCCAGACACCGGCCAGCTCATCGCGCAGGTCGCTGGCCGCGTCCTCGGCCTGGTCGGCGATCTCGCTGCGGGTCAGATGGCGGACGGTCGCGACCATGGCGCCTGCCCCGACCAGTTGCAGGGCGAAGACCAGCAGCGCGAAGCGCAGCGTGGTCGAACGGAGGAAGCCCGGCGTTATTTCTCGACGCCCAGCTTATAGCCCGAGCCGCGCACCGTATGGAGCAGCGGGCGGGCAAAGCCCTCATCGATCTTCTTGCGCAGCCGGCTGATATGCACGTCGGTGACGTTGGTGTTGGGATCGAAATGGAAATCCCAGACCCCCTCCAGCAACATGGTACGCGTCACGACCTGATCGACATGCTGGAGCAGATATTCGAGCAGCCGGTATTCGCGCGGTTGCAGGTCGATCGGCTTGCCTGCGCGGCGGACGCGGTGGGCGAGCAGGTCCATTTCCAGGTCGTCGCACACCAGCTTGGTTTGCGGCGCGTTGGTCGTCACGCTGCCGCGCCGGATCAACAGGCGGACCCGTGCGAGTAGCTCGGCGAAGACGAAGGGCTTGGTCAGATAATCGTCCGATCCCGAGGTCAGCCCCGCCACCCGGTCCTCGGGCGAGGAGAGGGCGGACAGGATCAGGACCGGCGAGGCGATTCCTGCCGCGCGAATCGCGGCCAGCGCCGCCATGCCATCCATACCCGGCAGCATCCGGTCGAGGATGATACAGTCGTAACTGCCATCGGTCGCATGGAACAGGCCGTCGCGCCCGTTGGCGGCATGATCGATGAGGAAACCTTCCTCCCGCAGCCCGTTGGCGATGTAATCCGCCGTCGAGCGATCATCCTCAATCAATAAGATCCTGTTGGCCACGAAGTCCTCCCGATCCGGTCCTTAGCAGCGTGATCGTGACGAGACCATGGTCCCGCGCGATGCGAAGGCGGACGGGGGAATCGGAATGGCGGACGGCTTCGTCGCGCAACAGGGAAAAGGAGGTGGCGGGGCGATCATCGATGGCGAGCACGGTATCGCCGACGCGCAGCGGCGGCTGAGCGACATGCGATTTGCCATCGGCCATATCGCTGCGCAGGCTGGTGACGACCAGCCCCGGCCGATCCCCGCCGGCGGGAGCGAAGGTCGCGCCATAGAGGGTCGGCTTCTGCTGGCCGCCGGCGTGCAGCGGCATATGCCCGACCAGCATCGCCATCGCCGCGCAGCCCAGCAACGCCGCGCTCGCTGCGCTCCAGCCGACGATCCGCAACCCCTTCACGGGCGAAGCGGAGCGGCGGCTCGGTGCGACGATCGCTTGTCGGTCACGGCGGGCATCATCCATCCTTTCACCCTGCCTCTCTACCGGACACGACCTGAGCGAAGCGTGGGCGGTGCATGACGCTTCTGTCATCATTGGCGCCTATAGCGGATGACGAACTTGTCATGCTGCTGAAATCCCTCAGCGGCGATGCCGGTCCTATGGCCGGACCGTCGGCTTTGCGGGGGCGGTGAAGCGGGAGAGGGGCGTGGTGATGAAGGGTAGGAAGACGGCTTCGACAGGATGGTGGACAAGGGCGGCCCTTGCGCCGGCCGAACCGTCACGTCGCGAGGCCGAGGTTGTCCTTCATGGCTGAGCGGACCGGCATCGCCGGATGGGTGGCACGGATCACCGCCTATGCCCAGGCCCGGCGTGGCTATCTGGCGGTGGGGACCGTCATCCTGCTGGTCGCGCTGGGCCTGTCGGCGCTGCATCATCTGACGCGGCAGGTGCGGTTGGCCGATGTCCGCGCCGCCTTCTATGCGATCGATCCGCACCAGATCGGGCTGTCGGTCCTGCTGACCATCGCCAGCTATATCGCCCTGACCTTTTACGACGTCATCGCGCTGCGCGTCATCGGGCGACCACTGCGCTGGCGGACGGCGGCGATGGCCTCCTTCACCAGCTACACGCTCAGCCATAATCTGGGTCTCGCACTGCTGACCGGCGGATCGGCGCGCTACCGCGTCTATGCCGCGGCGGGGCTGGACGGGCCGGACATTGCGCGCGTGGTGGCGATCGCCAGCGCGACCTTCTGGTTCGGGGTCTTCACCGTCACCGGCATTGGGCTGGCGCTGCATGACGGGCCGGTCACGATCGAGGCGCTGGTCCTGAGCCAGGATGTGGTGCGCTGGCTGGGCGTGGCGGTGGTGGCGGGCGCGTTGCTGCTGATCCTGCTATGCGCGCTCCGGCCCGGGCAGCGAGTCGGCTGGCGCGCCTGGAGCGTGCCGTTGCCGACACCGGGACAGGCCTTGGCCCAGATCGGTATCGCCACGCTCGATCTCGCCTGCGCCAGCGCGGCGCTGTTCGTCCTGCTGCCCGGCGCCTCGCCGGCGCTGCTGCCCGCCTTCGTGCTGGCCTACGCCCTGGCGATCATCGTCGCGCTGATCAGCCATGTGCCTGGCGGCATCGGCGTGTTCGAGGCAGTGGTGCTGGCCACCGTGCCCGCCAACCGCACCGAGCTGTTCGCCGCGCTGATCGCGTACCGTGTCCTTTATTACCTGCTGCCACTGGCGTTGGGCATCGCGCTCCTGGCCTGGGACGAGGCACGGCGGCGGCCGATCAAGGCGCTGCGCGATATCCGCCGCGTTCTGCTCGGCATCGCGCCGACGATCCTGGCGGCGGCCTGTTTCGGTGGCGGCGCGATCCTGCTGCTGTCGGGATCGCTGCCCGCCATTCCGCAGCGCGTGCACCAACTGGTTCATATCGTTCCTTTACCCTTTATCGAGGCATCGCATTTCGCCGCCAGCCTGGTCGGCACGGGGCTGCTGCTGCTGGCGCCGGGGCTGTATCGGCGGCTCGACGGGGCGAGCCTGGCCGCGCGTGCACTGCTGGTCGCCGGCGCGATCTTTTCGCTGGCCAAAGGGATCGATTATGAGGAGGCGGCGGTCTGCCTGACGATCGCGCTGCTCCTCCAGATGAGCCGCAAGGCCTTTTACCGCCGCACCTCGCTTGTCGCGCGGCCGCTGTCGCCGGCCTGGCTGTTCAGCGTCGCGGTGGTCGTCGTCGGCACGGGGTGGATCGGCTTTTTCGCGTACAAGCATGTCGATTATCAGGAATCGCTCTGGTGGCGGTTCGCGCTGTCCGACGACCCTTCGCGCTTCCTGCGCGCCGGGCTGGGCGTGGCGGTGATGCTGGCCGGCGCCGGCCTGTGGCGGCTGTTCCTGGCGGCGCCGCCGGGGGAGGCGGATCATCCCCCGATCGAACAGGTGCTGAGCGTCGTCGAACAGGCCGAGCGCACCGATGCCTCGCTCGCTCTGCTGGGTGACAAACGCTTCCTCTTCTCGCCCGAAGGCGATGCCTTCGTCATGTATCAGGTGCGGGGCACGAGCTGGATCGCGATGGGGGATCCCGTCGGTCCGCGCCCGGCCTGGGCGGACCTGTTGTGGCAGCTTCGTTCGCTCGCCGACGCCGGACAAGGCCGGTTGATGCTCTATCAGATCACCCCCGACACACTCGAAATCGCGATCGAGATGGGGCTGCAGATCATAAAATATGGCGAGGAAGCGTTGATCGATCTGCCCGGCTTCGCGCTGGAGGGCGGACGGATGCGCACCCTTCGCCAGACGCTCAACCGTTTCCGCACGCGCGAGAATGCCAGCTTCGCGATCATCCCCGCCGCGCAGGTGCCGGCCATCCTGCCCGAGCTGAAATCGGTGTCCGACGATTGGCTGATGGCCAAGGGGCATGGCGAGAAGGGGTTCAGCCTGGGCCGGTTCGATCCCGCCTATCTGGCGCTGACCGATTGTGCGGTGGTGCGGGTGGAGGGGCGGATCGTCGCCTTCGCCAATCTGTGGAAGGCGGGCGAGAAGCGCGAATTGTCGGTCGACCTGATGCGCCATGCCGAGGACGCGCCGGGCGGTGTCATGGACTATCTGTTCGTCGAACTGATGCTATGGGGGCAGGCGGAGGGCTATGGCCGGTTCGCGCTGGGACTGGCCCCGCTGTCCGGGATTGGCGGGCAGCGCATGGCCCCGACCTGGGCCAAGGTCGCGGCTTTGGTCTTCCGCCATGGCGAGCGCTTCTACGGCTTTCGGGGGCTGCGGGCCTATAAGGAGAAATTCCAGCCCGAATGGGCACCGCGCTACATTGCGGGGCCGGGTGGGCTTGGGCTGGTTAAGGCGCTGCGCGATCTGAACGCGCTGATCGCTGATGGGGGTGAGGGAGCGTAAATCCTCCCCGGTACGGGGAGGGGGCCGCGGCGCAGCGGTGGTGGAGGGGGCTTTCCGCAATGGCCCTCCTGTGGGGAAGCCCCCCTCCGTCAGGGCTGACGCCCTGCCACCTCCCGTGCCGGGGAGGAGCTTTTACGCCTTGAACAGCGACGGCGCCTTTTCCACCCGCGTCCGGCCGACGCTATCCGTCACCGCATAGGTAAAGCCCGGCAACAGGCAGAAGGCTCCGATCCGTCCGGCCGTGTCCATCGCCAGAAAGCCGACCTGCACGCCCTTGATCGCGTCGCCGCGTAAAGCCGCGATATGTTTGGCAGCTTCCTCGCACGCCGCTTGCGGGCTCATCCCGTGCCGCATCGAGGCGACGACGCGCGCGGTGCCGACGGTCCGGGTTACTTCTTCTCCCAGCCCGGTCGAGGTCGCGCCGCCGACCCCACGCTCGACATAGAGCCCCGAGCCGACCTGCGGCGAGTCGCCGACCCGCCCGCGCATCTTGAACGCCATGCCGGAGGTCGTGCAGGCGCCCGCCATCCGCCCCTTGGCATCGCGTGCCAGCATGCCGATCGTGTCATGGTCGAGCGCGCCGCCGGGCGTGCCGGGGCGACCCGCGCCATAGGTGCCCGTCTCGCTATTGGCGACCGGCTTGTAATTCTGCGTCTTCAGCCAATCGCGCCAGGCCTTTTCCGCCTCGGGCGTCAGCAGGTCGACGTGGGGAAAGCCGCGATCGCGGGCGAAGCGCGTTGCGCCTTCACCGACCAGGAAGGTGTGCGGCGTATGCTCCATCACCGCGCGTGCGACCGAGATGGCGTGAACCGTATCCTCCAGCGCGGCGACCGCGCCGACACCGCCGGCATCGTCCATGATCACGGCGTCGAGCGTCACATGCCCGTCGCGATCAGGATAGCCGCTATAGCCGACCGAGTGGTTGTTCGGATCGGCCTCGGGCACCTTCACGCCCGCTTCCACCATGTCGATCAGCGAGCCGCCCGCGCGACCGGCGGCGAAGGCGGCGTCATTGGCCGGCGCGCCGAAGTCCCAGGTCGACAGGATCGTCGCGCGTGGAGCGGCGGCCTGCGCGAAGACGCGGCCCGGCGCCGCCGCCAGTCCCGCCACGATACCCGCCCCGTGCAGGAATGCCCGCCGCCCATCCTTTGTCCCGTTCATCATCCCGTCATGTCCCGACTGCGATATTGCTGTTCGACGCCGATAGTGCGGCCACGCTGGGCCGAGCGCAAGCGGGGCATAGACCGATTGCGAACCAATCCGATTATCCGCTCGTTGCCCACCGGCGTTCCAGCGGTGCTCCGAGCGTCGGGCGGCCTCTATTGGCTATCGGCACTATGATCCAAGATATTGAAATCGTTTTCTTATGTGGCTTTTTGGTCACGTCGGTCAGCAATGTATGCCTTGGCCGCAAATAGGTATGGTTTAGGTATTGACCTATTAACGTAACTGATTTGTCTTTTTCCCCAAGCCCGACACGAGATCATTCGGGGC
This sequence comes from Sphingomonas paucimobilis NBRC 13935, assembly GCF_000739895.2. Classification (GTDB taxonomy): domain Bacteria; phylum Pseudomonadota; class Alphaproteobacteria; order Sphingomonadales; family Sphingomonadaceae; genus Sphingomonas; species Sphingomonas paucimobilis. The sequence continues at coordinate 30,666 of NZ_BBJS01000009.1, forward strand.
AAAGGGGAGATTTATGAAGATCCATCAATCCTCATCCTGGTTGGCGCTTTCGGCCGCGACCATGATGTTCGCGGCACCCGCTTTCGCGCAGCAGGTCGGCCGGACGGATACCCAGGACGCCGCCGCACAGGGTGGCACCGATCAGGATCGCGACGCGTCGATCAGCGCGAACGCCGCCGCCACCCGCTCCGCCGCGATCACCGGCACGCCGCAGGCGTCCAGCGGGGGTGAGGTCATCGTCACCGGCACCCGCATCACCCGCCCCAATCTGGCCTCCGCCGCGCCGATCACCTCGGTCACGCGTCAGGACATTCAGGCGCAGGCACCGCTGAACGTCGAAGAGGTGCTCAATCGCCTGCCGCAGGTCGCCCCCGACGCCCAGTCCAACTATGCCGATTCCGACGGCCGCCAGCGGATCAAGCTGCGCAGCCTGGGCTTCGAGCGCACGCTGGTGCTAGTCGACGGCAAGCGTCTGGGCACGCAGAACGGCCAGGACACGGGCATCATCCCCGCCAGCCTGCTGGAGCGTGTCGACGTGCTGTCGGGCGGCGCTTCGTCGGTCTATGGTTCGGACGCGATCTCGGGCGTGGTCAACTTCGTCCTGCGCAAGGATTTCGAAGGGCTGCGCGTCGACGGCAACTACAATTTCTACAACCACAACAATACGAGCAACATCGTCACGCCGATCGCGGCGGCGGCCGGCTTCAGCAGCCCGCGCGGCCTGACCAATGACGGTGGTCGTTCGGACATCACGGTGACGGCCGGCAAGAAGCTGCTCGACGACCGGCTGAACATCTCGGGCTTCTTCAACTATCGTCAGGCCGATCTCGTCCGCAACGGCGCGCGCTCCTATGCGGCCTGCCCGATCGCGCAGTTGTCGAAGGACTCGGCGCTGTCCTGCTCGCCGCTGTCGACCTATTCGCGCAGCGGCTTCGTCTCGCCCATCTCGGGGCCGAACGCCAATGCGCAATATGTCAACAATCCCGATGGCACGCGCAGCTTCGTGCCCTTCGGTCCGGGGCCGGGTCTGGCCGCCAACCCCTATGACGACGTCTCCTTCCAGCGCGCCAACGAGCGCTACACGGCCGGCGGCTTCGTCAATTTCAAGATCGCGCCCGAGGCCGAGATCTATGGCGACGGCATCTGGTTCCGCGATACCTCCGAGAACCCGACGCCGCGTCGCGTCTATTCCTACACCGTTGCGGGCACGACGCCCTATCAGGTGAATTGCGACAACCCCTTCCTGTCGGCCGGACAGGCGGGTGCGCTGGGCTGCACCGGCACCACCGGCTATGTGCCGCTCGACGTGCGCTATCGCTTCGACGGACAGCCGTCGCAGGCCGACCGCTTCGTCAATATGGGCTTCCGCGCGACCGGTGGCGTGCGGGGCAAGATCGGCGAGGCCTGGTCGTACGATGTGGGCGGCGTCTATGCCCGCAACCAGCAGGAATGGTATCTGGGGCCGACGTCGCAGAATGACCGAGTCAACCGCGCGCTGGATGTCGTGTCCGTCAACGGCACGCCGACCTGCCGCTCGGTGGTCAACGGCACCGATCCGTCCTGCATTCCCTTCGATGCCTTCCGGGCGGGGTCGGGCAGCAATGCGCTGACCAACTATCTGTTCACGGACGGGGCGACGGGCCTGCGCCGTCAGGTAACCCAGTTGTTCGACGCCATTGCCGTGGTGAATGGCGATTTGACGACCTATGGCATCAAGACGCCCTGGGCCGATGACGGTCTGGCGGTGTCGCTGGGCACCGAATATCGCAAGGACCGCCTGATCTCGACCGCCGATGCCGGGTTCGTGCAGCAGTTCGGCAACCAGGACGCGCGGCTGAGCCAGGATGTCTGGGAATCGAATATCGAGCTTCAGGCGCCGCTGATCCAGAACAAGCCGTTCGCGCATCTGCTGCAGACCAATGGTGGCTTCCGCGTGTCCAAATACAGCTCCAACCCCAAGACCTTCTCGACCTGGAAGATCGAAGGCCTGTACGCGCCGGTCAGCGACCTGACCTTCCGCGCCTCGTATAACAAGGCGCAGCGCGCGCCGACGGTGATCGAGATCCGGCAGGCGACGCAGATCAACTTTGGCCGCAACACCACGCTGACCGACTTCTGCGCCCCCGTTCCGCGGACGCAGGCGGACGGCACCGTCACCACCGCACCGATCGGTTCGCGCGAGCTGTGCAGCAAGACGGGGCTGGCGGACAATCTGTATGGCAGCGCCTCGCTGCTCTGCCCGACTGAGGGATGCACGACGCGGAGCGGCGGCTTCACCGCCGACCCGGAAACCGCCTATACGCTGACCTATGGTCTGGTCGTGAAGCCCAGCTTCATTCCGGGCCTGGTCTTCTCGGCCGACCGCTATCAGGTGCGGATCGTCAACTCGCTGGGCTATAACGGCGCGGATTATTATCTGCAGGGCTGTCTGGCGTCGAATGGCGACCCGTTCTTCTGCAACGGCATCGTCCGCGATCCGACCACCGGGTCGATCGGCAATGCGCCAGCGGGCAATCCCTCGTCGGGCTTCGTGCGGCAGGGGACGACCAACTATTACCGGACGCTGGCCTATGGCTGGGACTTTCAGGGGCAGTATTCACTCGACCTGAACAAGGCCGGGCGCTTCGACTGGAGCTTCAACGGCTCGCTGTCGACGCTGGCCGGTGGCCAGGACTCGCCGCTGCGCAGCCAGTATAACTGCGCGGGCTATTTCTCGAACGGCATCTCGTGCGGCCAGTTGGTTCCGAAATGGCAGCATACCCTGCGCACCACCTGGACCACGCCGGATCGCGACTTCAACGTGTCGTTCAACTGGCGCTACATCGGGTCGCTGACGACCGCGAACAATTCGGGCAACGCCGATATCGGCGGCACGCCCGAGCGGTTCCAGAATACGTTCGCCCGCATCGCGCCGCAGAGCTTCTTCGACCTGGCGCTGACCTGGAATGTCGCACGCAAGTTCGCCTTCCGGATCATCGCGAACAACCTGTTCGACAAGACGCCGCCGATCATCCCGAACTCGTACCAGGTCGCCCTGTCGCGCACCAACACCGCGCCGCAGCGCTACGACGCGCTGGGCCGGCAGATCGCGATCGGGACGACGATCAACTTCTAACCCTTCCCCCGGCGGGGTGCTTCGGCATCCCGCCAATCCTCGAACTGAAAAGGCCGGTCGTGCCTGCGGACAACCGGCCTTATTTTTTGGCTTGGACGTGGCGTGCACTTCGACTTCGCTCAGTGCGAACGGAGGCTGCTACTATTCCCCCATCCGTTCAGCCTGAGCGAAGTCGAAGGCCAAGGGAATGACCTTAGAACGGCGAATTACTCCACGAAATCCTCGACCTCACGCCGCTTGCCGCGCATGAAGGCGTCGGCGACATGGCGCAAGGGAGCGATGTCCACGTCCGAGCGGCCGCCCTGCACCAGTTCGGCGAAGTGCGCGTAGAGCCCCGGATATTCGCCGTGCAGCCCTTCCTCATGATGCGGGGTCGAGCCATCGGGCAGGGTCAGCACCGCGCCACCTTCGGCCAGCTTCAGCGTACCGTCGCTCGTCTCGACGACGATGTCCCAGCTCTGATGGCCTTCCTGCCGCCAGTCGAGGTCGAGCGTGACGGGCGTGCCGTCGGTCGTGCGGAACGCCACATCGGCGGCGATCGGCGCATCGCGATTGGCGGGGAAGTCGAGCGTCGCGCGCTCGATGAAGAACGGCTCGGGCAGGATGTGCGTCGCGATCGACAGCGCGTTGATGCCCGGATCGAACACGCCGAAGCCGCCCGCTTCCCAGATCCAGGCCTGGCCCGGATGCCATTGGCGCACATCCTCGCGCCAAGTGATCGCAGCCGAGGTGACCCTGCGGGCGGACAGCCATTCGCGTGCCGGCTCGACGCCCGGCGCGTAGCGTGAGTGCCAGCTCGCGAACAGGGTCACGCCCGCCTCGGCCGCCAGTTCCTCCAGCACCGCCACCTCGGCCAGCGTCGCGCCCGGCGGCTTTTCGAGGAAGACGTGCCAGTTATTCTCCAGCGCGGCGGCGGCGATGGCGTGGCGGACCTGCGGCGGGGTGCACAGCGCGACCGCATCGACGGTGATGTCGCTCTTGGCCAGTTCGTCGATGTCGTGGAAATGCGGCACGCCCTCGACTCCATTGGGCGAGCGGCTGACGGTCGCGACCAGTTCGAAGGCCGGGTTCCCCGCGATGGCGGGGACATGCTGGTCATGGGCGATCTTGCCCATGCCGACCAGCGCGAGACGGATCGTGTCGGTCATCGGTATCAGCGTGCCTTTTCGACATAAGCGCGCGCCGACACGGCGACATCCGCCGCCGGCTTGCCCGCGCGATAGAGATTGGAGCCCAGGCCAAAGCCGTCCGCACCGTGGGCGCGCCACTCGGCCATGTTGTCGGGGGTGATGCCGCCGACCGCCAGCACCGCGACATCGCGCGGCAGCACGGCGCGCTGCGCCTTGAGGAAGGTGGGGGAGGCGCCTTCGGCCGGGAACAGCTTCAGGCCATGTGCGCCGGCCTTCAGAGCGGCAAAGGCTTCGGACGGGGTGAAATAGCCGGGCAGCGAGATCAGCCCCTCGGCCACGCTATGCGCGATCACATCCGTATCGGTGTTGGGTGAGACGATCAGGCTGCCGCCGGCCGCCTTCACTTGGTCGACTTGGTTTGTGGTCAGCACGGTGCCCGCACCGACGATCGCCTTGTCTCCGACATGGGCGGTGATGGCGGCGATGCTGTCATACGGATCGGGCGAGTTGAGCGGCACCTCGATCAGGGTGAAGCCAGCCTCGACCAGCGCATCGGCGACGGGGATCGCCTCGGCGGGGGTCAGTCCACGCAGGATCGCGACGAGCGGGCAGGCGGCGAAGGCGGCGGCGAACCGTGCGGCTGGGTCGGTCATGACAAATGCTCCCGAATGGCGTGAAGGCCGGCGAGGAAACCGGCATGGCTGTCGAGCGCGACGACGCGGCCTCCGCGTTGTTCGATCCCGATGGTGTAAAGGTCGGCGAGCAAGCCGCCTGACAGGAGATAGACGGTCTGCCCCTCCATGTCGGGCACCGCACCGATGTCATTGCCGATCAGCAGCCCGCTGGCATAGGCGGCGGCGTCCTCCGCGGCGATCCGGCCGAGCAGGACGGAGGCGCGTACCCCGAACAGCGCCGCCGTCAGATCGCACGCGCCGCTGCCCCGCGACAGGCCGTCGCGGAAAGCGGGGCCGTCGGCGACGGGGCCGTCGAGCATGCCCGCAAGGATGCCGTGCCCCTTGACCAGCGCGAACAGTTCGCCCGTCATGGTGGTGGCGAAGTCGGCGATCCTGCCGCCTTGGGTATGGACCCATTTATTGTGCGTGCCCGGCTGCGCGAACAACGCGTCGGCCGGGGCCAAGCCGGCGACGATTGCGCCCAGCACCTGCACCTCTTCCCCGCGCATCACATCGGCACGGGTGTCGGTCAGCAGCGAGACGCCGGGGACGATGGTGACCCGCTGTTCCTCGATCCGGGTGGCGGCACCGGCCAGCGTCGCCAGATCGGCGGGGGCGGGGACATAGGCCGCTTCGCGCCAGCCGCGGGTCGACCCGACCATGCCCGCCGCGATGATCGGCAGATCGCCCAGCCGATCGCGGATGGCCGCGATCTCCGAGGGGTACTCTCCCGCCGCCATGGCGAGCACGCCGCGGTCGTCGCGGATCGTGTCGAGCATCGTGCCATCGTTGGCGATCACATAGATTCGGCGGTTGGTCGTACCCCAGTCGATCGCAAGATAGGCGGGCGTTACGTCTGCTGGCACGGCGGGCACGGCCTCTCCTGAAATTTTTATAAGCCGATTTGTAGGACAATAAAATCGGCCGCGCAAGCCGGGCACAAGCGGCTTTTTGAGCGGTTTGCCGAACAACGGTGCGGCAATCGTCCAAAGCGGTGAGCGGAAAATTGCACACCATTGACAGCATTGCATATATTGCAATGCATTATCGATAAGCTCATGCAGACTTGGGAAAGGTCGCTCTGTTGACTGCCCCGACAAAGCCGTCGAACAGCGGCTTTGGCCGGCATGGACAGCCGATAAGAGTCGGCTATGCGAATGGCTGGTACATGAAATCAAACATTTGGGTGAGGAACGGAAGGCCGGTTGCGGCCGCTTTTCCGCTCGCGTGATCGCGGCTGGCGGAAGGGCTGCGCCCGATTTTGGACATCGCGGTCATGCCGTTCGTGGCAACCATAGGTTGCTGACAGCGCGGATGACCCCAATCGAAAAGGCGTCGAACATGCGAAGTGACGATCGAAACCAGCGGGGCCGGGCGCGTGCTCCCGAACCTGTTGGCCAGGACGGGATCACCCGGCGGGCCATGATGGGTTCCGCGCTGGCGGCGGGCACGGCTTCGGTCGCGCCGTTCGTGGCGGAGGCGGCGGCGTCCGAGCAGAAGGTCGACGTGCTGCTGATCGGCGGCGGCATCATGAGCGCGACGCTGGGTGTGCTGCTGCGCGAACTGGAGCCCGGCTGGACGATCGAGATGGTCGAGCGGCTGGACAAGGTGGCGGAGGAAAGCTCCAACGGCTGGAACAATGCCGGCACCGGCCATTCGGCGCTGTGCGAACTTAACTATACGCCGGTCAACGAGGCCGACGGGCGGGTTGAGATCAAGAAGGCGATCGAGATCAACGAGCAGTTCCAGGTCACGCGCCAGTTCCTAAGTCACCAGCTCCGCACCGGGGTGCTGCAGAACCCCCGCAGCTTCATCAACTCGACCCCGCACATGAACTTGGTGTGGGGCGACGAGAATGTCGCCTTCCTGCAGAAGCGCCACGCCGCGCTGCTCGCCAGCCCGCTCTTCTCCGGCATGGAGTTCACCACCGACCCGCGCCAGATCGCGCAATGGGTGCCGCTGATGATCGAAGGGCGCAAGGGCGGGCAGAAGCTCGCCGCGACCCGGTCCCAGCTCGGCACTGATTGCGAATGGGGCGAGGTGACGCGCCAATATATCCGCTCGATGCAGGGCAAGCCCGGCGTGACGCTGACCACCGGTCACGAGGTCCGCTCGCTGGAGCGCAACAATGACGGCACGTGGCGCGTGACCGCGCGCGACATGAAGACGGGCGACAAGCGGATCATCACCGCACGCTTCGTCTTCGCCGGGGCGGGCGGTGGTGCGCTGCCCATCCTGCAGAAATCGGGTATCCCCGAAGGCGACGATTATGCCGGCTTCCCCGTCGGCGGATCGTTCTTGGTGACCGAGAATCCCGCCATCGCGCGCCGTCATCTGGCCAAGGTCTATGGCAAGGCCGCGACCGGATCGCCGCCCATGTCGGTACCGCATCTCGACACCCGTTATCTGAACGGCAAGCAGGTGCTGTTGTTCGGGCCCTTTGCGACCTTCTCGACCAAGTTCCTGAAGGAAGGTTCCTACTTCGATCTGCCCAAGTCGGTGACGCTCGACAATTTCCGGCCGATGCTGTCGGTCGGCTGGAACGAGTTCGAGCTGGTCGAATATCTGGCGGGCCAGTTGATGATGAGCCAGGAAGACCGGATGAACGCGCTCCGGGAATATTTCCCGAATGCCAAGGACGGCGATTGGCGGCTATGGCAGGCGGGCCAGCGCGTGCAGATCATCAAGCGCGATCCCGATAAGGGCGGCGTCCTGAAGCTCGGTACCGAGATCGTCGCGTCGAAGGACGGGTCGATCGCCGCGTTGCTGGGCGCCTCGCCCGGCGCCTCGACCGCGCCGTCGATCATGCTGAACCTGATCAAGAAGGTCTTCCCCGACCGGCTGGCGACCCCCGCCTGGCAGGCGAAGATCCGCGAGATCGTGCCGAGCTATGGCACCGCGCTCAATGAGGATCGCGATCTGCTGGCGCATGAATGGGCGGCGACGGCGGAGACCTTGCAACTCGCCATGGCCCCGCCGGCCGTGTCGAGCCCTGCGACCACCGAGGCCCCGCGCCCCGAGGCAACGCGGGTCAGCCCCAACCGCCATCCCGATCTGGCGCTGTAAGTCGATCGGTTTCGATCACAAAAAAGGGCCGGTCGTGGCATTCCACGACCGGCCCTTTTTCATGCAGTGGCGCGATTAGCGGCGGACGTCTTCGCCGGCGCGGACCAGCGCGTTGCCGGTCGCCTGACGCGCATTGTCCGCGCCCCGCTCGATCTTGTCGCCGGCCCGGTCGAGGCCACGATCGATATTGTCGCCAGCGCGATCGGCCTGGACAGCGGCACGATCACCGGCCCGGTCAAGCTTGTCGCCCGCGCGGTCGATGGTGTTCTCTGCCGAGTTCAGCGCGCGAGCCGTCGCGGCCTCGACATCGTCCGAGGCGTTCTGGGTCGTTGCCTTGGCATCGGCGGCGATGGCGTCGGCGGCCTGCTCCGTCTGGGTGCGGCTGTTTTCGCTGCACGCGGCCAGCGAGATCGCGGCGGCACCGGTCAGGGCGAGGATCAGGGCCTTCTTCATGGCAAACACTCCCGTTTCAAACATATGATCGGCGTGCCAACGCAGATTATCCGTTTCGGGTCCGTGTCGGCCGAAATCTCTTCCTTCCGTTGACCGCATATAAAGATATCTTTATATCGTGATCCATGGCGAATGCGCTCGAAATCTTTCGCGCTCTGGGCGATCCGACGCGGCTGCGCATATTGGCGCTGCTCCGCTCGATGGAGCTGTCCGTGGGCGAGCTGGCGCAGGTGCTCGGCCAGAGCCAGCCACGGGTCAGCCGCCATGTAAAGATCCTGGTCGACGCCGAACTGGCCGAGCGGCGCAAGGAAGGTAGCTGGGTCTTCGTCGCGCTGGGTGATCGCGACGCGGTGGAGCCGGTGATGGCGGCGCTCGACCGCTGGACGGCGGAGACGCCCGACCCCTGGGTCGTCGCCGACGTGGCGCGCCTCGCGGCGGTGCGCGCGGACCGGGCGGCCAGCGCGGCGGCGTGGTTCGAGGACCATGCCGGCGAGTGGGATGCGATCCGCTCGCTCCATGTCGCCGACAGCGAGATCGAAGAGGCGATGACGGGCGTGATCGGCGAAGGCCATCTCGGCACGCTGATCGACATCGGTACCGGTACGGGTCGCATGTTGGAGTTGTTTGGCGATCGTGCCGACGCGGCCTTGGGCATCGACCGCTCGTCGGAGATGCTGCGACTGGCGCGGGCCAAGCTGCACGGGCGCGCCAATACCGAGTTGCGCCAGGCGGACCTCTATGCGCTTCCCATGGGCGACGGCGCGGCCGATATCGCGATCCTGCACCATGTCCTCCACTTCGCACAGCAGCCGGGCGCGGCGATCGCCGAGGCGGCGCGGGTACTGGGGCCGGGCGGGCGGTTGTTGATCGCCGACTTCGCGCCGCACGATCGCGAGGAATTGCGGCAAAAGGCGGCGCATAGCCGTCTGGGCTTTGCCGATGAGCAGATTGCGGGCTGGTTCGGTCCCGCCGGGCTGACGCTGGCGCAGACCGAGACGCTGGAGGGTGGCGAACTGACCGTCAAGCTCTGGCTGGGTGTGAAGAAGGGGCTTCGGCCCGTCGAGACGAATAGGGTAAAGGCGGCATGACGAACACGATCCTGACGCAGGCCGAGGCCGCGCTGGCGCATGAGGAACCGCTGTTCGCCGATGTCGGCGGCGATATCGCGGTGAGCTTCGAATTCTTCCCGCCCAAGACGGAGAAGATGGATGCGCAGCTTTGGGACGCGATCCGCACGCTGGAGCCGCTCGATCCGCGCTTCGTCTCGGTGACCTACGGCGCCGGCGGCTCGACCCGTGAGCGGACCCATGCGACGGTGGCGCGTATCCAGCGTGAGACCACGCTGGCGGCTGCGGCGCACCTGACTTGCGTCGAGGCAACCCGCGAGGAGATCGATCAGGTCGCGCAGGAATATTGGGCGGCGGGCGTGCGGCATATCGTGGCGCTGCGCGGCGATCCTCCCGCCGAGGGCGCACGCTTCGTCAGCCATCCGGGCGGCTATGAGAATGCCGCCGATCTGGTCGCGGGGCTGAAGAAGCTGCATCCATTCGAGATTTCGGTCGCGGCCTATCCCGAATGCCATCCGGACTCGGCCGATCAGCAGGCGGATATCGACAATCTGAAGCGCAAGATCGACGCGGGCGCGACCCGGGCGATCACGCAGTTCTTCTTCTCGCCCGAAGCCTATTTCCGCTTCCGCGATGCCGCCGCCGCGGCGGGGATCGCGGCGGAGATCGTGCCGGGCATCCTGCCGGTGTCGAACGTCGCGCAGACGCGCAAATTCGCCGGCATGTGCGGCGCCAGCATCCCCGACTGGATGGACCGTTTGTTCGAAGGGCTGGACGATCATCCCGCCGCGCGCCAGCTCGTCGCCGCGACGATCGCCGCCGAGATGTGCCGTCGCCTCTACGCGGGCGGGGTGAAGGGGTTCCACTTCTACACGCTCAACCGCGCCGAGCTGGCCTACGCCATCAGCCATATGCTGGGCGTGCGCGGCAAGAAGGCCGAGACGGTAGCGGCTGCGTAACCTCTCCGCCCTAGACGAATGCCAATACGCCCTTCGCCGGAGGGGCAGGAGTAGACCATGACCACCCGCGACATATTCCTCGCCGAAGCCGCCACGCGCATCCTCATCACCGACGGCGCGTTCGGCACCGAGATCCAGAACTGGAAGCTGGACGAGGCGGCCTATGCGGGTACGCTGGGCCTGACCCATGACCAGAAGGGCAATAACGACATCCTCGCGCTGACCAAGCCCGAGGTGCCCGAGGCGATTCATCGCGCCTATTTCGAGGCGGGGGCGGACATTGCCGAGACCAACACCTTCTCCGCCAACCGGATCAGCCAGGCCGATTACGGCGCGGAGCATCTGGTGCGGGAGATCAATGTCGAGAGCGCCAAGCTCGCCCGCCGCATCGCCGATGAGTTCCAGGCCAAGGACGGGCGCCCCCGCTTTGTCGCGGGCGCGATCGGGCCGACCAACAAGACGCTGTCGCTGTCGCCCGACGTCAACGATCCCGGCTATCGCGAGATCGACTTCGATTACCTCAAGGACGTGTACCGCGAACAGATCGATGCGCTGGTCGAGGGCGGGGCGGACTTCATCCTGATCGAGACGGTGTTCGACACGCTGAACGCCAAGGCGGGGATCATGGCCACGATCGAGGCGGGCGAGGCGCTCGGCCGCGAAATCCCAATCATGCTGTCGATGACGCTGACCGACCTGTCGGGCCGCAACCTGTCGGGCCATACCGTCGAGGCCTTCTGGCACGCGGTGCGCCACGCCAAGCCGCTGACCATCGGACTGAACTGCTCGTTCGGGGCGGAGCAGCTTCGCCCGCACGTCAAGACGCTGTCGGAGATTTGCGACACGCTCATCATGATCTACCCCAATGCCGGGCTGCCCAACGAGCTGGGCGCCTATGACGAGGCGCCGGTGACCACCGCGGGCCTGGTCGGCGAATGGGCGGTCGAGGGGCAGGTCAATGTGCTCGGCGGCTGCTGCGGTTCGACGCCCGCGCATATCAAGGCGATCGCGGACAAGGTGAAGGGCATGAAGCCCCGCACCATCCCGACCCCGCCGGTCGTCACCCGCCTCGCCGGGCTGGAGCCGTTCACCATGGCGGCCTGACCCTTATTCCTCCCCTGT
>NZ_BBJS01000008.1 GCF_000739895.2 Sphingomonas paucimobilis NBRC 13935
GGATATGCTCGTCGACTTTTTAGGTCTGACAAATTGACGCGCGCGCTTCCGCCTGTCACCTTGCCGCCGAACCCATGAAATCATCGCGCGACCCAGGACTAGGGGGCGGCGGGGGCAATAGGCAGGAGAGGCGCGTGAAGCGGGCAATGCGATCGGCTTTGGGAATGATGGTGGCGGCATCGGCATTGGTGCCGACGATTGCCTCGGCGCAAGGAACGACGCCCGCGCACAGCTTCACCGTTCAGGGCAACGGCTTTCTGAAGGACGGCAAGCCCTATCAGGTCATCTCCGCCGAGATGCACTATACTCGCATCCCGCGCGCCTATTGGCGCGACCGGCTGCGCAAGGCCAAGGCGATGGGGCTGAATACCATCACCACCTATTCCTTCTGGAATGCGCATGAGCCGCGCCCCGGCACCTATGATTTCACCGGGCAGAACGACATCGCCGCCTTCATCCGCGATGCGCAGGCCGAGGGGCTGGACGTCATCCTTCGCCCCGGCCCTTATGTCTGCGCGGAATGGGAACTGGGAGGCTATCCGTCCTGGCTGCTGAAGGACCGCAACCTGCTGCTGCGCTCGACCGATCCCAAATATACCGCCGCCGTTGATCGCTGGCTGGCGCGGCTGGGGCAGGAGGTGAAGCCGCTGCTGCTGCGCAATGGCGGGCCGATCGTCGCGATCCAGCTGGAGAATGAATATGGCGCCTTCGGCAGCGACAAGGCGTATCTGGAGGGGCTGAAGGCCAGCTACCAGCGCGCCGGCCTCGCCGATGGCGTGCTGTTCACCTCCAACCAGGCGGGCGATCTGGCCAAGGGCTCGCTGCCCGAGGTGCCGTCGGTCGTCAATTTCGGCTCGGGCGGCGCGCAGAACGCGGTCGCCAAGCTGGAGGCGTTCCGCCCCGACGGTCTGCGCATGGTCGGCGAATATTGGGCGGGCTGGTTCGACAAATGGGGCGAGGATCATCACGAGACCGATGGCAAGAAGGAGGCCGAGGAACTGGGCTTCATGCTCAAGCGCGGCTATTCGGTGTCGCTCTACATGTTCCATGGCGGCACCACCTTTGGCTGGATGAACGGCGCGGATTCGCACACCGGCACCGACTATCACCCCGACACGACCAGCTATGACTATAACGCGCCGCTCGATGAGGCGGGCAATCCGCGCTACAAATACGGCCTGCTCGCCTCAGTGATCGCCGAGGTGACGGGCAAGCCCGCCGCGCCGACGCCCGCCGCGACCAAGGCGGTGAGCTTCCCCGTCTCGCCCGTGCGGCGCAGCGCCTCGCTCTGGCGCAACCTGCCCGAGCCGGTGCGGGCGGACCTGCCCAAGACCTTTGAGGAACTCGACCAGAATTACGGCTATGTCCTCTACCGGGTGACGCTGCCGGCGGGGAAGGGCGGGGCGCTCGTCCTGAAGAACATGCACAGCTATGCGCAGGTCTATCTCGACCAGAAGCTGATCGGCACGGTCGACCGGCGGCTTGGCCAGGAGCGCGTCGACATCACGCCGCAGGACAAGCCCGCGACGATCGACATCCTGGTCGAGAATACCGGGCGCGTGAACTATTCGCACGCCATCCGCACCGAGCAGACCGGGCTGACCGGCGCGGTGACGCTGGACGGCCGCGTGCTGCGCGACTGGCGGATGTACCGTCTGCCGATAGACGACGTCGCCAAGCTGCCGATGACTGCCGAGCCGTGCTCGGGGCCGTGCTTCTACGAGGTCGAGATGACGGTGGACCGGCCGGGCGACACCTATCTCGACATGCGCGGGGCGCATAAGGGGCAGCTGTGGCTGGGCGAGCATAATCTGGGCCGCTTCTGGTCGATTGGACCGGTGCATACGCTCTATACGCCCGCGCCGTGGATGCAGGCGGGGGTGAACAAGATCCGCTTCTTCGACCTGACAGGTGACGATAAGGTTCGCGTCTCGACTGTCACTGCGCCGATCTGGGGCAACATCACCAACAAGCGCGAGGCGCAGTAAATATTGTTGCTT
>NZ_BBJS01000007.1 GCF_000739895.2 Sphingomonas paucimobilis NBRC 13935
ACAGGGGAGGAAAGTGGAGGCGGAGGCTCCGAACGATTCGGCGCCTCCGCCGTTGACCTTTACGCCGCCAGGTTGCGCAGCACGTACTGCAGGATGCCGCCGTTCAGGAAATATTCCAGCTCGTTGACGGTATCGATGCGGCACTTGGTCAGGAAGGTCTCGGTCGAGCCGTCCTTGCGGGCCAGGATCACTTCGACATCCTGACGCGGGCGCAGACCAGCGACGCCCTGGATGGTGAAGGTCTCGCTGCCGTCCAGCTTCAGCGTCTCGCGGGTCACGCCCTCGGCGAACTGAAGCGGCAACACGCCCATGCCGACCAAGTTCGAGCGGTGGATACGCTCGAAGCTCTCGGTGATGACCGCGCGGACGCCGAGCAGGTTGGTGCCCTTCGCCGCCCAGTCGCGCGACGAGCCCGTGCCATATTCCTTGCCCGCGACGATGACGAGCGGCGTGCCGTCGGCCTTGTGACGCATCGCGGCGTCATAGATCGGCATCACTTCGCCTTCATACTTGGTCATGCCGCCTTCGATACCCGGCACCATCTCATTCTTGATGCGGATATTGGCGAAGGTGCCGCGCATCATCACCTCATGGTGACCGCGACGCGCGCCATAGGAGTTGAAGTCCTTCTTGGCGACCTGATGCTCCTGCAGGAAGATGCCGGCCGGGCTGTCAGCCTTGATCGAACCGGCCGGGCTGATGTGGTCGGTGGTGATCGAGTCGCCCAGGATCGCGAGCGGCTTGGCTTCGATGATGTCGGTGACGGGCTTCGGCGTCATCTCCATGCCTTCGAAATAGGGCGGGTTGGCGACATAGGTCGAGCCGGCCGGCCAGGCATAGGTGTCCGAACCGGTCACCTGGATCGCCGACCACTTGGCGTCGCCCGCATAGACGTTGCCGTAGCGCGAACGGAACATCTCATCGTCGATGTTCGCATCCATCAGGGTGCGGACTTCCTCGTTCGAAGGCCAGATGTCCTTCAGATAGACGTCCTGGCCGTCCTTGCCCTGGCCGATCGGCGTCTCACGCATGTCCTGCGTGACGGTGCCCTTCAGCGCATAGGCGACGACCAGCGGCGGCGAGGCGAGGAAGTTGGCGCGCACGTCGGGCGACACGCGGCCTTCGAAGTTGCGGTTGCCCGACAGGACCGAGGCGGCGACGATGTCGTTGCCGTTGATCGCCTTCGAGATCGGCTCGGCGAGCGGACCCGAATTGCCGATGCAGGTGGTGCAGCCATAGCCGACCAGGTTGAAGCCGATCGCGTCGAGATCGGCGGTCAGGCCCGCCTTGTCGAGATAATCGGTGACGACCTGGCTACCGGGGGCGAGCGAGGTCTTGACCCAGGGCTTGGGCTTCAGGCCCAGCGCGTTCGCCTTGCGGGCGACCAGGCCGGCGGCGACCAGCACCGACGGGTTCGAGGTGTTGGTGCAGCTCGTGATCGCGGCGATCACGACGTCGCCGTCGCCAATGTCATGGCCACGGTCGTCGACCGCGACGCGGGCGGGCGCGTCCTTCTTGTACACCTTGGCGAGGTCGGCGTTGAACACGTCGTCCACCTCGGTAAGCACGACCTTGTCCTGCGGACGCTTCGGGCCGGCGAGCGACGGCACGACCGTCGACATGTCGAGTTCCAGCGTGTCGGTGAAGACGGGGTCGGCGGCATCGTCGTGACGCCAGAAGCCGTTGGCCTTGGCATAAGCCTCCACCAGGGCGACATTCTCGTCCGAACGCGCGGTCAGGCGCATATAGTCGAGCGTCTTGTCGTCGATCGGGAAGAAGCCGCAGGTCGCGCCATATTCGGGCGCCATGTTGGCGATCGTCGCACGGTCGGCGAGCGTCATCGACGACAGGCCGGGGCCGTAGAACTCGACGAAGCGGCCGACCACGCCCTTGGCGCGCAGCATCTGGGTGATGGTCAGCACCAGATCGGTGGCGGTGATGCCTTCCTGGAGCTTGCCGGTCAGTTTGAAGCCGACGACTTCGGGGATCAGCATCGACACGGGCTGGCCGAGCATCGCGGCTTCCGCCTCGATCCCGCCAACGCCCCAGCCGAGCACGCCCAGGCCGTTGATCATCGTGGTGTGGCTGTCGGTGCCGACCAGCGTGTCCGGATAGGCGATCGCGGTCGAACCCTGCGCGTGCTCGCCGGTCTCGGTCGAGGACCAGATGGCCTGGCCGATATATTCCAGATTCACCTGGTGGCAGATGCCGGTGCCCGGCGGGACCACCGAGAAATTGTCGAGCGCCTTGGAGCCCCACTTCAGGAACTCATAGCGCTCCATGTTGCGCTGATATTCGAGGTCGACATTGTCCTCGAACGCCTGCGGCGTGCCGAACTCGTCGACCATGACCGAGTGATCGATGACGAGGTGGACGGGAACCTGCGGATTGATCTTGGCCGCATCGCCGCCCAGCTTGGTGATCGCGTCGCGCATCGCGGCGAGGTCGACCACGCAAGGCACGCCGGTGAAGTCCTGCATCAGCACGCGGGCCGGGCGATACTGGATTTCGCGGTCCGAGCGCTGGGTCTTCTGCCAGTCGACGATCGCCTGGATATCTTCGCGCGTGACGGTCTTGCCGTCCTCGAAGCGCAGCAGATTCTCCAGCAGCACCTTCATCGAGAAGGGCAGGCGGCTGATATCGCCCAGTTGCTCGGAGGCCTTGGCGAGGCTGTAATAATCATAGGTCTTGCCGTCGACGTCGAGCGTCGAGCGGGTCTTCAGGCTGTCCTGGCCTATCGCAGTCATGGGCGTCCCTTCTTGGTCGAGCCGAGCACGCCAGGGGGACACGGCAGCATGCAGCCGCGAGCAGGCGCGCCGGGGAAATCTCCGGTTGACACGCGCGGCCTTAGCAATGGGGAAGCCCAGTGGGAAGGGTGTCGCGCCCGAAACGCCGCGCAATCCGTCCGCCACCCTGGCCACTCGTCGCAGCCATGGAAAAAGCGTGGAACAGCATGGTCGAATGGCAGGTTTAAACGCGATGGACGGAGTCAGGATGATGTATCGCGCGACGGTTTCACAATGCCTCATGGCCCGTGGCGAAATCCGCCATGTCGGGGTGGCGGCAGTTGTGCTGTGCATCCAGCCGGCCGTCCTTAGCGTCGGGTGGCGGCAATGACCCGGGAGACGCCCGGGCGGGGCCGCAGTTCCGATCCGATCGTGGCCGTCGGTCTGCTGACCCAGCGCGACCTGGACGTATTGGGCACCGGCTTTCGCCGGTCCTTTCCCGTACACCAGGACACGCAGTTCGACGATCTGTTGCTCGCGCTCGATTCGATCGAAGCGATCGACGTGCCGCGCAAATCCCGCTGAGCCATGGGCCGCGTTAACCATTTTTCTTAAAATATTGCTTCAGCACCGGTTCGGACGCTGAACTGCTTGGCGTAGAGCCACTCTCCCGGCTAGGGCAAAGATCGTAGCCGGTTTTGGTCCGGCCCGGTCGGAAAGAGAGATGACTCCCGAACGTTTTGCCCTGCTCACCCGACGTCATCGAGAATGCCTGCGTGGCGTGAAGGCGTTGAAGGGATCGAAGGAAATCGCCGCCGAACTCGGGCTCGGGAAATCTACGGTCGACAGCTATCTGGCCGAAGCGGTGCGCCTGCTGGGTGCGCGAAATCGTCGTGAGGCGGCGCTTGCCCTGGCCGAATATGAAGTCGATGAAACCGAGAAAGTCATTGATGAAAATGACCAAGTCATTGAAATTGTAGAAGAAGAAGACCCCGATAAAATCATACCCGATTCTGCGGGGCTGGTTTCCGACACGCCGGCCGTGGCAGTTCCATCGGCACCGGATGGGAGTACGGTCGGCGGGGCGGTACAGGGCGGCCATGTCCACGTATCGCCCCGCTTGTCTCTTCCTTTCCGGCGGCAAGGTCAGACCCGCAACGACATGAACATCGCCGAAAGGCTGTTCTGGATACCCACGATCGCTATCGCTCTCGCCATCGGCTTCGGCATGCTGGCCACCGGGCTGGACGTGATGACCCGCGTGATCGGGCGGCTGACGCATCTTGCCGGATGACACCATCTTCCCGCGCTCATGGCGCGGGGGCCCAGGATCAGGGCTTTAGTCGGGGGAACAGGCGATGATGACGGAACAGGACGCAGCGCTTCAGGTAACCCAGCTGCTGTGGAAGTTGGAAAACGAACTCGATGCCGCTTTCTCGACGGTAGGCGAACTGGCCATGGCGCTGCCGCGCGCCCGCGCCGAAGCCAAGCTGTCGGCCGTGGTCGGCCAGCATGCCTTTGAGCAGATCGGCCAGGCAATGCTCGCCATCGGCAATGCACGCGGCCATACCGTGCAGAGCCACCGTATCCTGGAAAAGGTCGGTAAGACGATCGGCTTCGATGCCGACGAATATGGCGACAATCATCCCAAGCCGCCGGAAGTAGCCGGCTCGATCACCACCATGCCGCTCCGCGTGGCGGCCTGATCAGGGCAGGGACGGCGTGCCTCATTGGATTTTCTTGCTGCGGGGCACGCCGTGACGCACATCTATGTCTTCAACATCGTTCAGGGGCTGATCTGCCTCTATGCGCTGACGATGGGCGGCTGGCCCGAGCGCTGCGGAGCGATTCTGTTGCTGGCTGCAACGGGGGCGACATTGATGCTCGCCTTTGAGCCATCGACGCATTTCCGTACGACGGATATGCGCGAAGTGGCGATCGACATCGTGCTGATGGGCGGCCTGATCACGATCGCCATGCTGGCGAACCGCTTCTGGCCGCTTTGGCTGGCGGCGCTGCATCTTCTGGGTATCGGTATCCACGGTGTGCGTGGACTCGATGCCAATCTCATGCCGTGGATGTATGGCATGGCCGAGGGCAAGATCGCCTATCCCATGCTCGGAATATTGGGGATCGGCGTCCTGCGCCATCAGATACGAGTCGCTCGCCATGGGCGCGATCCTGACTGGGCCTTTTCTTGGCGAGATTTTCGATGACCTCCGACTTTCGTCTCCTGCACTGGCCGGTCGAGGACCGCGCCAGCCTGGAACGCTTTGCCGAGGCCATGACCGAGGTGAAGAGCCGTATCGAAGCGATTTCCGGCGAGGTCGGGGGCGTGCCGGTGCCGCGCCTGCCGCGTGTCCCCAGTGCCCAGGAATGCGCCGGGGTGATCCTGCGGCGACGCCTCGACCTGCGGCGGCTGGCCGGAGACCATGCCGATATGCTGGGTGATCCCGCCTGGGAAATCCTGCTGGCGCTGTTCCAGTCCGACGCGCCGATGCGCGAAGCGGCGATATTGGAGGCGATTGGATTGCCTATGCAAGGCCAGGCCGGATTGCGCTGGGTGCGTCTGCTCGTCGATCGTGGCTGGCTGATCCGGGACGAAGCGGGCCTGAGCCTGGGGCAGGCGGGCAAGACGCTCTTGGAACGCTACTTCGCGGGTGTCTGATTGCCGGACGGGTCCGTGCAACTCCTGGGACGGCCAAGGGTTCAATCCAGACACGCAATTGGGTGAGGAGACGGACGAGATGGCCGAGGATATGGGTAATGGCGGCGGCGCGGGCGCGATCGGCGGCGATATGGGCGCCGGCCAGTTTTCCGAACGCTTGAAGGGCGCGGGCGAGGCCATGCAGGCCTCCGGGCAAAAAATCGCCGAGGGCGGCTCGGCGGTGACGCTGAAGATGCTCGACCAGGCGGAAACCAATGCGCGCGAGGCCTTTGCCGCGATGCGTCAGGCGGCGTCGGCCCGCGACCTGTCGGACGTGATGCGGATTCAGACCGATTTCCTGCGCGAACAGGGCAATCGCTCGATGGCGCAGGCGCGCGAGATCGGCGAGATGATCGTCCAGTTCGGACGCGACGCGGTCGGGGTGGCGCGCGGACAGAAGTAATCCATGGCCCGCCCGGCGCTTCCGGCGACCGGGCGGGACCATAGGTCTTAGCGGGGTGCCGTCACGCTTACGGCCGGAATCGGCCCATTGCTGGTTGCATCCAGCAGCGAATCACCGCCCAGTACGCGGTAGAGCGTCACGCGATTGTTCGCCGCGACCAACTGCGTCGCGATCAGCGTGCGTTGCGCCGAATAGAGCGAACGTTGCGCGTCCAGCGTATTCAGGAACGGGGTGACCCCGCCACGATAGCTGGCCTCGGTCAGGCGATAGGTATCGGCGGCGGCGATCAGGAAGCGGCGATTGGCGCCGAGCTGGTCCGCGATCGTGCCTTGCCGCGCCAGGGCGTCGGCGGTTTCCTGGAAGGCGGTCTGGATCGCCTTTTCATAGGTCGCGAGCAGCGCGTCGCGCTGCGCCTCCGAATAGCGGACATTGGCAACGCCCGCGCCCGCTTGGAAGATCGGATAGCTGACCGAGGGCGCGACCGAATAGTTGAAGCTGCCCCCCGAAAAGAGCGACGAGAGCGCGGTGCTGGCAAAGCCGACCAGCCCGGTTAGCGAGATGCGCGGGAACAGCGCCGCGCGTGCCGCGCCGATCTGGGCATTGGCGGCGCGCAGCTCATATTCGGCCTGCACCACATCGGGCCGCCGCAACAGGATGCCTGAATCCAGCCCGGCGGGTAGGGTGGCGATGGTCGGGCTGGCCTCGTCGATCGACTTTGGCAGCAGCGCGGTATCGATCGGCGCGCCGACCAGCAGTTGCAGCGCGTTGACGTCCTGCGCCACCGCCGTCGTCTGTTGCGCCAGATCGGCCTGCGCGGTCGCCAGCACCTGTTCGGCCTGGCGCAGATCGGTGCGGGGTGCGATGCCGCCCTCCAGCCGGGCGCGGGTCAGGGTGACGCTGCGCTGCGCGCTGGCGGCGGTGTCGCGGGCGATGGCGAGCAGGCTCTGGTCCGCGCCATAGTTGAGCCACGCCTCGGCAATGTCGCCGACCAGCGTCAACCGGGTGGCGCGCGCTGCCGCCTCGGTCGCGAAATAGCGGTCGAGCGCGGCACCGGTCAGCGAGCGGATGCGGCCGAACAGGTCGAGCTCGAAGGCGTTGACGCCCAGATTGACCGACCAGGCGCTGCCGCTGCCATTGGCACCCGTGACGACGCCGCCAGCGCCGCCGTTATCTATGCCACCATTGCCGACGCCACCGTTTCCGGTCCCGCCATTACCCGTACCGGTCCCGCCATTACTGATACCGGTGCCACCGCCGCCAATGGCGTTGGAGGCCGCGCCGCCCGATCCCCGGTCGGTATAGCTGTAGCGCCCATTGGCGCTGACATTCGGCAACAGGCTGGCGCGCTGGATGCGATATTGCGCGCGGGTCGCGGCGATATTGGCGGCGGCCACGCGCAGGTCGCGATTGTTGACCAGCGCCTGTTCGATCAGCCGCTGCAACCGGGCGTCGCGGAAGATGTCGGTGTAACGGACGGTCGGCAGCGCCGCTTCCGACTGGCGCAGATAGGCGTCGCCGACCGGCCAGGAGGGCGGCACCGGCGTCGCGGGCCGCTCATATTTCGGGGCCATCGAACAGGCCGACAGCGCGGTCGCGGTCAGCAGCAGGGCGGGGAAGGGGGACAGGATACGCATCAGGCCTTCTCCGCCGCTTCGCCTTCGGGGGGACGATGTCCCGCGCCATGCTCGCTCATCGGCTTGCCTCGCAACCGGGCGAGGCCGTTGCGCACCGAACGGCGGACCAGCACGAAGAACAGCGGAATGTAGAAGATCGCCAGCACCGTGGCGGTCAGCATGCCGCCGATCACGGCGGTGCCGATCGCGATACGGCTGTTGGCGCCCGCACCGGTCGAGATGGCGAGCGGCAGCACGCCGAAGATGAAGGCGAAGCTGGTCATCAGGATCGGCCGCAGACGGATCTTGGCCGCCTCCAGCGCGGCGTCGATGACGCGCTTGCCCTGTTTCTCCGCCTGTTCAGCAAACTCGATCATCAGGATGGCGTTCTTCGCCGCCAAGCCCATGGTCGTCAGCAGACCGATCTGGAGATAGACGTCGTTGGTCAACCCGCGCAGCGTGACGAAGGCCACCGCGCCGATCAGGCCGAGCGGAATGACCAGCAACACCGCGAACGGGATCGACCAGCTTTCATAGAGCGCGGCGAGGCAAAGGAAGACGACCAGGATCGACAGGGCATAGAGGATCGGTGCCTGTCCGCCCGACAGCCGTTCCTGATAGGACAGGCCCGCCCAGGCGATCGAGGTGCCGGGGATTTCTGCGGCGAGCTCGGTCATCCGCTGCATGGCGTCACCCGAGCTGTAGCCGGGTGCCGCCGATCCCTGGAATTCGTAAGACGGGATGCCGTTGAACCGCGACAGGGTGGTGGGCGCCACGCCCCAGTTGATCGTCGAGAAGGACGAGAAGGGCGCCATCTGGCCGCTCGACCCGCGCACGAACCATTGTTTCAGGTCTTCGGGCTCGGAGCGATAGGGCGCGTCGCCCTGGACGAAGACGCGCTTGACGCGGCCGCGATCGATGAAGTCGTTGACATATTGCCCGCCCCAGGCGGTCGACAGGGTCGAGTTCACCTGCTGCTGCGTGAGGCCCAGCGCCGACAATTTCTGCTGATCGAGATCGACGCGGAGCGTGGCGATATCGGGCAGTTCGGTCAGGCGGACCGAGGCGAGCTTGGGGTCGGCATTGGCCTTGGCGAGCAACTCGTCGCGCACCGCCTCGAACTTTTCGAGCGGCATGCCCGAAATATTCTGCAACTCCATGGTGAAACCGTCCGACTGGCCCAGGCCACGAATGGCCGGCGGCACCAGCGCGAAGACCTGTGCGTCGCGAAGGCCCCGGAAGGCGGCGGAGGCTCGTCCGGTGATCGCGTCGGCACTGTTTTCCTTGCCCTTGCGGTCGGCCCAGTCGACGAAGTTGATGAAGCCCTGGCCGGTATTCTGGCCGCTGGTGCCGCCACCGCCGCCCCCCGAGACCGAGAACAGAACCTTGACGTTCTTGCCCTCATGCTGGGCAAAATACTGCTCGACCCGGCGCTGGATTTCCATCGTGCGCGCTTGCGTCGCACCGGCGGGCAGGCGGAACTGGACGATCGCCGATCCCTGATCCTCGGTCGGTAGGAAGCCGGTGGGCAGGCGCAGGAACAGGATCGCCAGCAATGCGACGACGCCGACATAGATCAGCAGGAACAGCCATTTGCGATCGACGACGGTCCGCACGGCCGAGGTATATTTCTCGACCGTCCATTCGAAGCGCGAATTGAACCCGTCCTTCGCCCGTTGCAGCCCATGCGCCACCCGCGGGAATTTGCGGTCGAGCCAGGCGCCCTCCTCGCCTTCCTTCGCCTTTCGCTTGAGCAGCGTGGCGGTCAGTGCGGGGCTCAGGATGATCGCGACCGCGACCGACAGGATCATCGCCGAGACGATGGTGATCGAGAATTGGCGATAGATGACGCCGGTGGACCCGCCGAAGAACGCCATCGGCAGGAACACCGCCGACAGCACCAGCGCGATGGCGATCAGCGCGACGGTGATCTCGCGCATCGACTCGATCGTCGCCTCGCGCGGGGTCATGTCGGGATTTTCCTCGAGCAGACGCTCGACATTCTCCACGACCACGATCGCGTCGTCGACCAAGAGGCCGATCGCCAGTACCAGCCCGAACAGGGTCAGCGTGTTGATCGAGAAGCCGGCCAGATAGAAGATGGCGAAGGTGCCGAGCAACACCACCGGCACCGCGATCGTCGGGATCAGCGTCGCGCGCCAGCTTTGCAGGAAGACGAACATGACGATGACGACGAGGATGATCGCCTCGATCAGCGTCTTGACCACCTCGTCGATCGACAGCTTGATGAAGGCGGTGGTGTCGTTGGCATAGGCGACCTTCAGGCCCGGCGGGAAGGTCTTGGCGACGCGGGTGATCTCGGCCTTGACCAGTTCGGCGGTCTTCAGCGCGTCGGCGCCGGGCGCCATCAGAACGGCGATACCGGCACCGGGATGCTGGTTGATCCGGCTGACCGCGGCATAGCTTTCCGCGCCCAGCTCGATCCGCGCCACGTCGGACAGCTTTACGGTCGCGCCGTTGTTCAGTGTCTTGACGATGATCTCGCGGAACTGCTCGGGCGTCTGGAGGCGCGACTGCGAGGTCACGGTCGCGTTCAGCATCTGGGTTTGTGCCGAGGGCGTACCGCCGACCTCGCCCGCCGCGACCTCGGTATTCTGGTTCTGGATCGCGGTCGTCACGTCGGACGGCATCAGCTGGTAGGAGGCCAGCTTCTCCGGATTGAGCCAGATGCGCATCGCATATTGCGAGCCGAAGACGTTGGTGTCGCCGACGCCCTGGATACGGCCCAGCGGGTCCTGCAAATTCGAGACGAGGTAATCGGCGACGTCCTGATTCGTCATCCGGTTCGTCTCGTCATAGACGCCCGCGATCAACAGGAAGTCGGGGTTCGACTTGCGGACGACCAGGCCCTGTTGCTGCACCTGTTGCGGCAGGCGGGCGACCGATTGCTGGACTTGGTTCTGGACCTGGACCTGCGCGATGTCGGGGTCGGTGCCCTTGGCGAAGGTCGCGGTGATCGTCACCGAGCCACGGCTCGACGAGGAGGACTGGAAATAGAGCAGCCCGTCGATGCCGGTCAGCTGCTGCTCGATGACCTGGGTGACCGAATTCTGCAGCGTCTGCGCGGATGCACCGGGGAAGGTGGCGCGGATCGACACCTGGGGCGGGGCGACGTCCGGATATTGCGCGATGGGCAGGCCCATGATCGCGCCGATACCCGCCAGCATGACGATGATGGCAAGGACCCAGGCGAAGATGGGACGATCGATAAAGACGCGGCTGAGCATGGTCCGGTCAGCCCGCCTTGCCCTTGGCGGCCTGCATCTTCTTCAACTGTTCGGGCGAGGGGGGCTGGACCTTTTGCGGGCTATTGGCCGGCACCGCGCGCACGCTCTGTCCGGGGCGTAGATTGGCGAGGCCCTGGGTCACGATCTTGTCGCCCGGCTTCAGCCCGTCGGTCACCACCCAATAGGCGCCCTGGGTCCGCTCGGCCTTGACCTTCTTCTGCTGCACCTTGTCGTTCGGACCCACGATGAACAGCGTCGCATTGCCCTTCGGATCGCGCGATACCGCCTGTTGCGGGACCAGATAGGCGCTGGTGTCGATCGCCTGTGCGAAGCGGGCGCGAACGAACATGCCGGGCAGGAGCAGCCCTTGCGGATTGGGGAAGCGCGCGCGCAGCGTCACCGTACCGGTTTGCGGATCGACGACCGCCTCGGCGAACTGGACCGTGCCCGTCTGCCCATAATCGGTGCCGTCCTCCAGTCGCAGCGAGACATTGGCGCTGGCCGGGATCAGCCCGTCACGCGCCGCGAGATTGCGGCGCAGCGACAGCAGATCTGTCGCCGATTGCTGGATGTCGACGAAAATCGGGTCGAGCCGCTGGATCTGTGCCAGCGGATCGGTCTGCCCCGAACTGACCAGCGCCCCGACGGTGAACAGCGAGCGGCCGATCCGCCCGGTGATGGGGGCGGGCACGGTGGTGAATTGCAGATTGACCCGCGCGGTTTCCAGCGCGGCCCGCGTCTGTGCGACCTGCGCCGCCGCCTGGCGGGCCGAGGCCTGGGCGTTGGTATAATCCTGTTTCGAGATCGCCTCGATCTGCGCGAGCGGGCGATAGCGTTCGGCGAGCGTGCGCGTCGCCTCGGCATTGGCCTGCGCGCTCTGAAGGTTGGCGGCCGCCTGGTTGACCGACGCGCGATAGAGGCGCGGATCGATCTCGTAGAGTGGCTGGCCGCGCTTCACGAGCGTGCCCTCGGTGAAGAAGCGGCGGCGGATGACGCCCGTCACCTGCGGCCGCACGTCGGAGCTTTCAAAGGCCGTGGTGCGTGC
Organism: Sphingomonas paucimobilis NBRC 13935; assembly: GCF_000739895.2. Lineage (GTDB taxonomy): Bacteria > Pseudomonadota > Alphaproteobacteria > Sphingomonadales > Sphingomonadaceae > Sphingomonas > Sphingomonas paucimobilis. The sequence continues at coordinate 11,743 of NZ_BBJS01000007.1, forward strand.
CGCCAGTTCCGTGACGATCGGCGCATCGGTCGGCTGCACGGTGACGAAGCCGACGGTCGGCGTCTGCTGCTGCCCGCCATTGCGCCCCTTGGCCGCGCCGCCCTTGTCCCCGCCACAGCCCGATAGAGTCGCCAGGGCGAGGGCCATGGCCGTACCGGCGAGCGCCGGGTACCCGCGAAAGCCTGGAAAATTCAATTCGTTCACCTGCCTGAGATTCGAGCCGCGCGAACCGACCCGCGCGTCAATGCATGAGCCCGTCAAACGTTGCTGACCTGTGTCAAAGTGCACGATGCGGGCGCGAAAAGGCAAGTGATGATGGCCTAAATCCCCCGCCTTAATTGTCGCAATTTGTCGCGCTGCGGCAAAAGCCGGAGCGGACGGACCCTTTGGAGTTCTGATGCATTTTCAAGGGACATGATCGATCGGGATGCCGATAAGCGCCTAGCCGCCAGCGCCGCCGTGCGAGAAATTTGCGACGATATGCTTGTGGGGCTTGGGACGGGGTCCACCGCCGCCCATGCCATTGCCGCTCTGGCGGAACGACGATTGCGTATCGAAACGGTCGCGACATCAGAGGCGAGTGCGGCGCTCGCCCGATCCTTGGGTCTGACGGTGCGCGATTTCGCCCAGGTCAGCCGGGTCGATGTGGCGATCGATGGTGCGGATGCGATCGATGCCGGTTTGCGCGCCGTGAAAGGGGCGGGTGGCGCGATGCTGCGGGAAAAGGCGGTGGCCGAGGCCGCGGATCGGATGATCGTCATCGCCGATGGATCGAAGCGGGTGGAGCGACTGGCGCCGACCAAGCTGCCGATCGAGATTCTGCCTTTCGCACGCGCCTTCGTGATCGAGCGCCTGTCGCGATGGTTCGACCATTGCATCGACCGACCCGATTACCGGACCGATAACGGCAATATCGTCGTGGATGGCCATGGCTGGGACGACACGTCCCCCGACACGCTGGCGGCGGCGCTGATGGCGGTTCCCGGTGTCGTCGGGCACGGATTGTTTCTGACCGAGATCGACGCCGCCTATATTGCCGACAACGGGTTCGTTACCCGGCTGGAACGGGGGCGGAACCCGCGCTAAGGCCGGTCGCGTATGGCAACCAGAGCGGACGCGCAGGCGTTCGATCGTACATATAAGGATGAGGCCAGTTTCATGACCGATGCCACCACCCACGCCGTGGCCGATACCCATCTGCACGAGGACGGGTCGATCGAGCGCCTGACCATCGACACCATCCGCACCCTGTCGATGGACGCGGTGCAGCAGGCCAATTCGGGCCATCCCGGCACCCCCATGGCGCTGGCGCCGGTCGGTCACACCATCTGGTCGAAATTCCTGCGCTACGATCCCGCGCATGCCGACTGGCCCAATCGCGACCGCTTCGTGCTGTCGGTCGGCCATGCCTCGATGCTGCTCTACTCGCTGATCCATCTGGCGGGGATCGAGGAGATCGATGCGAACGGCAACAAGTCGGGCAAGCCCGCGCTGAGCCTGGAGGACCTTAAGGGTTTCCGCCAGCTTAACTCCAAGACGCCGGGCCATCCCGAATATCGCCACACCACGGGCGTCGAGACGACGACCGGCCCGCTGGGTGCCGGTTGCGGCAACTCGGTCGGCATGGCGATCGCCGAGCGCTGGCTGGCGGCGCATTTCAACCGTGAAGGTTTCCCGATCTTCGACCATGACGTTTATGTCGTGTGCGGCGACGGCGATATGATGGAGGGCGTCGCGTCGGAGGCGGCCTCGACCGCCGGCCACCTCAAGCTGTCCAACCTCTGCTGGATCTACGACTCCAACCATATTTCGATCGAGGGCGGCACCGATCTGGCGTTCGACGAGGATGTGGGCAAGCGCTTCGAGGCCTATGGCTGGAACGTCATCCATGTCGACGACGCGAATGACGTCGCGGCGCTGACCGCCGCGCTCGACGATTTCAAGGCGACCCAGGACAAGCCGACCTTCATCGTCGTGAAGTCGGTCATCGGCTATGGCAGCCCCAAGGCGGGCAGCGAAAAGGCGCATGGCGAGCCGCTGGGCGAAGACGCGATCCGCGCGACCAAGAAGGCCTATGGCTGGCCCGAAGACGCCAAGTTCCTGGTCCCCGATGGCGTGCGCGAAGCCTTCCAGGGCGCGATCGAGACGCGCGGCAAGCCGCTGCGTGACGAGTGGGTCGCGATGGTCGAGCGTTATCGCGCCGAATATCCCGAACTCGCCGCACAGCTCGACGCAATGCTCTCCGACACCCTCCCCGAGGGCTGGGACAGCGAAATCCCGGTGTTCGAGGCGGATGCCAAGGGGGTGGCCAGCCGCGACTCGGGCGGCAAGGTGCAGAACGCCATCGCCGCCAAGGTGCCGTGGCTGGTCGGCGGTTCGGCCGATCTCGCGCCCTCGACCAAGACGCTGATCAAGGATGGCGGGTCGTTCCAGGCGGGCAGCTATGACGGCCGCAACCTGCACTTCGGCGTGCGCGAGCACTCGATGGGCGCGATCGTCGACGGCATGGCGCTGTCGCACCTGCGCTCCTACGGCGCGACCTTCCTGGTCTTCTCCGACTATATGCGCGCGCCGATCCGCCTCGCCGCGATCATGGAGCTGGGCGCGATCTTCGTCTTCACGCACGACTCGATCGGCGTGGGCGAGGATGGTCCGACCCACCAGCCGATCGAGCATCTGGCGACGCTGCGCGCGATCCCTGGCCTCGACACCATCCGGCCGGGCGATGCGAACGAAGTCGCCGAGGCATGGCGCTGTGCGGCCGAGTCGGCCGATCATCCGACCGCGCTGATCTTCTCGCGTCAGGCGCTGCCGACGCTGGATCGCAGCAAATATGCGGCGGCCTCGGGCCTCAAGAAGGGCGGCTATGTCCTCGCCGATTGCGAGGGCACGCCGGACGTGATCCTGATCGCCACGGGGTCGGAACTGTCGCTGGTGACCGACGCCTATGAGACGCTGACCGCCGACGGCATCAAGGCGCGCGTCGTCTCGTTGCCGAGCTGGTACCGCTTCGAGATGCAGGACGCCGCGTACAAGGAAAGCGTGCTGCCGCGCGCCGTCACCGCGCGTCTGGCCGTCGAGCAGGCCGGATCGATCGGCTGGGATCGCTATGTCGGTTTCGAAGGTCGCACGATCACCATGTCGACGTTCGGTGCCTCCGCCCCCATATCGAAGCTGCAGGACAAGTTCGGCTTCACTCTCGACAATGTCGTGAAGGTGGCCCGCGAATTGGTGGAGACCAAGTGATGAGCAAGTTGCAGGAACTGGGCGCCAAAGGCTGTGCCCCCTGGCTCGATTTCGTCGATCGCAAGTTCCTCGAGGCGAAGGGCTTGGAAAAGCTCGTCGCCGAGGACGGGCTGACCGGCGTCACCTCCAACCCGTCGATCTTCGAAAAGGCGATGGGGCATGGCGACGCCTATGACGGCACGCTGGGGGCGTTCGACAAGGAAAACCCCGGCGCGGCGACCATCGACCGCTACGAGCATCTGGCGATCCAGGACATCAAGGCGGCGGCGGAAACGCTGAAGCCGGTCTATGACCGGCTCGACGCCAAGGATGGCTATGTCAGCCTGGAGGTGTCGCCCTACATCGCCGACGACACCGACGCGACCATCGCCGAGGCGGAAAAGCTGTGGCACGCGGTCGATCGCCCCAACCTGATGATCAAGATCCCCGGCACCGATGCGGGCGCGCCCGCCATCTCGGCGACCATCGCCAAGGGGATCAACGTCAACGTCACGCTGCTCTTCTCGCAGGACGCCTATATCAAGGTGGCCGAGGCCTATGTGGCCGGCCTGGAAGAGCGGGCGAAGGCCGGGCAGCCGATCGACCGGATCGCCAGCGTCGCCAGCTTCTTCATCAGCCGTATCGACTCGGCGATCGACAAGAAGATCGACGAGCGCGTGGGCGCCGGTGATGCCGAGGCCGATGCGCTCAAGGCTATTCGCGGCAAGGTCGCGATCGCCAACGCCAAGATGGCGTATCAATGGTATCTCGAGTTTCTGAAGTCCGACCGTTGGCAGGCGCTGGCGGCGAAGGGCGCGCAGCCCCAGCGGCTGCTCTGGGCCTCGACCGGTACCAAGGACCCGTCATATCCGGACACGCTCTATGTCGACACGCTGATCGGCCCGGACACGGTCAACACCATGCCGCCCAAGACGATGGACGCGTTCCGCGACCATGGCACGGTGGCCGACACGCTGACCGCCGATATCGACGAGGCGCGCCATGTGCTGGCCGAGGCCGATCGGCTGGGCCTGGATCTGAACGACGTCACCGACACGCTGGTGCAGGAGGGGGTCGCCTCCTTCGTCAAGGCGTTCGACGATCTGCTCGGTGCGATCGGGAAGAAGCAGCCCGCGACGGCCTGACCCGACAGGCCCCCTTCCCAAGGCGGGAAGGGGGCCTTTCACTTTCTACGACACCAGAAACATAATGGAGTTCCGCATGAAGATCGGTCTGGTCGGCCTCGGCCGCATGGGTGGCAATATCGCTCGCCGCCTGATGCAGGCTGGGCATCAGGTGGTGGCCTGGGATCGCAGCGACGAGGCGGTGCAGACGCTCGCCAAGGACGGCGCGGAGGCGGCCACGGGGCTGGAGGACATGGCGACCAAGCTGGCCGACAAGGCGATCTGGTGGGTGATGCTGCCCGCCGGCAGTCCGACCGAGGACACGATCGCGGAAATCGCCAAGCTCGCCAAGGACGGTGACGTGGTCATCGATGGCGGCAACAGCTTCTACAAGGACGATATCCGCCGTTCCAAGCAACTGGCCGAACGGGGCATCCATTATGTCGATGTCGGCACCTCGGGCGGCGTCTGGGGCCTGGAGCGCGGCTATTGCATGATGATCGGCGGCGATAACGAGACGATCGCGCATCTCGACCCGATCTTCGAGGCGCTGGCACCGGGCCTGGGCGATATCGTCCGCACGCCGGGCCGCATTGCCGACAAGGTCGATGAGCGTGCCGAGAAGGGCTATATCCATGCCGGTCCCGCCGGAGCCGGCCACTTCGTCAAGATGATCCACAACGGCATCGAATATGGCCTGATGCAGGCCTATGCCGAGGGCTTCGACATTCTGAAGTCGAAGAACAGCGACAAGCTGCCCGAGGACGAACGCTTCGACCTGAACCTGACCGACATTGCCGAAGTATGGCGGCGCGGCAGCGTGATCTCGTCCTGGCTGCTCGACCTGACCGCGATTGCGCTGGCCAAGGACGAGATGCTGGAGCAGTTCTCGGGCCATGTCGCGGACTCGGGTGAGGGCCAGTGGACGATCGATGCGGCGATGGAGGAGAAGGTCCCGGCCAATGTCCTGACCGCCTCGCTCTTCGCGCGCTATCGCAGCCGGATCGAGCATACCTATGGCGACAAGGTGCTGTCGGCGATGCGCTTCGGCTTTGGCGGCCATACCGAAATCCCGCAATGAGCCTGCCCATTCGACTGGTCGTGTCGGACGTCGACGGCACGCTGGTCGATCCCGACAAGACGCTGCGTGCCGCCACCATCGCTGCCGTCCGGCGGCTGGAGGCGGCGGGGATCGGCTTTACCATCATCAGCGCCAGGCCCCGATCGGGGCTGGGATGGCTTGCCGACGAACTGGCGATTGACGCGCCGATCGGGGCGTTCAACGGCGGCACCGTGTTCCGCCGCGACGGGTCGATCGACGCGCAGTTCCGGGTACCGGTCGAGGTTGTGAAGGACGTGTTGGCGATGGCGGCGGAGAGCCCCGTCGCCATCTGGGTCTTCGCCGATGACCGCTGGTATGCCAGCAGCGGCGAGGGCACCCATGTCGAGCACGAACGCAAGGCGTCGGCGCAAGAGCCCGTGGTCACGCAGGACTTCGCGGCGCTGGTCGACAAGGTCGACAAGATCACACTGGTCAGCGACGATGCGGACCTGTTGCGCGGCCTGCACGAGCGGACGAATGAGGCGCATGGCGAGGCGGCGACCATCGCCCAGTCGCAGACCTATTATCTCGACGTGACCGCGCTCGCCGCGAACAAGGGCGACGGCGTGGCGACGCTGGCCAAGGCCTTCGGTGTGCCGCTGGAACAGGTGGCGGTGCTGGGCGATCAGGCCAACGACCTTCCCATGTTGAGACGCGCCGGCCTGCCGATCGTGATGGCGAATGCGCCCGACGCTGTTAGGGAACAGATATTGGTACACACCCGTTCCAACGCGGACGACGGCGTGGCCTATGCCATCGACAATCTCATCATGCCCAGAATCGGAGTGCCTTCATGAAGCAACTGGTTGCGTTCGACCTCGACGGGACGCTGGCCGAAAGCAAGCAGCCGCTGGGCGAGCCGATGGGGGAGGCGCTGGCCGACCTGCTCGACGTCGCGCATGTCGCGGTGATCTCGGGCGGTGACTGGCCGCAGTTCGACAAGCAGGTGGCCAGCCGCCTGCCCGAACGCGCCGACCGCAGCAAGCTGTGGCTGATGCCGACCACCGGCACCAAGCTCTACACCTACAAGGACGGAAGCTGGACCCCGGTCTATGCCGAGCTGTTCGACGACGCGACCAAGGCGAAGATCCTGGAGGCGTTCGACGCCTCGCTGGAAGCGACCGGCTTCGTGCCCGAACAGACCTGGGGCGAGCGGATCGAGGATCGCGGCAGCCAGATCACCTTCTCCGCGCTCGGCCAGCAGGCGCCGATCGACGCTAAGGAACATTGGGACCCCAAGTTCGAGAAGCGCAAGGTCATCCAGGCCGACCTCAAGCAGCGCCTGCCGGGCCTGTCGATCAATATGGGTGGCGCGACGTCGATCGACATCACCCGTGAGGGCGTTGACAAGGCCTATGGCCTGAAGAAGCTGCGCGATGCCAGCGGGATCGAACTCGATGCGATGATGTTCATCGGCGACGCGATCTTCCCCGGCGGCAACGACTATCCGGCCAAGGAACTGGGCCTCGACACGGTACGCGTGCGCGACCCGGAAGAGACGCTGGCCGTCATCGCGGGGATCGTCGCCTGCCTGAAGTGAAGGACGGCGCATCGGCCATCCTGCGCGCGCGGACGGCGGCGGCGCATGAGGTGGTGGACGCTGCCTATGGTGCCTATCGCCTGGATGATCGGGAAAGCTACACGGCGTTCCTGATCGCCCATGCGCGTGCCCTGCCGGCGGTCGAAGCTTGGCTCGCCGGGCAGGCGATCGCCTTTCCCTGGCGGGCGCGGCGGGAAGCGCTGGCGGCGGACCTTGCCGCGCTGGGGCGAGATATGCCCGAGCCGCTGTCCTTCTCTTGCGCGACCGACGAAGCGGCGCGCTGGGGGGCGCTCTATGTGACCGAAGGGTCGCGGCTAGGCGGCGTGATGCTGGTCCGGCAGGTGGGTAAGGGGTTGCCCAGAGCCTATCTCGAATCGGGCTTCGGCCCCGGCGAATGGCGCGATTTCCGGCATGCGCTAGACGCAGCGGCGGATGACGAGGCGTGGATCGACCGCGCGGCGGCGGCGGCGGAACGGGTCTTCGCGCTTTATAAACAAGCCGCTTAAACCCACCCCCCGTTCAGCCTGAGCGAAGTCGAAGGCCATGAGCAGGCCTTAGTCGCCCTCACCCTTCCCACGCGCTATCGCGAGCGGGCCCAGTGTCGGGTGAACTGCGCCCCGCTGTTCACCCGACACTCCTCTCCCAGCGGGAGAGGGAGGCGCGGAGCGCCGGAAGGGTGAGGGTGTTGGGGTCCGTCCCGTGGCCTTCAACTTCGCTTAGGCTGAACGGGACGGTGTTACGCCCCCTCAATCCGCGATCGGCGCGATCACGATGGCGCGCAGGCCGGGCTGGTTGTCGTCATATTCGATCGATCCCGACAGCCTTTGCATCATCGCCGCCATCATCCGGCTGCCGAAACCGCGCCCGTCGCCGATCGGCGCGTTCATCCGGCCGCGGCCTTCGTCGGCGACGATCAGGCGCAGGCGGTTGCCATATTGCTCCAGCGTGATGGTCACCGCGCCGGCCGCGCCGTCATAGGCATATTTGGTGGCGTTGATGATCAACTCGGTGGTGACCAAGCCCAGATTGATCGCGCGATCGGTGGGCATCAGCACGGGCGCTAGGTCCAGCCGCATCTGTGCGCTCCACTCGGCCCCCAGCGACTGTTTCATGTCGCCGACCAGTTCCTCCAAATAGCGTGCCAGATCGACCGTTTGGATCTGATCGTCGCGATAGAGTCGGCGATGGACGAGGGCGACCGCCGAGAGCCGGGCCTGCGCCTCGGTCAACTGCTCGCGCACGCCCGGATCGGTCGCCGCCTTGGCCTGGAGCGCGAGGAAGGAGGAGACGAGCTGAAGGCTGTTCTGGACGCGGTGGTCCACCTCCTTCATCAGCACGTCCTTCTGCTGAAGAAGCAGGTCCTTGTCGTCGAGTGTCCGCTGAAGCGCCGCGTTCAGGCTGCGCAGGCGGTTGTTCTGGAAGCCGTCATGCAGCGCCCGGCGCAGGCGGTGCGCCGCTTCCACTTCTTCCAGCGTCCAGCGTCGCGAACGGCCGCGCACCGTTTCGCGCCAGCTCTCGAACGAGGCACGCGGGCTGAGCGTCTCGTCGGTGCGCAAGGCGACCGACTTGTGGGGATTGCCCGCCCATTCCACCTCTTCGACCTGCTCGGCGCGGAACCAGAGCAAGCTCAGGCCTCCGTCGATCAGCGGCAGGGCCAGCACGCCGCTGGCGGTCGCGGAGAGCCCCTTGGTATCGGGCATGACCGCGCCCAGCTCATGCGTGGCGTAGAGTTCGCCCCCGCCGCGCAACAGTGCCCATTGCGCGATCTCGAGCAGCGCCAGCGGGGGTGGGCAGAGACCATGACTATAAACCCGGCCGCTATCGACCAGCGCGAAGCCTGAGGCGTTCATCATCGCCATCAGATCGGGAAGCAAGTGACGGATCGCGGGTACGATCTCGCCTTGCCCCGCGATCCGCGGGATGATCGCATCCTCTGCGGCGCGCAGGCGGAAGCGTTCGCGATAGAGCTCGGCCTCTTCCTTGGCGCGCACCTGGCGTGCCAGGCCGCTGGCCAGCGTGGCGGCGGCGGCGCGCAGATCGGGCGACAATCGGCGCGGGCTCTGGTGGTGGCAGGCGACCATCCCCCAGAGCAGCCCGTCCTTGACGATCGAGATCGACGCCGAGGCGGCAACGCCCATATTCTGAAGATAGCGGACATGGACCGGCGACACGCTGCGCAGGCCGACATCGCTGAGATCGGTCGATTCGAAGCCTTCGGGCCGCAGGGGGGCGGGGACATAGGCGGCATCGGGAATGCTGCGCGTCCGATTGCGGATATAGAGCGCCCGCGCCTGTTTCGGGATGTCGGAGGCGGGGAAATGGTGATGGAGGAAGGAGTGAAGGCCCGGCGCCCGGGCCTCCGCCACGACCCGTCCCGAATCGTCATCGAGAAAGCGGTAGAGCATGACCCGGTCGAACCCGGTCAGGGTGCGAAAGGTGGCGGCGGCGCGTTCGTACAGATTCTGCAGGTCGCCGGTCCGCTCGAAACTGGTCGCTGCGGCGTCCAGCCAGCTCAGTGGACTGCCGGAACCCCAGGGTGCATCGGTCAGCGCCGGCTCCAACTCGACGAGCAGCCGATCGCCTGCCAGCCGATGGGCGGTCACGGCGAACAGCTCGTCTATGCCCCGAATCGGCCGCGTGACCGTAACGGAACCTTGCCCTGCGGGCATCGTCGCCAGCGTCTCCGCCGCGTCGTCGCCCAGCAATGTGGCCAGCGGCATACGCAGCCAATCGGCGGCTAGTCGCTCCTCAAGCGCCCCAGCACCGGCGATGGCGATCAGCGGCTGACCCTCCGCCACCAGTAACAGCCCATGCGGCTGGATCGCGCCAGGTATATGGATGGGCTCCCGATCGCAGGCGGAAATATCCTCGCCCGGATCGGTCTCGACAAGGCGCGTGGCCATCAGGGTCGGACTTTCCTCACCGGCTTCACATGCCGGGTTTCCCCAGGACATGCAAATGATAGAGATCAAGTGATAAATCCAGAAACGGGAGCGAACGTCCCGTCCAGGAACAATGATTGCGCATTTGGGTAATATCCGGTTAAGGCGACGCAACGGACTCAAAGAGCCGTGTTGGAGAGGACATGATCGACGATTTCGATTTCGCGCTGGGTGAAAGCGCGGACATGATCCGTGACGCGACCCGCCGCTTTGCGGCCGACCGCATCGCCCCGCTTGCCGCACGGATGGACGCGGAGGACTGGTTTCCCCGCGATATCTGGCCCGAAATGGGCGCGCTGGGCCTGCATGGCATCACCGTGGACGAAGCCGATGGCGGCTTGGGTCTCGGCTATCTGGAGCATGTCGTCGCGATCGAGGAAGTGTCGAGGGCCTCGGCCTCGCTGGGCCTGTCCTATGGCGCGCACAGCAATTTGTGCGTCAACCAGATCCGCCGCTGGGGTTCGCCGGAGCAGAAGGCGAAATATCTCCCCGGCCTGATCTCGGGCGAGCATGTCGGTAGCTTGGCCATGTCCGAGGTGTCGGCGGGTTCGGACGTGGTGTCGATGAAGCTGCGTGCCACCCAGGTCGAGGGCGGTTGGCGGCTGAATGGCACCAAATTCTGGATCACCAACGCACCCTATGCCGATACCCTGGTCGTCTATGCCAAGACCGGCGAGGGCAGCCGTGGGATCACCGCCTTCCTGATCGACAAGGACATGGCCGGCTTTTCCATCGGCCAGAAGATCGACAAGATGGGCATGCGCGGCAGCCCGACCGCCGAGCTGGTCTTCAACGACTGCTTCGTCGCCGACGAACAGGTGATGGGGCCGGTCAACGGCGGCGTCGGCGTGCTGATGAGCGGCTTGGATTACGAACGTGCGGTGCTGGCGGGCATCCAGCTCGGCATCATGCAGGCGTGCCTCGACGTCGTGGTTCCTTACGTCCGCGAGCGGCGGCAGTTCGGCCGGGCGATCGGCGAGTTTCAGCTGATCCAGGCCAAGATCGCCGACATGTATGTCGCGCTCAATTCGGCGCGCGCCTATGTCTATGCCGTGGCGCGGAGTTGCGATGCGGGGCGGACCACTCGGTTCGACGCGGCGGGCGCGATCCTGCTGGCGAGCGAGAATGCGGTGAAGGTCTCGCTGGAGGCGATCCAGGCGCTGGGCGGGGCGGGCTATACCAAGGACTGGCCGGTCGAACGTTTCGCGCGCGATGCCAAGCTGCTCGACATCGGGGCGGGAACCAACGAAATCCGCCGGATGCTGATCGGCCGCGAGTTGATCGGCAAGCTTGATAAGGTGGCGCAATGAGCCTTGGGGTGAAGTGATGGGGGCGGTGATCTCCTCGCGCATCGCGCGCGACGATGCGGCCTTCCGCGCGAACGCCGATCACAATCGCGCTCTGGCCGAGCGGTTGCGTGCCGATGTGGCGAAGGCCGGGCTGGGCGGCGGCGACGCTTCGCGCGAGCGCCATGTCGCGCGTGGCAAGCTGCTCCCCCGCGACCGGGTGGAGCAGTTGCTCGATGCGGGCTCGCCCTTCCTCGAAATCGGCCAGCTTGCCGCCAACGGCCTGTATGACGATGCGGTGCCGGCCGCGGGGATGATCGCCGGGATCGGCCGTGTTCATGGCCGACAGGTGATGATCGTCGCCAACGACGCGACGGTGAAGGGCGGCACCTACTTCCCGCTGACTGTGAAGAAGCACCTTCGCGCGCAGGAGATCGCGCTCGAGAACCGGCTGCCCTGCATCTATCTCGTCGATAGCGGCGGCGCGAACCTGCCGCATCAGGCGGAGGTGTTTCCCGACCGCGATCATTTCGGCCGCATCTTCTTCAACCAGGCGCAGATGTCGGCGGCGGGCATTCCCCAGATCGCCTGCGTCATGGGAAGCTGCACGGCGGGTGGTGCTTACGTCCCCGCCATGTCGGACGAGACGGTGATCGTGCGCGGGCAGGGGACGATCTTCCTCGCCGGGCCGCCGCTGGTGAAGGCGGCGACGGGCGAGGTCATCTCGGCCGAGGAACTGGGCGGGGCGGACACCCATGGCCGCAAGTCGGGCGTGGTCGATCACGTCGCCGAGAATGACGACCACGCGCTGTCGATCGTCCGCGACATCGTCGAGACGCTGCCGCCGCAGACCCTGCCTGATGTCAATCTCGCGGAAGCCGATGCGCCGCTCTACCCGGCGGAAGAGCTGTACGGCCTGATCCCGCAGGACGTGCGTGCACCCTATGACGTGCATGAGGTCATCGCGCGGCTGGTCGACGGATCGCGCTTCCACGAATTCAAAGCACTGTATGGCGCGAGTCTGGTCTGCGGCTTCGCGCATATCCATGGCAAGCCGGTCGCGATCCTCGCCAATAACGGCGTGCTGTTTTCGGAGAGCGCGCAGAAGGGCGCGCATTTCATCGAACTGGCGTGCCAGCGGCGTATCCCCTTGCTGTTCCTCCAGAATATCTCCGGCTTCATGGTCGGTGGCCGCTATGAGGCCGAGGGGATCGCCAAGCATGGCGCCAAGCTGGTGACGGCGGTGGCGACCGCGCAGGTGCCCAAGATCACCGTGCTGATCGGCGGCAGTTTTGGTGCGGGCAATTACGGCATGTGCGGGCGCGCCTATTCTCCGCGCTTCCTGTTCACCTGGCCCAATGCGCGGATCAGCGTGATGGGCGGCGAACAGGCGGCGAGCGTGCTGGCGACCGTCCACCGCGACGCCGACAACTGGACGCCGGAGGAAGCCGAGGCGTTCAAGGCCCCGATCCGCCAGCGTTACGAGGATGAAGGCAATCCCTGGTACGCGACCGCGCGGATGTGGGATGACGGCATCGTCGATCCGGCGCAGACCCGCGACGTGCTCGGGCTGGCGCTCGATGCCTGCCTCAACGCCCCCATCGCGGAGGCGCCCCGCTTCGGGGTGTTCCGCATGTAATGGCGATGGACCTGACCATCGACGGCGCCACGGTTGCCGATGAAGCCGACTTCCACGCGCGTATCCGTGAGGTCTCGGGCGTCGAATGGTATGGCGGTAGTCTGGATGCGCTGTTCGACCTGCTGGTGGCGGTCGTCGAGCCGCCGATCGCTTTGCGCCTGACCAAAGCGGCCGCCGCGCGACGGGTCGTGGGGGAACGCTTCGACCGCATTTTGACCGTGATCTTCGATGCCATCGCCGAACGGCCGGGCGGTGCCATCACGCTGACGCTGGAGTCCTGATCCGATGATGAACAGCCTCCTCATAGCCAATCGCGGCGAGATCGCCTGCCGTATCATCCGCACGGCACGCGAGATGGGCCTGCGCACGATCGCCGTCTATTCCGAAGCCGATGCGCAGGCGCTGCATGTGCGCCTCGCCGACGAAGCGATTGCGATCGGCCCCGCCCCGGCGCGCGAAAGCTATCTCGACGCCGACCGCATCCTCGATGCTGCGCGCGAAAGCGGTGCGGAGGCGATCCATCCCGGCTATGGCTTCCTGTCCGAAAATGCCGAATTTGCCGAAGCGGTGATCGCCGCTGGCCTCATCTGGGTTGGCCCTGATCCGGCCAGCATTCGCGCCATGGGCCTGAAGGACGCCGCCAAGGCCCGGATGATCGCGGCGGGCGTCCCCGTCACCCCCGGCTATCTGGGCGAGGACCAGTCCCCCGAACGCCTCGCCGCCGAGGCCGACGCGGTCGGCTATCCCGTGCTCATCAAGGCTGTGGCGGGCGGTGGCGGCAAGGGGATGCGCCGCGTCGACGACCCCGCCGATTTCGCCGAGGCGCTGGCGTCCTGCCGTCGTGAGGCGGCGTCCTCGTTCGGCGACGACCGGGTGCTGATCGAGAAATATATCCTCTCGCCCCGCCATATCGAAGTGCAGGTCTTCGGCGACCGTCACGGCCAGGTCGTCCACCTGTTCGAGCGCGACTGTTCGCTGCAACGCCGCCACCAGAAGGTGATCGAGGAAGCCCCCGCGCCGGGCATGGACGCCGCTACCCGCGAAGCCGTCTGCGCCGCCGCCGTCCGCGCCGCACAGGCGGTGGACTATGTCGGGGCGGGCACGATCGAGTTCATCGCCGACGCCTCCGAAGGGCTGCGCGCCGACCGGGTCTGGTTCATGGAGATGAACACCCGCCTCCAGGTCGAGCATCCCGTCACCGAGGCGATCACCGGCGTCGATCTGGTCGAGTGGCAGCTTCGTGTGGCGGCGGGCGAGCCCTTGCCGATGGCGCAAACCGACCTCGCCATCCACGGCCATGCGATCGAGGCGCGGCTCTATGCCGAGGATCCGGCCAAGGGCTTCCTTCCCGCGATCGGCACGCTCGACGTGTTCGACCTTGGCGACGACCCGGCGATCCGCATCGACACCGGGGTCGAGGAAGGCGCGGAGATCACCCCCTGGTACGACCCGATGATCGCCAAGGTCATCGCCCATGGCGACACCCGCGACGAGGCGCGCGAGGCGCTGGCCGACGCGCTGGACGAAGCGGTGATCTGGCCGGTGCGCACCAATGCGGGCTTTCTGGTCGAGGCGCTCGATCATCCCGATTTCGCCAGCGGCCAAGTCGATACCGGGCTGATCGCGCGCGAGGGCGAGGCGCTGATGCCGCCGACCGAGCCGTCCGAAGAGGCTTTGGCCGAAGCGGCGGCGGCGCTGATCGGGCAGGACGAACTCACCGGTTTCCGCCTGAACGCCGCGCCGCGCCGGACGGCCCGCTTCCTGCTCGACGGTCGGCCGATCACGGTCGATTTCAGCGAGGCGGGGGAAGTGCCCCCGTCGCCGACCGACGAGGTGCTGATCTCCGAGGGCGGGCAAAGCTGGTCCTTCACCCGCTGGCGCGCCGATGGGCTGGCGGCGGGCGGGGCGGGGGACGGCGCGATCCTGTCGCCCATGCCCGGCCGGATCATCGCGGTCGCCGTGACCGAGGGCCAGGCGGTGAGCGCGGGGCAACCGCTCGTCACGCTGGAGGCGATGAAGATGGAGCATGTCCTGACCGCGCCGTTCGACGGTGTCGTCACCGACCTGAACGCGGACACCGGCGGCCAGGTGGCGGAGGGCATTGCGCTCGTCCGCATCGTCGCGGAGGATGCGGCATGAGCGGGCGCTTCTTCGACGACTGGACGATCGGCGACCGGATCGAGCATCCGATCCGCCGCACCGTGACCGAGACGGACAATCTCCTTTTCTCGACCATGACCCATAACCCGCAGCCGCTGCACATCGATGCCGAGGCGGCGAGGGCGAGTGAGTTCGGGCAGATCCTCGTCAACGGGACCTTCACCTTCTCGCTGATGGTTGGACTGTCGGTGGGGGAGACGACCTTGGGGACGCTGGTCGCCAATCTGGGCTATGACGAACTGGTCATGCCCGCGCCGGTGTTTCTCGGCGATACCCTGCGCGCGACGAGCGAGGTGACCGCGTTGCGCGAGAGCAAGTCACGCCCCGGCGCGGGGCTGGTGACGTTCCGGCATGAGGCGCTCAACCAGCGGGACGAGGTGGTGTGCCGGTGCCTACGAACGGCGCTGGTGAAGAAGCGGGGGTAGGGGCGTGCACTTCGACTTCGCTCAGTGCGAACGGGGTTCAGTACCCAGTTCCGTTCAGCCTGAGCGAAGTCTAAGGCCAAGGGAAACCCTCACAAGCGGGTCCGTACTCCGATCCACAAAGTCCGTGGCGTCGCCCGCTCGATGAGCCCGGCCCCGCTATAGGCCGCTTCCACCCGCGCATCGGCGAGATTCTCGGCCCGTGCCTCGATCAGCCAGCCGCGCACCACCGGCACCGCCGCATAGGCATCCAGCGTGGTGGCGGGAGCGAGGCTACGGCTATTTTGGTCATCCTCAAACTGGCGTCCGACATGCCGCACCGTCCCGCTGAGCGTCGCGCCGCGATGCTCGACCGCCAGCGTGGCGGATAGCTGGTCGCGCGGCGTCTGCGCCGGGCGCAGGCCGTCGAGCGGCATGGCGGTTCCTGAAGCCTCCACCCGCGCGTTGAGATGCGACCAGGACGCCCGCGCGCTGACCGGTCCGGCGACGGCGTTCGCCTCCAACTCGAAGCCTTCCGAGCGGATCGCATTGAGATTCTGCCGCATCCGATACACGCCGTTCGCCGCGACGAAGCCGACGCCGGGAAAGGTCCCTGGCCCCCGCGCGATGGTCACATTGGCGATGGCATCGGTCAGCCGGTTGACGAAATAGGTCGCCGATAGCCGCAGCCCCGGCGTCGGGGTCAGGTCGAAGCCTCCCTCCACGCCCTCGACCCGCTCGGGGTTGAGCGCGGCATTGGCAGCGGTGGCATCGGCGCCGGCGCGGAACGGGCGATAGAGCTCGTTGAGCGTCGGCAGTCGCCATCCGCGATAGGCGGCGGCGCGCAGCGACAGCGGCTCGACCGGGCGAACCGCCACCCCCAGCCGTCCGGTAAATTCCTGGCCCGAGCGATCGGGGAAATTCGCGTTGGTCAGCACCGCGCCGGTCGCCAGCACGCCCTCGTCCAGCCGCCCGTTCCGGATGCGCCAGTCATCCACCCGCGCGGCGGCGGTCACGGTCACCATGCCCGCCTCGACGCTGCCATCGGCGAACAGCCCCATGGTCCGCGTCGCACCGCCCGCCTCGCGCCGCCGGGTGGGGAGGCCGGCGACATAGGTGTAGAGTTCCTGCGTCCGCCCGCTGGTGTCGCGAATGTCGCCCCCGAGCCGCAGCGTGATCGCGTCGCCCAGCGGGGGCGACACCTCAACCCGCGCGCCGAGGCCGGTCGCGGGAACATTATATTGGTCGAGCGTCAGCGTGGCGGCGGTCCGCGCCGCGTTGACGCTGGCATAGCGCGAGGCGAATTGCCGCGTCTGGACATAGCCCAGCGCCGACCATCCCCAACGTCCGCGCCCGACCAGCCGCACGCTGGCATCCGCGCCGTCCGAGCGATTGTCGGTAAAGTCGGTCCCCCGGTCGCGCGCGTCGTGAAAGGCGGCCAGCGTCATCTGCAATTCGGTTGATGGCGCGATGCCGACGACCCCGCGCGCTGCGCCCGAATATTGTTCATAAGGGGCGGGGCGATCGACGGGGCCACGCTGCTCCGCAACGATGGGGGTGAAGCCGTCGCCGCGCGCATAGGCACCCGACAGCGTCAGGAATCCGCCGCCCCGCACCAACGAGGCCGATCCTTGCGCATCGACCGAATCCCGGCTGCCATAGGCGACGGCCACATCGAGCGGCGAAAGCTGATCGAGCGTTGCGCTGTCCATTTCGATCGTGCCCGCCAGCGCGCCGGGACCCCAAAAGCCCGATCCACCGCCTCGAGTCACGCGAATGCGGCCCAATCGCCCGGTCGCATAGGCCGGGAACACCACCCATCCGCCGAACGGATCGGCTTGCGGCACGCCGTCCACCACCAGCAATGCACGGCTCGACGCGTTGCCGCCCAGTCCGCGCAGGGTAATCCCCTGCGAGGTCGGATGGGCCGAACGGCTATCCGATCGGCGGAACTGCTGCAGCCCCGCAACATCGGCCAGTACATTTTCCAGCCTTTGCGAGGCGTTCTGGATGATCCGGTCGCGGTCGATTGTCACCACGTCGAACGCCCGGTCGCCCGGCTGGTCGGCGAGGCCGCGACCGGTAACGGTGATGGTCGCACCCGCATCCGGGGTCGTTTGCGCCGTGACAACGGAGGGGGCCAAGCCAAATGCCAGGCAGGCCAAGAGGCTTGATGGGCGAGCGGAAACGGTCATGACGGTCGAAATTCCCCCTGATCTGGCCGCCGCCCCGGCAAGGGCCGGGGCCTCTCATGGCTCTTTGGCCTGGTTCGAAAGAGATTCCCGCTTTTGACGGGACGGCGGCTGGGCATCCACGCCCTTATCGACGGGATAAACCAGCCGCCACGCGCTGGGTTGCGCGGGAACGAAATTGTTGCGCGACGATGGATGACGGGGGCGAAAAAGCCTCTTACAGTCCTTGCATTGTGCCGACCCTCCACGCCCTTGCGAATCCTGCGCGTTTTCTGAAGATCGCCCGTCCGTTGACCGGGATATGCCTGGGCCTGGGGCTGGCGTTGGTCGCGATCGGGGCGTGGGCGGGGCTGACCCAGACGCCGCCCGATTATCTGCAGGGCGAGACAGTGCGGATTCTCTATATCCATGTTCCCGCCGCGTGGTTGGGCATGGGCGGGTGGAGCGGGATCGCGGCGGCCAGCCTGTCGCTGATCGTCTGGCGGCATCCGCTGGCTCAGGTGGCGGCGCGCGCCATCGCCTGGCCGGGGGCTGTGTTCGCCGGGCTTTGCCTGGCGACCGGATCGATCTGGGGGCGGCCGACCTGGGGAACATGGTGGCAATGGGACGGGCGGCTGACCTCGATGCTGCTGCTGCTGTTCGTCTATCTCGGCTATATCGTGCTCGCCCGTGCCGACGCCGATCGTGGTGGGGATGGTCGCATCCCGGCGCTTTACGGGTTGGCGGGCACCGCGTTGCTGCCGATCATCCGTTACTCGGTGGTGTGGTGGAACACGCTGCATCAGGGCCAGTCGATCGGGCTGACCGGATCGAGCATTGACGGCGCACTGCTCTGGCCGCTGCCGATCACGCTGTCGGGCTTCACCCTGTTGTTCGCCGCCATCGTGTTGATGCGGATGCGCACCCTACTCGCCCAGGCCAAGGCCGAGGCGCGGATGCGGCGGATGGCGCGCGCATGAACCAATGGACGTTCGTGGCGGCCGCTTACGGCGTCATGCTGGGCGGCACGGGGCTGCTCCTCGTGCTCAGCTATCTGGCGATGAAGCGCGCCGAGAAATGACGCCGAAATCCCAACGCCTCACGCTGGCGCTGCTGGCGCTGGCCGCGATCGTCGCGGCGGCGCTGCTGGCCATGTCGGCGATGAAGGATCAGGCGGCGTTCTTCTACACGCCGTCCGATGCGCAGAGGCAGGGCCTGCCGCTGGGCCGCGCCGTCCGGCTGGGCGGGATGGTCGAGGCGGGGTCGGTACGGCGCGCGCCCGACGGCGTGACGGTGCGCTTCGTCGTGACCGATGGCAAGGCGACGACACCCGTCACCTTCGCCGGCATCACCCCCGACCTGTTCCGTGAGAAATCGGGCGTGGTGGCGGAGGGGCAGTTCCAGCCCGATGGTCACTTCGTCGCAACCAATCTGCTCGCCAAGCATGACGAGAAATATATGCCCCCCGAAATGGCGGGCAATATGCACGAGAGCCGGAGCCTGAAGCCGTGATCGCCGAAGCCGGGCTTGCCGCGCTCTGGTTTGCCGCGATGCTGGCGGCGTTGCAGCTTTTGCTAGGTGTCCTGGCGCTGCGCCGAAAAGACGCGGCCGGCGAGCAGGCCATGGCGGCGATCGGGCCCGTCGCGATCGTACAGGGCGCGCTGGTCGCCATCGCCATGGCGGCGCTGATCGCGGTGTTCTTGGCCACCGATCTGTCGGTCAAGCTGGTCGCGGAGAACAGCCATGCGGCCAAGCCCTGGATCTACAAATTCGCCGGCGCCTGGGGCAATCACGAAGGGTCGATGCTGCTCTGGGTGACGATCCTGGGGGCGGGCGGCGCGTTGGTCGCTTGGAAGGAACGCGCGCTCGACCGGGCGACCTATGTCGCCACCCTGGCGGCGCAGGGGGCGATCGCGCTGGGTTTCTATGCTTTCCTGCTCTTTGCTTCCAATCCGTTCGCGCGGCTGAACCCGGCACCGGCGGAGGGGCAGGGGCTGAACCCGCTGTTGCAGGACCCTGGTTTGGCCTTCCATCCGCCCACGCTCTACGCGGGCTATGTCGGGCTGTCGGTCGCCTTTTCCTTCGCGGTCGGCGCGTTGGTGACGGGACAGGTGGGGCCGGCCTTTGCCCGCGCGATGCGGCCCTGGGTGCTGGGGGCCTGGGTGTTGCTGACCATCGGCATCACGGCGGGGTCCTATTGGGCCTATTATGAGCTGGGCTGGGGCGGCTGGTGGTTCTGGGACCCGGTCGAGAATGCCTCGCTGATGCCGTGGCTGGCGGCGACGGCTTTGCTCCATTCGGTCAATGTGCTGGCGGCGCGTGACGGGTTGCGGGCGTGGACCGTCATGCTGGCGGTCGTCGCCTTTTCCATGTCGATGATCGGCACCTTTCTGGTCCGCTCAGGCATATTGACCAGCGTCCATGCCTTCGCCGTCGATCCCCGGCGGGGGGCGTTCATCCTCGCGCTACTGGGTCTCTATATCGGCGGGGCGCTCGTGCTGTTTGGCGCGCGGATCGGGCAGGTGCGTGCCGGACGCAGCTTCGCCTTTGTCAGCCGCGAGGGCGGGCTCGTCGTCAACAATCTGTTGCTCTCGGTCATCCTCGGCATCGTGCTGATCGGCACGCTGTATCCACTGGTCGCGGCCGGGTTCGGCGTGCGCCTGTCGGTCGGGCCGCCCTTCTTCCACGCCGCCGCCGGGCCGGTCGCGCTGGCGCTGGTGGCCGTCATGGCGGTCGGCCCGATGTTGCGCTGGCGGCAGGATCAGGCCGAGGCGGCGCTGATCCGCATGCTGTGGCCGATGGTCGCGGCGGCCGGGACATTTGCGTTGCTGCTGACGCTGACCGGCGGGATGGGCGTGTTGCCGCTGCTCGGCCTGTCCTTCGGCGTCGGGCTGATCGTCGCGAGCGTCCTGCCCATCACGCAGCGCAACTGGCGTCGCACGCCGCTGCCCATCTGGGGGATGGTCGTCGCGCATGCCGGCATCGGCGTCAGCCTGATCGGCATGGCGTGCGACAGCGCTTTCACCGCCGAGCGACTGGTTGCGCTCTATCCGGGGCAGGCGACGATCGTCGGCCCGTGGCGGGTCCAGTTGAATCGCATCTATCCCAATGTCGGCCCCAATTGGTCGGCGCTGGAAGCCCGACTGACCGCGACGCGCGATGGCGAGGCTACCACCTTGCGCCCGCAGCAGCGCTTCTTCACCGATCCGCCGACCACGACCAGCGAAAGCGCCATCGCCACCCGCTGGGACGGGCAACTCTATACCGTGCTGGGGCAGCAGGATGCCGCGACCGGCCGCTGGCAGTTGCGGCTGTGGTGGAAGCCGTTCGTGACGCTGATCTGGTTCGGCGGTATCCTCGTGGCCCTTGGCGGCGCGCTGGCGCTGGTCGGGCGCTGGTGGAAGACATGGCAGCAACGGCGGCGGGAGGCCCTTTGGGGATGAAGCGTGTGCTGATCTGGGCGCCGCTGGCCGCCTTCGGGGCGTTGTTCGCGGTGGTGGCGGCGGGGCTGATGCGCCCGGCCGACACCACCGTGCATTCGACCCTGGTCGACAAACCGCTGCCGACCTTCCAGCTCGCCCCGATGGTGCCGGGCAAGCCGGGTCTGGCCAGCAGCGATTTCGGACGGGGGACGCCGCGTCTGCTCAACGTCTTTGCCAGCTGGTGCATTCCCTGCATCGCCGAGGCGCCGCAGTTGATGCGCCTGAAGGCGCGCGGCATCCCGATCGATGCCATCGCGATCCATGACAAGGGCCCGGCGATCGCCGGCTTCCTGCGCCGCAACGGCGATCCCTATGCCGCGATCGGGGACGACAGCCGCAGCCGGGTGCAACTCTCGCTCGGCTCGTCGGGGGTGCCCGAGACGTTCCTGATCGACGGACGCGGGCGGATCGTGCGGCAATATATCGGCGATATCCGCCCCGATCAGGTCGAACAGATCGTCCGCGACGTGGCCGCCGCGCGATGAGCCTGATCCTGGCCTTCGCACTGGCGGCGGGATCGACTCCGCCTGATCTCGGCAACACCCAATTGCCCGATCCCCGCGCCGAGGCGCAGGCCCGCGCGCTGATGGGCGAGCTGCGCTGCGTCGTCTGCCAGGGCCAATCGATCGCCGACAGCGATGCCGATATGGCCGCCGACATGCGCGCGCTGGTTCGCCAGCGGATCGCGCGCGGTGAGAGCCCGTCGCAAATCCGCGACTGGCTGATCGAGCGCTATGGCGATTATGTCAGCTATGATCCGCGGCTATCGGGTGCGACCGCGCTGCTCTGGGCGACGCCGCTCCTGCTGCTGACGATCGGCGCCTGGATCGCGCGCTCCAGTTTCCGGAAGCGGCGCTGATGGGTTGGCTGATCCTGATCCTGCTGGCGGCGGCGGCGATGGGGCTGGCCCTATGGCGGGGTTTCCCCAAGCCCCTGTGGACGATGCTGGGCGCCGCGCTCGCGCTGGGTGGCGTCGGCTATGCGTGGCAGGGACGGCCGAGCCTGCCCGCCAGTCCGCCATCGACACGGCCCGATCCCCGGCTCGATAGCGAGGATTTGGTCGAATTGCGCGGCCAGTTGATGGGGCGGTTCGGGGGCGAGGCCGCGATGTTCACCGCCGCCGATGCGCTGGCGCGGTCGGGCAATAAGCGGACGGCGGTGCAGATCATGCTGGGCGCGGTCGGCGCCAATCCGCGGAGCGTCGCCTATTGGACCGAGTTGGGCAATGTCCTGTTCGCGCATGACGGCTATCAGATGTCGCCCGCCGCGCAATTCGCCTTTCGCCGGGCGCGAGCTTTGGGGCCCAATGACCCGGTGCCGTTCTTCTTCGAAGGGCTGGCGCAGATGCGCGCGGGCGATTTCGCCAAGGCGCGGATCCTGTGGCGGCTGGCGCTGCAACGCACACCCGCCGATGCGCCTTATCGCCCGGCCATTGCGCAGCGGGTGATGCTGCTCGACCGGGCGATGGCGTTGATGGAGCAATAGGGGCTTATTGGCCCCGGCCAGTCTTTGCCTGAAGCGCGTCAATCCGCTTGGAGGCTTCGGCCTTGGTCAGGCTGTCGTCGAACGGCTCGCCGGCCTCTTCGGACAGGGTCTTGAGATAGCTGGCCTGCGCGCCGGTCATCGCTTCGTCGCCGGTGGTCCAGTCATCGGGGTCCTTCTCGGCATTGGAGAAGGGTTCGGATTTGGGGTTGTCGGTCATCTCGGCATCCTTTCGCCGGGACCAACGCAGGCGTTCTATTTCTGTTCACGCGAGGGCGCGATGACGCGAAGATTTTGGTTCGCGTGGAAGCGCGGCGCTTATCGGGAAACCCAAACCTCCGTTCAGCCTGAGCGCAGTCGAAGGCCACGGGTTTACCTTCGTGGCGGAGGGCGGGACGTGCGCTTCGACTTCGCTCAGCGTGAACGGAGGTTGGGGATGAGCAGGCCTGATTGCGTATAGCTCGGGAACCACCGTTCGGCCTGGGCAAAGTCGAAGGCCACACGAAGCACCTTCGACGAAACCCAGACCGAACGGCGGCCAGGACAGGCTTAGCCCGCCCAGGCCTCGAACGGCAGGTCGAGCGCTTCGGCCACCGCGGCGTGGCGGATCTTGCCGCCCGACACGTTCAGGCCGTTGGCCAGATGGGCATCGGCCTTCATCGCGGCCTCGGCCCCCATGTTCGCCAGACGCAGCGCGAAGGGCAGGGTGGCGTTGTTGAGCGCGAAGGCCGAGGTGCGCGCGACCGCGCCCGGCATGTTGGCGACGCAATAATGGATCACGCCATCGATCTCGAACACCGGGTCTTCGTGCGTGGTGGCATGGCTCGTCTCGAAGCAGCCGCCCTGGTCGATCGCGATGTCGACCAGCACCGAGCCGCGCTTCATCGTCTTCAGCATGTCGCGGGTAACGAGCTTGGGCGCCGCCGCACCGGGGACCAGCACCGCGCCGATGACGAGGTGGGCGTTCTTCACCGCCGCCGCGATCGCCGCCTTGGAGGCATAGGCGGTCTTGATCTGGCTGGAGAAAAACATGTCCAGCTCGGCCAGACGGTCATTGTTGATGTCGTAGATGGTGACGTCGGCGCGCAGACCCACCGCCATCTGCGCCGCATTCACGCCCGAGACGCCGCCGCCCAGGATCGCCACCTTGGCCGGCGCCACGCCGGGCACGCCGCCCAGCAGCACGCCGCGACCGCCCTGTTCCTTTTCCAGATAATGCGCACCGACCTGCACCGCCATGCGGCCGGCGACTTCCGACATCGGCTTGAGCAGCGGCAGGCCGCCACGTGGGCTGGTCACCGTCTCATAGGCGATGCAGGTCGCGCCCGACGCCATAAGCCCTTCGGCCTGCGGCTTGTCAGCGGCGAGGTGGAGATAGGTGAAGAGCAGGTGATGCGGGCGCAGCATCGCCACTTCCTGCGGCTGCGGTTCCTTCACCTTCACGATCATCTCGGCCTGGTCGAACACTTCGGCAGCGGTCGCGACGATGCGCGCGCCGGCGTCGACATAGTCCTGATCCTCGAAATCGATGCCGCTGCCGGCCTTAGTCTCGACGATGACCTCATGGCCGGCGGCGACCAACTCGGCCACCGATGGCGGGGTCAGGCCGACGCGATATTCGTGATTCTTGATTTCCTTGGGCACACCGACGCGCATGGCGAACTCTCCTGAATGATGGGCCGATAATAGCGCCGATCGGGCGGGAGAGGTTTGCAAAACAATCCTTCCAGTGCGGCCATTTTGGGATTTTCTTGCGTAATCGATGCTAGTATCGGGATGAAATGTCCGACGCGATCGACCGCCGCATATTGGCCCAACTGGCCAGCGATTCCGACCTGACCAGCGCCGCGCTGGGCGAGAAGGTGGGGCTGTCGGCCAGTGCGGCGCATCGCCGTGTGGCGCAGTTGCGTGAGGCGGGGGTCATCGCCGGCTATCGCGCGATCCTGAGCCATGAGGCACGCGGCCGGCCCTCGATCGTGATGGTCAACGTCACCTTGAAGGACCAGCGGCAGGAGACGATGGCGGCATTCGAGCGCGAAATCCTGCGCTGTCCCGAGATCGTCGAATGTTTCCTGATGAGCGGCGAGGCGGACTATATGATCCAGGTCGAGGTGCGCCGCGACGATAGTTACGAGCGCATCCACCGCGAAACGCTGGCGAGATTGCCGGGGGTGACGCGGCTGGCCTCGCACTTCGTGATTCGCGAGGTGGTGCGGCGGTCGTGACGCTTTCCTCCCCTTGCAGGGGAGGACGATTCTGTGCGCTTCCCACTCGCTTCATCACCCGATAGGGAACGAACCATGCTCAAGTCGGCTTCCTCCTTCCGCCCCCTTCGCATCCTGCTCGCCGCGACGCTGGCGACCGCACTCACCCCCGTCGCTGCTTTCGCCGACGCGCTGATCGACAATGTCGCGGGGATGACGTTGGACAAGGATGGCAAGGTCGTCCGCTTCACCGGCCTGCTGCTGACCTCGGACGGCAAGGTCGTGCGGCTGCTCTCCGCCAAGGACAAGCGTCCCGAAAAGCTCGACTGGCGCGCCGATATGAAGGGGCGGGTGCTGATCCCCGGCTTCGTCGATTCGCATGGCCATGTGATGGGGCTGGGCTTCCGCCTGCTCGAACTCGATCTGGCACCGACCAAGTCGCTCGACGAGGCCAAGGCGCGGATCGCGGCCTATGCCTCGGCCAACCCCGAGCGCAAATGGGTGATGGGCGGCGGCTGGAACCAGGAGAGCTGGGCGCTCGGTCGCTTCCCCACCGCCGCCGATCTGGACGCGGTCGTCGCCGACCGGCCGGTGGTGATGGAGCGCGCCGACGGCCATGCGCTCTGGGCGAACAGCGCGGCGATGAAGGCGGCGGGCATTACGGCCAAGACCGTCTCGCCCGCCGGCGGCCGGATCGAGAAGATCGGCGGCCAGCCCTCGGGCGTGTTCGTCGACGCCGCGATGGCGCTGATCCAGAAGGCGGTGCCGCAACCGCTGGCCAAGGATCGCAATACCGCCTTCCTCAAGGCGCAGAATGAACTGCTCAGCCACGGTATCACCGCGACCGCCGATATGGGCACGACGCTGGACGAATGGATGACCTATCGCCGGATGGGCGATGCCGGAAATCTGCGCGTCCGCATAATGAGCTATGGCGGCGGCGTCGAGGACAGCGTGCGCATCGGCGGCACCGGGCCGACCCAGTGGCTGTACAACAACAAGCTGCGGCTGGTCGGCGTGAAGCTTTATGGCGATGGCGCACTGGGGTCGCGCGGCGCGTGGTTGAAGCAACCCTATGCCGATGCGCCAGGGCAGACCGGGCTGGGGTTCATGTCGGACGATGTGATCCGCAACCTGATGAGCCGCGCGGCGATGGACAAATATCAGGTCGCCGTCCACGCGATCGGCGACCGCGCCAATGCGCAGGTGCTCGACGCGATCGACGAACTGGCGGAGACCTATAAGGGCGATCGGCGCTGGCGGATCGAACATGCCCAGATCGTCGATCCGGCCGATCTGTCGCGCTTCGGCAGACATGGCATCATCGCCTCGATGCAGCCGGTGCACGAGACCAGCGACCGGACGATGGCGGAGGCGCGACTGGGCCCCGCACGGCTGACCGGCGCCTATGCCTGGAACACGATGTTGAAGAATGGGGCGACCCTGGTCTTCGGCTCAGACTATCCGGTCGAAACCCCCGATCCCTTTGCCGGCTGGGCCGCGGCGATCACCCGACAGGGGCCAGACGGCCAGCCCTATGGCGGGTGGCAGCCGCAGGAGATCGTTACCCGCGAACAGGCGTGGCGCGCCTTCACCATGGACGGCGCCTATGCCGGCTTCGCTGAGGATCTGTTCGGCCGGCTGGGCCATGGTCAGCAGGCGGACTTCATCATCGTCGACCGCAATCCGCTGGACGCCAACCCGACCGAACTGCGCGCGACCAAGGTCGAGGAGACCTGGATCGGCGGGCAGAAGGTATGGGAGCGGCGCTGATCCCGGATCGGGACGATGCCGGCTAAGGGAATGACAAGCCTTTTCAGTTAGAGCCCTGGCCATGAAATATCGTCTGTCGTTCGTCGGGCTAATCGCCGCCGCGCTGCCGTCCCTCGCCATGGCCACGCCCGTCGTGGGCATCGATGCCTTGAAGGAATGGAATCTGATCGTGCTGGGCGATCTGACGTCCAGTTCCGAGGTGGAGGGACGGACGTTTGTCGGGGGTAATCTGAGCGGCAATTCGTCCAATTATCAAATCCGTACGCCGGCCCCGTCGAGCTATGCCGTGCCCGGTCTTACCGTGGTCGGTGACGTGCTGGGCGGTACGAAGAATTTGAACAACGGCTCGGGCGCACTGGTCGGCGGCAGTGTCCAGGGCGGGTTCAACCTGAATGGCGGCGTGCAGACGGTGAAGGTGGGCGGCACGCTGTCCAACACCAACATCAACCAGAATATCGTCCAGTCCGGCTTGAGCGCGAGCGATCCCGGCTTCGTCGCAGGGTTGAACCAGCAGAAGACGCTGCTCGCCAGCAGCATGACCGATCTGTCGAACAGCTATGCCGGGCTGACCGCGACCAGCAGCGTCAGCATCGCGGGCAATCGTGCGACGTTCAACGCGGTCGCCAATGCGAATGGCGTGGCGGTGTTCAACCTGAATGCGGCCGACCTGTCGCGCTTTGGCGAGATCGCGTTCAACCGCAATGGCGCGGATACGGTCATCGTCAACGTGACCGGCAGCGCGGTTCGGCTGGACGATAATTTCCTGGGCGATGCCACCGGCCTGGGCGAGCATGTCATCTGGAATTTCCCGACCGCGACCAGTCTGGAGCTGACCGCCGCCTGGAAGGGATCGGTCCTCGCGCCCAAGGCAGCCGCCACGACGGCCAATTATATCGAGGGCTCGGCGGTGTTCGGCAGCCTGATCCAGAATGGGGAATTCCATCTAGGCACTTATATCGGCGCCTATGCACCGACTTCGCCGCAAGTGCCTGTCACACCGGGCGGCAGCAGCGGCGGCTCGCCAACGCCCGTGCCCGAGCCTGCCACGATGGCGTTGATGGCGGGGGGATTGGCGTTGCTGGTTCTGGCGCGGCGGCGGCGCGTCACTGCCTGATGGGGTAGGGCCACGGGACTCGCGCATGAAAAAAGGGCCGGTCCGCCCCCGCGAACCGGCCCTTTTTCTGCCCCCCGGCCGCCAATCAGGCGACGGCTTGTTCGGGCTGTCCGACCTCATCGGGTTCGCGCAGCACATAGCCACGGCCCCAGACCGTCTCGATATAATTCTCGCCATCACAGGCCAGGCTGAGCTTCTTGCGCAGCTTGCAGATGAAGACGTCGATGATCTTCAGTTCAGGCTCGTCCATGCCGCCATAGAGATGGTTCAGGAACATCTCCTTGGTCAGCGTGGTGCCCTTGCGGAGCGACAACAGCTCCAGCATCGCATATTCCTTGCCGGTCAGGTGGACGCGGGCATTCTCGACCTCGACGGTCTTGGCGTCCAGGTTCACCGCCAGCTTGCCGGTGCGGATGATCGATTGCGAATGGCCCTTGGACCGGCGCACGACCGCATGAATGCGCGCGATCAGCTCCTCGCGGTGGAACGGCTTCGTGACATAGTCGTCGGCGCCGAAGCCGAAGCTGCGTACCTTCGAATCCATCTCGTTGATCCCCGACAGGATCAGCACGGGGGTCGAAACCCGCGCGACGCGCAGCCGCTTCAGCACGTCATAGCCGTGCATGTCGGGCAGGTTCAGATCGAGCAGGATGATGTCGTAATCATACAGCTTGCCCAGATCCAGGCCCTCTTCGCCCAGGTCGGTAGTATAGACGTTGAAGCCTTCGCTGCCGAGCATCAGCTCGATCGCCTTGGCGGTCGTCGGTTCGTCCTCGATCAGCAATACGCGCATCGGCAGTCCCCATTCGCGATGATCGCCCTCCGTGAGGCCCCCGGCGATCTGAAATTCTATTCATTAACCAATGCGGATATGAACGCAAAAGGTTAATTCGCTCCTAACTGGGACTCTTGGTGTCGTTTTTCAGACGAGCACCGGGACCGAGCAAACTTTTATGCTCCGCGCGCGGAATATTTTCGCCTAAAACTTCACGTAGATAAAGACTCCGGATCAAGGTGAAGACGACCACCAGAATCGCGGCGGAAAAGAACAATCCGAACAGGCCGAAGATCGTCCCGATGGCGATGATCGCGAAAAGGGTGATCGCTGGCGGGATCGCGACGACTCGGCTCGTGACGAAAGGGGTGATGGCGTTGGTCTGGATCAGGCGAACGACCGCGAAGGTGACGAGTGTGCCGATGACCGCGCCATTGCCGCCCTGCGCCGCAAGGCCCAAGGCGGGCAGCATGGCGGCGATCGGCCCGACATAGGGGACGAACTCGCTGAGCCCGGTCAACAGGCCCAGCGCGGCGGCGGAGGGCACGCCGGCAATGCCCAGCCCGATACCGACCAGCACGCCCATCGTCGTCATCTGGATGAGCTGCGCGCGCAGCCACAGGCGAAGCGTCGATTCGGTGTCGAACAGCGCGTCTTCGATCGCGGGACGCATCGAGTGGGGGATGAGCAGCAGGAAGCCGCGCTCATAGACCTTGGGATCGGCGGCGAAGAACAGTGCGCCGACCAGCAGCAACAGGCAGTTCAGGACGAACTCCCCCGCGCCCGACACGATGCCGCTGATATCCTGCGCCACGCGGCTGCCGGCATAGGCGGCGCGCACCGCATCGACGATCTTCGCCCCGACCGGCGACTGCGACGCCCAGCCCGCGAGCTGGTCGAGCAGGATGGGCAGTTGCGTCACCAGCGTGTTCAATTGCTGGCGAAAGGCGACGCCGAACAGCCAGGCGAGGAAGCCCAGCACCGCCAGCACGGTCACGATCGACAGCGTCAGCGAGCGTTTGGGCCCGAGCGGCAGGTGATCGGCATAGAGATCGGCAATGGCATGGATGACGATCGCCCCCAGGACCGAGCCAAAGGCCAGGATCATCAGATTGCCCGCCCGGAACAGCGCGGCGGCGATGGCCAGGATCAGCAGGATCAGGACGATCCGGCGGACGAAGCGCGCATCGCTCTCGTCGGGGCGGAGCCGGTTCATGCCGCTGCTCCCGGGCCATGGGTGGCGCAGGGATCCCGCACCCGATCGGCCAGCCAGGCGATCAGCGCCTCGACCCGTGCCGGTCGCAAGGGGCTGGGCGGGGTGAGAAGGTGCAGGCCGATCGGCGGGGGCGTCCATTCGGTCAGGATCTCGGTGGCCGCCCCGCTCGTCAGATGCGGCCCGATGATGAAGCCGGGCAGCCGCGCGATGCCGAGCCCGGCCACCACCGCCGGCACCAGCGCATCACCGCTATTGGCGGTCAGCGGACCCTGCGGCCGCACTGACACTTCGGCGCCATTGGGGTGGCGAAACCGCCAAGGGCCGGTGATGTTGGAATAGCTGAGCAGGCGATGTTCGCCCAGTTCATTGGGATGGCGAGGATGGCCATGCTCGGCCAGATAGCCGGGCGACGCGACGACATGCGTCGAAATGCCGCACAGCCGCCGCGCGCGCAGCGAGCTGTCTGGCAGGTCGGCGATGCGCAGCGCGATGTCATAGCCCTCCGCGACGATATCGACCCGCGCATCGGACAGGCTGAGTTCGATCTCGATGCCGGGATGCTGGGCCAGGAAATCGGCAATGATCGGGGCGATATTGCTGACCCCGAACGACATGGGCGCGGCCAGGCGGATGCGGCCTGATGGCGCGCTGGCGGCATCGCGCGCGGCTTCCTCGGCGGCGCGGGCCTCGGCCAGGATGCGCGCGGCATGGTCGGCCAGCGGCTTGCCCGCTTCGGTCAGCGCCAGGCGGCGCGAGGTGCGGTGGAACAGCGACTGGTTGAGTTGCGCCTCCAACCGGGTGATCGCCTTGGACACGGTCGCCTTGGACAGGCCGATCGCGTCGGCGGCGGCGCTGAACGATCGATGTTCGACCACGGCGGCGAAGATGGCCCAGGCTTCCAGATCCGGCAGACGCATCGACACCCCCTTAGGTCCCCGCGCGCGACCCCTTGGCGGTCGGCTTCGCGCTACAATGCACATGGAAACGATCGGTTTCCAGCGTTTCCGTTTACGCGATCATAATCGACCCTATCTTGGCATCATCCAAGGGAGATACCCCATGAGCACGCAAGTCATCGAAAACGGAATCGACCGGCGCAGCTTCGAAAGCCTGGGCCAAGCCCATCATGGCTGGCTCGACGCCCGCCACCATTTCTCGTTCGCCAATTATTATGATCCCGCCCGCATGGGCTGGGGCGCGATCCGCGTCTGGAACGACGACGTCATCGCCCCCAATGCCGGCTTCCCGCCGCATCCCCATGCCGACATGGAGATCATCACCTATGTCCGCACCGGCGCGATCACCCATCAGGACTCGATGGGCAATGTCGGCCGCACGGCGGCGGGCGACGTGCAGGTGATGAGCGCAGGCTCGGGCGTGCGCCACGCCGAATATAATCTGGAGACCGAGCCGACCACGCTGTTCCAGATCTGGATCGAGCCGCGCACCCGGGGTGGCCAGCCGAGCTGGGGCGCCAAGCCCTTTCCCAAGGGCGAGCGTTCGGGCCGATTCGTGACGCTGGCCAGCGGGTTCGAGGAGGATGGCGACAGCCTGCGCATCCGTGCCGATGCCCGGGTGCTGGGCGCGACGCTGCGTGCCGGGGAAAGCCTGGAGCACAGTGTCGGCGAGGGGCGTCATGCCTATCTCGTCCCCGCGACGGGACGGATCGAAATCGACGGCGTGCCGTTCGCGGCACGCGACGGTGCGGCGCTGTCCGGTGGTCGCACCGTGACGATCACCGCCGTCGAGGATTCGGAGATCGTTCTGGTCGACGCCGAATAAGCAATTCTGGAAGGGAGTATATCACATGGCCAAAGTTCTGGTTCTCTATTATTCGTCCTATGGTCACATCGAGCAGATGGCCGACGCCATCGCCGAGGGCGCGCGTTCGGCCGGGGCCGAGGTGGATATCCGCCGCGTCGCCGAAACCGCACCGGACGCCGTGGTGAAGGCCGCCGGCTTCAAGACCGACACCGCGCACCCCGAGATCGAAGGTCCCGATGCGCTGACCAATTATGACGCGATCATCGTCGGCACGCCGACCCGCTATGGCCGGATGGCGAGCCAGATGGCGGCCTTCTGGGATACGACCGGTGGCGTGTGGATGCGCGGCGGCCTGGTCGGCAAGGTCGGCGGCGCCTTCACCTCGACCGCCAGCCAGCATGGCGGGCAGGAGACCACGCTGTTCTCGGTCCTGACCAACCTGATCCATCACGGCATGACCATCGTCGGCCTGGACTATGGTTTCCAGGGGCAGATGGGCGTGAAGGAAGTTCATGGCGGCACGCCTTACGGCGCGTCTACGCTGGCGGACGGCGACGGCAGCCGCCAGCCGAGCCAGGTCGATCTGGACGGCGCGCGCTATCAGGGCAAGCGCATCGCCGAGACGGCCGCCAAGCTGTTCGGGTAATGGAAGCGGGGGTGCCGGGAGGTGCCCCCGTTTTTTTGCGATTGGACGGGCATGCACTTCGACCTCGCTCCATGCGAACGGAGCGTCGGACAATGTCCTCATGGCCCGACCAGTCCTCAACCTCCGTTCAGCCTGAGCGCAGTCGAAGGCCACGGCTTTTCTTCGCCCAGAGGCGACGACTGAACAACCGGCTCGACGTCGTTCCGCATCAACGAAGCACGACGCCACAGCGCCGACGCTATCGCCGCTTCCCCTTCTTCTTCACCGTAACAGGTGCGACCGCCACCACCGGAACCGGCGGCTGGCTCGTCACCATGACCTTCAACGGATCGCGCACGCCTGGATCGGCCGGGAATTGCGCCCGCGCCTTGGCGAACACAGCCCGCGCTTGTGCCGCCCCCGGCGCGGTGGGGCTGGTGCCGACCCAGCGCCAATGCCAGGGCTCCCATTTCACGCGCTGTTTGTTGCCGGCGGGAAAGCTCATTTCGAACCCGAAGCGCGGGGCGTTGGCGAACAGCCAGCGCGCGGCGGGCGTCGCGGCCATACAGGCCTCGGCGTCCGGGCAGCCATGCGCGGGGCGGACCGCGAAGTCGATCGCATAGCCGGTGGCATGCTCGCTATGCCCCGCCGGCGCCACCGAAAAGGCGCGCTCGGCGGCCAATACGTTGCGGTCCCGACAGAAGACATTGCGCTGGCGAGCGACCTCGCGGTGGCAGGACAGACCGTGCAACACACCCCCGACCGACGGATCGCGGCGCGCCGCGTCGAGCAGCCGTTGCAGATCGGGGATCATGGCCCGGTGCAATCGGCAATAGGGCTTGAGCCCGAATCCGGCCGGTGCGGGGACGATGTCTTCGGGCGGCGCGTCGCCATAGGGGAAATGTCCCGCGACTCGGCCATCGGGGCCCGGCGGCGGCAGGGCGCCGTCGCAGGATTGGGCCGACGCCACCACAGGCATCACGACGAGCGACAACAGCGCCAGAAGGCGAAGGAATGCGGCGGCAAGGGTCGGCATGGCGCGCGGGGCTCTGGCATGTCGGCGCGCGTGGTGGCAAGGGAGCGCGATGCACGGAGATCGCGTTCTATTCATCGACGGCGAAGCGCTGGTGATCGACAAGCCGGCCGGCCTGCCCGTCGACCCACCCCGCGACGGCTCGCTCAGTCTGGAAAACCATCTGGAATCGCTGAGATTCGGATTCAAGCGCTGGCCGCAGGCGGTCCACCGGCTCGATCGCGATACCAGCGGCTGCCTGCTCCTCTCGCGCAATCCGAAAGCGCATGCCCGTTTCCAGCAAGCGTTCGAGGCCGGGCAGGTCGAGAAGCGCTATCTGGCGGTGCTCGACGGCGTGGTCGAGGGCGAGGGGATGATCGACCTGGCGCTGGCCAAGGTCTCGACGCGCGAGGCGGGCTGGCGGATGGTCGCCGATCCGGCGGGCAAGGCGGCGCGGACCGGCTGGCGCGCGCTGCGCCATGAGGGCGGGCGGACGCTGGTCGAATTCCGTCCCGAGACCGGCCGTACCCACCAGATCCGCGTCCATGCGGCGACCGGCCTGGGAGCGGCGGTGGTCGGCGATCCCGTCTATGGTGCGGGCGAGGCGGGGGGCATGCTGCTTCACGCCGCCAGCCTGACCGTGCCGCGCGGCGACGCCAAGGACCCGATCACCGCCGAGGCCCCGGTTCCCGAACGCTTCGGCCTATTCCGGCTCTAGGCGGCCGACGATGGCGCTGATCCCCGTCACCCGCGCCATCGCGATCGACGAGCGCGAGATCGGCGAGAGCTTCACCCGCGCGTCCGGGCCGGGCGGGCAGCATGTCAACACCACCGACAGCGCGGTGCTGTTGCGGTTCGACGTGATGGGCTCGCCCAGCCTGCCCGAGGCGGTGAAGATGCGGTTGGCGGTGCTGGCGGGCGCGCGGCTGAGCCGCGACGGCGTCCTCACCTTGCGAGCCGATGCCAGCCGGTCGCAGGAAATGAACCGGCGCGAAGTGCGCGAGCGGCTGATCGGCTTGATCCGGGAGGCGACGTTGGTGCCCAAGAAGCGGCGCCCGACCAAGCCGACCAAGGCTTCCCAGACCCGCCGCGTCGATGCCAAGAAGGGCCGCAGCGCCGTCAAGGCGGGGCGCGGCAAGGTTCGCTTCGACTGATATCGCGTTAGGTAGGCCCGATTCGGAATGAGGCGCCTTTCCGGGCCGATGTGGCGGTTTTCCTAAATGTTAGATGACATAAGTGTCATAAAAATCAGCACTGTCATGATGCTGTAAGATGTTCGACTGCTCAACGTCCTGCAAACATAGGTAAAATATTTCCAACGCGTAAATAACCTATCTTTAGCGGGTGGCGGTGCATCTCGCGGGCAACAGGGAGTTGTCCGTTGAGCATCAAGAGTAAGTGCCGCTCTGGCGGTATCGCTGCGCTGTCCATTCTGCTGCTCGGTGGGGTGGTGACGGGGTTCGAGATCAACACGATCCGGATCGGTGGCCCCGTGGCCCAGGCCAATCAGGCGATCAACGATCTCCAGGCCGACATATTGCCGCCGCCCGCTTATATCATCGAGCCCTATCTGGAGGCGACGTTGCTGGTGCAGGACCCGGCGTCGCTGGACGAGCGCCGTCCGGTGCTGGCGCGTCTGGAGAGGGATTTCCGGGCCAGCATCGCGCGGTGGCAGGTGTCGGATATCGATGACGGATTGAAGCGCGCGCTGATCGATCAGGCGGCGCGTCCGGCGGATGCCTTCTGGCAGGAACTGGACCAGATCATGCTGCCGGCAATCCGGCGCGGCGACCGGCCAGCGATGCAGGCCAGCTATGCCCGGTTGACGACGCTCTACGCCGCGCATCGCCGCGCGATCGATACGCTGGTCGCGGATGCCACGACCGCCCGGAAACAGGTGGCGGAATATAGCCTGTCGAAGCTGCACGGCACCTTGGCGATCCTGGCCCTTCTCGGCCTGATCCTGGCCGCGATGCTGGCGGGTGGCATATTCTATCTGCTTCGCCGCGTGCTGGGGCCGATCGGCGATACGGCGGAGGCGATGCGTCGCATGGCCGATGGGGACCTGACGTTGAAACTCGACGGGCGCGAGCGGGCGGACGAGATCGGCACCATGGTCTCGGCCGTCGAGGTGTTTCGCGGTGCTGCCCAGGCCCAGGTGGCCAATGTCGAGAAGCAGGAACTGGTGGTCCGCGAATTGGCGGGCGCGCTCGACGAGTTGGGGCATGGCAATATCGCCTACCGGGTCGGTGATACGCTGCCGGTCGAATATCAGGGGCTGGCGTGCTCCTTCAACGCCAGCATGGACCGGCTGTCGCAGACCCTGGCCCGGGTCGCCCAGTCGGCGGGTAATGTGAAGACGGGCGCGAACGAAGTCCGCTCCGCCTCCGACGACCTGTCGCAACGGACCGAGCAGCAGGCGGCCGGCCTGGAGGAAACCGCCGCCGCGATGGACGAGATCACGACCGGCGTCCGCGCCACCGCCGGTGGTGCCAACCGCGCCAATGCCATTGTGGCGGCGGCGCGCAAGGATACCGAGCAATCGGGCGAGGTGGTGCGCCGCGCGGTCGATGCGATGGGCGCGATCGAACGCTCGTCGAGCGAAATTTCGGAAATCATCGGCGTCATCGACGGCATCGCCTTCCAGACCAATCTTCTGGCGCTGAACGCGGGCGTGGAAGCGGCGCGCGCCGGTGATGCGGGCAAGGGCTTTGCCGTCGTCGCCAGCGAAGTCCGCGCGCTGGCGCAACGCTCGGCCGACGCCGCCAAGGATGTGAAGGACCGGATTCAGGCCTCCACCACCCAGGTCGGCATGGGCGTCGATCTGGTCAGCGAGACCGGGCGTTCGCTGGAGACGATCTGCCTGCGCATCGTCGAGATCAGCACGCTCGTCTCCGACATCGCCGCCTCCGCCGAGCAACAGGCGACGGGGTTGCAGCAGGTGAACACGGCCGTGGCCCATATGGACGGCACGACGCAGCAGAATGCGGCGATGGTAGAACAGGCGACGGCCGCCGCGCGCCATCTGGCCGCCGAAGCGGAGGTGCTGGCGCAGGAAGTCGCACAGTTCCGGTTGGAGCATGATGCCGGCCGGCACGGCGGAGGCCATGCCATCGCCGAAATCCGGCGTCCCGGTCCACGGCTGGCGCTGGCAAGCTGATCGCGGTTGGCTGCGCCGGGGTGCGACGGCCGGGGATGACGGAGCGTTCCCGGCCCGCTACATTCGGGTCATGTACCAGTTCGATATCGCCGCCGGATCGAAGGCGGAACTCTATCACGACCTCCAGGCCGCGCTCGACGCGCTGACGGCCGGGGAGGCGGATGCGATCGCCAACATGGCCAATGCCGCCGCGCTGATCGGGCAATATCTTCCCGATCTCAACTGGTCCGGCTTCTACCGCATGGTCGAGGGCGAGCTGGTGCTGGGCCCGTTTCAGGGCAAGGCGGCGTGTATCCGCATCCCGGTCGGCAAGGGCGTGTGCGGCGCCGCGGTCGCCACCGGCGAGACGCAGCGGGTGGACGATGTACATGCCTTTCCGGGCCATATCGCTTGCGACGCGGCCAGCCGGTCCGAACTGGTCGTGCCGATCGTCCA
Organism: Sphingomonas paucimobilis NBRC 13935; assembly: GCF_000739895.2. Classification (GTDB taxonomy): domain Bacteria; phylum Pseudomonadota; class Alphaproteobacteria; order Sphingomonadales; family Sphingomonadaceae; genus Sphingomonas; species Sphingomonas paucimobilis. The sequence goes on from NZ_BBJS01000007.1 coordinate 48,375, forward strand.
TGACGGCCAGATCCTCGGCGTGCTGGACTTGGACAGCCCGATGCCCGGCCGTTTCGATGCCGAGGATCAGGCGGGGTGCGAAGCGCTGATGACCTTGCTCGCCCCCCGGCTGGCCGGCGCGGCGGGCTGACCCGCCTGACCCGATTCGGGACGGCGCGCGCCGCTATCGACAAAAGGGCCGCACTGGTATCAAACCTTGTTCCGGCAAGGGCGTTGAGGGGAGACGCCTTTGCCTTGAAACAGGGAAATTCACCACGCCATGCGGACCTTGCCGTACCTGATCACCCTATCCCTGACCATGGCGCTGGGCGCTCCGGCCCTGGCGCAGTCTCATGATCGCGCGCCGTCGCGCGCGGGGGCCAGCTATCCTCGGCCCGCCATCGATACGACCTCGCCGACCATGGTACGGCCCGAGGTGACGACGCGCACCGTCGGCACAGGTCCGGTGCGCCGCGATCGCTGGGGCAGCAAGATCGGTGGCCGCTGGTGGGGTGGGGCCAATGCCCCCGGCGGCTGGCCTGCCTATCGCCCGCCGGCGCGCGGTGTGGTCATGCCCGGCTATTGGAACAGCCCGCGCTTCGCGATCGACGACTGGGCGACCTACCACCTGCCGCAGCCGCCGGCCGGCTATCGCTGGTCGCGCTATTATGACGACGCGGTGCTGATCGATCCGCGCGGCACGGTGTATGACAGCGTGTACGGACTGGACTGGGACGGCCTGGGCGTGCCGGCCTATGCGGGGGGCGGCTATCCGCCACCGCCGCCCGTTCGACGCGATACCGGACTGGGTGGTGCCGTGATCGGCGCTGTCGCCGGCGGCGTGGCGGGCAATGTGATTGCGGGACGCGATGACCGGCTGGGTGGCACGCTGATCGGCGCGGGTGTTGGTGCGGCGGCGGGCTATGCCATCGATCGGGCCGAAGACCGGCGTGCCCGCATGGCGCCGGGCTATGATGATTATGGCGAGGCGGATTATGGCCGGCCCGATTACGGCTATCCGGGCCATTATCCGCCTCCTCCGCCGCCCCCGCCCGCGACAGGCGGCCGCTGGGTGACGCAGAACGGCACCACCGTCACCACCACGACGGCGGTGGGTACGCTTGCGCCCGGAAATCCAGGCTATTATGACGGGGGCTATTATTATCCGGCTCCCACGGTGACCACCATTGTGGTACAGGGGCCGCCGGTTACCACGACAACGACGACCACCACGACCGAGACCGTGCGGACAAGCCCGCGTCGCGCGCGGGTGCGGAGCAAGTCGGTCCGTCGCTAAGGCCTTCCCCAGGGGGGAGTTCGACCCGAGAGACGCCGGGTCGAAATATGGGATGCCGCTCCGTCCAACTCCCTCGGAGCGGCATCCTTTTCCTGATCCCGCTCAGCGCCCGCCAAAGGTGACGAGGCTCTCCGCGCCGTCCGCCGAGAGGGCGGACACGCCGACGAAGTGATCGTCGACCGGTACCTGAGTCAGCAGCGCCTTGGTCTCGGTCACGTCGCGCGACTGGGCCCAGGCGGGCTGGTCGTTGCGCCGCCAATGGACGCGGTAGCGCACCGCGCCGGGCACGGCGGCCCATTCCACCTGGGTGTCGCGGGACAAGGCGCCGCTGATCGTCACCTTGTTGGGCGCGGCGGGGGCGGCGGCCAGGCGCGCGAGCGTCGCGACGTTGATCGCCGTGACCTTCGCTAGATAGGGGAAATCCATCTTGTCGATGGTATCGCCGTAAGCGATCGCGCCTTCCTTGCGCAGGTCCTGATGCTGCGCGTCCCAATCCTCATTGGCGACCGAGAAGCGGATGGCGGGATAGCCGAGCTTCAGGAACGGTTCGTGATCGCCGCCCCGGCCGAAGCGATCGGGCCGCCGGTCGATGAAGACGTCCAGGCCGCCCAGCTTGTCGGCGACGCCGTCGATCGCCTTGGCCAGCGCGCGGCTAGGTCCGTCATCCTCGCCGCCATTGCCGCGCCGCTGCATCTGCTGGGGCAGGTCTTCCGAGGCGCGGATGCCTTCGGAAAAGACGCGGACCCAGCGCGCCTCGCGCACGCCGCCCTGGCCGATCGTGTTGCCGACGATATCGTTGTTGAGCATCGCCGACACCCGCCAGCCGCGCGCCTTGGCGGTATCGGCGAGCAGGGTCGCACCCCACAGACCCTGTTCTTCGCCTGAGAAGACGGCATAGATGATGGTCGCTTCGAACTGGTGGCGGGACAATTGCCGTGCGGCCTCCAGCACCAGTGCTACGCCCGAGGCATCGTCATTGGCGCCCGGCGCGTCGGAGGTGGCGTCCATCACGTCGGTGACGCGGCTGTCGATATGCGCGCCGACGATGACCACCCGATTCGGATCGCGCCCGCGCTGGATGCCCAGCACATCCTCGACCATCGCGCCGTTCGGCGCGCGCGGGCCGGTGAAGCGGCGATTGATCCGCTCGACGCTGATGCAGCCGTTACAGCTCTGTGCGATCGCCTCGAACTGCTTGGCGGTCCAGTCGCGCGCGGCGCCGATGCCGCGCTTGGGATCGGTGGTGGTGGACAGGGTGTGGCGGGTGCCAAACCCGACCAGGGCCTCGACATCGGCCTTCAACCGGGCGGGGGAGGGTGCGGCCATCGGCGTCGCGGCAGCGGCGAGAAGTAGGGGGAGGATCATGGGACCAAGACTGGCCGAGCGGGGAAGGCGAGGCAAGTGGTTGAGTCTTGCGGACACTGGTTGGGCGAGGCGGTCGGCGTGCGCTTCGACTTCGCTCAGCGCGAACGGCGGTCAGGGCCATTTTTAGAAAGGGAGACTTCCATCCCCGTCTCTAACCTCCGTTCCGCCTGAGTCCTTCGGCTGGCTGGCAAGCCAGCCGCTCAGGATAAACTTCGGCGCTTCGCGTCGAAGTCGAAGGCCACGGGCCCCTCAGCTCAGCCGATCGATCGCCTCCAGCGTCAGCGAGCCCGGCACGATCATGATCGGCACGGGCAAAGCGCCCGCATCGGTGCCCGAAAAATGGCTGACCAGCTTGCCTGGCGCACCGCTGGCGGCGGCGCCGAGCACCAGGGCGGCGATCTCTGGATTGGCGGCGATCAGTTCGCGGATCACCTTCGGCCCGTCGCCCTCGCGCACCGTGATCGCCGGGCGCAGACCCGATTCGTCGAGGATCGCACCCGCCGCGCTGGCGAGCAGCGCCTCGGCCTGCTGGCGCGCTTCGTCCTCGATCGTTGCCTGCACGCCGCCGAACGCGATAAATTCCTGGGGCGGCAAGAGGGTCAGGATTTCGACGCCGCCGCCGGTCTTCACCGCGCGTCTCGCGGCGAAGCGCAGGGCTATTCTGGATTCCGGACTGTCGTCGATCACGACCAGATAGATACGCATGGCGGCCCCCTCATTGTCTCCAACCGATGCCGTGTCATAATATTTCGTGCAAGGCCATGACTTGACCGAGCGCAATTCGGGCGCAAGAGACGGGCCGCTACGGAATTCGTTTTCCCCCGAGAGGACCTCCATGTCGATCGAGATTAAGATGCCCGCGCTGTCGCCGACCATGGAGGAAGGCACGCTGGCCAAATGGCTGGTGAAGGAAGGGGACACGGTAAAGTCCGGCGATATCATGGCCGAGATTGAAACCGACAAGGCCACCATGGAATTCGAGGCGGTGGATGAAGGCGTCATCGCCAAGATCCTCGTCTCTGAAGGCACCGACAATGTGAAGGTCGGCACCGTCATCGCGATTCTGGCCGAAGAGGGCGAGGATGCCTCGTCGGTCCAGGCCCCGACCAAGTCGGAAACCCCGGCACCGGCCAAGCCGATGCCGACCGATCCCACCGATCCCAATAAGACTGGCAGCGAGGCCAAGCCCGCCGAGCGCACGCTGACCCAGGCCGAGGATCACGGCAAGCCCGTCGATTCGGGCAAGCAGGGCGGCTCCAGCGCCGGTAACGGCCGCGCGATCGCCAGCCCGCTGGCGCGTCGTGTCGCCTCGCAGAAGGGCCTCGACCTGTCCGCGCTGACCGGCTCGGGTCCGAACGGCCGCATCGTGAAGGCCGACGTCGAGAATGCGCAGCCGGGCCAGGCCAAGGCGGTTCCCGCTGCCACCGCGTCGTCGTCGGAAACCGCCTCGGCTCCGGTGGCGGCTCCGAAGCCCGCGCAGGTGCCGGATATCCCGCACGAAGCGTCGAAGCTGTCGAACATGCGCAAGACGATCGCGCGCCGCCTGACCGAATCGAAGCAGCAGGTGCCGCACATCTATCTGACGGTGGACGTGCGCCTCGACGCGCTGCTCAAGCTGCGCGGCGAACTGAACGCCGGTCTCGAATCGCGCGGCGTGAAGCTGTCGGTCAACGACATGCTCATCAAGGCGCTGGGCGTCGCGCTGATGGCGGTGCCGAAGTGCAACGTCATGTTCACGCCGGATCAGCTCATCAGCTTCAAGCGCGCCGACATCTCGGTCGCGGTGTCGACCCCGGCGGGCCTGATCACCCCGATCGTGTCGGAGGCCGACACGCGCTCGCTGTCGTCCATCTCGACCACGATGAAGGACCTCGCCACCCGCGCGCGTGACAACAAGCTGCAGCCGCATGAATTCCAGGGCGGCACGGCGTCGATCTCGAACATGGGCATGTTCGGCATCAAGCAGTTCGAGGCGGTCATCAACCCGCCCCAGGGCATGATCCTGGCGATCGGCGCGGGCGAGAAGCGTCCGTACATCGTCGACGACCAGCTAGGCGTCGCGACCGTCATGTCGGCGACCGGCAGCTTCGACCACCGCGCGATCGACGGAGCCGACGGCGCCGAGCTGATGAAGGTGTTCAAGGAGCTGGTCGAGCGTCCGCTGGCGATGCTGGCCTGATCGACCGGGGCGGGGCCATGCGGGTATTGATCGAGCTGTTCTACATCGTCCTCGGGCTGGTGGCGGCAGTGGTCATGACGCTAGCTGCCGCCTGGGCCTATCCGCTGGCGAAGACCGAAATCTGGTGGTGCGGGGCGGCGGCGATGGTCGCGACACTGATGATGGGCATCGGCCCGCTCCACCGCGCACGTATCGCCGACCGCATGGCGCGCCGGCACGCCGAGCAATGAGCACGCTGCCCGATCTCGTGCCCGTCATCCGGGTCACCGCCATGCCGGGGGATGCCAATCCTTATGGCGATATCTTTGGCGGCTGGCTGATGGGGCAGATGGACTTGGCGGCTGGTTCGGTGGCCTCGCGCCATTCGGGCGGCCGCGCGGTCACGATCGCGGTCGAGGGGATGAAGTTCCACGCCCCCGTCCTCGTCGGTGACGAAGTCTCGGTCTATGCCCAGCTCGTCCGCGTCGGCACCACATCGATGACGATCGAGGTCGAGGCCTGGCGCCGGGCCCGTCACGTGGAGGACGCGACCAAGGTCACCCAGGCGCGCTTCGTGTTCGTCGCGACCGACAAGGACCGCAAGCCGCGTACCGTTCCGCCGATGGCCCCCCAGGCGGATCGCCCGCAAGACTGACATTCATTCGGGGACGAACCCCAACCGCCGCCCCGCGGGCGTGCGTTCAGAAGGAAGAGCAAAGTGGCTGACACTTACGACCTTATCGTCCTCGGCTCCGGCCCGGGCGGCTATGTCGCGGCGATCCGCGCGAGCCAGCTTGGCCTGAAGGTCGCGATCGTCGAGCGCGAGCGGCTGGGCGGCATCTGCCTCAACTGGGGCTGTATCCCGACCAAAGCGCTGCTCCGCTCGGCCGAGGTCTATCATTACATGACCCATGCCGCGCAGTACGGCCTGTCGGTCGAGAAGCCCTCGTTCAGCCTCGACAAGGTGGTCGACCGCAGCCGCAAGGTCGCGGGCCAGCTGAATGCGGGCGTCAAGGGCCTGATGAAGAAGAACAAGGTCGCCGTCCATGAGGGCGTTGGCACGATCACCGCAAAGGGCAAGCTGTCGGTCGTCCAAGGCGACAAGACCACCGAGCTGACCGCCAAGCACATCATCGTCGCCACTGGCGCGCGAGCCCGCGACCTGCCCTTCGCCAAGGCGGACGGCGAGCGGATCTGGACCTATCGTCACGCGATGGTGCCGCCCGCCATGCCGACCAAGCTGCTGGTCATCGGATCGGGCGCGATCGGCGTCGAGTTCGCCAGCTTCTACAACGACATGGGCGCGGAAGTGACCATCGTCGAGATGCTCGACCGGATCATGCCGGTCGAGGACGCCGAAGTCAGCGAGTTCATGACCAAGCAGCTGACCAAGTTCGGCATGACCATCAAGACCAAGACCGGGCTTGAAAAGCTGGAAGCCACCGCGTCGGGCGTGAAGGCCGCGATGAAGGGCCCGGACGGCAAGGTCGAGACCGCCGAGTTCAGCCACGCGATCGTCGCCATCGGCATCGTCCCCAACACCGAGAATATCGGTCTGGAGAAGCTGGGCATCGAAACCGACCGCGGTCACATCAAGACCGACGGCTATGGCCGCACGAACGTCGACGGCATCTGGGCGATCGGCGACGTGACGGGTGCCCCCTGGCTGGCGCACAAGGCGAGCCATGAGGGCGTGATCGCCGCCGAAGCCATCGCACAGGCGCTGGGCAACAAGGACGTTCATCCGCACGCGATGGACAAGGGCAACATCCCGGGCTGCACCTATTCGCGCCCGCAGGTGGCATCGGTCGGCCTGACCGAGGCCAAGGCCAAGGAAGCCGGCTATCAGGTGAAGGTCGGCAAGTTCCCCTTCATCGGCAACGGCAAGGCGATCGCGCTGGGCGAGGCCGAAGGCTTTGTGAAGACGGTGTTCGACGCCAAGACCGGCGAACTGCTGGGCGCGCACATGGTCGGCGCGGAAGTGACCGAGATGATCCAGGGCTATGTCGTCGCCCGTCAGCTCGAGACGACCGAGGCCGAGCTGATGGAAACGGTGTTCGCGCACCCGACGATCTCAGAATCGATGCACGAATCGGTGCTCGCGGCCTACGGGCGTGCGCTACACATCTGATCGGGCTCCCCGATTGGACGAAGGAAAGGGGCTCGCTTTGGCGGGCCCCTTTTTATTGGAAACGAGGGGAATGGCATGGAATTGGCGGACGGCTATAGCCTGCATCGCGGCACCCCCGACGTGGCCGATTATCGGCGGCTTCGCGACATTTGCGGCCTGACCCCGCGCAGCGCGGCGGCGGCGGAAGCGGGACTGCCGAACACGGTGTTCGGCGTGGTCATTCACCATGATGGCCGTGCGGTCGGCATGGGCCGGGTGGTCGGCGATGGTGCGCTGATGCTCCAGATCGTCGATATCGCGGTCGATCCCGATCACCAGGGGCGCGGATTGGGCAAGGCGGTGATGCGCGCCTTGATGGACCATATCGCCGCGACCATGCCGGCCGAGGCCTATGTCAGCCTGATCGCCGATGGGGAGGCGCACAAGCTCTATGCCGGCTTCGGTTTTGCCCCGGTCGGGCCCTATGCGATGGGCATGGCGTTATGGGTCAACAAGCCCTGACGCCGCGACCGGCAGTATCTGGAGCAAGGCGGCACTATCGCGCAGCGTCGCGAAATCGGCCTCCAGCAATCCCATCGTGACATCGAAGACGGTCTGCGCGTCCAGGGCCGCCGAGGGCAGATCGAAGCCGATCACCGCATCGCGCACCACCGTCACGACAAAACCGAGATCGGCGGCGGATCGCACCGTCGAGTTGACACAGAACCCGGCCACGGCGTCCACGACATAAAGGTGCGACAGACCCTGGTCGCGCAGATGCGCCGCCAGCGGTGTCGTGGCAAAGGCCGAGGAACTGCGCTTCACGAACAGCGCTTCGCCGGGCAACGCCTGCGCGCAAGCCATGGGCGGATAGCCCGAGGCATCGGGATACAGCGGTGAGGCAGGATCGGCCTCAGCATGGCGGATATGGATCACGGGGCGCCCGGCCTGTCGGAAGGCCTTGGCCAACGCCTCGACGGCCGCAGGAGCATTCGGATTGACGTGTGGCCGCCCGGCGTCGATCCGCTCTTGCATCACCATCTGCATGTCGATGATGACCAGTGCCGTATCGGCCTGCATACGCCCTCCCTCTTGTCGCCCGTGCTCCGCTTTAGACCTGTCTGGACGATGGGATACGTCTTGCTGGGTGCGTACCATCCTGCTCGATCCACCGTTCTTTTGACCGGATAGGGGGCGGCACGCCGCATTCCGCTTGCGAAACGACGCGATTTGGCCGCATCGGAGCTAACGCCATAGCTGATCGGCATGCCATGACCCGAGCCTATTCTCATCGCCTGCGCATTGTGATCGCCACCCTGATCCTGCTCGGTTGCAGCGTGCTCGTCTTCGCGCCGGGCTATGCCGAATATGACAGTGTCACCCAGTATCAGCAGGTGCTGAACGCGCGGTATGACGACTGGCACCCGCCGATCATGGCCTGGCTCTGGTCGTTGTTCGGGCGGCATGGCGCGGGGCCGATGCTGGTGCTGCAACTGGCTGGCTGGTGGCTGGGACTGGGTGCCATTGCGGCGGCGATCGTCGATCGACGGCCGCGCGGGGCGCTTGCCGTGCTGACGATCGGGCTGGTGCCGCCCTGGCTGGGGTGGCAGGTCGCCGTCCTGAAGGACGCGCAGATGACCGGCGCGCTGCTGGCGGCAGTGGGGCTGATCGGTTGGTGGCGACTTCGGGACCGGGCGGTGCCAGGCTGGGCCTGGGTGCCGATCGCGCTGCTCCTGGGCTATGCGGCGCTGGTGCGCGCGAACGCCATCTTCGCGATCGCGCCGCTCGTCGCCTTCCTGCTCGCCGAGCGCTGGGGGCGCCGGATCGCGATCACCATCGGGCTGACCTTGGTGACGCTCGCTCTGGCCCCGGTGATCAACCATCGGCTGCTCGGCGCGCAGGCGAGCGGAGTGGCGCGGATACAGGCGCTCTATGATCTGGCGGGTATCGCGGAGCGGGTGCCCTATGACCCACGATTGGGCTTTACGCCGGCGGAAGTCGACGGGCTTCGTACCAAGGCCTGCGTAAAGCCGTTCTTCTGGGACCCGCTGGGTGAACCGGCGCGGTGCGGTACGCTGCTCGCCCGGTTCCAGACCATGGCACCGGGCCCGTTATATGCGCGGCTTGCCCCCGCCATCCTGCGTCATCCGATCGCCTATGCCGCGCAGCGCCTGTCGCACGTCAATTCGACCTGGCGGCTGGGCGTGCCGCCGCGCTGGCCCAATGCCACGCCGCCGCAGTCGACCGAGCCCAACGACATTGGCCTGGACGCGCCCGGACGGGTGGCATTGGCGTGGCAGAAGATGGCGGACGCTTGGGTCGACCTGCCCATCATGTGGCCGGTGGTGTGGCTGCTGCTCGCGGCCGGAGGACTGGCGGTGACGCGCGGTGCAGGAATGGCGGGGGCGTTGTTCGCCTCGACATTGGGGCAGGAGGCGAGCTTTCTGGTGATCAGCGTCGCGTCGGATTTCCGCTATCACCTCTGGGCGATCATCGCCTGTGCGCTGGGCCTGGTGCTGGCGCGGCCATGGCGGGGGGATCGGCGGATCGTCGGGGTGACGGTGGCGGTGCTGGTCGTCGTGCTGATCGTCGGAATAGCCACGCGCGCCATGCTGCCCATTCCGCCGCAAAGCTATCAGGGCATGCTCGGCTGAGCCCGAATTTCGCCTGTCGGCGTTGATCCCGCCGAAAGGAGCCCATGATGGCCGAGGATCACGAGCAGATTTACGTCGATTTCAAGGAGGCCGTGAACATGGCCCCCGCCGAGCTGGAGAAGTTCCTCGACACCGACGAGTCGAAGGAGGTCGGACAGAAGAAGAGCGGCTCCGACGAGAGTGTCGGCCATGATTCAGGGCGAAAGATCGTGGCGATCAAGCACAAGAAGAAGGCCGACCTGACCGATGACGACTATGCGCATATGAAGAAGGTGGTCGGCTATGTGCACCGGCATCTGAAGCAGGGCGGGCCGGACAAGGATGTCGAGCATTCGCCATGGCGCTACTCGCTGATGAACTGGGGGCATGACCCGTTGAAGGATTGAGGAGGGCCACTCCCCCCACGCTCCGTTCAGCCTGAGCGAAGTCGAAGGCTACGGACGCAGGGCTGAATCAGATGCCTTGCCACCCCGGTGGAGGTCGGGGGCCAGTAGCCATCAGGCCTATGGCGCGCTCGATCGCTCACCCCCAACTGGACCCCGGCCTTCGCCGGGGTGGGGATTATGGAGAGAGCCGGGGCGTGGCCTTCGACTTCGCTCAGGCTGAATGGGGAGGTGGCGTGCTGGACACAAAAAGGGCCCGGCCTTTCGACCGAGCCCCTTTCTAAAACGTCAGTCCGAAATCAGGCCGCGACGTCGTACGGCTTGATCTCACCCGCCAGATACAGGTTGCGGGCCTTGGCGCGGCTCAGCTTGCCCGAGCTGGTGCGGGGCAGGGTGCGCGGCGGGATCAGTTCGATGACGCAGTTCATGCCCGTCACCGCGCGTACACGCTCGCGAATCTCGTCGCGCAAGCGGGCGCGTTCCTCATCGTCCGAGCTGCGGCACTGGACCAGCACGGCGGGGGTTTCCTCACCGCCCGGTGTGGTGATCGCGAAGGCGGCGATGTCGCCCGCCTTGAAGCCAGGAAGCTGCTCGACTGCCCATTCGATGTCCTGCGGCCAGTGGTTGCGGCCGTTGACGATGATCATGTCCTTGGCGCGGCCGACGATGTAGATATAGCCCTTCGACATATAGCCCATGTCGCCGGTGTCGAGCCAGCCATCGGCCATACAGGCCTCGGTCGCGGCATCGTCGCGGAAATAGCCGACCATGACCGACGGGCCCTTGCACCACACCTTGCCGATCGCCCCGTCGGGGAGCGGCGTGCCGTCTTCCTCGCGGATCTCGACGACCATGTCGCGCACCGGCTTGCCGCAATTGACGATGGCGCGGAAGCGCTGCGGCCGGTCGGTGCCTTGCGCACCACCCGACAGTTGCGTTTCCTCGACCAGTTCGACGCGGATGCCCTCGCCCGGCGGCATGATCGAGACCGCCAGCGTCGCCTCGGCCAGGCCATAGGAGGGCAGGAAGGCGGTGGCAGGGAAGCCCGCATCGGCAAAGGCGTCGACGAAGCTCTGCATCACGTCCGGGCGGATCATGTCCGCGCCATTGCCCGCGATCCGCCAGCGCGACAGGTCGAACCGGTCCGACGCCTTGGTCTGCGACGAGATGCGACGCGCGCAGATGTCATAGCCGAAGGTCGGCGAATAGCTGACGGAGGTGCCCGGATTGCGGCTGATCATGTCGAGCCAAGCGAGCGGACGACGCGCGAAATCCTCGGTCTTGAGGTAATCGGTCGAGACCTGGTTGGCGATCGGCGACAGGAAGCAGCCGACCAGACCCATGTCGTGATACCAGGGCAGCCACGAGATGCAGCGGTCGCTCTCCTGGATCTTCATCCCATGGCTGTGCGCGGCCAGATTGTTAAGCAGCGCATGATGGGTGATCGCCACGCCATGCGGGAAACGGGTCGAACCGCTGGAATATTGCAGATAGGCGATCGCGTCCGACTTAGCTTCGGGAAGCGGAGCCTCGGGCGCCGCACGCTGGGCGAAGCTGTCCCAGTCGATGCCCTCGACGCCTGCGGCCTCGGCGGCGGTCCCGGCCATCTGCGCCAGTTCGGGCGGGAAGATCAGCATCTTGGGATCGCAGCTAGCGAGCTGGACGCGAAGCTGTTCGATATAGGAATCGCGCCCGCCGAACGAGGTCGGCAGCGGCAGCGGAACCGGCCAGGCACCGGCATAGACCACGCCGAAGAACAGGGCGGCGAATTCGGGCCCGGTCTCGGCAACAAGTGCGATTCGCTCCTCGGGCTTCACGCCGCTGGCGATCAGGCGGCGGGCGCAGGCCAGCGCGTCCTCGCGCAGTTCGCGGAAGGGATATGGGCGGGTCAGGGTGCCGCGCGCGTCATGGAAGTTCAGTCCGCGCGAGCCCGAGGCGGCATAGTCCAACGCTTCGCCCAACGTCGCGAAGTCGGCGAAGCGGCGCGGCAGCGCATCTTCGGTCGGCGTCGCGATGATGGCGCGCGCGTCGTCCTGATGGTGCTCGATCGTCATGGCCTTGCCTTCGTTCCTTATGCTTTTGCGCCCCGTACCGCATGTCGGTGGAGGCGATTGATTCCATATGCGCCGACAATTGGCGGCTTCCCGCGTTCTAAATCCAAGGTCAGTGTGGCACAAAGAAGGCGTGTCTGCCGAACGTCGCCCGCCCAAGCCGCTTGATCCCGCCCTCCTGGAGCGCCTGGCGCTGCGCTATGTCGAGCGGTTTGCGACGACCGAGGGCAAGCTGATCGACTATCTGCGCCGAAAGTTGCGCGAACGCGGCTGGGCGGGGGAGGGGATGCCCGATCCCGAGGGGCTGGCCGCGAAGATGGTATCGCTCCGCTATATCGACGATCGCGCCTATGCCGAGGCGAAGGCGGCCTCGCTGGCCCGGCGGGGCATGGGCGCGCGGCGCGTGCGGCAGGCGCTGCACGCGGCCCGGATCGGCGCGGAGGATAGCGAGGCGGTGGCGCCGCAAGTCGCCGAGGCCGCGCGCGATGCCGCGCTCGCTTTTGCCCGGCGGCGGCGAATCGGGCCGTTCGGCGATGGTGAGGCCGACCATGGGGTCCGCGAAAGACAGTTCGCGGCAATGATGCGCGCCGGCCATGACATGGCGTTGGCCCGCCGCATCGTGTCGGCGCCGCCCGGCGAAATGCTGGACGATGGCGACTTCTGACGCGAAAACACGCGGATTTTGGGCATTGGTCCCAGTTCGGACCATGAAAAATGCGCCGCGTTACGTTGCGAGTGCGAGCAATGATGCTAGCAATAGCGTTCAAGGGTGCTTTGAATGCTGGAAGAAACGCCGAATGAAGGGGGCGGCTTCGATGGCGAGACGGCGGACAACGCCGTAAGGCTGGCGGGGGTCGTCAAATGGTTCGACGTGACGCGGGGCTTCGGCTTCGCCGTCGCGGACGACCTGACTTATGGGGATGTGCTGCTGCACTTCACCGTTCTCCAGTCGCATGGTCGGCGCAGCCTGCCCGAGGGCGCGCGGGTGGAGATGATCGCGGTCGAGCGCGGGCGCGGCTATCAGGCGCGCGAAGTGGTCTCGATCGATCTGACCCATGCCGTGCCCGAGCAGCCCAAGCGGCCGCGCTCGTCCGACCGAATCGATCCTGCCGCGCTGATCGGCCAGGCGGGTGAGGCCGAGGGGGTGGCGGTCAAATGGTTCAACCGGCTGAAGGGCTATGGCTTCCTGCTGCGGGACAGCGATGGGGCTGATATCTTCGTCCATATGGAAACGTTGCGGCGGGGCGGTATCGTCGAGGTCGAGCCTGGCCAGCCCTTGATGGCGCGCATCGTCGACGGGCCCAAGGGGCCGCTGGCGGTCGCCGTGACCCCGCGCGGGGCGGCATGATGCGGCGGCGTGCATGGATGGCGCCGGCTACTGCTTTGGTACTGGCGGGCGTCGCCCTGTCGGGGTGTTCCGGCGCGGCGACGAAGGATGCCGAGCGGGCGGAAACGCGCAAGGCGAAGACCATTCCCGTCACGGTCCGCACCGCGCAAGGATCGCATGTCTTCCAGGTCGAACAGGCCAGGACCGCGGCCGAGCAGGAGCAGGGGTTGATGTACCGCACCGACCTGAAGCCCGATGGCGGCATGTTGTTCGCGCCCTATCCCCCAGATGGCACGGGACCGCGCCCGGCCTCCTTCTGGATGAAGAACACACCGACCTCGCTCGACATCCTCTTCATCCGTGCCGACGGCACGATCGCGCGGATCGCGGAGAATACCGTGCCGTTCAGCGAGGCGCAGGTCCCCTCGGGCGAGCCGATCGCGGCGGTCCTGGAGCTGGTCGGTGGGCGTTCCGCCGAGCTTGGTATCTCGGAAGGCGACACCGTCTCCTGGCCGCGCGACGCGGAACGCGGTTGAAGGCTGGCGAGAGCCGGGCTACACGGCGCGTCATGGGCATCAACCTCAATCCCTTCACCTGGTGGAACGGCGCCACCATCGGCACCTGGTTCGGTCTGCGCGGCAAGGCGCAGGTGGGCGAGGACGCGCACGGCAACGTCTATTATGAGGGCGGTCGCGATACCGCCGGCCGTCCGCGCCGCTGGGTCATCTACAAGGGCTCCAACGATGCCAGCCGCGTGCCGTCGGAATGGTTCAGCTGGCTGCATCATCAGGTCGAGGACGTGCCTGACCGCTCGCTGCCGCCGCGTCGTGCGTGGCAGAAGCCGGCGCTGCCCAATTTGACGGGCACCGCGCTCGCCTATCGCCCGCCCGGCGCGTTGGAAAAGGGAGGCCAGCGGGCCGCCGCGACCGGCGACTATGAAGCCTGGACGCCCGAGGGGTGAACAAGACTCGCTGGCTGGCCGGCGCTGTGCTGGCGGCCGCGCTCGGTGTCGGGGGCTGGTTCGGCTATCAGGCGCTGACCGATGATCGCGCGGCGCGTGGCGACGAATCGGCGGTCAGCCAGATCCTGCCCGATCGCCTCGGCGGCGGATCGGGAATCGAATCGGTCGATGCGGGACAGGCGGGCCTGCCCACTGGCGGCACGCCGATGGCGGAGCGAGTCGCGGTGGTCGGCCTGCTCAACAAGCGCAATGGCGTTTCACGCGAACTGACGCTGAAACCCGGCCAGGCGGTGCGTGTCGGCGACGCGATCGTGCGCTTGCGGGCCTGTGAGAAGACGGCCTCGTGGGAGGCGGAGCAACTGACCGGCGCCTTTGTCCAGCTCGACGTTCGCGGCACCGATCAGCGGTGGCGGCGTGCCTTTTCGGGATGGGTGTTCAAGGAACGGCCGGCGCTGAACGTCGTCCAGCATCCGGTCTATGACGTTTGGGCCAAGAGCTGCACGATGTCCTGGCCCGAAACTGGGCCGGACACGGTGCCGGCGGCGACCCCGGGGGCTGCCCCCAAGCGGTCGAGCGCGCCGAAGTCGCCGGGCACTGAGGCACCGGAGACCGATGCGCCGGGTCCCACGACCCCGGCCAATGCGTCGGAGAGCAGCGCGACATAATCGTCGCGTCCGATCTCGACTGCGCCCATCGTGGCGAGGTGCGGCGTCTGGAACTGGCAATCGAGCAGGCTGTAGCCGCCGGCGCGTAGCCGCGCGACCAGCCAGACCAGCGCGACCTTGGACGCGTCGGTCCGCCGGCTGACCATGGATTCGCCGAAAAAGGCGCGGCCCAGGCTCAGGCCGTAAAGGCCCCCGACCAGTTCGTCGCCGTCCCAGCATTCGATCGAATGGGCAAAGCCCATGTCGAACAGGTCGATGAACGCCCGCTCGATGGCATAGTTGATCCAAGTCTCGGGCCGGTCGGGAACGCTCTCCGCACAAAGCCGGATGATGGACTCGAAAGCGGTGTCGGCGGTGACGCGGAACCGGTCGGCCGCCACCGTCTTGCGCAGCGAACGCGAGAGGTGGAACCCTTCGAGCGGCAGCACGGCGCGCTTGCGCGGCTCGACCCAATAGACATGGTCGGTATCGCGCGTATCGGCCATCGGAAACACGCCGACCGCATAGGCCCCTAGGACGAGATGCGGGGTCAGGCGTTCGATGGCACCCGTGCTCATCTGTCGGCCAGCCGCCGTTCGACGGTCCGCCACAGGGTGCCATAGGCCTGCGCCGCCGCGCTGCGCGGGGAAAAGGCGCCGACGGGCGCGCGATGCTGGCCCATCGCCTCGACCACGCTTGCCATCGGGATGACGGGCCAGTCGGGATGCGCGGCGACCGCCTCGGCATGGAGTTTGCGGCGGCGGTCGACCATGACATGGACGGGCAGCAGCGGCACCCGGCCGCGGACATGGGCGTCGACGACCTCCAGCGCGCGGGTCGCCAGCGCGGAGGGGATGACGGGCACCACGATCAAATCGGCGGCGCGCAGCACCTGCTCGGTCGTCTCGGTCAGCCCCGGCGGGCAGTCGAGGATGATCCGGTCATAATCGTCGAGCCCGTCGATCAGCTTGCCTAGCCGCTTCTTCTTGTCGAGCGCATGGAACAGGAAATCGAGACCGCGCAGCGAATCATCCGCGCCGATCAGCGACAGGCGGGGAATGTTGGTGGTGCGCACCAGCCGGTCGACCGCGATGTCGCGGGAGAAGATCGCCTGCGCCTGATCCCCGCGTGCCGAGCCGCCCAGCAACCAGGTCGAGGCGGCCTGGGGGTCGAGATCCCATAATAAAGTGCGGCGCGCACAAAGACTTGCCGCGCACCAGGCGAGGTTGACCGCCATGCTGGTCTTTCCCACGCCCCCCTTCAGACTGTAGATCGCGATCGCGGCCACGTGGTTCTTCGACCTCCCGGCTTCACCTCACAAGAAAAAGGCCAGCGGAGATATCCCCGCCGGCCGGTTTTCGATCAAGTCCCTATCGCCCGATATTCGGACGACGGGGCCGTCAGACGCTCAGATGTGGCAGGTCTGAGCGGCCTTCTTCGGGGTGGTCAGGGTGATGTTCTTCTCGTCACCCGTCATCTTCCAGCCGCCCTCGGCGGTCAGCGGCTCGCCGGCCGCAGGCGCGGTCAGCTTCACCGGGGTGTCGCCCTGCTTCAGGCGGACATTGACCTGCTTGTCGCCCTGGAAGAAGGTGACGAAGGCCAGGCTCTGGTCCTTGCAACGGAAGGTCTTATCCGACTTGATCGCCGGCGGCAGTTCGACCGGCGCACGGTTGGCGAGGATATTGGCCATGGGGTCGGGATTGGTGTCGACGACCTCGGGCTGGCTGGGCTGGGAATTGCACGCTGCCAGGGCGAGCAGCGGTGCGGCGACGATGAGGGGGAGGAGGCTCTTCATAGCGGGGCGGTGCTTCGCAAATGCGGCAACCACGCGTCAAGCCGATAGATGGGGTAGCGCTCACCGGAATGTCATGAAGTTGGTCAATGACCGGGCTTTGTAGCGGCCAAGCAAGGCTTTGCTTGCCGTGGCTCGGGGCAGGGGCCATCTAGCGATCATGGATGCGACCCCCAATACCCTGGCCCTGATCGGCAATACCCCGCTCGTCCGCTTGAAAGGGCCGAGCGAGGCCACCGGATGCGATATCTTCGGCAAGTGCGAATTCGCCAATCCGGGTGCCAGCGTGAAGGACCGTGCCGCGCTGTTCATCGTCGAGGATGCGGAGGCGCGCGGTGCGCTGCGCCCCGGCGGCACGATCGTCGAGGGGACGGCGGGCAATACCGGCATCGGTCTGGCGCTGGTCGCCAATGCCAAGGGCTATCGCACGATCATCGTGATGCCCGAGACGCAGAGTCGCGAGAAGATGGACACGCTACGCGCGCTGGGCGCTGAACTGGTGCTGGTGCCGGCCGCGCCCTATTCGAGCCCCTGTCACTTCGTCCATACCTCGCGCCGGATCGCCGAGGAGACGGAGAATGCGATCTGGGCCAACCAGTTCGACAATATCGCCAATCGCCGCGCGCATATCGTGGGGACGGCCGAGGAGATCTGGAACCAGATGCATGGCCGGATCGACGGCTTTACCTGTGCGGCGGGGACGGGTGGGACCTTTGCCGGCGTCGGCATGGGGCTAAAGGCGCATGACGAGAAGGTGGTGATCGCGCTCAGCGATCCGCACGGCGCGGCGCTCTATAATTATTATGCGCATGGCGAGCTGAAATCCGAAGGGTCGTCGGTCGCCGAGGGCATCGGGCAGGGGCGGATCACCGCCAATCTGGACGGTGCGCCGGTCGATGCGCAGTTCCGCATCTCCGACGCCGACGGATGGTACTGGGTTCAGCGGTTGCTGAGCGAGGAAGGGCTGTGTCTGGGCCTGTCCTCCGGCATCAATGTGGCGGGCGCGGTGGCGCTCGCTCGCTCGCTGGGGCCGGATAAGCGGATCGCAACCATTTTGTGCGATACCGGGTTTCGCTACCTCTCCACGCTCCATAACCCGGCGTGGCGGGCTGAGAAGGGACTGTAAGCGCCGGGCCTATTTGCGTCCGGCGGTCGACAGAAGCGCAGGCGCACGATAGTGATACAGAATTCCATGAAGTCACACGACCACCATCATATCATGCAGCGCGTGAAAGTCGGCATGATCGGCCTGGCCGCCGTGATATTGCTGATTGCCCTCGCCAGCACGATCCTCGGCTCGTTGAACCGCGACGAGCCACCCGCGACGGTCGCGGGTTCGGCCCAGTCCAATGTCGTCGCCGACATGGCCGCGACCAACACCACGGCCCCCAGCAACGAGCCGCTCGCCGAACTCGGTGTCGCGCCGGCGCCGGTCAACACCCAGGCGTCTGCGGAATCGGTCGAGCCTCGATAGGCGTCGCGCCGCCCGGCGAAGGCGGCGTGCTCCCTTCATACAGGACCGAATCGGGAACGATTACGGCGTTGGCGCGACGGCGGATGCTTGCGCATAAATTTTTTCGCGCGCGACGCGGGCTGATCTGCCGCGTCAATTCGTCGGGGAAAATCGGGGAAAGCGCACCGTAAGCCCGGATTTCCGGGCTTTTATGATCTTGGGCCTTTGCGACATTTCCCGTCTCCCGCCCCGTCGTTCGTCGCATATATGCCGCGATAGGGGCGGTTTCCCCGCTTATCCCCAAAAATCCCGTTGCTTCCCGCTGTCCCTATAGGTAAATCTTATTCCAACAGAGGGGCAGGCTCACTGTTGTCGTAAGATGGTCGGATCGCGGCGAGGGTCGTGGTTCGAGGCAGTGAGGCCGTGCGCGCCATGTGCGAGGTTGGCGTGTCCGAAAGGGGTTTGTATCAGGGAAGTGGCATTGGCCTTGTCGACGACAAGGGCCGCGTTGCCATCCCTAACGCCCTTCGCTCCACCCTGGCCCAGAACGCGCCGCGCCCCGACGGAAAGGATGGCGGAACCATCATCATCGCCGTCCATGAAACCGAACGTTGTCTGATCGCCTATGACCCGGGTTATGTCACGGTGCTGAAAAAGGAATTGGACGCGCGAACCGAAATGTCGCGCGGCCCCGATGGCCGGATCGATTACAATATCAAGCGCGATCTGGCGAATGGTGAAGCCGTGCCCTTTGACGGTTCGGGCCGTTTCATCATGCCGGGCTTTCCCCGCTTCCACGCCGGCATCACCGCGCACGCCTTTTTCTGGGGCACGTTCGACTATATCGAAATCTGGGATCCCAAGACGCTGGTCGAGACGCCGGGCCTGCCGGCCAAGATGATCTCGGCGGCGCGTTTCCATTGCCAGGAAAAGGGGATCGCGCTGTGAGCCCCGCCGTCAACGACGCCCCGCACATCCCCGTCCTGCTCGACGAAGTCCTCGACGCGCTCGCCATCCTGCCCGGCGAGACCCATGTCGACGGCACGTTCGGTGCGGGCGGCTATACCCGCGCGATGCTGGGCCGGGGCGCGAAGGTCATCGCCTTCGACCGCGATCCCGATGCGATCGCCAATGGCCAGGCGCTGATCCAGGCCGAGCCGGGGTTGGCGCTGGTCCACCGCGAATTTTCCGGGCTGGATCAGGCGCTGGAGGCGCAGGTGGACGGCGTCGTGCTCGACATCGGCGTGTCGTCGATGCAGCTCGACCAGGCCGAGCGCGGCTTTTCCTTCCAGGGCGACGGGCCGCTCGACATGCGCATGGCGCAGGCGGGCGAGTCGGCGGCCGATTTCCTCAACACGGCCGACGAAGCCGCGATCGCCGACGTGCTCTATCACTATGGCGAGGAACCACGCTCGCGCCGGGTGGCGCAGGCGATCGTCGCCGCGCGGCCATTGATGCGCACTGGCGAGCTCGCCGCCGTGGTCCGCCGGGCGCTGGGCTATCGCCCGCATGACAAGAAGGATCCGGCGACCCGCACCTTCCAGGCGATTCGCATTCATGTGAACCGCGAACTGGAGGAACTAGCCGAGGGGCTGGCGGCGGCCGAGCGTGCGTTGAAGCCGGGTGGCCGCTTGGCGATTGTGACCTTTCACAGCCTGGAAGACCGGATGGTGAAGCGCTTCTTTCGCGAGCGCGCCGGTCAGTTGCCGGGAGGCTCGCGCCATCTGCCGCAGCAGGTGGCGGCGCAGGCGCCCAGTTTCACCGCGGTCGGCAAGGCCGTGCGGGCAGGCGCGGCCGAACTGGCGCGCAATCCGCGCGCGCGCTCGGCCACGCTGCGTTTTGCGACGCGAACGGAATCCCCCGCCTGGTCGGCGGGGCAGGGGTGGGCGCCGGGGGGCGAGTTGACTCAGGAGTTGGGCGTATGACGGCGGCGTATCGGTTGAAGGGGATAGGGTGGTTCGGGAGCTGCGTGGCAGTGGTCCTGGGCTTTTACCTGGTCTCGCTCCAGGTCGCGGCGGAGCGCAAGAAGCTCGACGACGTCAACACGCGCATCCGAACCGCCGAGCGCGACATCCGCGCGCTGGAAACCGAGTTCGACACGCGCGCCAACTTGGCGCAGCTGGAGAAGTGGAACGGCGACACGCTGGCCCTGACCGCGCCGATCGCGGGCCAGTTCGTCGGCAACGAGGCGCAGCTCGCCTCGCTGGACGTGACGCGTGGCCCGGTGACCGGCGCCATCCAGACCGCCGCGCTGCTCGTCCCCTCGCAGCCCCAGCCGGTCGAACCGCTGCCCACCCCCGCCGCCCAGCCCAATGTGCAGACGATCGCCCCCGCGCCCGTCGTCCGGCTGGCCAAGGTCGACCTGCCCAAGCCGCAGGTGGTCAAGGCCGTGTCCGAGCGCGTCGTCACCACCAAGGTCGGCAAGCCCGCGCCGATCGCCACGGTGCGCACCGCCGCCGCCGTCGCCAAGGTCCGGCCGCAGGCGGTGGCGATGCTCGATCGCCAGCTGCTGTCGGACACCACGCTGGGTGACATTCTGAAGGGGGCCAAGACCGAATCGCGGCGGTCGCGTTGAGCGTTCTCGTCGCGCGTCCTTCCACCAGCCAGCGTACCGCCGGCCAGCGCCATGCGCTGGTCGCGACGACGCATATGCGGCTGATGATGCTGATGATGCTGTTCGGGGCGGCCGTGCTGGTCGTGATCGGGCGGCTGACCATGCTCGCCATCTTCGCCGGCCCCGCCGATGCGGCGGAGCGTACCGCGACGCTGGCCGCGCGCGGTGACATCGTCGATCGCAACGGATCGCCGCTGGCGCGCACCATCGACAGCTGGACGATCGCGGTCCATCCCAAGAAGCTGATCGGCGACCCGATGGAGATCGCCGCGCGCCTGGCCGCGCTGATGCCCGATCGCGGCGATCAGGCCTGGTTCTATAACCAACTGACCCGCAAGGCCAATTTCGTCTATCTGCAACGCCGCGCCAGCCCGACGCTGGTCGAGCAGGTCAATGCGATCGGTGAGCCGGGAATCGTCTTCGACCGCGAGACGCAGCGCCTCTATCCGCAATCGACGCTGGCCGCGCATGCGCTGGGCTTCCTGTCGACCGATGGCCACGGCATGAGCGGCATGGAGCGCGTGCTCGACGAGCGCCTGCTGAACCCTGCCCAGGCCGGCCAGCCCGTTGCGCTCTCGATCGACACCCGTGTCCAGGCAGCGATGGAGAGCGAGCTCGGCCGCGCGATGAACACCTTCCACGCCCGCGCGGGTGGCGGCATCGTGCTGGACGTGAACACCGGCGAGGTCGTCGCCATGGTCTCGATGCCGACCTTCAACCCCAACCGGGTCGGCATGGCGGGCACCGAGGAACTGCGCAACATCACGACGCAGAGCGTGTTCGAGCTGGGTTCGACCTTCAAGCCGATCACCATGGCGACCGCGATCGAGAATGGCGTTGTCACCTCGATGCAGCGGCGCTTCGATGCGACCCATCCGCTCAAGGTCGGCGGCTATACCATCCATGACGAGCGCGGCGATCCCAAGCGCTGGCTGAACATGGCCGAGACGCTGATCTATTCGTCCAACATCGCCACTGCCCGCATCGCCGACGAGATCGGCCCACAGCGGATGCAGGCGATGTTCAAGAAGCTGGGTTTCGACACCAAGCCCGATATCGAGTTGCGCGAAAAGGGCCGGCCGCTGCTGCCCACCTATTGGGCGCGGACGACGACGATGACGACCGCCTATGGCCATGGCATCGCGGTGACGCCGCTGCATCTGGCCTCGGCCTATGCGACCTTGGTCAATGGCGGCATCTGGCGCCCCGCCACGCTGCTGAAGGTCGCGCCGGGCCATGCGCCGCAGGGCCGCCGCGTGATCAGCGAGGCGACCAGCTACAAGATGCGTCAGATGTTGCGTCTGATCGTGATGCGCGGCACGGGCCGCAAGGGCGACGCGCCGGGCTACCGCGTCGGTGGCAAGACGGGCACGGCCGAGGCGGCGGTGGCGGGCGGCTATGACCGGTCGCGCAACGTCGCCACCTTTGCCGCGGCTTTCCCGATGGACCAGCCGCGCTATGTGGTGCTGGCGATGCTCGACTCGCCACAGGGTACGAAGGAGACGTTCGGGTGGAAGACCGCAGCCTGGAACGCCGCGCCGGTCGTCGGCCGGACGATCACGCGGGTGGGCGCGATGCTGGGCGTCGTGCCGGATGCCAACAAGGATATCGACGTTTCCGATATTCTGCCGACCCTGTGGCAGGACCCGACCGCGCCGCCGGTCGATGGCCGGTAAGGGTGGCGGCATGAAGCTGAACCAACTGGACCAGAGCATCACGGGCGAGGGCGGCGACGCCCTCGTCACCGGTTTCGCGATCGACCACCGCAAGGTAGCCCCCGGCACCATCTTCGGCGCGTTTCAGGGTGCGCGCGTCAATGGCGAGGATTTCATCGCCGATGCGGTGCGCAGCGGCGCGATCGCGGTGGTGACGCGGCCCGGCGTGACGGTCGAGGGCGCGGTGCATATCGCCTCGGACGAGCCCCGCGCCGCCTTTGCGCAATCAGCCGCCGCCTTCTTCGCGCCGTTCCCGGCCACGGCGGTGGCGGTGACCGGCACCAACGGCAAGACCTCGACCGTCGAGATGACGCGGCAGCTGTGGCGCATGGCCGGGCATCACGCCGCCTCGATCGGCACGCTGGGCGTCACCACGGCGGACGAGCGGACCTATACCGGGCTGACCACGCCCGATGTCGTGACCTTCCTGTCCAACGTCGCCGGACTGGCGCGCGAGGGCGTCACCCATTTGGCGTTCGAGGCATCGAGCCACGGCCTGACCCAGTATCGGACCGAGGGCCTGGAGGTGTCGGCGGCGGCCTTCACCAATTTGTCGCGCGATCATCTCGACTATCATGGCGACATGGGCGCCTATCTGGCCGCCAAGATGCGCCTGTTCTCCGAAGTGCTGTCGCCGACAGGCACGGCGGTGGTCTGGGCCGATGACGTTCAGAGCGGCCGGGTGATCGATCTGGCGCGCGCACGCGGCAACCGGCTGATGACCGTCGGCACGCGTGGATCGACCCTGAAACTGGTCGAGCGGCATCCGACCCTGCTCGGTCAAGGCTTGGTGATCGAGGACGAGCACGGCACGATCCATAAGGTCCAGTTGCCGCTGATCGGTGCCTATCAGGCGGCCAACGCGCTCGTCTCGGCCGGACTGGTGCTGGCGACGGGCGGCGATGTCACGACGACGCTGGCCAATCTCAGCCGGTTGCAGCCGGTGCGTGGCCGGCTGGAGCGGGCCGCCATCGCCCGTAGCGGTGCGCCCGTCTATGTCGACTATGCCCATACCCCGGATGCGCTGGAGGCCGCGATCGCAGCGCTCAAACCCCATGCGGGCGGGCGGCTGATCGTGGTGTTCGGGGCGGGGGGCGACCGCGATCCCGGCAAGCGCGAGGCGATGGGGCAGGTCGCTTCGATGCAGGCGGACCGGGTGATCGTCACTGACGACAACCCACGTACCGAGGACCCCGCCGCGATCCGTACGCAGGTGATGCGCGGCGCAACCGGCGCGATCGAGATCGGCGACCGCCGCGAGGCCATCGCTGCCGCCATTGCCGAGGCGGGGGGGCAGGATATCGTCCTGATCGCGGGCAAGGGGCATGAGCAGGGTCAGATCGTCGGCGATCTCGTCCTGCCCTTCGACGATGTCGCCGTGGCGCGCGAGTGCGCCGCATGACCGCCGCCAACGCGCCACGTCCCGAGGACGTCGAGCCCACGCCCACGGCGAGCAATGACGGCGCGGCCGCACCGCCACCGGCCTCAACCGAACCGACCGAGCGGCCCCGGCGCAAATTGTCGCTGCATTACGGTGCGCCACATGGAGAAAAGCCGTGACCCTGTGGACCGCCGACGAGATCGCCACCGCGACCGGGGGACAGGCGTCAGGCGCATTCGCAGTGTCGGGCGTCGCGTTCGACAGTCGCGAAGTCGGACCCGGCGACCTGTTCGTCGCGATGCTGGGCGAGGCGACCGATGGTCATCGCTTCCTCGACCAGGCCTTTGCGCAAGGGGCTGCGGGCGCTTTGGTCAGCGCCGATACGCCGCACCCTCATGTAAAGGTCGCCGACAGCTTCCGCGCGCTGGAAGATTTGGGCCGTGCGTCGCGGGCGCGGACGCAGGCGACGATCATCGGCGTCACCGGATCGGTCGGCAAGACCAGCGCCAAGGAGGCGCTCTACGCAGCGCTCGAACGCGGCTGGCACGGACGCGTGCACCGTTCGGTCAAGAGCTACAACAACCATACCGGCGTGCCCCTGAGCTTGGCGCGGATGCCGCGTGACGTTCGCGCGGGCGTGTTCGAGATGGGGATGAACCATGCGGGCGAACTGTCCGCACTGACCGCGATGGTGCGCCCGCACATCGCGATCGTCACCGCCATCGCGCCCGCCCATACCGAATTCTTCCCCGACGAATCCGCCATCGCCGACGCCAAGGGCGAAATCTTCCAGGGGCTAGAGCCCGGCGGCACCGCGATCATCCCCTATGACAGCCCGCATCGCGATAGGTTGATCGCGGCGGCCAAGCCCTATGCCGCGCGGATCGTGACCTTCGGCTTCGATCCCGCCGCCGATGTCCATGCGATGGAGGCGATGCGCGGCCCCAATGGCGGCAGCTTCGTGACCGCGCGGCTGGGCGATCGCGAGTTGAATTTCACCTTGTCGCAGCCGGGGCAGCATTGGGTGTCCAATGCGCTGGCCGTGTTGGCGGCGGTCGATGCGGCGGGTGGCGATCTAGGGCTGGCCGGTCTGGCGCTCGCCGAACTGGGCGGGTTGGCCGGGCGTGGCGCACGCTTTCGGGCCGCCAATGGCGCACTGATCATCGACGAAAGCTACAATGCCAACCCCGCTTCGATGCGCGCCACGCTGGCGGTGCTGGCCGAGGAGCCGGGGCGGCATGTCGCCGTGCTGGGCGAGATGCGCGAACTGGGCGACGACTCGGCCGACTATCACGCCGGTCTCGCCGAACCGATCCTTGCCGCCCACGTCGAAAAGGTGCTGCTGGTCGGCGAATCGATGGCGCCGCTGGCCGCCGCGCTTGAGGGGCGGGTCGATTTCGTTCATGTGACCGACGCAAAGGCCGCGCAAGCCGCGCTGGCCTCGATCATCGCGCCCAATGACGTGGTGCTGATCAAGGGGTCCAACGGGGTCGGGCTGGCGCGTGTCGTCGCCGGTCTGGGCCAGGAATCTCGACGGGGCGGGGCGCAAGGATAATGTTGTACTGGATCGCGGAGCATCTCGGATTTCCGGGCCTACTCAACCTCATCCGCTATCTGTCCTTCCGCTCGGGCGCGGCGATCGCGACCGCGCTGCTCATCGGCCTGATCATCGGGCCGCGCTTCATCGGCTGGCTGCGCGTCCGCCAGGGCAAGGGGCAGCCGATCCGCGCCGACGGGCCACAGACGCACCTCGCCAAGCGCGGCACGCCGACCATGGGCGGGCTGATGATCCTGACCAGCATGGCGCTGTCGATCCTGCTGTGGATGGACTTGAGCAATCCCTTCGTCTGGGCCTGTCTGTTCGTCACGCTGGGCTTCGGCGCTATCGGGTTCCTCGACGATTATGACAAGGTCCGCAAAGCCTCGACCGCCGGCGTATCGGGCCGGACGCGGTTGTTGCTGGAATTCCTGATCGCGGGGATCGCGGCGTGGATCATCATGGGGCAGAACGGCACGCCGCTCTATCTGCCCTTCACCACGCGCATGTATATCGATCTGGGCATCTTCTACCCCGTCTTCGCCGCCTTCACGATCGTGGCGTTCGGCAATGCGGTGAACCTGACCGACGGCCTCGACGGCCTCGCGACCATGCCGGTCATCATCGCCAGCGTGGCGTTCCTGGTCATCGTCTATCTGGTCGGCAACGTGAAGTTCGCCGACTATCTGGGCATCCCGCATGTCCCGCGTGCCGGTGAACTCGCCATCTTCTGCGGCGCGGTGATCGGCGCGGGGCTCGCCTTCCTTTGGTTCAACGCGCCCCCGGCGGCGGTGTTCATGGGCGATACGGGCAGCCTGGCATTGGGCGGCGCGCTCGGCACGATCGCGGTCGTCGCCCATCACGAGATCGTGCTGGGCATCATCGGCGGCCTGTTCGTGGTCGAGGCGCTGTCGGTGATCATCCAGGTCTTCTTCTACAAGCGGACCGGCAAGCGCGTGTTTCGCATGGCACCGATCCACCATCATTTCGAACAGCTCGGCTGGTCGGAGCCGACGGTGGTGATCCGCTTCTGGATCATCGCCTTGGTGCTGATGCTGGCGGGCCTGTCGACGTTGAAGCTGCGATGATCGTCGCAAGCGACTGGGCGGGCAAGACTTTCGCGGTGCTGGGGCTGGCGCGCTCCGGCGCCGCGACCGTTTCGGCGTTGTTCGCGGGCGGGGGGAGGGTGGTGGCTTGGGACTCGGAACCGGCCAAGCGGGAGGCCTTCGCCGCGCATGACGGGCTGAGCATCGCGCCGCTCGATGATATGTCGGGCTTCGACGCACTGGTCGTGTCGCCGGGCGTGCCGCTCAACACCCACCCGCTGGCCGCAGCCGCGCGCGCGGCGGGGGTGCCGGTGATCGGCGACATCGAACTCTTCGCTCAGGCGCGCAAAAACCTGCCGCCGCACAAGGTCGTCGGCATCACCGGCACCAACGGCAAGTCGACCACCACCGCGCTCGTCCACCACATTCTGAAGACGGCGGGCGTCCCGACGCTGATGGGCGGCAATATCGGCCTGCCGATCCTGGGGCAGGCGCCGCTGCCCGAGGGCGGGGTCTATGTGCTGGAACTGTCCAGCTATCAGATCGACCTGACGCAGAGCCTCGATTGCGACGTGGCGGTATTGCTCAACATCACGCCGGATCATCTCGATCGCTATGACGGCTTTGCGGGCTATGCCGCCTCCAAGGCACGGCTGTTCGCGATGCAGACGGCGGGCCATGTCGCGGTGGTTGGCACTGGCGACGAAGCGTCGGCGAATATCGCGCAAGGGCTGGCGGGACGCACCGACGACCTCGTGACGATCGCGCCGGACACGGTAATCGACCAGCGCCGCTGGCCAGCGCTGCATGGGCCGCACAACGCCCAGAACGCGCAAGCCGCGATTGCGGTGACGCGGGCGCTAGGGATCGACGAGGCCGCGATCGAGGCCGGCCTTGCCAGCTATGCCAGCCTGCCGCACAGGATGCAGCATGTCGCGACCCGGAACGGCGTGGCGTTCGTCAATGATTCCAAGGCGACCAATCCCGAATCCACCGCCCCCGCGCTGGCCGCCTTTCCGCGAGTCCACTGGATCGTCGGCGGCAAGCGCAAGGGCGACGACCTCGACGCCTGCGCCGCGCATCTGGATCATGTCGTCGCGGCCTATACGATCGGCGAGGCGGCGCCGCTGTTCTTCGATCTGTTGAAGGACAAGGTGCCGGTGGTCGAGCAATCGGGCACGCTGGAGGCGGCGGTCGTCCATGCGGCGGCGGCGGCGCGGCCGGGTGATACGGTGCTGCTGTCCCCAGCTTGCGCCAGCTTCGACCAGTTTCGCGATTATGAAGCGCGGGGTGATGCCTTTCGCGCGGCGGTGGAGGCCCTGGCATGAAGGATCGCGCGCCAAAGACGACCGCGCGCCCCGGCCTGATCGGATCGATCAAGGGACGCGGCGGGCGCGGTGACCGTTCCCCGCTGGGCACCTGGTTCTGGGATATCGACCGGGTGCTGCTGCTGCTCACCCTGTTCCTGATCGCGATCGGCCTGATCGCGGTCGCTGCCGCAAGCCCCGCGACCGCGATGCGCTATTCGGGCGAGCATCGGAAGTTCGCGCCGCTCTATTATTTCTGGCGACAGGTGATGTGGGTCGGCGTCTCGCTGCCCGTGCTGTTCGGCGTGTCGATGCTGCCGGTCGTCACTGCAAGGCGCATGGCGGTGCTGGGCACCGGCATCCTGATCGCGATCCTGGCGGTCACGCCCTTTATCGGCGTCGAGATCAACGGCGCGCGGCGCTGGATCGGCTTTGGCATCGCGCAGTTCCAGCCGTCCGAGTTCCTCAAGCCGATGTTCATCGTGACGACCGCCTGGCTGTTGTCGCTGAAGGCCAAGGAGCGCGATCTGCCCGCGACGCTGATCACCATGGGCATGACCGGACTGGTCGCCGGGCTGCTGATGCTGCAACCCGATTTCGGACAGACGATCGTTTTTTGCCTGGTCTGGATCGCGCTGCTGATGATTTCGGGCACGCCGATGCGCGTGATGCTGGCAATCGGATCGCTGGCGCCGATCGGGCTGGTCATGGCCTATATGTTCTATGGCGTGGCGCGCAATCGCATCAACGCGTTCCTGTTCCCCGATGTCGATGGCGAGGGCGCGGCCGACCATTTCCAGGTGAACGCCGCGCACAACACGCTGACCGCCGGGGGCTGGACCGGCACGGGCCCCGGCGGCGGTGCGGCCAAGTTCGGTCTGCCCGAGGCGCATACCGATTATATCTATTCGGTGATCGGCGAGGAGTTCGGACTGATCGCCTGCGCCATCATCGCGCTCGTCTTCCTGGCGATCGTGGTACGGGTCTTCGTGAAGCTGCTTGACGAACAGGATGAGTTCAAGCTCTACGCCGCCTCCGGGCTGGCGGTGCAGTTCGGCGCGCAGGCGCTGATCTCGATGGCGGTGAATACGGGGCTGGCCCCGTCCAAGGGGATGACCCTGCCGTTCATCAGCTATGGCGGCTCGTCGATGATCGCGCTGTCGATCGGGATGGGGTTGTTGCTGGCGTTCACGCGGCGCAATCCGTTCCTGACGCGCAGCCCCTATGTAGTCAGGTGGAGCGGGCAATGAGCCGTCACTTCGTCCTCGCCGCCGGGGGAACCGGTGGTCACATGGTTCCTGCTGCGGCTCTCGCGGCCGAGCTGACTCGGCGCGGTCATCGCGTGGCGCTGGTGTCGGACGCGCGCGGCGTGCGCTTTCCGGGGCTGTTCGAGGATATCCAGACGCATGTCCTGCCCGCCGGGCGCTTTGCGGGCGGGCCGGTCGGCTGGGCCAAGGCGCTGCGCGAGATGTGGCGTGGCCGGGCGATGGCGCGTGAGTTGTATAGCACCTTCCGCCCGGCGGCGGTGATCGGCTTTGGCGGCTATCCGGCGATGCCCGCGCTGCTGGCGGCCTTCGCGGAAGGCATTCCGACCGCGATCCACGAGCAGAATGCGGTGCTGGGTCGGGTCAACCGGCTGGTCGCGGGCAAGGTCGATGCGATCGCCTTGTCCTATGAGGACACCCAGCGGTTGAGCACCAAGCATGCGGCCAAGACGCGGCTGGTCGGCAACCCGGTGCGCGATCAGGTGCTGGCACTGCGGTCGCGTCCCTATCCGCTGCTGGAGGAGGACGGCATCTTCCGGGTCCTCGTAACCGGGGGCAGCCAGGGGGCGAGCATCCTTAGCCAAGTCGTGCCCGATGGGCTCGCCATGCTGCCGGTCACCTTCCGCCGGCGGTTGCAGGTTACGCATCAGGCGCGGATCGAGGATATCGATGCAGTGCGCGCCAAATACGCCGAGCATGAAATTCCGGCCGAGCTCGCCACCTATCTGCCCGACCTGCCCGAGCAACTCGCCTGGGCGCATCTGGTGATCGCGCGGGCCGGGGCCTCGACGCTGGCCGAGCTGACGGTCGCGGGGCGCCCCGCGATCCTGGTGCCGCTGCCGAGTGCGACCGACGATCACCAGACAGTCAACGCACGTGAGATGACCAAGGCGGGCGGTGCGCGCACCATAGCGCAGGGGGATTTCACGCCGGTCGAACTGGCCAAGCAGATGCAGAAGCTGGGCCTCGACCCGGCAGCGCTGGAGAATGCGGCGGGACGCGCACGCGCCTGCGGACGGCCGGAAGCGGCGAGCGACCTCGCCGATCTGGTCGAAAGCCTCGACGCACCGCGCATGGTCTTGCCGGTGGGCAAATCACAAGGAACACGGAATTTGGCGGGAGCAGGCGCATGAAGGGCGTCGCCACGGATATCGGCACGATCCACTTCGTCGGCATCGGCGGCATTGGCATGTCGGGCATTGCCGAGGTGATGAAGAATCTCGGCTACCGCGTGCAGGGTTCCGACGTGGCCGAGGGCTATGTCGTGCAGGGCCTGCGCGAGAAGGGCATCGCGGTCGCGATCGGCCACGGTGCCGACAATCTGGGCGATGCGGCCGTCGTCGTGACCTCGACCGCGATCACCCGCTCGAACCCCGAAGTCGAAGCCGCGCTCGAACGTCGCATCCCCGTGGTGCGCCGCGCCGAGATGCTGGCCGAGCTGATGCGGCTGAAGTCCACCGTCGCGGTGGCGGGCACGCATGGCAAGACCACGACGACCTCGATGGTCGCGGCGCTGCTCGATGCCGGGGGCGTGGACCCGACCGTCATCAATGGCGGCATTATCAATAGCTATGGCTCGAACGCGCGTCTGGGCGCCTCCGATTGGATGGTGGTCGAGGCGGACGAGAGCGACGGCAGCTTCCTGCGCCTGGACGGCACGATCGCGGTCGTCACCAATATCGACCCCGAGCATCTCGACCATTATGGCTCGTTCGACCGGGTGAAGGATGCGTTCGTCGAGTTCGTCGAGAACGTCCCCTTCTACGGCGCGGCGCTGCTCTGCCTCGATCACCCGGAGGTGCAGAACATCCTGCCGCGCGTCCGGGACCGCCGCGTCGTGACCTATGGCTTCTCGGCGCAGGCGGACGTGCGCGGCGTCAACGTCACGCCGATTCCCGGCGGCAATCGGTTCGAGGCGATCATCCGCCACCGTGACGGCTCCAGCCGTTCGATCGAGGGCATCGAGCTGCCCATGCCCGGCCGTCACAATGTCCAGAACGCGCTGGCCGCGATCGGCGTGGCGCTGGAGCTGGGCATCGACGACGCGACGATCCAGCAGGGCTTCGGCCAGTTCGGCGGCGTGAAGCGCCGCTTCACCAAGGTCGGCGAGATCGCGGTGGACGGCGGCGTCGCGACCGTCATCGACGATTACGGCCATCACCCGGTCGAGATCCGCGCGGTGCTGGCCGCCGCCCGCGAAGGCGCGCGCGGTCGTGTGATCGCGGTGGTGCAGCCGCACCGCTTCACCCGGCTCGGCAATCTGATGGAGGAGTTCCAGACCGCCTTCAACGATGCCGACCGCGTGCTGGTGACGCCGGTTTATGCGGCGGGCGAGCAGCCGATCGAGGGCGTGGACGCCTCCGCGCTGGTCGAGGGGCTGAAGCGGCGCGGGCATCGTTCGACTGCGACGGTGGCGGATGCTGATGCACTGGCCGAGGACTTGTCGGGCTCGATCCGCGCGGATGACATGATCGTCTGCCTGGGCGCGGGCGACATCACCAAATGGGCGGCGGGTCTGGCGGACGCCATCGAGGCGCGCCGATGAACCTACCCGACACCGCTGGCCGACTGACCCCGGCAGCGCCGCTGGCGCCGCTCGTGTGGTTCAAGGCGGGCGGACCGGCCGAATATCTGCTCGAGCCCAAGGACGTCGATGACCTGTCGGCGTTCCTGAAGGCGCTCGGGGGCGAGGTACCGGTCATGGCGCTGGGTCTCGGCTCCAACCTGATCGTGCGCGACGGCGGGGTGCCGGGCGTGGTGGTGCGGCTGGGCAAGCCGTTCAGCTATGCGCGAGCCGGGGAAGAGCACCTTATCACCTGCGGCGGTGGGACTTCGGGCATTCTCGTTTCGTCCAATGCGCGCGATGCGGGGATCGGCGGGCTGGAGTTCCTGCGCTCGATCCCCGGCACGGTCGGCGGCTTCGTGCGGATGAACGGCGGGGCCTATGGCCGTGAGGTGGCCGATGTGCTCGTCTCCGCCACGGTGGTGCGGCGCGACGGCACGGTCGAGACGCTGGGCGTCGCGGACCTCGAATACACCTATCGCCACTCCAACCTGACCGATGGTACCGTGGTGGTCGAGGCGACCTTCCAAGGCCAGGCTGCTGAACCCGAGATCATCCAGGCCGAGATGGACCGAATCGCCGCCGCCCGCGAAGCATCGCAGCCGCTGCGTTCCAAGACCGGCGGCTCGACCTTCAAGAACCCAGAGGGCCACAAGGCCTGGGCGCTGGTCGATGCGGCGGGGTGCCGGGGGCTGACGCTGGGCGATGCGCAGGTGTCGGAGAAGCATTGCAACTTCCTACTCAACCTCGGCAACGCCACGGCGGCGGAGATCGAGGCGCTGGGCGAGGAGGTCCGGGCCAAGGTGAAAGCCCAATCGGGCGTCACGCTCGAATGGGAAATACAACGAGTGGGAATCGCGAAGTGACCAATCCTATCCATATCGCGGTTCTGATGGGCGGTTGGTCGGCGGAGCGGCCAGTGTCGCTGATGTCCGGCGCGGGCGTCGCCGATGCGCTGGAGCGGGCCGGCCACCGCGTCACCCGGATCGACATGGGCCGCGACGTCGCGGCCAGGCTGGTCGAAGCCCAGCCCGATCTCGTCTTCAATGCGCTGCACGGCTCTCCCGGCGAAGACGGCACGGTGCAGGGCATGCTCGATCTGATGGGCATAGCATACACCCATTCGGGCCTCGCCACCTCGGTCATCGCGATCGACAAGGTGCTGACCAAGCAGGCGCTCGTGCCGCACGGTATCCCCATGCCGGGTGGCCGTATCGTCAAGTCGGAGGAGCTGTTCGCCGGTGATCCGCTGCCGCGCCCCTATGTGCTGAAGCCGGTCAATGAGGGGTCGTCGGTCGGCGTCGCGATCGTCACCGACACCAGCAACCACGGCAATCCGATCGCGCGGGATGTCGCGGGTCCTTGGGCCGAATTCGAGGAACTGCTCGCCGAACCCTATATCCGGGGTCGCGAGCTGACGACCGCCGTGCTCGGCAACCGCGCGCTGGGCGTGACCGAACTCAAGCCCAAGAACGGCTGGTATGATTTCGACGCCAAATATACCGACGGCCTGACCGAGCATGTCTGCCCGGCGCAGATTCCCGACGAGATCGCCGAGGCGTGCAAGTCGCTGGCGCTCGAGGCACACCGCATCCTGGGCTGTCGCGGTGCCTCGCGCTCCGACTTCCGCTGGGATGACGAGCGCGGTGTCGACGGCCTGTTCCTGCTGGAGGTCAACACCCAGCCGGGTATGACCCCGCTCAGCCTGGTTCCCGAACAGGGCCGCCATGTCGGCATGGATTACGACACGCTGGTCCAGGCGATCGTCGATGAGGCGATCGCCTGGTACAAGGATCAGGCGGGATGAGCCGGACGATCAAGCGCGGCCCCCCGCCGCGCCGCCCGGCGCCGCGCCGCCGCCAGCCGGTCAAGCGCGTCACGCTGACCGAGCGGCTGCTGGCCAAGGTTCCGGTCAGCGAAGAGACGGTCAAGAAAGCGGTCACCTGGACCATCTTGGGCGGCGCTGGCGCGGCGGCGCTGGCGGTCGCGACCTATGTCGGCGTACCCGGCATGATCGGCACAGCGATCGCCGAGCAGGCGGGCCATGCCGGTTTCAAGGTTCAGCAGATCGAGGTGACCGGCCTGAAGCGCATGGACCGGATGACCGTCTATGCCGTCGCGCTCGACCAGCAGAGCCGGGCGATGCCGCTGGTCAATCTGGAGGACGTCCGTGCCAAGCTGCTGCGTTACGGCTGGATCAAGGATGCGCATGTCTCCAGGCGGCTGCCCGATACTCTGCTCGTCGATATCGAGGAGCGGAACCCGGCGGCGGTGTGGCAGGACAATGGCCAGCTGACCCTGATCGATGCGGGCGGGGTACTCTTGGAACCGGTACGGGCGGAGGCGATGCCCGACCTGCCGCTGATCATCGGGCCTGGTGCCAATTTGCAGGAACCCGCCTATCAGGCGCTGCTGTCCGCCGCGCCGGCGCTGAAGCCGCGGGTAAAGGCGGCGACGTGGATCGGCAATCGCCGCTGGGACCTGACCTTCGACAGCGGCGAGACGCTGGCCTTGCCCGAGGACGGGGCGGGGGCGGCGTTGATGAAGTTTGCGGCGATGGACGGCTCGCGGCCGTTGCTCGGGCGCGGCTGGTTGCGCTTTGATATGCGCGACCCGACGAAGCTGGTTGCGCGCAAGCCCGGTTTGAATCAGAATCACGCACTGGCCGATCCGGCCAAGGCCGGGGGCACGGCCGGCGAAACCGCACCGGGTAATGGTGCGGACGAAACGACGGCCGAAGGGGCATCACAGGGGTAGCAAGGTCATGGCAAAGATTGCACCCGAGGGGCTGATCACCGCGCTGGACATCGGCTCGTCCAAGGTCTCCGCGCTGATCGCGCGCAAGGGCGATGGCGGCGAACTGATCGTGCTGGGCACCGGCCAGCGCGAAAGCCGGGGCGTCAAGCGCGGCTATATCGCCGATATGGGCGCGACCGAGGCGGCGGTGCGCGAGGCGGTCGAACAGGCCGAACGGATCGCCGGCATCAATATCGAGAATGTCTGGGTCGGCTTTTCGGCCGGTGGCCTGGTGTCCGACGTGGCCGAGGTCGAATTCGAACTGGGCGGGCACCGGGTGGAACAGGGCGATATCGACGCGCTGCTGGCGGCCGGGCGCAACTCGATCGATCCGCAGGGACGGATGGTGCTGCACGCGCAGCCCGCGCTTTACACGCTCGACGGGCTGACGGGGGTGAAGAAGCCGCTAGGGCTCCATGCCGACCGATTGGGCGTGCATATCCATGTCGTCGCCGCTGACGGATCGCCGGTGCGCAATCTCGACCTATGTGTCCGTTCGGCGCATCTGGAGGTGAAGTCGATCATCGCCGCGCCGGTGGCGACGGGTCTCGCCTGCCTATCCGACGAAGAGCGTGAGCTCGGCGTCGCGCTGGTCGAGATGGGGGCGGGGATCACCAATGTCTCGCTGTTTGCGGGCGGAATGCTGGTCGGGCTGTGCTCGCTGCCGATGGGCGCGGCCGATATTACCGATGACGTTGCCTCGGCCTTCGGCACGCGGCGGCAGATGGCCGAGCGGATGAAGTGCTTCCACGGCTCGGCCAATGCGAGCCCGCGCGACAATCACGACATGATCCAGGTGACGCCCATTTCCGCCGAGGATGGTGGCGACACGATGCAGATCACCAAGGCGCAGCTGATCGGCGTGATCCGTCAGCGGCTGGAGCATCAGATGGGCGAAATCCGCAAGGCGCTCCAGCAGTTGAAGTTCGAGGGGCCGGTCGGGCGTCAGGTCGTGCTGACCGGCGGCGGCGCGGAATTGAAGGGCATCGCCGATTATGCGCAGCAGGCGCTGGGTCGCTCGGTCCGGATCGGGCGACCGCGCGGGCTGACCGGTCTGCCCGATGCGCATGGCGGCCCGGCTTTCGCGACGCTCGCCGGTCTGGCTTTCTATGCCGCGACCGACCCGATCGACCTGCGCAGCATCGCGCCGACGAACCAGACGGTCCACCGGCCGAGCGGCATGGGGCTGTTCCGGCGGCTGATTCAGGCGGCGAAGGCGAATTATTAAGCAAATCTGCCCGAGACTAGGCAGTTTTGGGTTGGCACCGGGCCGGTCGCTGGTGCACTAACAGTTATTCAGGGGCCCGGTCTTAGCGTATCGATCGGGAACGGCGGAGTAAAATTGGGATGAGCATCGAATTCATCGCACCCGAGGTCGACGAACTGACGCCGCGCATTGCGGTGATCGGTGTCGGCGGTGCCGGCGGCAACGCGATCGCGAACATGATGCGCGCCGAGGTACAGGGCGTGGATTTCCTCGTCGCCAATACCGACGCGCAGGCATTGAAGCAGTCGATCGCGCCGCAGC
Organism: Sphingomonas paucimobilis NBRC 13935; assembly: GCF_000739895.2. Classification (GTDB taxonomy): domain Bacteria; phylum Pseudomonadota; class Alphaproteobacteria; order Sphingomonadales; family Sphingomonadaceae; genus Sphingomonas; species Sphingomonas paucimobilis. Next base: position 84,301 of record NZ_BBJS01000007.1, read on the forward strand.
GTATCCAACTGGGTGCCAAGATCACACAGGGTCTGGGTGCGGGCAGCCGCCCGGAAATCGGCCGTGCGGCGGCCGAGGAGACGATCGAGGATCTGTCGAAGCTGCTCGAGGGCAGCCATATGTGCTTCATCGCCGCCGGCATGGGCGGCGGTACCGGCACGGGTGCGGCGCCCGTCATCGCCAAGGCGGCGCGTGACATGGGCATCCTGACGGTCGGCGTCGTGACCAAGCCCTTCGCCTTCGAGGGCAATCGTCGCGCCAAGTCGGCCGATGGCGGCATCGAGGAACTGCAGAAGTACGTCGATACGCTGATCGTCATCCCCAATCAGAATCTGTTCCTGATCGCCAACGCCAACACCACCTTCAAGGAAGCGTTCGCGATGGCGGACGAGGTGCTGCAGCAGGGCGTGCGCGGCATCACCGACCTGATGGTCATGCCGGGCCTCATCAACCTCGACTTCGCCGACGTCCGTTCGGTGATGCAGGAGATGGGCAAGGCGATGATGGGCACCGGTGAAGCCACCGGCGACAATCGCGCGATCGAGGCGGCGCAGAAGGCCATCGCTAACCCGCTGCTCGACGGTGTGTCGATGCAGGGGGCCAAGGGCGTCATCATCTCGATCACGGGCGGCGACGATATGCGCCTGCTCGAGGTGGACGAGGCGGCGAATCACATTCGCGAGCTGGTCGATCCCGAAGCCAACATCATCTGGGGTTCGGCGTTCAATCCCGAACTCGAAGGCCGCATCCGCGTGTCGGTGGTCGCCACCGGCATCGACGCCGATGTGAAGCCGGGTGCCGCCGCGCCGGTCGAGGCGCAGCGCAGCAGCTTCAGCATGGGCGGCATGGCGCGCAAGACCGACGATACGCCGAGCTATCGCCCGAGCGAACCAGCGGCGCCCGCGACGCAGGCCGCTGCTCCGACGCCGGCCCCCGCATCGGCTCCGCAGCCGGCCGCGCCGTCGCCGAGCGTGACCCCGGCCGCTTCGGTCGTGACGCCGCCGGCCCCGGTGGCGGCCCCCGCCGCGCCGCAGCCGGCCCAGGAGGATGAGCTGGTTCTGGGTGCCGACACGATCGTCCCCAACGCGCCGCCCCAGCCCCAGGCTTCGGCACCTGCCGCTCCCGCCGAACCGGCCCCCGGTTCGGAAGAGGCGCGCCGCCGCTGGCTGGCCCCGGGCAGTGAAGCCGGCGATGTCCCGGCTCAGCCGGCCCCGCGCGTGAAGCTGGGCGGTACGTTGTTCGAGCGTATGTCGAATGCGGCGCGCGGTGCGCAGCGCGACGATAATGCGCAGGGTACCAGCGACTCGTCGCTCGACATCCCGCGTTTCCTGCACCGCCAGAACAACCAGTAATCCTGGTCCGTCAGCGCCGCTGGCGGGAATGTCACAAAAGGGCCTGCCCGAGCGATCGGGTGGGCCTTTTTGATTTTGGCGGTAAATCGAGATTCAACCTTTCCTTCCGGAAAGGGGGGCGCTGCTGGTCAAAATCGGCTTTTTTAGTGATCCTCCCCTGGCATCGCGCCTCGAGTGGTCCCTGCGGGGAATAAGCCTCCAAGGGCAATCCGACGAATATCGAGCGACCTTGGGAAAGCTTGGGCTGTCCCGCTTGCCTGCCGTCACTATCGACCGCTACTCTGCCTGATGGCTTCGCTCTGGCGGGAATTTGTCGATTTTGTCGACTCGCAGATCAGCGTGGACGATCATCGATTCTGGTCGACGGATTTGCGGTCCTTGGCTGCTTGGGCTCTGTTACCCTTTGTCACGCTCCTGTTTTTGGTCGATCGGCCATCGACGCTGGCGGACCTCGCTGGGCTGGCCGGGTTTCTGCTGGAAGCGGGGTGGATCTGGTTCGTCTTCAAACGTCGTGCGATCAAGAAGCGCCACTGGACCGAACCGACCCGCTATTCCGACCAGAATGAAGGCTATTGAAGACGAGTGGCCGGCAGTTTGTGACGACGGGCTGCCATCCCGCGCCGGCCATGATGCCACACCTGTTGGTCGACCGTTCAGAGCGACCGGGCGCGCCGGTGTGCGATGCCCATTGCCCGGTGGCGCGAAACGCGCTTTATGGGACATAGTCCCATGACGCCGACTTTCCTTTCCCGCGCTTCGCTGGCGCTCGCCCTGATGCTGGCGACCGCTCCGTCCCCGCTTCTGGCCCAGGAGGTGGTTCAGCCGCTTCCCGGCACAACCGATGCCGATCGCCTGGGGGATGTGATGCGGCGCGTGGCGCAGAACCCGCGCGACGTGAACGCCCTGATCGAAGCCGCGCAACTGTCGATCCATCTCGACGATCTGTCGGGTGCGGCCTCGCTGCTCGCCCGCGCCGAAAAGGTCGATGTCCGCGATCCGCGGATCAAGGCGGGGATGGCGTCGATCCTGGTCCGCTCCGAACGGCCCGGCGAGGCCCTGCGTTACTTCGCGCAGGCCGAGGCAGCGGGACTGCCAGCGGCACAGTTCGCGGCGGATCGGGGCCTGGCCTATGATCTGGTCGGCGACCAGCCCCGGGCGCAGCGCGATTACCGGCTGGCCTTGGCCAAGGATCCGAGCGACGAGCTCATCCGTCGCTATGCCCTGTCGCTCGGTATTTCGGGGCAGCGCGAACAGGCGCTCGAACAGCTAGACCCCCTGCTGCGCAAGGCCGATCGGGCGGCCTGGCGCGCGCGCGCCTTCATTCTGGCGATGGGCGGCGATCTGCCCGAAGCGACACGGATCGCCAGCACGATGATGCCGCCGCAACTGGCGCAGGGGCTGCAACCTTTCTTCCAGCGACTGCCGACCTTGCCCGCCGTCGATCGCGCCTTTGCGGTGCATTTCGGTGAGACGCGTGCCACGCCCGAGCGTCTGGCGGATGCGCGACTGGCACCGGTGTTGCCGGCCCTGGCCCCGACCGCGCCGGTCGCGCTGGCGTCGTCCACCCCGGTGGCGGCGCCTGTCGCGTCACGCGGTGACACCCGGCGCAACGGCCGCAACGCGAACCGCAACAATCGTGGCACGGCCCTCGCTGCGGCCGTTCCGGGCCCGGCCCGTACCGCACCCGTACGCACCGAAACCCCCGCGCCGGTGCAGATGGCCTCGGCCAATCCGGTCCGTCCGGCAACCGAACAACGGGCTACCCCGGCCGCCGCCCCGATGCAGATGGTGCAGCCACTGCCCGGCTTCACCTCGTCCCTGCCGACGGCCACCTCATCGGCGCCGGCGACCGCCGTCGCGTCCGCCGAGCCTGCCCGGCCGATGATCCAGCCACTTCCGGCCGCGAACCCGCCAGCGCAGGTGGCGCAAGTTCAGCCGCTGCCGTCCGCCACGCCGCCGGCCCAGGTTGCGCAGGCTGCGCCCGCTTCGCCGACCCTGGCCAACCCGCCCGTTCAAGTGGCGCCGGTCACGCCGACACCCGCTCCCGTCGCGACCGCAATGATCCAGCCGCTGCCCCCGCGAACCGAAGAACCAACACCGACGCCCAAGCCGCCGGTCTCGACGGCGCGTCGCCCTTCGTTGGCGGCCGCGCGCGCGGTGCGGGAGGATTCGGTGCTGGCCCGGATCGTCGCCAATCTGTCGATCCCCGCCTCCGAACTGGGCGTCGAGGGGCCCGAGCGCCCGACCGTGGTCGCCGCCGCCACGCCGGTGAGCACTACCTCGCAGCGTGTGCTGGCCGAGGCGCGGGCCAAGGCCGAGCGCGACGAGGCGGCACGTGAAAAGGCCGCCGAAGTGGTCGAGCCGCCGGCGCGCGATCCCAAGGAAATCGCCGCCGAACGCAAGGCGAAGCTCGCCAAGGCCGCCGCCGACAAGAAGGCCCTTGCTGCGAAGAAGGCGGAGGCCGAGAAAAAGGCTTTGGCCGACAAGGAAGCCGCCGAAGAGAAGCGCAAGGCCCGCGCCAATCCCGCGCGCATCTGGGTCCAGGTCGCGGGCGGCGCGAACGAGTCGGATCTGCCCAAGGCGTGGACCGCCGCCAAGGCCAAGGCGCCCGAGCTGTTCGCCGGTCATCAGGGGTACAAGACGCCGTTGCGCGCCACCCACCGCGTGCTGACCGGTCCCTTCAAGACCGATGAGGAAGCGCGCGCCTTTGTCAACAAGCTGGCCAAGAAGGGTGTTTCGGCCTTCCCGGTCAACAGCGAGGCGGGGCAGGCGGTCACGCGGCTCGACGCGAAATAAGCAGATGACCCTTTTTGCCCCCTGGGCATCCTTCCCCGACGAAAGCCGGGGCCGCCGCCATGACGAGACCAAGGGCCTCGAGCGGGGCCCGCGCGACGCGTTTCAGCGCGATCGCGACCGCATCATCCATTCGATCAGCTTTCGCCGGCTGCGCCACAAGACCCAGGTCTTCATGGCCCCCGATGGCGACCATTTCCGCGTCCGCCTGACCCATAGCCTGGAGGTCGCGCAGATCGGCCGCACGATCGCGCGGACGCTGGGGCTGAACGAGGACCTGACCGAGGCGCTGTGCCTGGCGCACGACATCGGCCATCCGCCTTTCGGCCATGCGGGCGAGGATGCGCTGAAGGCTGCGCTCGACGAGCAGGGCGGGTTCGACCATAACGGCCACACACTGCGTACGCTGACCGAGATCGAGCGGCCTTATCCGCGCTGGGATGGGCTGAACCTGACCTGGGAGACGCTGGAGGGGCTGGCCAAGCATAACGGGCCGGTCCGCCATCCCGGCTGGGCGCTACGTGAGGCCGATGCGGGTTTTCCGCTCGATCTGGATAGCCATGCCTCGTTGGAGGCGCAGGTGGCCGCGCTGGCCGACGACATCGCCTATGACAATCACGATATCGACGATGGCCTGCGCGCCGGGCTGTTGACGCTCGACCAGTTGCTTGCGGTGCCGCTGGTCGCGCGCGGCTGGGACACGGCGCGCGCCAAGTTTCCCGATGTCGCGCCCAAAAGGCTGGCGAGCGAGCTGATCCGCTCGCAGATCGGCGTGATGGTCAACGACCTCGTCGCCGAGACCCGCGCCCGGATCACTGAAAGCGGGGTGGGCGACGTCACTGATGTGCGTGCCGCCGGCCGCGCGCTGGTCGGCTTTTCGGAAGCCATGCGGGTCGAGGAGCGCGATCTGAAGCGCTTCATGTACGCCAATCTCTACCACCACCCGCGCCAGCTGGCGGCGGCGGATGCGGCGCATGGCATCGTGAAGGGCCTGTTCGCGGCATACCGCGCCGACCCTGCGCAACTGCCCGAGGAATGGCGCGAACGCCTGCCCGAGGCCGAGCCCGAGCGCAGCCGCCATATCGCGGACTTCATCGCCGGGATGACCGATCGCTATGCGGTGCGGTGTTACCAGGACGTAGTAGGAGCGATCGATCTGCCCGAAGGGTTTTGATGGCTGCAGTTGTAAAAAGCCTATTGACCTGTTGGGTCTTCTGAAGCGCCGGTGGCCGAATATGGCAAATCGTGGCAAGCCACGGATAAGGGCAATGAATTATGCCGTTCGAGCCGTTTGGCTATCGCGTCGATCTATTGGCACCCTATTCTATGGCGGAGACTCAAGGGCGTATCAGGGCCGGCCTGAAGCCGTTATTCGAACCCCGGAACGGCGCGCGGGGTTGGGTGGTGGGGCCTCTGTTTTGCCTTTGGTTCTCGATGGTCAATCGATCTGGGCCGATGGTGTTCGGCATCATCTCGCAGGAAGGCGATCAAACGCGGCTGCGCGGCCGGGCTGGTTCCGACCTTAATGGCATCGCCTTTATAACACTGTGGGCGTTTATGGGCATCTCCGCTCTGCTGGGGGCGATCCGCAAGGAAGATACGGGTTTTGGCGATCCGCTGCTGCTTGCTGCGATCGTGTTTGGCGGTGTGCCTTTTTTATGGTGGATGGCCCATCGTGACCGCCGTCAGGCGGACCCGCTCGTGCGCTATTTGAGCGATGCTGTAGGTGGATCGGGGCAATCGCTTCGAGCGAAATCACGTGCGGTGACGGTCATGCCGGGTCTCGTCTTGTCTGTAGGCGATGAAAAGCTAAACCGCGCCGTGACGTCCGATCTGCTTCACGATCTGTTGATCGGCGTTGCCCCCGGGAGCTCGCTCAAAGTTGAGACCAAGACCAGTGGCTATCTTTATATCGTCTTTCGGGATGGCGACTATGCTATCGGAAAAGCCGAAGCCCCTGAGCATGGTCGCTTATACGCCGTGCATAAGGACACCGAAACGATTCAACGGGCGCTAAAGCACGACGTATTCACGTTCGAAGAGGCGCGGGAAATCCTGATGGCCTATGTATCGTCAGCACCTGACCCGGCCTTCTTGGAATGGAGTGCGGTCAAACCACGCTGGTGAACCGGCTCGGCGAAAGCCCTTACGGATTGGCCCACCCCAAATTGGGATGGGCCAATCCTTTGCAAACAAGGGGGGGATCAGCGAGCGCTGGTCTCGATGCCCGCGCCCAGCGCGCCCTTGGCTTCGTCGGTGCTGAACGATACCGGTGTGGTGCCGGTATAGCCGGTCACACGGTGGCCGCGCACGATGAAGCGGAACGGCTCGCCGCCGGGATAGCGGTGGCCCTCGATTACCGGATGGCCGCTCTCGACCGAGCGAGTGTAGACATAGGTCTGGCCTTCGTGAACGAAACGCTGCTCGCCTTCGGCCGCCACGGCGCCGATGGTCGGAATGGCGGCAACGGCCGCGGCCAGGATCAGAATGGTCTTGCGCATGATCGACACTCCCGCATGTGCGTTGAGCCGGATCAGGTCCTCTCGCGCGTTTTCCGCGCTTTAACTTTCGTATACCGAATATTGCAGCGCAGCATGGGCGGCAACTTCAAAGGCATTCCGCGTGATTGCACTTGCTGCAATCGTTCCGGCGGGGCGTACGCCATGATTTGAAGCGGGCGTCCGATTTCGCTAGAGCGCAACGCTTTGCTACCCCGATCGGACGATGTGATGACGCTTTACACCCGCTTTGCCGCGCATATCGATGCGGCGCTGGACACGCTGGTTGCCGCCGGCACGTTGCCCGGCGGGCTGGATCGCCGCAACGTCACGGTCGAGCCGCCGCGTGATGCGAGCCACGGCGACCTCGCCACCAACGCCGCGATGGTGCTGGCCAAGCCTGCGGGCACCAATCCGCGCGCACTGGCGGAGGCGATCGCGGTCGAGCTGGGCAAGCTGGACGAGGTGGAGAGCGTCTCGGTCGCGGGGCCGGGCTTCCTGAACATGCGGCTGACCAAGGCGGCATGGCGCGACGAACTGGCCGCGATCCCGCAGGCGGGCGGTGATTACGGCCGTTCGGCGCGCGGGGAGGGCGTGACGGTCAATATCGAATATGTCTCGGCCAATCCGACGGGGCCGATGCATATGGGCCATTGCCGGGGCGCCGTGGTGGGCGACGCGCTCGCCACGCTCTTGGAGTTTGCGGGCCACAAGGTCATCCGCGAATATTATGTCAATGATGCCGGCGGCCAGGTGGATGTCCTCGCCCGCTCGGCACACCTCCGCTACCGCGAGGCGCTCGGCGAGACGATCGAGATTCCGGAAGGCCTGTATCCGGGCGAATATCTGAAGCCGGTGGGCGAGGCGCTCGCTGCCGAGTTCGGTAACGCTTATGTCGACGCGCCCGAGAGCGAATGGCTGGTCCTGTTCCGCACCCGTGCGGTCGCGGCGATGATGGCGATGATCCGCGAAGACCTCGCGCTGCTCGGCATTCATCACGACCTGTTTTCCTCGGAAGCCGAGTTGCAGGCGGCAGGCAAGCCCGAGGCGGCCGAGGCGGAACTCCGTTCGCGCGGTCTGGTCTATGACGGCGTGCTGGAAGCGCCCAAGGGCGAGACGCCCGAGGATTGGGAGCCGGTCGAGCTGCCGCTGTTCCGCTCCAGCCAGTTCGGCGACGATCAGGATCGCCCGATCAAGAAGTCGAATGGCGCCTGGACCTATTTCGGCGCCGACCTCGCCTATCACTATCAGAAGGCGCAGACCGCCGATCAGCTGATCGACATCTGGGGTGCCGACCATGCGGGCACCGTCAAGCGGATCGTCGCGGCGGTTGAGGCGCTGACCGGCGGCAAGACCAAGTTCGACGTGAAGCTCGTCCAGATGGTCCGCCTGCTGCGCGGCGGCGAGCCGGTGAAGATGTCCAAGCGCGCGGGCAATTTCGTGACGCTGGCCGATGTGGTACGCGAAGTCGGCAAGGACGTGGTGCGCTTCACCATGCTGACCCGGCGGTCGGACGCGCAGATGGATTTCGACTTCGCCAAGGTGGTCGAGGCATCGAAGGACAATCCGGTCTTCTACGTGCAATACGCCCATGCCCGCATCGCCTCGCTCAAGCGCCGCGCGGCCGAGGCGGGCATCGAAGGGGGCGATGCCGATCTGTCGCTGCTCGATGCCGAGGATATCGCGCTGGTGAAGCTGGCCGCGCAATTCCCGCGCATCGTCGAGACGGCGGCGGTCGCGCGGGAGCCGCATCGTATCGCATTCTATCTCTATGATCTGGCGGCGGCCTTCCACGCGGCCTGGAATGTCGGCAATGATCGCCCCGATCGCCGCTTCCTGATCGCGGAGGACGCCGCCGTGACGCGCGCGCGTCTTTTCCTCAGCGAGGGGATCGGGCAAGTCATTCGTAACGGTCTGGCGCTAATGGGCGTTGAGGCTGTGTCGGAGATGAAGTGATGGCGGAAGAGATGGATCTGCGCGGATATGACCGGCCGGAGGAGGATCGGCTCCCCTGGTTGGAGACGGTCGAGCCCGACGAGCCCGAGGGCGTCGGCATCGGCAAGGTCGTGGCGCTGGTCATCATCGGGCTCGCCATCCTGGCTGCGATCGGCTTCGGCTTCTACAAATGGCAGGCGCATCGGGCCGCCAGTGACGGCGACGGTGCGCTGATCGCCGCGCCCGAGGGGGATTATAAGGTTCGTCCGTCCGATCCCGGCGGCCTGAAGGTCAAGGGCGAGGGCGATACCGCGATCGCCACCAGCGCGGGCAAGGCCGGTGGCACCGGGGCGATCGACCTGCGCGCGGTCCCTGAGGCGCCGATGAATGGCACCCGCGTCGTGCAGAAGCCGAGCGAGCCCAATGGCGGTCGCAACGCCGTGGCGCAGGTACCCGAATCGGGCGGCAAGCTCGTCGCGCCGGCACCGGTCACCGCCGCGCGGCCGGCTCCGACCACGTCGTCGGGCAGCGGCTCGATGGTGCAGCTCGGCGCCTATCCCAGCGAGGCTTCGGCCAATGCCGCCTGGGACCGCTTCTCGAAGCGCTTCTCCTATGTCGCGGCGCTGGGCAAGGTCGTGCAGCCGGTCGCCGCGAACGGCAAGACGCTGTATCGTCTGCGCGTGAACGCTGGCGGCGCCAACCAGGCCGCCGATATCTGTGGCCGCCTGCGCGTCGCCGGCGAAAGCTGCTTCGTCGCCAGTTGATCGATCATGCCCCTGGCCCATTTAGGGTCGGGGGCTGGAGCCTGTCATGATCCCCGTGATTTTCGGCCTGTCGGGCCCGGTGCTGACCCCCGATGAGCGGGCGTTGTTCGCCTCGGTCGAGCCGGCGGGCTATATTCTGTTCAAGCGTAATATCGTCGATCGCGCGCAGGTCCGTGCGCTTACCGACGATCTGCGGGCGTTGGCGGGGCGGGACGATCTGGCGATCCTGATCGACCAGGAGGGCGGCCGCGTCGCGCGGATGGGTCCGCCCGAATGGCTGGCCTTTCCCGCTGGTCCGGCCTTCGCCAAACTCTATGACATCGCGCCGATGTCGGCGATTCAGGCGATGCGTGCCAATGGCCAGGCGCTGGGCCTGATGCTGCGCGAAGTGGGCATCACCGTCGACTGCGCACCGCTGCTCGACGTCGCGCAAGCCGACACCACCGAGGCGATCGCCAGCCGGGCCTATGGCGCCGAGCCGATGCAGGTCGCGGCGCTCGGCCGGGCGATGCTGGAGGGGCTGGCGGCGGCCGGCATCGTCGGCGTGGTCAAGCATATGCCGGGGCATGGGCGCGCGCTGGTCGACTCGCATCACCTGTTGCCCACCGTCACCGCGAGCGAGGCGGAGCTGGCGGTCGACCTCGAACCCTTCCGCACGCTGGCTGCCGCACCGATGGGCATGACCAGCCATATCGTGTTCGAGGCCTGGGATGCCGATCGCCCCGCGACGCTGTCTCCGATCGTCATCGACCGGATCATCCGCCAGCGTATCGGGTTCGACGGGCTGTTGATGACCGACGATATCGACATGAAGGCGCTGAGCGGCACCGCCGGCGAAAAGGCGGCGGGGGCGCTGGCGGCGGGGTGCGACCTAGTCCTCGATTGCTGGGCCCGGATGGACGAGATGGTCGAGATCGCCGGCCGGGTGCCGTCGATCACTGAGGCGGCGCGTACTCGGCTCGATCGGGCCATGGCGAGTGTGGGGCCGGGCGAGGGGGACTTTGCCGAGCTGATCGCGCGGCGGGATGCCCTATTGTCCTTGGCCGGTTAGGCCCAAGAGGCCACCTGTCGGGCAGCCCGGCCTGCTTGCCTGTGTGGGGGATCGTGGCGAAAGCCCATCTTCCCTCACGTTCCACCCCGGCGAAGGCCGGGGTCCAGTTACAGCACCATTGGAATGACGTACCGACGCTTCCCTAACTAGATCCCGGCCTTCGCCGGGATGGTGTGAAAAATTTTGGGACGATCTCCTTGCAGGTGGGGAATGATCACCCTGTCGATCAGCGAGCCGCCGACGCCAGCCGATACAGGAATTGCCGCCGTGCATCGCTACCTTTGGGATAGCGTTTGAGTTCGCGATCCTGCCTGTCGGTCAGCGTGAATTTGGCATAGCCCCGCTCGGTCAGGCAGCGTTCGACATCGCCGACTTGAACGGCCTGAACCTCCTTCAATCGCTGATCGGGATTCATCATCAGCACGGAATCGCGCGTGCTGGTCATCGCCATGGGCGGTCCTCCAGCACCGTTCCACACCGGCATGTTGAGGCCATTGTCATAAGTCTGGAAACCGCGAATGAATTTTTTGGCGGGTTCGTCCTGCGAGACGTCGCGGAAATAACCGATCGTCGCGCATTCGACGGCATCGCGTCGATATTGTTCGAACGACACTTGAGGCTTGCCCCATGTCTCCGTGCGGGAAGGCTTTGCTTGGGCTGGAAGACTTGCCGCCGCGATCAGCAACATTCCGTAACGAATGAACATCCATCCTCTCCCGAGTCTGATCTATGAATGATAACCGATTTTTATTTTGATGGCGACCCGATCATAGGGCCCTCGCCAACCGGGGCGCGGCGGGATAAGGTGACCGCACGATGACGGGGGAACAGCTGACGCTCGATCTGGACGGGTGGGAAGGTCCGCTCGACCTGTTGCTGTCGCTGGCCCGTTCGCAAAAGGTTGATCTGCGCCAGATTTCGATCCTCGCGCTGGTCGAGCAATATCTGCGCTTCGTCGACCGGGCGGGGCGGATGCAGTTGGAGCTGGCGGCCGATTATCTCGTCATGGCGGCGTGGCTGGCCTATCTTAAATCCGCGCTGCTGCTCCCCCGCCAGCCCGAGGAGGAGCCCGATCCGGAAGAATTGGCGCTGCGGTTGCAACTCCGGCTCGAACGACTGGCGGCAATGCGCGAGGCGGGCGCACGGCTGATGGCGCGCGACCGATTGGGGCGCGATGTCTTCGCGCGGGGCGCGCCGGAAGGGTTGGCGGTGCAGCGCAAAGCGCTATGGCAGGCCGAACTCTACGACCTGATCTCCGCCTATGGCCGGATCAATGCCCGAACCCGGCCGGTGATGCATGTCGTCGCCGATCGGCAGGTGATGACGCTGGAGGCCGCGCTGGAGCGCGTGTCGATGCTGGTGGGGGCTCGTGTCGACTGGTCGGCGATCGAAACCTTCCTGCCCGAGGGCAGCGAGCGGCTGCGCCGATCGGCGCTGGCCTCGAGCTTCCTGGCGGTCCTCGAACTCGCACGCCAGGGCAAGGTGGAGTTGCGCCAGGCCGAACCCTTTGCGCCGCTGTTGATCCGTCAGCCGGCATGAGCGACCTCGACCCGACGGTGCGCGCCGTGGAAGCGGTGTTGTTCGCCTCGACCGAACCGATGGGCATCGATTCGATCCGCGCCTATGTCGCCGGGACCGACAATGCGGCCATTCGCGTCGCGCTGGAGACGCTGGAGGCGCAATATCGCGGCCGGGGTATCGCGCTGGTTCGCCGCGGCGATCGCTGGCATTTCCAGACCGCTCCCGATCTCGCCCACCTGCTTCGCCGCGATCGCGAAGAGGCACGTCGCCTGTCGCGCGCAGGCATCGAGACGCTGGCGATCATCGCCTATCACGAGCCCGTCAGCCGCGCCGAGATCGAGGCGATCCGCGGCGTCGCCATCTCCAAGGGTACGCTCGACGTATTGATGGAGGCGGGATGGGTGCGCCCCGCCGGCCGGCGCGAGGTGCCGGGGCGGCCGCTCATCTATGCGACGACGCCGGCCTTTCTGCAGCATTTCGGGCTGACCAGCCGCCGCGACCTGCCGGGGATCGAGGATCTGCGCGCCGCCGGGCTGCTCGATCCCGTCGATCTCGCGCTCGAAAGGTTGGAGGACGAAGCCGAGGCGATGGCCCCGCCGGATGGCGAATGAGCTTTCTTTTGCGTCACCGCTACGTCACAATGCGCAGGCACGGCTCCGCATCCCTGATCGGGGCTTGTCCCGCATCCCTCGACCATTGCCGCTGGCGATGCCAAGACCTAGATAGACCATAGATTTCCAGGAGACGTGCCATGGGCAGCTTTAGCCCGATCCACCTTCTTGTCCTTGCCATCGTTGCCATTCTTCTGCTCGGCGGCGGTCGTTTCTCGAACCTGATGGGCGACGTCGCCAAGGGTGTGAAGAATTTCAAGAAGGGCATGGCGGAGGAAGACGAAAAGCCGGCCAAGCCCTCGGCACGGATCGAGGCGCAGAAGTCGGCCGAGCCCGCCTTCGATCGTGACGGCGAGCGCGTGCGCGACGATCGTTGATCCGGTCCACCAGATAATACCGGATCTCCATGTTCAACATCGACTCGAGCGAGTTCCTGCTCGTCGCCATCGTGGCGCTGGTCGTCATTGGTCCCAAGGACCTGCCCAAGGCGATGCGGGTCGTCGGCTATTGGGTGGGCAAGGCGCGTGGCGTGTCCCGCCAGTTCCGCCAGGGCTTCGACAACATGGTGCGCGAGGCCGAGCTGGAGGAGATGGAAAAGCGCTGGGCGGCGGAGAATGAGCGGATCATGCGCGAGCATGCCGCCGATACGCCCCCGGCGGTGAGCGACGCGGTTCCCGCTACGTCCGTCGACCATGCACATCCGGCCATCCCGGCGCTGCCTGATCCTCATGCGGCGGGTGAAGCCGGCACGGACCATGGCGATCATAGCGACCGCCCGGTGATGGTGGAAAAGCCCGTCGTCGGCCCCGCGCCTGTCGAACCCCATGCGCCGCGCGCCAATGAAGGGGCGTCGTCGTGAGTGAACATGACGAGATCGACGCCAGCCGCGCGCCGTTGCTCGAGCATCTGATCGAGCTACGCCGCCGTCTGCTCTACTGCATCGTCGCGATCGGCATCGCCTTTGGCGTGTCGATGTATTTCTCGGAAGCAATCTTCGGCTTCCTCGCCAGGCCGCTGCTCGCGGCCGGGCAGGGCACCGTCATCTATACCGAGATTTTCGAGGCGTTTTTCGTTCAGGTGAAGGTCGCCTTCTTCGCCGCGATGATGATTGCCTTTCCGGTGATCGCCAACCAGCTGTGGCAGTTCGTCGCGCCGGGCCTGTACCGCAAGGAAAAGAAGGCGCTGCTACCTTTCCTCCTGGCGACGCCGGTGCTGTTCCTGATGGGCGCGGCAATGGCCTATTACATCGCCATCCCGATGGCGCTGCACTTCCTGCTGGGCTTTGACGGCATGGTCGGCGGCGTGAAGCGCGAGGCGCTGCCGGCGATCGGCAATTACCTGTCTTTCGTGATGCAGTTCCTGTTCGCTTTCGGCCTGGCCTTCTTGCTGCCGGTCTTGCTGATGCTGCTGGAGCGGGCCGGGATCGTGACCCGCAAGCAGCTCATCGGTGCGCGGCGCTATGCCATTGTCGCGGCGACGGCCATTGCGGCGGTGCTGACTCCGCCCGATCTGATGTCGCAGATCCTGCTCGCAGTGCCGCTGATCATCCTCTACGAACTGGCGATCATCGGCATCTGGTTCACCGAGCGCAGCCGGGCCAGGCAGAGCGATGCCGAAGAGACGGATGCCGACGCGGTCGCCTGATGCGGTCGAGATGGCGGATGAGGGGCCCCGGCGAAAGTCGGGGCCTTTTTTTATGGTGAGGCGTGGCCCTCGACTTCGCTCAGGCTGAACGGAGGTCGGGGGGGGGGGGCGGACTCCAGACTCTAGACGTACTTCCGTTGGGCTTGAGTAAGTCGAAGGCCAAGGGAAACGCTATCCCCAAAAGGAAAAGGGCCCCGGCGGATACCGCCGGAGCCCTTTCATGCGTTCAGCCGGGTGAGAGGCTTACTTGGCGTCGTCAGCCGTCTTGGCCACCGTATTGCCAGCCGAGCTGACATCGCGGCCGACGCCTTCAACCGTGTTGCAAGCGCTGACCAACAGCGCGCCGGCGACGATGGCCAGACCCATGAGCTTGCGCATTCCGTGTCTCCTTTTGACAAAACCCGTTCCGGCCCAATGCGCGGCAAACCTTTTCGTTCCGGCTCTGTCACGGACAAGTTCGGCGATGGGCGGAAAAATGATTAAGGCCTGGAAGCGTCACCGGGGGGGGGGAGGGTGGACGCTTCCAGGCCTATGTCTTGGACAGCGAGAGCGGGGGGGCATAAGTTCGCTATCCGAAGATCAAAACCCACTGCCGGGCCATGGGTTCCCCGAAATTTGCAGACCTGCGAATCTTTTTCGGGGAAGAAGTTAATCCCGGCCGACGATCGGAATGGCGATCTCATAGGCGCCGGTCAGCGGGTCGTGATGCAGCGGCGCGCGAAGCTGGCGCGCCAATCCCTCCATCACCCGGCCATAGCGTTTGCCGATCAGTTCGCGCAGGCGGTCGGTCTCCACCAGCGCCCGCGATACGACGCGAACCACCGCCCGGCCTTCATCCTCGGTTGGCTTGATCGCGACGCGGATCTGCGCGGCGGAATCGCAATTCATCGCCAGTTCCAGCATCTCGGTGACCAGGAAGGCGACCGCGACCGCGACATCCTGGTTCACGAGCAGCGGCGCGACGTCGAGCGAGATGCCGATGCCGGACGCGCCCTCGGGGGCCGTGGCGCGGATATTGGCGGCCAGCTCGCCGATCATCGTGCGCAGGTTCAGCCCGCGATTATCCTCAAGCTCGGCGAAATGATGGCGGTGGACGACCGCCAGCGCATCGACGCGTCGCTGGATCGAGGCATAGGCCGCCATCGCCTCCGGCCCGGTCGCGCCGCGCGCATGGAAGTTGATCAGGCTGGAAATGACCTGAAGATTGTTCTTCACCCGGTGATGGACTTCGCGCGTTAGCTTGGTCTGGCGGACCAGGCCCTCGGCCAGCCCGGCCTCATGGGTCGCCACGGTCTGGGTGATCGCCTCGAAGGTTTCGGCGAGATCGCGGATTTCCTGCGCCGGTGCGGCTTCGACCTGCGAGATGTCCAGCGTCTCTCCGGGGCGATAGGCGGCGACGATGCCGCGCAACTGGCGCAGCGGGCGGATCAGCAACCGGTCGACCACGACCCAGCCGATCAGCACCGCCGCCAGCCACATGAGCAGTGGCAGTGCGAGGGCGACGATCAGCGAGGAGGTGATCGGCGCGCTGGGTGCCGAGGTGCGCAGGACGAGCCCGGCAATGCCAAGTTCGGTGCGCATCGTCTTCATGCGCTCCAACGGGCCCTGGCTCGCGATCCGCTCGATCGCCAGCGACTCCCCGTCCAGTTCCAGAACGCTTTCGATCGGCGTGCTATGGCTGTTCTGATCGATCAGCGAGCGAAGAAAGGCGAGGGGGAAGAAAGCGCGTGCCTGAGCGCGGCCATCATGGCTGGCGACGGAAAGCACCAGACCCTGACCGGGCAGCAGGTCGGCCGCGATCGGCGAACCATCGGACGGAGTGGGCAGCGCGGCGGGAAGGGGATCGCCGCACAGTGTCCGCCCGGCACGATCGGTAATCAGAAAGCGTGCGCCGGTCAGCGATTGCTGGGCAAAGACGCCTTGCGCACGGGCGCAACTCGGCGCGTCGAGCGGGTCCTGGCCCAGTGCGCGCACCGCGACGCGCAGCGCGGTCATGTCGCCCATCAGCTCGACGGCGATCGCGCGGGCATCCTCGTTGGCGGCGATGCGCAACCGGCCGCTGGCCTCGCTATCGGCCAGCCGGGTCGTCTGCAGCGTGGCGAACACCGCGATGGCGGCAAGGACCAGCAGCGTGCTGCCCAGCACCAAAACCAGCCGCGCACCGGTGGTCAGGCGCGGGGAAGGCGGGCGGACGCGCTCGGTCGCTTCGAGTTCAGCGGCTTGGGGGGGAGTGCTGGCCATGCAGCCGGACGTCAGTCCAGCTTGCTGAGAAGGTCAAGCATCTCGTCTGGAATTTTTTCGTCGACGGTCTTCTGATAGGCTTGGCGAAGAGCCGAGCCGGCATCTTTCTCCACACCCTTGACCGGCGTCGAGGAAGGCGTCTTCTTCGTCTTGTTGCCCAAACTCAAAATATCCCCCTGCATGACCCACTAGCGGGGCAACCGACGCAATGGCAGGCTTGGATGCCGCCAGTCGGCGAAACGCCAAAGCCATAGTTGATGTGGCGATGAAACCAAATTCGATCTTGTTGGTTCCCGCTGCGATACGAAAATTCCATCGGGGGCGTTCGTCCGCGGCGCGCCCTGTGGGATTTCCGGAAACGGCATTGAAAACGGCCGCGGGGGCCAGCACATGAGTACCCGCGATTACCTCAGGGAGTGATTATTACCCATGTCGCTTGGACAGCAGCTTGCGCCCCATCTTCCCTTTTTGCGGCGCTATGGCCGGGCCCTGACCGGCAGCCAGGTGCACGGCGACAAATATGTTCGCGCGACGCTGGAGGCGATCGTGGCGGCTCCCGATCAGTTTCCGCGCGACGTCGATCCCCGTCTGGGCCTGTACCGCATGTTCCAGGGCATCTGGTCTTCGGCCAATTATGATGAATTGGACAATGACGGTGTCGATGCCGACGGCAATGAAGGTCTGGCTCGCGCTCGTCTTGCCCGGATGACCCCGCTGTCGCGCCAGGCACTGTTGCTGACCGCGATGGAAGGCTTTACGCCCGAGGACGCGGCCTATCTGATCGATGTCGAGCCGAGCGAGGTTGAGAATCTCGTGTCCGAGGCGCTGGCCGAGATCGAGAAGCAGACCCGGGCGCGTGTCCTGATCATCGAGGACGAGCCGATCATCGCAATGGATATCGAGACGATCGTGCGCGACCTGGGCCATGAAGTGACCGGCGTCGCCGTGACCCGTGACGAAGCCGTCGCGCTGGCGATGGAAGATCGGCCGGGTCTGGTCCTCGCCGATATCCAACTGGCCGATGACAGCTCGGGCATCGATGCGGTCAAGGACATCCTGGCCGAGTTCGAGGTGCCGGTGATCTTCATCACCGCCTTCCCCGAGCGGCTGCTGACCGGCGAACGGCCCGAGCCGACCTTCCTGATCACCAAGCCCTTCCAGCGTTCGACGGTGAAGGCGGCGATCAGTCAGGCGCTGTTCTTTGACCAGAGCACGGTTCCGGCGGAGTAACCGCGTCGGGAAAAGAATTTCGGTTACGGACCCAAAACGGTTTGGAGGCGTTAGGCTGACATGGTTGATCCCCAGAAACCCATCCATGTTAGCAAGGAAGACGCTCGGGCAGGATCGACGCCGCATATGACGCGTTACATCCTGCCCATATCGCTGGTGCTGGTGATCGTGATCTTTGCATTTCTGGTGTTGCGCTGAGCCAAGAAGCCTCGAATATTTCTTGGACTTGGCTGGCCAATGCCATGCAGCCGTCTTACATTTTGAGTCGACCGCTGGAACGGTCGGCTACGACGATCGGATTTTCATGACGCAGCCACTGACGCGGGACGAAACAGAGGCCGACGCACCCGTCGAGCACGTCGCCCTGCCTGATTCTGAATTCAAGTCCGAGCTGGCGCGTGTGATCCCCCATCTTCGCGCCTTTGGCCGGTCGCTGTCGGGCAGCCGCGATCTGGCCGACGATCTGGTGCAGGAAACGCTGCTCAAGGCTTGGGCCGCACGCAAGCGTTTCCAGGCCGGCACGAATATGCGCGCCTGGACCTTCATCATCCTGCGCAATCTCTATCTGTCGCAGATGCGGCGTGCGCGCTTCAAGGGCGAGTGGGACGATCTGGTGGCCGATCGCATCCTGGCGGCGCCCGCCAGCCAGGATCGCCATGTCGAACTGGGGGATATGCAGCGCGCGCTGATGCATCTGCCGCAGCCACAGAGGGAAGCGTTGATTCTCGTCGGCGCCGGCGGCTTTGCCTATGAGGAAGCGGCGGAAATCTGCAACGTCGCGGTCGGCACGATTAAGAGCCGCGTCGCGCGTGGCCGCGTGGCATTGGAAGCGATCCTGACCGACGGCTCACTGCCTTCGCGCCGGGAGCATGAGACCGACAGCAGCAAGACCGCGCTCGACAGCATCATGGGCGATGTCGATCAATTGAGCGGCGGGCGGTAAAACGCCGTTTCCTGGAAATTCGCGACCGTCTCGGCGCTGGCCGGGGCGGTCGTTTTATTATGGACTGTCTTCTGACCAAGCGCGGGCGCTGTTATGCTGGCGCATGATGCGTGTGGCGGACGATGATGTCGCATGACGGATGATCCATCAGCCGGCTGGGAGGCCGTCGCGGGACAATTTGCGGCGATCCGCTCCTCCGTCGGATCGGACATTGTGCGGCGCTGGTCCGTTCATTTGCCGGCCGGCGGAGCGATCCTGGATATAGGGTGCGGGACAGGGGTGCCGATCGCCAGGACTCTTACGGAGCAGGGGTTCGAGCTCTACGGCATTGATGCCTCGCCGACGCTTCTCGAAGCCTTCCGCCGAAACATTCCCGATGCCCGGGCCGCGTGCGAACCGGTCGAGAGCAGCCGCTTTTTCGACAGGCGATTTGACGGCGTGGTGGCGATCGGGCTGCTATTCCTCTTGGCAGGGGATCGTCAGCGTATGGTGATCAGACGCGTCGGTCATGCGTTGCGAGCGGGCGGCCGATTTCTGTTTACAGCGCCGACCCAGCGGTGCGCGTGGACGGACAGTCTGACAGGGCGATCATCCTTGTCGCTGGGAGAGGAGGAGTATGACCACCTTCTAATCGAGGCCGGTCTTCAAAGGGTTGGTGGTTATGAAGATGAGGGCGGCAATTACTATTATGATGCCGTAGCTCGGTAAGGCCCTTCATGCCTCATTTACGATTGGTTCGCCCATCCAGTCGCGATAGCAGCTTTACCCAAGCATCCGGCAGCCGCATCGGCTCCGAAAAAGCCGAGCGCAGCGTGCACCCGATATCGTCGACACGCCGGGGCGCGGGGACGATGCGGATATCGCTGGTCCAGGGATCGCTGCTCATCATGTTGTTATAACTGATGAGGGCTTGACAAGTTTCTAATTTTCTGAAGCAGGAATATTAACCTTTCCTAAACCCTTTGTCGCCTGCGCAGGTGACCGTTAGGACTAGGCGATGATCGCTACCCATTCCCCCGATTTGATCGACGCGGTCGCCCGCGCCCGCGCTCATTCCCCCTTTCTGGCGATGCTGCTGGATCGCGAACCGGATATTGAGGCGGCGGCCTTGGACGGGCGGCTGGCCGACCTGCCGATGTTCGATCCTGACTTGCCGACCGGAGTGGCACTGCGGCGCGAGCGACGGGCGCTCGCGCTGACGGTGGCGCTGGGGGATTTGTCGGGGCTGTATGACCTGACGGGGGTGACGCGGCGTTTGACCGATTTCGCCGATGCGGCGCTGGAGCGAGCGATTCGGGCGGCCATTCTGGAGCGTACGCCCGATGCCGAACCGGTGGGCTTCGCTGCGATCGCACTCGGCAAACAGGGCAGTCGCGAACTCAATTATTCGTCGGATATCGACCCGATCCTGTTGTTCGATCCCCAGACTTTGCCCCGGCGTCCGCGCGAGGAGCCCGAAGAGGCGGCCGTGCGGATCGGCAAGCGGGTGGTCGAGCTGCTCCAGGCGCGTGATGGCGAAGGCTATGTGCTGCGCGTCGACCTGCGGCTACGCCCTTCGCCCGAGGCGACGCCGATCGCCATCCCGGTCGAGGGGGCGATCGCCTATTATGAAAGCCAGGCGCTGACCTGGGAACGGGCGGCCTTTATCCGGGCGCGCGCGGCGGCAGGCGATCTGGCGCTGGGGCAGCGTTTCCTCGACGCGATCCGCCCCTTTGTCTGGCGGCGCGCGCTGGATTTCGGTGCAGTGGGCGAGATCCGGGACTTGACGCGACGCATCCGCGATCACCATGCACAAGGCCAGGCCCTCGGCCCCGGCTATGACTTGAAACGCGGGCGCGGCGGGATTCGTGAGATCGAGTTCTTCGCACAAATCCACCAACTGATCCATGGCGGGCGCGACCCCGCCCTTCGCGCGCCCGCGACCCGCGATGCGCTGGCGCGGCTGGCCGAGGCGGGGCGGATCGATGTCCAGAACGCGACGGCGCTTTCCCAGGCCTATGAGACGCTGCGCACCATCGAACACCGCGTGCAGATGATCGACGATCGCCAGACCCATCAACTGCCCAAGGGTGAGGGACTGGATCGGGTCGCGCAGCTTCATGGTCTGTCCGACGGCGCAAATCTCGTGGCGATGCTGGCGCCGGTAACGGAGCAGGTCGGTCGGCTCTATGACGCGCTCGACGCCGATGAGCGTCCGCGCTTGCCGCATGACCCGGTGTTGCTGAACGAACGGCTCGCCGCGGCAGGGCTGCAGGATATCGAGGCTGCAGCGCGGCGAATCGCGGCGTGGCGCGGCGGCGATTATCCGGCACTGCGTAGCCCGGCAGCGCGCGAGGCGCTCGATGCGGTATTGCCGACCCTGGTCGAGGCGCTGGGCGAGGCGCCCGATCCCGACGCCGCGCTGCTGAAGCTCGATTCGCTGTTCGAGCGGATGACGAGCGCGATCAACATCTTCCGCCTGCTGGAGGCGCGGCCCGCGCTGGCGCATCTGACGGTCGCGATCCTCAGCCATGCCGCGCCGCTCGCCGCCGAACTGGCGCGGCGCCCGGCCCTGCTCGACGGGTTGATCGATGCCTCGGCCTTCGAGCCTTTGCCGGCGGTCCGCTTCCTCGAACGGGCGATGCGTGGTGGGGAGGCGGGGCAGGATTATCAGGATCGCCTCGATCATGTCCGCCGGGTGGTGGGTGAGCTCCGCTTCGCACTGGGAGCGCAGATCGTTGCCGGACGCGCCGATCCGCTGGAAGTGGCGGGCGGCTATGCGCGGGTGGCCGAGGCGGCGATCGGTGTGCTCGCACGCGCGACGGTCGAGGAATTTATGCTCGCCCATGGCCGCGTGCCGGACAGCGAGCTGGTTATCCTGGCGCTGGGCCGGATGGGCGGGGCGGCGCTGACCCACGCCTCCGACCTCGACCTCGTCTATCTGTTCACCGGTGATTTCGCCGCTGAGTCCGATGGGCCCAAGCCGCTGGGCGCGACGCTCTATTATAATCGCCTCGCGCAGCGAGTGAGCGCGGCCTTGTCGGTACCGACCCAGGCGGGGCCGCTCTATCCGGTTGATACACGGTTGCGCCCGTCGGGGACGCAGGGGCCACTGGTCGTCTCGGTCGAGAGTTTCGCGCGCTATCAGCGCGAGGACGCCTGGACCTGGGAGCATATGGCGCTCACCCGCGCACGCCCGGTCTTCGGATCGGAGGCGGCCCGGGCCTCGGTTGCCGCGATCATCACCGATGTGCTGAACGGCAATCGGCCGCCCCGCGACATCGCCACCGAAGCAGGCGAAATGCGCGCCGAGATGGCGCGACACAAGCCGCCGCAGGGGCCGCTCGACGTCAAGCTGCTGCCCGGCGGGCTCGTCGATCTGGAATTCGCCGTGCACCGGGCGCAGTTGATTGGGCGCACCGGTTTCGACCCCGATCTCGGTCGGGCCATCGCATTGCTGGCGGAGCAGGGGCTGATGCCCGCCGCTATGGCCACGGCGCATGACGTGCTGACCCGCGCGCTGGTCGCCTTTCGTCTGCTGGTCCCCGACGGGCAGGAGCCGGCGGCCGCGACCCGCCCGCTGATCGCACGCGCCATGGGGCTGGCCGATTGGGACGCGGTGGTTGCCACGCTGGAGGCGACGCGGCAGGAGGTGTCCCAGGTCTGGCAAGGAGGTTGAGGCGATGGAACAGGGGGATGCGATCCCGGCCGTGACGGTCACGACGCCCGAGGGCGGCGCGCTGGCGCTGGGGGAGTTGAAGGGGCCATTGGTAGTCTATTTCTATCCCAAGGACGACACCAGCGGCTGCACGCGCGAGGCGCAGGACTTCACCGCACTGGCGGCGGATTTCCGTGCGGCGGGCGTGCGCGTCATCGGCATTTCCAAGGATAGCCCCGCCAAGCATCAGAAATTCGCGGCGAAATATGATCTGACGGTCGAGCTCGCGAGCGACGAGGATGGTACGGCGTGCGAGGCGTTCGGCGTCTGGAGCGAGAAGAAGCTCTATGGCAAGACCTATATGGGCATCGAGCGCGCGACCTTCCTGTTCGACGGTGAGGGCCGGCTGGCGACGAGCTGGCGCAAGGTGAAGGTGCCGGGCCATGCGCAGGCGGTGCTGGAGGCGGCGCGCGCGCTTTGACGACGATCGCCCAAGCCTGCGCCGATGTTCTGCGCGAAAGCGATCCGCTGGCGAAGGTCCGGCGGGCGAGGGCGGTCGCGCGTGCCTGGCGGCGGGGTGGGTTGGCGCACGAGTTCGACGCCGCGATGCCCGACGCGCCGGGGCGACCGGACCGCCCCGAATTGCTGCCGCCCAACCGTATGCCCAAGCGCGGGCGCGGCGGATCGGAAAAGGGGCGGATCGCGCTGCTCCATGCGCTGGCGCATATCGAATTCGCGGCGATCGACCTGGCCTTCGATGCCGCCGGCCGGTTCGGGGCGCAGTTTCCGAGGTCCTATGTCGACGACTGGATTTCAGTCGGCGCGGACGAGGCGATGCATTTCGCCGTGCTCCATCGCCGGTTGCGCACGCTGGGCTCGGGCTATGGCGAGCTGCCCGCCCATGCCGGGCTGTGGGAGGCGGCGGAGGTGACCGCGCATGACGCCATGGCGCGGCTGGCCGTGGTGCCGATGGTGCTGGAGGCACGCGGGCTGGACGTAACGCCGGAGACGGTGGCCCGCTTTCGCGCAGGGGGTGACGAGGCGTCGGCCCGCATCCTCCACCGCATCTATACCGACGAGATTCGCCATGTCGGATTCGGCGCCAAATGGTTCGGCTATCTGGCGGCGGGGCAGGATATCGACCCCGCATCGCACTGGCGAATGCTGGTCCGGCGCCATTTTCGGGGGGTCGTTAAGCCACCGTTCAACGACTCGGCGCGCGCGACAGCCGGTTTGACGCGAGACTTCTATGCGCCTCTTGCCGACATGGAACCGGAACAGGCACAAGCTGACCGTCTGTAACGCGGTGGGGCTGCGAAACAGCATTGGATGGACGAAAGCCGGCAATCCCGACTGTGGGGTCGCTTGGCAACAAGGTGTCGGGGTTCGATGAAGCAGCTTGTGATTTCGGGTAAATCGATTGCCTCGCACGTCCGCACCCTTTGTCTCACTGCCGCGATCATCGGCCTGAGCGGGCAGGGTGCCCTCGCTGCCTCCGGTCCAGCGCCAGCGCCTGCGCCCAAGGCGCCGCATCACGGCCCGGCGGTCGGCGGTGAGTTCATCCCGGCCAGTAGCACCGAGGCTTCGGCCGATCTGCGCGCCGACCAGCAGTTTCGCACGCTGTTCCAAAGCTGGAAGAAGATGGATGGGGTGCAGAAGGGCGTGATCGCCATTCCCTCGGTCCAGCCGGTCGAGAAGCTTCAGTTCACCAGCAATTTCGGCATTCGCTCCGATCCGTTCCGCGGCACTGCGGCGATGCATGCCGGCGTCGATATTCCCGGCCCCGTCGGCACCCCCATTTACGCCACCGCCGATGGTATCGTCGATCATGCCGGTTGGCAGGGTGGCTATGGCAACTTGGTCGAGATCAACCATGGCAAGGGCATTGCGACCCGCTATGGCCACCTGTCCAAGGTTCTGGTCGCGGACGGCGCGCGCGTGACGCGCGGCCAGTTGATCGCGCTGATGGGCTCCACCGGCCGTTCGACCGGCTCGCACCTTCATTATGAAGTCCGTATGGACGGCCATGCCGTCAACCCGGTCCCGTTCCTGACCACCGGCGACTATCTGATGGCGTCGCAGGACCACAGCATCCACCAGATTCCGGTGTCCACCGACGGTCCTGCCGCGCAGGACTGATCGTCCGGCGCGATGAACGACAGGCGCGTGGGATTGCCGCCCGGGGCCACCGCGCTTATCTGAGCCTCATGGCCACGAGCATTTCCGAAATCGCGCTGACCCCGGCCGCTGCGGCCCGCGTCGCAGCGATCGCCGAGCGGCAGAACAAGCCCGCTATCCTGCGTCTCTCGGTGGAGGGCGGTGGCTGTTCGGGTTTCCAGTATAAATTCGGATTGGCCGATGGGCCCGCCGATGACGATGCGATCGCCGAGACCGATGGCGTCCGCCTAGTCGTTGACAGCATCAGCCTGGACTTGGTCCGGGGCGCGCAGGTCGATTATGTCGAGTCACTGGGCGGCGCTGCGTTCCGCGTGACCAATCCCAACGCGGCCTCGGGTTGCGGTTGCGGCACCAGCTTCGCGGTCTGACGTGAAGATTACCACGTACAACGTCAACGGGATCAAGGCCCGTCTGCCGCGCTTGCTCGAATATCTGGCAGAGGCCGATGCCGATATCGTCTGCCTCCAGGAATTGAAGGCGAGTGACGAGACCTTCCCCGTAGCCGATATCGAGGCGGCCGGTTACGGCGCGGTCTGGCATGGCCAGAAGAGCTGGAACGGCGTCGCGGTGCTGGCGCGTGGGGCTCAGCCGGTCGAGCGGCAGCGTGGGTTGGCCGGCGAGGATGAGGACGAGCATAGCCGCTATCTCGAATGCGAGGTGAACGGTCTGGTCGTGGCCTCGCTCTACCTTCCCAACGGCAATCCACAGCCGGGCCCGAAGTTCGATTACAAGCTGCGGTGGATGGAACGGCTGGCCGCGCGCGCGCGCGAATTGCTGGCGGAAGAAGTGCCGGCGGTGCTGGCGGGCGATTACAATGTAATCCCCAATGACGACGACACATTTTCCGTGCCCGCCATGGCCAGCGACGCGCTGATGCAGCCCGAGAGTCGGCAGGCCTATCGCCGCTTGCTGACACAGGGCTGGACGGACTCGGTGCGCACCCGAGCGCCCAAGGGTGGGGTGTGGACCTTCTGGGATTATCAGGCCGGGTCCTGGCAGCGCGATGCCGGGTTCCGGATTGATCATCTGCTGCTCAGCCCCCAGGCGGCGGACCGGCTGGTCGATGCCGGCGTCGACAAGAGCTATCGCGGCCGGGAAAAGGCCAGCGACCACGCCCCGACCTGGGTGCGGCTTCGCGACTGAGGTCCGATCCCCCCGGTAAGGGGATCGTTGCGGCAATGGACCTTGCGTTTTCCTTATACTCCACCCCGGCGAAGGCCGGGGTCCAGTTGCGAAATGGCTGGAGGAGCTTGCCCATGGCCCCCAACTGGATCCCGGCCTTCGCCGGAATGGCATGGCGGATTTTGCAACGATCCTTGTTGAGAAGATGTGGCAGGTCAGGATTTAGGGGCGGCGCGTTTTCCTAATATTGGCGCGATAACCCAGATTTTGGCGATGTAAGCCAAGTGGCAACATTAAAAAGCCATTGATTTTCAACAGCTTAACTGTATGGCATGACTAATGCAGTAACTCACTTGCCGGACGCGGTCCGGCTCAAAAAGGGAGTTACCACCATGCTGATTTCGCTGCTGATCGCCTCCACTCTGTCGATGACGGCGCCGGACCCTACGGCTGGCAAGCCGGCTGCCCCACAGCCCCAGGCCAATCAACTCACCGACTCCGCGAGTGTCATCGCGAGCCTGCCACCGACCACGCGGATCTGCGTCGTCGATCGGGTGACCGGCTCCAATATTCCGGTCAAGGTCTGCCACACCGCCGATGAGTGGATCGCGCGCGACGGCGCCGTCCCGACTGGTAAGATCAAGCGCCGCTAAGCCCCAGGACCGAGGAGACACGCCATGATGTTCTTCGCCATGCTCGCCGCCATCAGCCAGCCGGTTGCCTTGCCGCGTGACGAGGAGGCCACGCTCGCCGCGACGAACGCGGTCGCGGCGGCTGCACCGGCCAAGGCCAAGCCGGTCCGCTATTGCTTCAACGATGTCGAGGAGGACCGCATCCTGCGGGGCAAGGTCTGCCGCACGCGCGCCCAGTGGCTGTGGCGCAATATCGACCCGCTCGACTATATCAATCAGAAGAAGAAGTGAGGGCCGACAGGGCCGGGGCCGCGCCATGGCGGCCCCGGCCGTGCGAGGATGATCAGGTCAGATCACGCGCATAGACGTTGTAGGTCTTGTTGACCCGGCTGTTGATCGTCTCGGCGATCGAGCGCATCCCCTGATTATCGTCGAGGATCCAGCCGATCTCGCCGCGCGACGCGCCATATTTGGTGATCGAGGCGCGGCGGATATATTCGATCATCATGAAGGCCAACTGGCTGGCCATACGCGACGACTGCAATTCCTTTACCACGCCCATCAGCGGCACGCGCATCGTCCGCACCTTGGGCGCGCGCAGCCATAGCAGCAGCTTGGCCCAGCCAAAGGGGAGCAGGCTGCCCTTCAAAGGCTTCATCGCCTCGTTCAGGTCGGGGAGGGTGATCATGAAGGCGACGGGCTTGCCATCCAGTTCGGCGATGCGGATCAGGTCGTTGAACACGATCGGCTTCAGCTTGACGCCGACGTCTTTGATTTCCGGTGGGGTCAGCGGGATGAAGCCCCAGTTATCGGACCATGCATCGTTGAGAATGCTCAGGATGATCGCGGCCTCTTCCTCGAACTTGGCCTTGTTCACCTCGCGCACGCGGATGCGTTCGTTCTTCTCGCCCGACTTGATGATGCGCTGAACGATCGGCGGGAATTCCTGGGTGATGTCGAGCTCATAGGTGAAGAGCTGCTTGATCGTCGTATAGCCGACGGCCTCGATCCAGCCCTGATATTCGGGGCGGGCATGGCCCATCATGATCGTCGGGTCCTGATCGAACCCCTGGACCAGCAGGCCCGGTTCCTCCCAGATCGATTGCGAGACCGGGCCGACGGCGCGGGTCATCCCCTGTTCGCGTAGCCAGCCCTCCGCCTTAGCGAGTAACGCGCGGAACACATCCTCGCTCACGGCATCCATCAGGCCCCAGAAACCGGTGCCGGGCCCGAAACCCTTGGAAGCGTCCATCTCCAGCGCCAGCGTGTCGAGATGCGCGGAGATACGCCCGACCACCTTGCCATTTTCTTCGGCGAGGAAAAGCTGCGCCTTGGCATGGCTGTACCAGCCATTCTTCTCCGGCGTGATCAGCCCCAGCGCCTCGCCCTTTAGCGGCGGCACCCAATGGGGATCGTCCGCATAGAGGCCGAAGGGAAAGTCGACAAAGGTCTTGCGGTCGCGCTTGGTGGCGACGGGGCGGATGGAAATGGCCATGGCTCGATCGGGTCCGGACAGGAATATCGGGCCATGTCCTAACCGGCTTGGTCGATCATAGCGAGTGAGGATTCCGTCATCCCCGGGCGTGGGAATGCCACCGTGTCGCCACTATGTAGGGGCAAAGGATAGCCTTATGGAATCGACGCTTTCTTTCCGAACCAGCACGTCCGCCGGCGCCGCGGCCCCCGTGACGCGTGTCCCGATCGCGGACGACAAGGCGATGCTGCGTGCCGCCGCCGAGATGACCCGCGACCTGATCGCGCCGCGTCCGCGCCTCTATTGGGCGGATATGGTGAGCAGTGCGCTGGTCGGTTATGCCGCGCTGGCCGTCGCGGTCACGGCGGGATCGACCGGCGTGATCGTCGCGGCCTCGGTCGTGTCGGTGCTGGCGCTCTACCGCGCGCTGCTGTTCATTCATGAAGTCAGCCATATGAAGCATTCGGCGCTGCCGGGCTTTCGCACCGGCTGGAACGCGTTGGTCGGCGTGCCGTTGTTGACGCCGGCCTTCATGTATGAGGGCGTGCACAATCTGCACCATGCCAAGACGCGCTATGGCACGGTCGATGACCCCGAATATCTGCCGCTGGCCCTGATGAGGCCTTGGACGCTGCCGGTCTTCATCCTGGTGTCGGCGCTGGCGCCGCTCGGGCTGCTGATCCGCTTTGCGATCCTGTCGCCCTTGTCCTGGATCGTGCCGGGTCTGCGCAAGATCGTCGTCGAGCGCTACTCGGCGCTGGCGATCAACCCGCAGTTCCGCCGCCGCATGCCCGAGGGCGAGGCGCTAAAGCTCTTCAACCGCACCGATGCGGCCGCCTCTGTCTGGGCGTTGGCGCTGGTGGTGATGGTCGCCACCGGGGTGATTCCGGTTCGCGGCTTTGCGATCGGTTTCGCCATCGGTTCGGCCATCGCGGTGCTGAACCAGGTCCGCACGCTGGTCGCGCATCTGTGGGAGAATGACGGCGAGCCGATGACGGTGACCGCGCAGTATCTGGACTCGGTCAATGTGCCGCCGCCGGCGCTGCTGCCGGGCCTGTGGGCGCCGGTCGGCCTGCGCTATCACGCGCTGCACCATCTCCTGCCCTCGCTGCCTTATCATGCGCTGGGCGAAGCGCACCGCCGGATCAGCGCCGCCGTGACGCCGGAGTCGCCCTATCACAAGGCGAGCTACAAGGGGCTGCCGGGCCTAGTCGCCAAGATCGGCCTCAGCACGATCCGCCGGGGGAAGTGACCACTGCGGGGTGAGGGGCAAGAGCCGATCCCTCACCTCCGTTCAGCCTGAGCAAAGTCGAAGGCCACGGGACACAACCCGCCAAGCCGCAAACTCTGCAACGTGCACTTCGACTTCGCTCAGTGCGAACGGGTGTTGGGATTTAGGACAGATGAAGCGGGCCTCGACGGCCCGGCCTCACTCCTCGGTCCGGAACAGCACCGCTTCGCCGATCAGGAAGAACAGCAGGATCGGTGCCCAGGCCGCGAGAAACGGCGGATAGGCCCCGAGATCGCCCATCGCCATCGAGAAATTGTCCGCCACGAAAAAGGCGAAGCCCAGCGCCATGCCGATCACGGCGCGGACGAACAGCTTGCCCGATCGGGCGATACCGAATGCGGCCACGGCCCCCAGCAGCGGCATCAATATCGCCGACATGGGCGCGGACAATTTGTGCCAGAGCGATCCCTCCAGCGTTTTGGTCGGCCGCCCCGCCTCGCGCAGGTCGTCGATCGCGTTGGACAGCCCCTTGAAGGACAGGCCATCGGCATTGACGCTGGCCAGCGTTAGCTGTTCGGGCGTCACGCCGCGCCCGATGATCATGGAGGGGATGGAGGTGAGCTTACCCGAGGCGACCTCGAACCGGGTCGCCGGGCCGATCTGCCAGCCATCGCCCATGCGCCGGCCCCGCGGCGCGCGGACGATCGCCTGCAGGCTGCCGCCGCCCTTGCGATCATAAAGGGTCACGCCGCCGAGCTGGGTGTTGGCACCGCGCCCCTGGACCAGATCGACCGAGATCAGATCGTCACCGTCACGCACCCAGACATTGGAACGGTCGCCGCTGTCGATCGGGATGGGGCCGTAATCCACTTTCTGCCACGCGCTCAGTGTCGCCGTCGCGCGCGGCACGATCCGGTCGTTGAAGGCGAAGCTCAGCACCGCGACGCCTGCGCTCGCCACCAACAACGGCGCCAGCACTTGATGCGCCGAGAGCCCGGCGGCCTTCAGCGCGATGACCTCCGAATTCTGGTTCATCGTGAAGAAGGTCAGGATGGTGCCGAGCAGCACCGAGAAGGGCAGGATGAAGGCGATGATCTGCGGCGCACGCAACGAGACATAGCGCCACACCTGTGCCTCGCCATTGCCGGGCGTCGCCAGGATGGCCCCGGATTCACTGAGAATGTCCAGCGCCTGGAGCACGATGACCAGCGCGAACAGGATCGCGAAGGTGCGGAGCAGGAACATCTTGGCCATGTAGATGGCGATGGTCCGCGACGGGAAAATGCTCGACAGGCTCATGCGGAATAGGCCTTCTTGCGGCGGCGGCCGGGCAGCCAGCGGCCGATCAGCTTGCCCAGCTTGGCAAAGCCGCGCTCCAGCACGCCGATCGGCTGGCCACCCGGCACATAGGCGGTGACATAATACATCCAGCCGACCAGCCCGGCGAAGATCGCAAACGGCACCCATAGCGCGATCAAGGGATCGACCCGGCCCAGCGCCCCGATATCGGCGGCATATTGGTTCACCTTGTGATAGGTGACGAGCATCACGATCGACAGGAACACGCCCAGTGCCGAGGTCGATCGCTTGGGCGGTATGCCCAGCGATACCGCGAGCAACGGCAAAAGGAACATCGTCACCACCTCGACCAGGCGGAAGTGGAATTCGGCTCGACTGCCGGCCCGCGCCTCGGCACTGGGCGCCTCGTGGCCGAGCTTGGCCAACTCGGGCAAAGTGAACTCCAGGTCGCGGCCGCCGCGCTGGCGGAAATTGTCGAACTTGGGCAGATCGATCGGCAGGTCGTGGCTGGAGAAGGTCAGCACGCGCGGCGCGCGGAACTCCGGGCGATTGTGGATGAGGGTGCCGTTGGTCAGGCGGAAGATGATGACGTTGGGATCGTCGGTCGCCAGGAAACGGCCGCGCTCGGCCGTCACACCGATCCAGTCGCCCTTGGACGTGTTGGCATGGACGAAGATGCCCGACAGGTCGCGCCCGCTGTCCCGGCTTTCCTCGATGCGCAGCGTCATCCGGTTGCCCAGATGGGTGAACTCGCCAACCTTGATCGAGGCGCCCAGCGCGCCGGTGCGCAGCTCGTAGCGCAGCCCTTCATAATAATAACGTGCGATCGGCTGGACATAGCCGACGATCGCCAGGTTCAGCGCGGCGAGCACGATCGCATACATATAGGGCACGCGCAGCAGCCGGGTATAGCTCATGCCGACGCCGCGCATCACGTCCAGTTCGGATGAGGTGGCAAGCCGGCGGAAGGCGAGCAGAATGCCCAGCATCAGCCCGATCGGAATGCCCAGTCCCAGATATTCGGGCAACAGGTTGGCGAGCATCCGCCACACCACGCTGATCGGTCCGCCCTCGGTCGCGACGAATTCGAACAGACGGCGGATGCGGTCGAGCACCAGCAGCATGGCAGCGATGATCAGCGTCGCGAACAGCGGCAACGCGATCAGCCGGGCCATGTAGCGATCGATGGATTTCATGCCGGGGACATCACTCGCGCGATAAAACGGCCATGGCTATACGAGGCGGGGCAGGGCGCGTCACCCCCCGTTTGTGAGGCTTTCCCGTGGGCTTCGACGTGGGCGCTACGCGCCGAAGTCGAAGGCCTCGCCCCAAACTTCACTTCAAGCTGCCGCGCAGACCGGCCCCTCCGCGCGTTTCAACGCTGCCGCCACCGCGCGTTCCAGCCCCATCAACGTGAAGGGCTTGCGCAGCACCTCATGCCCCTCGAACCCTGTCGCCTGGGCGTCGCCGGCAAAACCGGTTACGAACAGCACCGCGACATCCGGATAGCGGGGACGCAGGCTGGCGATGAGTTCGGGGCCGGTCTGATGCGGCATCAGCACGTCGGACACGATCAAGCGAATGCCCGGATGGCGGGCAAGCAGTCCTTCGGCCTCCCGCGGATCGTTGCATGGCACCGGATCATGTCCCAGTTCCCGAAGCGCGGCCAAGGTCGCCGCCAGCACGCGTGGATCATCTTCGACCAGCAGGACGCGCAGTGCATCCGCTTCCTCGGGCGTCGCTTCCGGGGCCGCCGCCTCGATGGGGGGCAGGGTGGGGGCCAAGGCGACATGGCGCGGGAAATAGAGGTTCACCGTCGTGCCGGCCCCCGGCGCGGTGCGGATGGTAACGTCGCCACCCAGTTGCCCGACCAGTCCGAAAATCTGGCTGAGCCCCAGGCCGGTCCCCTTGCCGGCCGGCTTGGTGGTGAAAAAGGGTTCGAACACCCGTTCGGCGACCTCGGGTGTCATGCCCGCGCCGGTGTCGGTGACCGAGATCACGACATAGTCGCCGGGGACCGCGCGCGGCAGTTCGTCCTGTGCGACGCGCGTCTCGGCGGTGCGGATGGTCAGCTCACCACGCCCGTCCATCGCGTCGCGCGCGTTGACCGCCAGGTTCAGGATGGCGTTTTCCATCTGGGTGCGATCGCCGAAGATCGCCCAGTCGCTGGTCTTGTCCTCGACCGTCACCTTCACTCCATCGCCCAGCGTCCGGTCAAGCAGATCGCGCATTCCCGCGACCAGTTGGCGGGGATGCAGGGCTTCGGGGGTCAGCGCCTCTTCGCGGCTGAACATCAGCAGCCGGCGGGTCAGTGCGGCGGCGCGGTGCGCGCCCTCGGTCGCGCTGTCGAGGTGGCGATGCGTATCCTCGATCGCGTGCGCCCGCCTTGCGAGCTCCAATCCGCCCAGCACCACCGCCAGCATATTGTTGAAATCATGGGCGATGCCGCCGGTGAGCTGGCCGAGCGCATCCATCTTCTGCACCTGGCGCAGCTTGGCTTCCTGTACCTTCAGTTCCTCAGTCGCGGCCTCGACCGCGTTGGCCAGTTCCTCGGCACGGGCGCGTTCGGCATGGGCCTCGGCACGGGCTTCGGCGCGTTCGCCCTCCGCGCGGATGATCATCCACGCCAGGAAGACCCCGCCCAGCGCCAGCCCGACACCGAACAGCGCGAGCCCCCCGGCCAGCTTGTTCGAATGCTCCACCGTCTCGCGCGCATCGCTGCTGCGCTGTTCAAGGAGCGTGCGCTCGCCGTCGATCAACCCGTTGAGCGTGCGGTTGATCTGAAGGAGCGCATCCGCCTGTCGCGCCGCATAATAGAGCGCATAGGCCTGTCGATCGCGGTGATAGGTGGTCGACAGGGCGATGTTGGAAAGTTCGCCGCCGCGGGCGTCATAGGCGGTGCGCAGCCGATTGACCAAGGCCTGTTGGCGCGGGTCCTCGATCAACTGGTCCAGCCGCTCGAGTTGCGCGCCCGCCAGCAACCATTCCTCCGAATAGAGTTGGCCCAGCTTGCGGTCGCCCGAGATGACATAGCGGCCCAGCGAGGCTTCCGACCGGGCGATGGTGCCCGACAGCATCCGCGCCAGGATCATCACGTCATAGCTGCGGCTCTGCAGTTCCAGCGCGCGGTCGCGCTCGCGATTGGCATGGCCGAGCGTGACGATGAGCAAGACCAGCGTCGCCGCGCCGGCCACCGCCATCGCGATCAGTGCGAAGGTCCGCCAACGGCCGACCCCTTGCTGGTCTTCCTGCTCGATCACGCCCGCGACGCTATCGCAAGGATCGGATAATGCAAAGCCGCAGTGCTTGGCTCAGCCGATGACGCCGACCGCGCGGCCCGCGGCCTGGAACATGCCCAGCACGGTCTGGATCTGCGCCGGCGTGTGCTCGGCACAGATGGAGCAGCGCAGCAGGAAGGTGCCGGCCGGGGTCGCGGGCGGGCGCGCCATGTTGACGTAGAGCCCGCCGTCGAGCAGCGCCTGCCACATCATCGCGGCCTGTTCCTGATCCTCCAGCATGACCGCGACGATCGCGCTGTCGCAGGTCTCGGTGCCGAGCCTGAAGCCCATCGCCTTCAGCCCGCCATGCAACGCGCGGGCATTCGACCACAGCCGCTCACGCTTTTCATGCGCGGTCATCAGCTTGCGGATCGACGTCGTCGCGGTCGCTACCACCGAGGGCGGCAGCGAGGCGGTGAAGATGTACGGACGGCAGGCGAGGCGGACCGCCTCGAACTTCGGATGATTGGACACGACGAAGCCGCCGACTGTGCCGACCGATTTGGAGAAGGTGCCGACGACGAAATCGATCTGGCCTTCCAACCCTTGCGCCTCGTACACGCCGCGCCCGTTGGGGCCGAAAAAGCCCATCGAATGCGCTTCGTCGACCAAGACCATTGCGCCATGCTTCTTGGCGACCGCGACCATCTCCTTCAGCGGAGCGATGTCGCCGAGCATCGAATAGACGCCCTCCAGCACGACCAGCTTGGCAGGTTCCTTGGGCAGACGGCCCAGCCGCTTGTCGAGATCCTCGACCGAATTGTGGCGGAAGCGGACGATCTCGGCATTGCCCTGCTGGCAGCCGTCATAGATCGACGCATGGCTGTCGGCGTCGAGGATGACATACTCACCCTTGCCCGCCAGCGTTGAGATGATGCCGAGATTGGCCATGTAACCGGTCGAAAAGACGATCGCGCCGGTCGTGCCGTAGAAATCGCGCAGCGCCTGTTCGACTTCCATATGGTCGTGGAAGGTGCCGTTGAGCATCCGGCTGCCATTGGTGCCCGACCCGAACTTCTCCAGCGCTTCCTTGCCCGCTGCGATCACGTCCGGATCGAAGGTCATGCCCATATAGTTGTACGTGCCGAGCAGGATCGTGTCCTTGCCACGGATCACGGCCTCGGTCGGCGACTTCACCTGTTCCATCACGATCGCGAAGGGATCGGTGACGCCGGAGTCGAGCAGCTTCTGCCGCTCGGCGATCAGGCCGTCGAACTTGGAGAGCAGGTCGCGTTCCGGCGCGATGTCGGGCGCGTCGGCGGGGAGGGCGTGGGGCTGAGCGGCGGCTTCGGTCATGTCGGTGTCCGTGTAAGGGCGATCAGGCTTGCTTGAGCTTTTCGACCGCGTCGACCAGCTGGCCGACATTCTCGATCTCGGCCTGCATGTTCATCGTGATGATGATGTCGAACTCGTCCTCGATCGCGGCGACGAAATCCATCACGGTCAGGCTGTCCCACTCCAGATCGCCCTGGAAGGTCGTCGCCTCGGTCAGTTCCACGCCCTTTTTGTTGAAGGGCGCGATCTGGGCCGCGACGATGTCGAAAATGGCTTGGCGGTCGCTCATGATGATCCTTTCGAGGGGGCCAGTGGCACCCAAATGCGGCGGCTTTTCGACCGCGTGATGGCCGCTGCTATAGCAAGCCATTGGCGCGATACCACCGTGCCGTGTCCGCCAGCCCCTTGGACAGGGCGATTGCCGGCTCCCATAGCGCGGGGTCGGGGCGTTTGGCAGGGTCGGCGGTCCAGTCGGGGTGGCAGAGATAACCGACCCGGTCGGGGGTCAGCTTGGCACCGTTGCCACGCAATGCCCGGTCGATCTTCGCACCGAGTTGCAACAGACCCTTGGGCAGGTGGAGCGTCATCACCCGCTGTCCGACCGCTGCGCCGATGGCGTTGGCGAGTTCGGCATGGGTCAGCGCCTGCCCGTCATCCACCTCCAGTACGGCACGCGGGCCGTCGGTCGTCACCAGCGTGGTCAGCAGCCGCGCGAAATCCTCGACCGCGACCAGCGACACCTTGCCCGGTGGCGGCATCAGTGCGATTCTCATTTTGGCGGCGCGGAACATGTCGCGCATCTCCATGTCGCCGGGGCCATAGATGCCGCTCGGCCGGACGATGGTCCAGTCGAGCCCGCTGTCCGTCACGATGGCCTCGGCCTGCCGCTTGGACCAGCCATAGGTGGAAAGCGCGGGCTCGCGGGCCGACAGCGAGGAGACATGGACGAAGCGCTTGATGCCCGCCGCCTTCGCCGCCTCGACGATGGCACGGGTGCCGTCGATATTGCCCGCGACGAAGCCCGCGCGGTCGGGCGCGTTCACCACACCCGCGATATGCAGCACCGCGTCGGCCCCCTCGACCAGCGTCGCCAGGCTGTCGGGTTTGTCGAGCGCGCCCGCGATCCAGGTGATCCCGGCGCGCGACGGCTGGGCCCGGCGGGTCAGCGCGCGCAAGCTCAGGCCCGAACCGGCGGAACGGTCCACCACCGCGCGACCGACAAAGCCGGTCGCCCCCGTCACCGCGACGATCATAGCAAAGCGAGATGATTGCGGTGGATGAGCGCGGCGCGGGGGGCATGGCCCAGGATTGCCGCCTGCTCATCCGAACGCGTGCCGATCAGCGCGCGTGCTTCGGTCGAATCATATTCGCTGAGGCCGCGTGCGACGGTGCCGTTGGGGCCCTCGACGGTGACGAGGTCACCGCGCGCGAAATGGCCGTGGACGGCGATCGCCCCGGCAGCGAGGAGGCTGCCGCCCTCGGTCAGTGCCTTGGCCGCGCCCGCATCGACCTGGATCGCCCCACGTGCGGTCAAGCCACCTGCGAGCCAAGCCTTGCGGGCGGGCGCGCTCTTCTCGGCGACGAAGATGGTGTGGCGTGCGGGTATCGACAGCGGATTCTCGATCCGGCCCGACGCGATGGCGAGATGCGCGCCCGCGCTCACTGCGATGCGGGCGGCGGCGATCTTGGACACCATGCCGCCCGAACCCATGCCTGAAGCCGAGCCGCCATCGGCCATGCCGGTGACCGCCTCGATCCGCTCGACCCGTTCGATATGGCGCGCTTGCGGGTTGGTATGGGGGTTGGAGTCGTAGAGCCCATCCACGTCGGAGAGCAGCAACACCCCGTTCGCGCCCGCGGCTTGCCCCACCCGCGCGGCGAGGCGGTCATTGTCGCCGAAGCGGATTTCTTCGGTGGCGACGCTGTCATTCTCGTTGATGACCGGCACCACGCCCAATCCCAGCAACCGGCCCAGCGTCGCGGCGGCATTGAGGTAACGCCGCCGATCCTCCAGATCGTCGAGCGTCACCAGCATCTGCGCGGCGGTCAGTCTCTCGGCATGGAGCAATTCGGCCCAGGCCTGGCTGAGCGCGATCTGCCCCGTCGCGGCGGCGGCTTGCGCGTCCTCCAGGCTGGCGCGGCCGCCCTTGGGGAGCCCCAGCCGCCGCGCGCCCAGCGCGATCGCGCCCGAGGAGACGATGGCGATCTGCTGCCCCTGCCGCACCCGCATGGCGATGTCGGCGACAAGGCCGGTCAGCCAGTCGCGCCGGACTTCGCCCTCGGGCGTGACGAGGAGCGCGGAGCCGACCTTGACGATCAGCCGCTGGCAGGTGGCGGGGGGAAAGATCATGCTGCGATCAGAGCGGCGACCATGTGATCTCGTCCTCGCCCTCGTCATTCTCCGGGACGGCATCCGGCCCGGGCCCGATCGCCTCGAGCAGCTTGTCGAGCACCCAGTCGACGCCGGTGCCCGCCGCACCCGATAGCGGGATCACGTCGGCACCGCTCGCCTCGGCCAGTTCGGCCGACAGCGCCTCGATCAGCTCGTCGTCGAGCGTGTCGATCTTGTTGAGCGCGATGATGTGCGGCTTGTCGATCAGGCCAGCACCATAAGCCTCCAGCTCGTCGCGCACGATGCGATAGCTTTCGGCGACATCGGAATCGTTGGCATCGACCAGGTGGAGCAGCACGCGGCACCGCTCGATATGGCCGAGGAACCGGTCGCCGATCCCGGCCCCGTCCGCCGCCCCCTCGATCAGGCCAGGAATGTCGGCGACCACGAACTCGCGATTGTGATGGCGCACCACGCCCAACTGCGGCCGGGTGGTGGTGAAGGCATAGGCGCCGACCTTGGCCTGCGCGTTCGTGACCGCGTTGATGAAGGTCGACTTGCCGGCATTGGGCAGGCCGACAAGGCCTGCATCGGCCAGCAGTTTCAGGCGCAGCCAGACCCAGGCCTCTTCGCTGGGCCAGCCGGTGCCGTGCTGACGCGGTGCGCGGTTGGTCGAGGTCTTGTAGCTGGCATTGCCGCGCCCGCCGTCACCGCCGCGCAGGAACACCTCGCGCTGGCCGACCTTGGTGAAGTCGAGCAGCACCTCTTCCTTGTCCTCGGACAGGATTTGCGTGCCCACCGGCACCTTGATGACCAGATCGTCGCCCCCGCCGCCCGTGCGGTTGGAGCCCGACCCGCCATGGCCGCGCGGCGCCCGGAAATGCTGGGTGTAGCGGAAGTCGATCAGCGTGTTCAGGCCGGCGACCGCCTCGAAGATGATGTCGCCGCCCTTGCCGCCATTGCCGCCATCGGGGCCGCCATATTCGATATACTTCTCGCGCCGGAAGGAAACGGCGCCGGGGCCGCCCGCGCCGGAGCGGACGAAGATCTTGGCCTGGTCAAGGAAATGCATGGCCCGCCCTTACCGCGCAAGGGCGCAAGAGGCCAGCCCGGCCTTTCCTCCTGCCGGATCAGGCGACGAGCGACGCCGCGCCGCATCGCGCGCCATCGACCGTCAGATCGGCCTGCCCGATATGCATTCCCATCAGGTCGGATATCGTGCTCATCAGCATGTCGAGCGTCGGTGCCACGGGCATCAGCGCGGCGCCCACGACCTGAGGCAGTCGGCGGAATCCAACGCCGCGACCACCCGCTTCGACCTGGAGGTCCATTCGGTGAAGCAATGAACTGGCATAGCCTTGTGCTGCCGAATTGGCGGTGATGGTCTTGGTTGTGCCGTTCCGGATTTCCGCCGCGCTGAAGGCGACCCGTTGCCAGGCCGCATCGGTCGAAAGGTTGATTTGCGTCCAGCCGGTGACCTTGGCGGGCCAAACCTGCAGCAGCGTGGCCGGACCCATGATCGGCGATTGCCGCATGTCCTCCAAGCGGCTTCTGTCGATCTGCGCGATAGCGATGCTGCCGGGGGAGGGGATGGACTCGATCGTCACCGATGGCGTCGATTCCCAACAACTCATGCTGCTTCGGCGTGCCCGGGCGGAAGCGGCCTCCATATAAATCGGCAGCTCAATGTTCGCCATCCGGGGCACGCCGATTTGAACATCGACCAGCATCCGCATCTGTGACGTCTGAACCGTCGCCGATCCGTTTTGGGTCACCGCCAGCCAGGGCGTCTTTGCTGGCCGATCGCCGATCACCAGCATGATCTTGGTCGAGGTCAGGCCTGGAAGCGTTCCGCCCAGGTCCATATAGAATTGGCGTTGGCCATTGGAAATCGCCAGGACCTCGCGCAGCATCTGGTAGACGCCGACGTTGACCACCTCGCGAGACTGCGCCTTGGACATTTTTCCCAGCGGTCCCAGATCTATCAGCCGGTTGAGTGGCACCTTCGAATTCAGGGCGTGTGAGGCTATGACCCGGAGCGCGGCAGCGGCGCCGGGATGGGTGGTGGTATCCGCCATCGCGTTCAGCAATACGGGAAGCCTGATGTCTGCCGCCAATATGGTATCGAAGCTCGCTCCCGTCAGGCCGATGCGCGTGCCGAGCAACGGGATCATCTGCAACAGTTCTACCTCGGCACTGGCCAAGGCCTGATAATCAAACAGGGACAGCGACAAATTGGTGCCGGCCAAGGCGTTGAGGAACGCGCCTGGCAGGCCTCCACCGGCCCGGGCTGCCCGGCTGCCCACCGAAAAGGCGACATAATCCATCCGCTGAGCGACCGCGCTGGCCGACACTTGCTGCGTGGCTTTCCCGGTCAGGATACGGCCGAAGATCAGCGGCACGGGGCGCCGCAGGACCACGCGCATCGCGCCGCCGTCCGTGCCCGGAATGAAGCGAGCTTCGGGCAAGATGTCGGGGTTCGCGTCATAGCGGCCAAGGATCATGTCGCTCGATGCATCGGCGACGCCATTGGCGGTCAGCACCTGCCCGATGGCCTGGGACCGACGTTCGGGGCTCGATGCCATGGCGGCCAAGGCGGCCTCGTCGGCGGTTCCCTGCAGCTTGCGCTGAGAAAGGGTCAGCATTCCAATATCGATGCCGAAGGCCGCGCCGCCGACAATCATCACCCCGGACAGGGCGATCAATATGCCGACGCTGCCCCGTCGGTTGCGTCGAAGTCTGCGGATCATGACAGGCCCCCAAGCATCGCTGCGCCGCTCGCGCTGGGCGTCCGACCAAAAGCGGGGACGAAAGGCAGATTGAGCAACGGATCGCTCGATGCGTCATAGCGGACCGACACGGTGAGGATATTGTCCCGCTCAGTGGTATCGATCTGGCCGCGGTTGGCGTGAAGGACGCCAGTCGAATCAAGCATTTGGCGGGCTGTGGTGATCGCGATCCTCCGGCGTTCGGCGGCATCGATGCCCGCCAGCGCCGCCCGTGCGGCGCTGTTCGCCGATTGCTGGACGAGATGCGCGGTCATGAGATAGTCGCCGAAACTCACGATACCCAACAAGACCGACAGCAGCACCGGCATGACCAGCGCCGTCTCGACCGCCGCCACGCCACACCGGTCGGGCACGGAATATCTTTCCCAACACAACGATCTCATGGAATGCGCGTCGCTATGCGTTTTCGCTCTCGAGAATTCGTTCATCGCTTTTCCCCGTGGCGGTAAAACCGCCTCCCCACGGGCAATCAGACAGCAGTTTGTTAACAAATGTTTATAGCTTGAAGCAGCGGTCGGCGTAACGGTGCCAATTCAGCTTTTTTAATAGTACAAATTATCTCAGAGCGTAGCGATGGCTAAGCGGAATTGGGTCGCGCATTGCCGTATACGACAGGGCGGCGTGAAGACAGGCGTCGGATCACGCCCCGAGTCGCGACGCGTTTTGTTCGTCACGATCTGGCAAAGTCTCGATCGATAGGGAACGGTGCGCCGAACCCGCGAGACGCGCCGATCTTCGGGGCGGGAATGCGGTGAATGCCCGCCCCGAGGCCTGCATGGATCATGCTGCCAGCGGCATCGACCCGCTTCGATGGTCTTCCAGATCGATCGCATAATGGATGCTGGGCGCGCTGCCGCCGCGTCCGATCGAGGCCCTGGCCATCCGCTCGCCCGTCGGGCGGAAACCTAGCTTGGTCAGCACACGACCCGAGGCAGGATTGTCGGCGAAATGCCATGCACCCAGCCGCCGAATCGGCAGGGCGTGGCGCGCCATGGCGACGACCGCGCGCCCGGCCTCGGTGGCATAGCCCCGCCCCCAGGCCGAGGGGGTCAGCCAATAGCCGAGCTCATGACCCGTATCGCCCGCGATGATCGCGATGCCGCCGATCAATTCGGGCGCGCCACCACGATCGAGCGCGGTGATCATGAAACGCGGTTCGGTCGCGCCGCACGGCTGTGCCAGCCAATTCCTGGCATCGTCGGGGGTATAGGGGTGGGGGACCCGTGCCGCCATGCGGGCGATCGACTCATGGCCGATGGCCTGGGCCAGGGCGGTGGCATCTTCCGGCCAGGCTGGCCGCAACAACAATCTTTCGGTCCGCGCGAACATCACTCGACAACTCCTCGTCGCGTCGGGCCTGCCCCTGCCACGTCTGGATGACGGGACGGCGACATGGCCCGAGGGCGGTGGAGGGAGCACGAAAAAAGGGAGCCGGGGTGACCCGTCTCCCTTTTTTGCTGGTTCCTGCGCGGAACCCGGGTCACCCTGGTGGGCAACCCGGCGCGGTTGCCCGATTATTCGGCCGCTGCGGCCAGTTCGACCGAACAGAATTTACGGCCAAGCTTGCCCTCGTGGAACGAGACGCGACCATCGACGAGCGCAAACAGGGTATGGTCCTTGCCCATGCCCACGTTGCGACCCGGATAGAACTTGGTCCCGCGCTGACGCACGAGGATGTTGCCGGCCACGGCTTCCTGGCCGCCGAACTTCTTCACACCAAGGCGACGGCCGGCCGAATCACGACCGTTGCGCGACGAACCGCCTGCTTTCTTATGTGCCATTGCGAACTACTCCTGGATTTCGTTGGGTGGCGCGGCTGAGGTTCAGGCGCCGACCGACACGATCTTCAGGATCGTGTGCTGCTGACGGTGGCCGTTGCGACGGCGATAGTTATGACGGCGACGCTTCTTGAAGACGATGACCTTGTCGGCCTTCGCCTGAGCTATGATTTCCGCGGCGACCGTGATGCCGTCGACGGCCTTCAGCTCCGAGCCTTCGCCCGCCAGCAGAACGTCACCCAGCGTCACCGACGCGCCGGCCTCGCCCTCGATCTTCTCGACGACGATCTTATCTCCGGCGGCGACGCGATACTGCTTGCCGCCCGTGCGCACGACTGCGAACATGGCTGTTATCACTTCCCAAATGCATGGCTCCCGCTCGGGAAGACCCGTCGGGAAAGAAAGGTCAGCTAGGCAAAGGTCGGTGGATTGTCAACCAAGGATTGCATGGCGGGACCGGAAATGCGGCCCTGTCGAACCATCAATGCCGATGTTCGCGCCGCAACAGGTAACGACCGTCCTCATAGCCCGTAAAGAGCCCGGCCAGCGCAGGATGGTCGACCGGCTCGTCGCTGTCGTCGGGCAGCAGATTTTGCTGGCTGACATAGGCGACATAGCTCGATTCGGCGTTTTCGGCGAGCAGATGGTAGAAGGGCTGATCCTTGGCGGGGCGAATCTGTTCGGGAATCGCGTCATACCATTCGTCGCTATTGGCGAAGACGGGGTCGACGTCGAAGATCACGCCGCGAATATCGAACATGCGATGCCGCACGACATCGCCGATCGCGAACCGCGCGCTCGCGACGATGGGCGCTTCCACGTCGAAGCGCGAGGTGAGGGGCGGCATGTCGATCAGGTCCATGGATCATGATTTAATGCGTTTGTCGCGCCGCACAAGTTTAGGCGCTTGCATTGCCCAAAAAGCTGATCTAGGAGCGCGCCTCCAATCGATCAGCCCCGAGGGTCCAGGCCCTTTCGGATCGTCCTCGCGGAGAGGTGGCAGAGTGGTCGAATGCACCGCACTCGAAATGCGGCGTGCCGGCAACGGTACCGAGGGTTCGAATCCCTCCCTCTCCGCCAGATCTCGTTGATTTTACAGGATAAAATCAAAAACGAAGATCTCGTGGCCACATTCATGCCCACTTTTGATTTGGTTCTCAGCGGCCGAACGTGAACGCTGGCGAAGCAGGCGTTGCGTGATTCTGAGATCTATTCGCTTTCCATATGCGGACGCCTTTCCACCTGGGCCTCACGCTGCAGCGTTCAATTCGAGCTGTCTCACAATTCCATTCAGCGCTGCCGTGCAGCCCTGGGCACGTCCGATGTCATGATCGGTCCCGGCCGAGTTCCAAAACATGTCGAGCGGCCGGCGCTCCGGGCAATGCGCGATCAGGCAGCGCAGCGCGAGCCGTACCTCGATCGCCGCTCACGCTTCATCCGACAACCACAACAGCGCCATGCCTCACTCCTCCTGATCCATCCTTCAGTGAATCTGGAAAACTACCATCCCTCAATACGCTGATCGGGTTTGGACCCCAGAAATCGAATGATCCGGCAGTCGCCGTCACGATGGACCTTGACGTCGATGTCGTACAATTCACTAAGCGGTCCATTTTGCAGCAATGCAGCCGCTGTGCCGTGCGAAAACGCACCTGGCGCCTTCATCATTACGATGTCGTCAGCAATCTGTGCGACGAGATCGAGATCGTGGAGCGCGACGATAACCGTACATCCGGCATCGGCGAGCGCACGAAGCCTGCGACCGGCGTCGAGGACATGGCGGGGATCGAGGCCGGCAGTTGGCTCATCGACGATGAGCACCTCCGGCGCGCCGATGGTGGCGCGGGCAAGCATGACCCGGGCAAGTTCACCGCCCGACAATTGCGTTGCGGGACGATCGCGCAAGTCGAGCAGATCGAAGCGGGAAAGTGCCGTGTCAATCTTTGGTTGCCACGCTTTCGGCAGGTCGCCGAATGCGGGTAAATGCGCGGTAAGACCCAAAGCGACGACCCGTTCGACGCTGATGGGCCAATCGACCCGAGGTGCTTGGGGCAAATAGGCGCGTCGAGCGGCAAGCGCCTTTCGTGGCAGGGTGGCGATCGGCGTATCGCCCAGCAGGACGGTTCCTGCCGTCGGTGCAAGCAACCCGGCCGCGACGTCGAGCAGTGTCGATTTGCCGGCGCCGTTGGGGCCGATCACGCCGGTCAACCGGCCTGCAGCAAAAGTAATGCTCACATCGACCAGAATCTCGCGACGGTTGCGCGATACCGCGATGCGATCAAGGACGAGCGCGCTCATGGGGCGGTCTTTCGGACATGCAAAACCAACCACAGGAAGAACGGAGCGCCAACCATCGAAATGCAGACGCCGAGCTTGATGTCGGGTCCGAAGCGCAGCGAGCGGGTGGCGATGTCGGCGGCCAAGACGATCGCTGCGCCGACGAGGGCAGCCGGGATCAGCGTCGCGCCGGGCCGGTGGCCTACAAGGGGGCGTACCAGGTGAGGTGCGATGAGCCCGACAAAACCGATCGAACCGGTAACGGCGGTCGCTGCGCCGACCCCCAATGCAGTACCAAAAAGTGCGAGCAACCGGGTGCGACGCACGTTGATGCCCAGGCTTTCCGCCTGCCGCTCGCCCAGGGAGAGTGCATCAAGGTCGCGCATCGTTGCGAGCAGAAGTGCCGCACCGAGAAGAACGAACGGTCCGGCGAGCCAAACATGATCCCAGTTGCGGTCGGTCAGCGATCCCATCAACCAGGTCATGATTTCATAGGCGGCGAAGGGGTTGGGCGCGAGGTTGAGCGCGAGGCTGATACCGGCGGCCGCGACGGTAGATACGGCGACCCCGGCCAGGATCAGCGAAAGATTGCCGCCGGAGCGTGACAGGGCCAACGCGATCAGGATCGTCGCAAATCCGCCGGCCATCGCAAACAGCGGCGTCATCAGCGCGAAGGTGGATGCGAAGCCATAGTAGAGCGAAATGACGGCACCGAGCGACGCACCGGCGCCGACGCCCAGCAGGCCGGGCTCGGCGAGGGGGTTTCGCAACAACCCCTGCAGGACCGCACCCGCCAAACCCAGGATGCCGCCGATCATCAGCGCGAGCAGTAGTCGTGGCAGCCGCACCTGAGTGACGACGATCTGTGCAAGATCAGGTGTAGGATCGACAAGGGCGTGCAATGTCTGATCGGGCGACAGCCAGATCGTCCCGGCCAGCAGCGAAGCGATGGCCAGCAGCGAGATTAGCGCGA
Source organism: Sphingomonas paucimobilis NBRC 13935 (assembly GCF_000739895.2). Classification (GTDB taxonomy): domain Bacteria; phylum Pseudomonadota; class Alphaproteobacteria; order Sphingomonadales; family Sphingomonadaceae; genus Sphingomonas; species Sphingomonas paucimobilis. Next base: position 129,159 of record NZ_BBJS01000007.1, read on the forward strand.
CAAGTCCAAGTACCAGCCAGCGCTTCACGGGATCATTTCCCCGGTCGGCACGGCGGGGCTGGCAGCGCCCGCCGCACCGCGCAAGTCCCGGCGTAGCTTCAATGCGGCATCGGCGACCATCGGCGTGCCGCAGATGTAATTGCCTTGTGCGATCGGCAGGATGCGATTTTTCCAGTAACGCCGCACCAGCGGATGTCGAACTACATCGTCGCTTAGGCTCGGCCCCCGCGGATCGATCGTTCCCTGCACCAGCAGGGCAGGATTGGCCTGCAGCAACACTTCGGTATCGGGCTTACGATAGCTGAGCACCATTGGTGCACGGACGAGATTGCGCGCGCCCGCCGCGGTCAGGATCGCATCGTAGAGCGTGCCTTTCCCGGCTCCGAAGCCGCTGCGGTCCCAGGCCACGACCCGGATCGGTAAGGGTCTGTCGTGCGCCAGCAATGCCAGCTTCGCGTCCATGTCGGCGATAAGCGCTTCACCCCGCGCTTGTTCGCCCACGGCCGCCGCCACCTGGCGCGTGATCCGACGGATGCCGTCGAAGTCATTCGCATTGTCGACCTCCAACATGGGATAGCCGAGCCGCTTTAGCATTCCGCGCAGGGCTGGTGTTGTGAACGAGCCGGCCACCACCAGATCGGGCTTTTGTGCCAGCACTTCCTCCGCCAGGCCATGGTTGACGCCGACCCGCATCGCCTCCTGCGCCATCAGCGAGCCACCGGGATCGCGTGACAGCCAGGTCACCGACGCGATCCGCTCGGCTGGCAGCAGCGCCAGGACCAGCTGATCGGTGCACTGGTTCATACTCATCACACGCAGCGGATAGGCTGTCCGTGTGGGGATCGCCGGCCCGGCCGGGCTGCAGCCGGCGGCTGCGAACGCCAGCAGGGCTGACAGGCTGCGCATTACAGGTGAACCCGGATACCGCCATAGGCGGCACGACCGGGCGCGGCGAAGCTGAAGAGTTCCTCATACTGCTCGTCGAGCAGATTTTCGATCCGCCCGAATAGCGAAACGCGATCGGACAGCTTGTAATTGGCGTTCAGGTTGACCAGCACGAATTCCTGCATCGACACGCGTACCGGCACATAGCTGGGGTCGGTATAGGCGAGATCGGTGTTGCGCCCATTGTAACGGACAGTCAACGTACCGGAGAAACGCTGGTCGGTGCTGAAAACTGTCGTGTTGAGACTGGCGACGTGCTTTGGCCGCCTTACCTCTTCCAGTCTGTTCTCACGTGAATGAAGGTAGGTATAGGCGAGATCGAGCTTGATCTGCGGGATTGGCCGCGCCGACAGGAATGCCTCGACGCCGTGCTGCATGGAATCGGTGGTGCGGTTGGACGGTGTGGCGACGAAGGTCGGTGCGGGGTAAGTCGTGTAGATCTCGTCCTTCAGGCGGCTGTCGAAATAGGTTGCGCCGATCGTTGCCTTGCCGCCGGCAAGGACCTGGTCGATGCCCGCTTCCCAGCCTTCGGAACGCTCGGGCTTGAGATTGGGGTTGCCGATGTAGCGGCCGTCCGAATAGCCATAGAGTTCGAAATAGCCAGGGTTTTTGACGCCTGTGCCATAGGCACCGCGTACCCGCAGGCCGAACGGCAGGCGATAACCCGCCTGCGCGCGCCACGTCGTCACGTCGGCGAAACGGTTGTTCTCGTCGCGGCGGATGCTGGCGCCTGCGGATAAGGCGTCGTCGATGGTCAATTCATACTGACCCACAAAGCCCCAATTGTCAGTGGATCGCCGTCCCTGGAAGGCAAATGACGACGGCGTGGTGTTCTGGAACATCTCGCGTTCGAAATCGACTGCGCCGGTCAATCGGTTGATAAAACGGTCGCTGCCGAAGCGATAACTCGTCTCGAACGTACCCTTGTACCTCTGGCCCCTGTCGCCGTAGCTGAAGCCACCCGCGTTGTAGCCGCGCCGGGTTGTGTCGGCGAACTGACCGGTCAGCGTATTCGTCCAGCGACCGTCGGCAAGCGAAAGTTCAGCGCGGGTCAAGCCGTAGAAGGCCTCGTTGACGTAACGGACGCCCGGGCTGTCGATCGTGTATCCGAAGGTGGGACTGCGGGGATTGATGTCGCTGTTGTTCGTGTCGGCGGAGGTGTTGCTATAGCGGGCGACGCCCGTGAGCTTGAAGAAGTCGGACGGCGTCCATGTTGCTTTTCCGCTCGCGCCGACGCTTGTCGATCCGATATCCCGCGTGCCGTTTCGCGCGGTTGGCGTACCGTCCGTTCGATAGACCGAACCAGAGACGGCATAATCAAAGGTGTCGGTGAAGCCGGCCATGCGAGCCCCGCCGCTGAACGTGCCGAACGATCCGCCTTCTGCGCGCGCAGAGATGCCCGGCGCCTCACGGCCAGTCAGCGTGATATACTGGATCACGCCGCCGATCGCATCCGATCCATAGAGCGAGGATTGCTGGCCACGCAAAACCTCGACCTTGGCCCCCTCATCGGCGATCAGCGTGCCGAAATCATACTCGCCATAATATGGATCGGAGGCCTTGATGCCGTCGATCAGAACCAGGACGTGGTTGCCCTCGGTCCCGCGAATCCGGATTTGCGTCAGACCACCGATCGCACCGGTGCGGCTGACCGCGACGCCAGGAACATCGCGTAGCACGTCGGAGACCACCCGCGTCTGACGTTCCTGCAGATCCTCACTGGTAATCAGGGTGATTGAAGCAGGCACATTTTTGACCGCGGTGCCGTCACCGGATCGGGATCCGGTGACGACGATGTCGTTGCCTGCCTCGTCCTGGGTCGGCACTGTCGGATTGCTCTGTGCCAGCGCGGGTGTCGCGGCGGCAAGTGCAAGCAGTGATACAAATGTCTTCATTGGTTCCCCCCTAAAGTTCTTTGGTCTGTCGGTCTTCTCGCTGGTTTCAGCAGTCACACCGGTGGAGCGGCTGCTTCGCTGTAGGTATGCTCACGTCGAGCGCGTGATGATCGCTGCCATCGGGCGGCAGGCATTCCACCGTGACATGGCTGAGCATGTGCAAGGCGCGCAGTTGCGCGCCGCAGCGGGCCGCATCAGCAACCGAAAGTCCACTGACCGATGCGATGACGGCATTGTGGCCGGGGCCGACGCGCCAGAGGTGCAGATCGACGATCTTGGCACCTGCCTTCTCCAATATTCCGCGTATGCGATCGAGCATCTGCTGGTCTGGAATCCGATCGAGCAAGACGGACGCGGTGACACGAGACAGACTGAGCGACCAGCGTGCGATCACGAACGCGCCGACGAGCCCCATCGCCGGATCGAGCCATGACCAGCCCCGCTGACGCCCTAGCAGCAGCGCAATGATCGCCAATATGCTGACGCCGGCATCGGCCAGGACATGCAGATAGGCGGCACGAAGGTTGTGGTCATGATGCGACGACGACTGGCCGTGGTCAGCATGCCGGTGATGAACCGCGTTATGACGATCCGTCGCGTGGTCGTCGTGACCGTGATCGTGCGCATGACCGGAATCGTGCAGCATCAGGACCGAAAGCAGGTTTACTGCCAGCCCGATCACCGCGACCACCAACGCCTCGTCGAAGGCGATCGGGACGGGAGAGAGCATCCGCTCCAGGCTCTCCACCGCAATGAAGCCCGCCGTCGAAGCGAGCGCGACCGCGCTGGCGAATGCAGCGAGGTCGCCGATCTTGCCCGTCCCAAACGAGAAGGACGGGTCGTTGAGCCGCCGGCGCGCAACGCGATAGGCGAGAGCGGCGACGAACATCACCCCGGCGTGGGTCGCCATGTGCAGGCCGTCAGCGATGAGCGCCATGGAGCCGAACAGCGCGCCGGTGAGCAGCTCGACGATCATGGTCAAGGCACAGACGATGAGCACCGCTGTGGTTCGCCGCGCATGATGATCGTGCCGCTCGCCCAGAAAATCATGCCGGACGAAAGTGGCGCGCGCGTCGTGACCGGCAGTGGAGCGTGACCCGGTCAGCAGGGCGGCGTGAGCGTCAGACATCGGCCGCGACCTCGACGGCATCGCCTGCGGGCAAACGGTCGTAGGTCCGTCGCCAGGCCTCGACTGCCGATCCCGGCGTACGTTGCGCAATGCGTCGCAACGTGATCCGCGCCTTGGCACGACCGCGTCGCGTCTGTGGCCAAGCAAATGTTTCGGGTGCAAGGCCCTCGTTCAGTGCCGCCGATATGGCGTTCACGACGTCCCTGTCTTCGCGTGAGCCGAAGCGGTCGAGCAGCGCGGCAAACATCTCGTCGAGACCGGAATCGAACGGCATTCGGCGGCCCAGCGCATCGCGCCACGGCGAGCCGGGATGGAGCATCAGGACTGGCTGATATCCGTCCGGGATTGGTGCGTTCGCGGCATGGGTGCGGCCGGCGCCGAGCATTTTTGGCAAAAGATGCGTATGCGGTCCCTCCGGGCTGTCGCCGCCGGTCGCCGGAATGGCCGAGAAGACCTCCACTCTGGCCAATGGGGAAAGGAGCACCCTGTGTGGCTGGGCGCGCAGCATCTCGGCCATCGCGTCACGACCCGCGTCCTCCAGCAGCGACCTGCCTTCAATCGCCCTCAGCGCCGCGTCGAGCGCGGGATCGGCGGTACGGACGCAAAAATGAACATGGCCGCGGCCGACACCCAAGTCGAACAAGGTGCTGGTGCGATCGGCTGGCCGGAGCGCGCCGTAGTCTGCGCCGAGCGCGCGGACGCGCCCATGCTCCATGTCATTCGGTGAGGGAAAACAGAAGGCGATCGCCTGGCCCCAAGTATCGCCGTCGCTCGACAGCGTGTCATAGGCGACGATCCTGGCGGCGATCCTGACGTCGATCCGGATGCCGCCGCGTGCCGTGATGACCTCTCGCGCGCTGCCCCGATTCCTGATGACGGCATCTTCCCCGTCATCATACGTGAATTCGCCGACGGCTCCAAAGACACCGATGCTCCAGCCGTGCCGGTGGTCGGCGATCATCGTGTCGACCAGTTCGATCATATCCTCCATCATGCCACCCTTTCCGTCGCACTGGCGTTTGCCCACGCGCGGTTGCGGATCAGCCGATCGGCGGGCGGAATGATCGGGCAACTTGCGCAGAACTGCGCCCGGGGTCCCTTGAAGTACAGGCAGCAAGCCGCGCGACGCTGGCAGATCGTGCTGCCGGCGACCCCGGTGACCTCGTACAGGGTGGGCGCTGCGCTGCGGGTTTCGCGATCAAGCGCGATAATGGCACGCGCTTCTTCCACCGCAGCATCGCGGCAATTCATTTTCTCGCCAATCGACACGAATTGTGCCGCCCAGGAAGAGGTTGCCATGGCCCATAGGGCGTGACGCGACATGCGGGACCATGCGTGCTGTGCCTCGACGACATCATCCGTGAAGCGCCGCAGATGGCGCGCGACCGCGATGCGACCGGCGGCTTTGCTCATCGGCTGCTCGATCCTGCCGGCTTTGATCCAGATGCCTTCGACAAGAGTCATCTTGGAGAATTTGAGCGCATAATCATCGATCCGCACGACCAGGCCGTACGCCAGCCAACTGGCGACGATATAGGCGGAGGCCCAGCCATGACGGAGGAGTAGCGACGCGGCGGCGGCGCGACGGTTGGGACCAAAGCCCGCAGATACGAAGCGTGCATGCAGATCAGCCATCGGACCGGTCGCGGGATCGCACAGCGCTGCGCGATCGACCCACGCCTCCCGATCGGCCGGCGCGGTTTCGACGCGCAGATGTTCTATGAGCGGCGCGACGATCACGCGCGCCTCATCCAACGACGGCGGGCTGTCAATCGCGCCGCGAGCCCACGCGTTCACGCCGCATCTGCCCATTGGAAACCGCGGGAAGTCGTATCGAAGGGATCTTCTGCCAAGCCGGCATAGCGGGCGGCGATATCGCGCCACATGTCGAGGCGACCCCAGTCGGGATCGTCCGCGATACGGTCCGGACCATCGAGAAACGGGTTGTCGAAATAGATCGACATCATCGCGCCACCGCTGCCGTCGCGCAGCTCGAAGCCCCAGCTGTTCGGTGCGCCCGCCGGGTCGAGCGAACGGAACAGGCTGGCGGCGGCGGGCATTCGTCGCTGCCCATCCGGCGTATCGGGCAAAGCGCCTGGTCCGACGCAAAGGTGAAAATGCGGGCCGTTGAAACCGATAGTCAGATAGCCTTCGGACAGGGCGATGCGATCGGGCGCCGCCGGGCAGGTCCATTCATAGGCGATCCCGTCCAGGATCGGGCCATAGATGAGGCGATCCCAATAGCGGGTGAAGACATCCTCCAGAAAGCCGCTCAGCCACGCCGTCGTAGTGGGCAGCATCCAGCGCTGGGTGACGACAGCGCCCGCTACGTTACGGTCCTCGATCATCGGAAGTGAGCGGTTTGTCATGGGAATGCCTCTGTTGAGGCGGCCGTCACGGTGGCGAGCGAATGCGGTGGCGGCAATGGCTGGATTGCCAGATCGGCCTTTGATCATCCACTCTAGCCCGTGGTCGTTCCGCGTGGCTGATTGGACGACCATGGAAGAATGCGCGCTTTTTGCTATAAATTTACCGTTTGAAACGTTCAGCCGAACGGAAACGGACCGGCCCCGAAGCGGTTACATCGTTTGGCCGTTCAATCTCTATTCCGACCGCGAGCGTTCGCCACGAGCAGACCGCTGTCACGACATGCGTTTGATCTTCAATCGACGCTGAGCGCCATTGTGACCAATCGTTATTTCCGCGAACCAGCCTCGACAGGGGTGGCAGGACCAGCAAGGTCGTGGCCGAGAGGCCGTCGGTCGCTGCGGTGACGAGGGCCCCTGCACCTGCGCGCGCCTGCCCGTTTCGGTCGCCATGGTCAGACCGAAGCGACCAGTCGCCGTGCAACTCGCCCATCCCTAAGACGTATCCGAAGATCCGCTTCAGTCCAAATTGATCTTCTGGGAGGGGGCAGCAACACATAGCCGGCGGCGACATTTGAAAGCGATACCGTCTGGCGATGCCTGAACCTCCAGACCGAGCGTCGCGAAATTAAGTTGTCACACGAACTGGTGCGGTGCTGCTTTCGACAATGGAATTGCTTCGCGGGGCGTGGATCAGAGACTGAATCCAATTTGTCTATATGGATGTCGAAAGGGCCCCGTGCACCCTCGGCATGTAACGGCTTCAAAACCGTAACTCGCTCGATCTCGTCCCGCCACAGTTCTAACACAATAGGAAGCAGTGGGGGAGCATTAGCGGCACGCTGATCTGATGTTCGCGGATTTCCGCCCCCACCGCCTTAAATCGACATTGACGGGGAGGATCAATGGCACGACGACGCATCGACCTGCGCGCGGCATTTCTGGCAGCGGCCGGTCTTGGCTGGAGCATGAGCGCGTTCGCCCAGACAAAGGCCGCCGATACCAACGAGACCATCGTCGTCACGGGGAAGAGCCTGGAGGAGACGCAACCGCAGGAACTGTCGGGCCTGGGCCATGACCTGGTCACCGTGGACGCCACGGCGATCAGGAACGCAGGCGCCGTCGATCTGACCGCAGCGTTGCAGAGCGTTCCCGGCCTCTATATCCGCAGCCAGTCCGGCCCGTTCAGTTACGCCGATTTGAGCCTGCAGGGATCGCGCAGCCAGGACGTTTTGTGGACCTGGGACGGTATCCGTCTCAACAATCGGCTGTACGGCACGACGCTGCCGACCGACACGCTGCCGGCAAGCATGATCGAGCGGATTGAGGTACTGAAAGGGGGCGAGAGCCTGTTCTACGGCACGCAAGCGGCGGGCGGGGTTATCAACGTCGTGACCCGCGGCTTCAGCAACACGTTCGACGGTCAGCTCAACGCCAGCGTCGATACCTTCGGCGGCAATGCCGTCGACGGTTTTGCGCGCGGCGCGATCGGCGATCATCGTTTCGTGGCATATGCCACGCATAACCAGTCACCCGGTTTTCAACCGTTTAGCCGGATGGAGCCGAGCGCCACCGACCGCAATCGCGGCTACGACCTGTGGTCCGCCGGCCTTAAATACCAGTTCGAGCTGGCGCCCGACCTGACGCTCAACGCCTTCTGGCAGCATACCGAGGGCAAAATCGACAATTTGAGCGCGACGCGAGTGAACGAAAGCCGCAACGACCGAAACGAAGAGATCGGCAGCGTCTGGCTCGACTATACCCGGAACGACACGGTGCAGTTGTTCCTGAAGGGGTATTTCCATGACTGGAAGACCGCCTATGTCCAGATTCTGAATCCCGTGCCCGCCGGGCCGCCGATCACGGTCTATCCGTCCGGCACGTTCTGGGGCTATCGCGACTATGGCGGTACGGCGATTGCTAAGCTGCACCTGCACCGTTACGTCGAGTATCTCGTCGGTTATGATTATCAGCGCTTCAGCGGGCGCGACGACGTGTTGCGGATTGCACCGACCGATGAGCAGGTGCATGCTGGCATCTTCCAGCTTCGCACCAATGACGAACTGTCGAAGAACGGTCGGCTGGCCGCAGGCGTGCGCTACAACAAGAGCCGGGGTGCGCAAAAGACGGTGTGGAACGCATCGGGCCGTTACGACTTCGCCGACGCGGTGTACTTCGAGGCCAATGGGGGCACCTCGTTCGTGTTGCCCGACGCGTCCCAGCTCTACGGCATCGATCCTTGCTGCGAAATCGGCAATCCGCGCCTGAACCCGGAAGAGAGCCTTAGCGTCAACATATCCGCTGGGGGCCATGCCGCGACCGGCACTGGTATGCTGCGATGGAAGGCAACCTATTTCAAACGGCGCATCACCAATTTGATTGACACCGTCTATGACGACCCCGCCTTTCCCAACGGCACCTATGGCAATGTCGCCCGCAGGGTGCATTCCCATGGTGTCGATCTTGAATTGGGCGCATCGCTAGCAGGCGGCTGGACACTCGCGGCGAATTATACGCGCGCGCGGCTCCGCGAAAGAGGCAGTGAGGTGCAGCGCGATCGCTCACCGGAGCAGTTCGCACGTGGTTCGATCGCTTGGACGCCGGAGCGCCTGCCAGTCGGCGCGAACGTATCGGTCAACTGGGTCGGGAACGTCTATTCGACGCTGCCGTCGTATGGACGTCGCAACTACGGCAATTATGCCGTCGTCGATACCGGCGTGCATCTATATCCGGATGCCGCCCGCAAGCATCGCCTCGGCATCAACGTTGAGAATGTCTTCAACAAGGATTACGCCAGCGTTGGTTATCGCCGCACCGTCAGCGATGCGGGGCGGCGGGACGGCACGATGAGCCCGTTCCTCTACTATTTCCGGGGCGTGCCGCGCACGCTGCGGGCAAGCTATGGCGTCGCCTTCTGATCCCTATGCGGCGGCCGGTCCTCTTCCTGCATCGCTGGCTGGGCGTCGTCGTCGGGTTGCTGATGACGCTATGGTGCCTGTCGCTGAATTCCACGTGATCCAACGCCATCCCGCGAAATGTGCGGGGGAAAGTGGGGGCAATTTGGAGTGTGGTGCGATGGCAAAGCTCGCGCCTCAGGCGCTGGCATGTCGAGAGTGAGGCGATCGACCAGGCATTGGCGGCGGTCGTAGGCCGCCGCGCAATGCATCCACAATCCATCAAAACACAACTGTAATGCTAAGCCCCGATCGGCGTTTCCAAGATCTCGACAATCTTGTTGCCCAGCTCGGTCATGACGAAGGGCTTGGTGACCACGGCCATGCCAGGCGACAGATGGCCGTTGCCGACGGCCGCATTCTCAGCAAAGCCCGTCACGAACAGGACCTTCAGATCGGGGCGGATTTCCCGTGCCGCATCGGCGACCTGCCGGCCGTTCATGCCGCCCGGCAGTCCGACGTCGGTGATCAGCAGGTCGATCGCGATGTCCGACTGCAGGACCTTCATTCCCGAAGGACCGTCCTCCGCTTCGATCGCGGTGTAGCCGGCTTCCTCCAGAACCTCGACGATCAACATTCGGACCGTCGCTTCGTCGTCGATGACCAGCACCGTCCGTCCGGCCCCGTCGTCCGCGATGGCTTCGTCCGGTACCTGATCCTCTCCGACCTCGCCGAGGAAGCGGGGCAGGTACAGGCACATGGTCGTGCCATGCCCCTCCTCGGAATAGACACGCACCTGCCCACCCGACTGGCGCACGAAACCATGGATCATCGACAGGCCAAGGCCCGTTCCCTGGCCGATCGGCTTGGTCGTGAAGAAGGGGTCGAAAATCCGGTCCACGATATCCTTCGGGATGCCCGTCCCACTGTCGGTGACACAGATCGACAGATACTGGCCCGGCGGCAATTGGCGTTCACGCGCGCCGCGATCGTCCAGCCATTTGTTGGCGGTCTCGATCGTCAGGCGACCGCCCATCGGCATCGCATCGCGCGCGTTGATCGCAAGGTTCAGGAGCGCGCTCTCGAGCTGCGCCGCATCCACCTTGGCCGGCCACAGGCCGCCGGCTCCCACGACCTCGACCTTGATCGCCGGTCCGACCGTACGCCTGATCAGGTCTTCCATCCCGAATACCAGCCGATTGACGTCGGTCGGCTTGGGATCGAGCGTCTGCCTGCGCGAGAAGGCGAGCAGCCGCTGGGTGAGGGCCGCGGCCCGCTGCGCCGATGTCTGCGCGCCGTTGATGAAGCGATCCAGACCATCCGTCCGCCCGGTCGAGAGCCGCCGCTCGATGATCTCCAGGCTGCCGATGATACCGGCGAGCAGATTGTTGAAGTCATGGGCGATGCCCCCGGTCAACTGGCCGACCGCCTCCATCTTCTGCGCCTGCCGGAGCTGTTCCTCGGCTTCGGCGAGGCGGGCCTGATCGCGCAGGCGGTCGGAGACGTCGACCGCATATTGGAACGCGCCGACGAAACGGCCCATGCGATCATGCAAGGCGTTGAAACGCAGTTCGTAATAGGGCCGGTCCCGGTCGGGATCGCCGAATTCCTCGACGACGGAGAAATTCTCACCTTCCAGCGCGCGCCGCCAGATGGCCAGCACCGGTTCGCAATGCTCCGGCATCTGCGCCATCAGGTCCGGCAAATGGTCGCCCACCTTCGGACGCACCCCGAAGATGCGCTCGAATTCCTCGGCATAGGCCGCGTTCAGCGCGAGATAGCGGAAACCGGACGATACCACCGCGATCAGGGCATCGGTATTCTCGATGACGTCTGCCCAGAGCTGGCGTTCCGCGACGGCTTCCTCGACGCGAAGCTCCAGCGTGTCGTTGATCTCGCGCAGTTGCAGTTCGGCCTGCCGCCGGGCGCTGACGTCGTTGAACAGAATGGCGATCCGGTTCGCGCTCGGATGTCCGATCCGCAACGCATGGACATCGAACCAGCGTCCCATCGCGTCCGATCCGCTTTCGAAACGCGCGGCCTCGCCACTTCGGGCCACCTGTCCGTAGCGGTCGAACCAGAATTGCTCCAGTCCGGGTACCAGCTCCCGTGCGGTGCGACCGGCGGCATGAAGGAGGCCGGTCTGTTTCTCGAAGGCGGGGTTGGCCTCGATGAAGCGGTAATCGACGGCTTGGTCACCATCGAACAGCACCTCCGCAATGCAGAAGCCGACCTCGATCGTCTCGAAGAGCGTGCGATAGCGCTCTTCGCTGATCCGCAATGCATTCTCGGCTTCGCGTCGCTCGTTGATGTCGATGACCGAGCCGATATAGCCGAGGAATACGCCATGCGCGTCGAAGCGGGGCGACGCCGCATCGATCGCCCATCGATAGCTACCGTCCCGATTGCGAAGGCGATATTCCAACCGGAACGCCTCGCGCGCCGCATTGGCCGCGAGGAACATGTCGCCCGACCAGCCCTTGTCGTCCGGGTGGACGGCGTCCAGCCAGCCCAGGCCATGCGCGGCATCTTCGCTCTGGCCGGTGAACTCGTACCAGGCGCGGTTGAGATAGGTGCAATTGCCATCGGCATCGGTGACCCACATCATGACCGGGGCATGATCGGCCATGTTGCGGAACCGCGCCTCGGACTCGCGCAGCGCGGCGTCACGTGCGCGACTGGCGGTGATGTCGCGGGCCTCGATGATCGTCCCGACGGGCTGCTCATTCTCGTCGAGAAGCGGGCTCGCGGTGAACCGGACCGGGTAGAAGCTGCCATCCGGCCGGACGAACAGCTCTTCGCCGTCCATCTGCGCCCGTTCGGGGAATGCCCGATCGATCGGGCATTCTTCCAGCGGATAATGTGATCCGTCGGGCCGCGTATGATGGACCACATTGTGCAGCGGCCGCCCCTTCATCTGGGCGAGCGAATATCCCGTCAACGTTTCCGCCGCGGCGTTCGCATAGACGCATTGCTGCTGCTCATCCATCAGGAACACGGCCATGCGGGTGTTGTTGAGGACCGCATCGAGGCGGCGTTTGCTTTCGCGATGGGCCTGGTCCGCCGCATTGCGGCCAGCGATCTCGGCCTCCAGCCGCAGTGCATGTTCCTCGCGCATCGCGATCTCATAGCGCAGGTCGAGTTGCGCCATGACCTGCCGTGCCAGAAGTTGCAACGTGAAGCGCTGCCGCTCCGTGATGCCGTCGGGGCGGGGCTTGGTATCCAGCACGCAGAGGGTGCCGATCGGCAGGCCATCGGACGTTTCGAGCAGCGCCCCGGCATAAAAGCGCAGACGCGGGTCGCCAGCGACCAGCGGATTGTGGACGAACCGCTCGTCCTCCAGCGTGTCGGGCACGATGAACACACCGGGTTGCAGGATGGCATGTCGGCACAGCGATGCGTCGAGCGGCAGCGTGTCGGTGCCGACGCCGATCTCGGCCTTGAACCATTGGCGATCGGCCGCGACGAAATTCACGACGGCAATGGGCGCCTCGAAGACATCGGCGATCAGCCGAACCACATCATCGAACGCGGCGTCGCGGCCCGTGTCCAAAATCGCGTAGCGGTCGAGCGCGGCAAGGCGGGCGTCTTCATTCCAGGCCGGGACCGGCCCCTGATCATTGGGTGGTGTCACTGGGAATACGAGCCTAATTAACGGTACGCGTTGCGCCTCGACCGAACCATATCGGGCGGACAGGATCAACGCTTCGTCGCTCGATTTCGATGCGCGGCCGTCCGGCACGAACGAAGCGGACTGGCGTGGCGAGACCGCATCAGGCGACTATATCGCGCATAAGGCTTTGCATGACCGGTGGAAGTGCTCCGAACGGCGTCGCAGTCCAGGTCCAGCCCATAGGTTGCCACCCTTCCGAAAGCGTCAGCCCGATGCCATGCGCACCGAAGCCTGATGGGCACCGATCCCCGCCAGTACGCCGGCGGCGGAGGCGAGGGTCGCATTGTGCATGGGATTGGCGGCATCGCCCGCCGCCCAGACGCCGGCTATGGAGGTCGCACCCCAGGGATCGACCTTCACGAAAGGCCCCGTCAGCCCGTCCTCATGGTCACAACCGAGCATCGCGGCCAGAGGCGTGGCCGGCTTCGTCCGTGGTGCGGTGAACAGCGCCACCAGCTCGATCACGCGTCCGTCCGCCAGCCGGACGCCGTCAAGCGCCGGCCCCTTGCCAAGCAGTTCGACGACGGGCGTTCGTTCCACGGTCACGCCCCGGTTGGTGAATGCATGGAGATGGTCGGGCTCGGGCTCGAACTGTCCTTGCGTAAAATAGGTGGTCGGCCCCCAGTCGGGGATCAGCACGGCCTGATGCGCCGACATGGGATGCGCCGCCAGCACGCCCAGCGGCAGGTCGCGCATCTCATAGCCATGGCAATAGGGGCAGTGGAGCACCGTCGCGCCCCAACGCTCCGTCATGCCCGGAACCGCCGGCAGTTTGTCGCTGACCCCCGTTGCCAGGATGAGGCGCCGGGCGTGCCGCTCTTCGCCTGTCGCCAGGCTGATGGCAAAGCCGCCATCGACGGCCTCGGCGCCATGGGCTTCGCCGGACAGGAACTCGACCGTCGGATAGCGGCTGAGCTGGCAGCGGGCATCGCGCATGATCGCGGCCGGCGGTCGGCCGTCCTGGCCCAGAAAGCCGTGTGCCTCGTCCGCAAACCGGTTTCTGGGCAGCCCGGCATCGATCACCAGCACATGACGTCTGGCGCGGGCGAGTTGGGTTGCAGCCGAAAGGCCCGCAAAGCTGCCGCCGATCACGATTACGTCGTACATGGCTCGCCTTTCATGAAACATAGGAAGTTACATGAATGCCCAGCGGATATTTTGCAACAGCAAAAGTGACGTGATAAGGCCGAGCGTGAATTGCGAAGGACCTGAAGCGTGGACGCGCGCCTGTCGAGAATGCTGCACCTGCTGATCCATATGGGGCGGATGGAGGGGCCGCTGACCTCGGACGACGCCGCCATGATGCTGGGGACGAACCCGGTCGTGGTGCGCCGGACCATGGCGGGGCTGCGCGACGCCGGCTATGTGCGGTCGATGAAGGGCCATGGCGGTGGATGGTCGCTGACCTGCGGGCTGGATGGCATCACCATGCTCGACGTGCATCGGGCATTGGGGGAGAACCGGATCTTCGCGCTCGGCCCCGCCGATCCCGCAGCCACATGTCTGGTCGAGCAGGCGGTCAACGGCTCGCTGGAAGAGGCGCTTCGCGAGGCGGAGGCGCTATTGCTCCGTCGCCTGGGCGAGGTGACGCTGGCCGACATCGCGGCGGACTTCGACCGGCGGATGGCCGAGTTGCCGTTCGGGGATATCGCCGCGCGAGGGCAGGGCCGTCCGTTGCGGAACGCCTGAGCCGACGCCACGTGTCGGAGAGGGGGGCGCTCCCCGATCGGCCATGCGAGGCAGATGAGCATGGGGCGTCATGTCGGCGTCACGATCGCCCTCTAGCGGAAGCGTCATTCCGGTTGCTCGCGACGAATAGTTTCTCGCGAGCGGCGGTGCCTCTCTTTCGTGACGTCACCCGGTCCATGCCGCATCCGCGATTACCCCATTTCCATACCATTCTCGGTCTTTCATACCTTCATCGGGCGGTGGCGCGGCAGGATGACCGATGAGAATTCTGCTGGCGGAGGACGACGCCGTCACGGCGGAGAATATTGGTGCAGGCCTGCGTGCGGCGGGCCATCATATCCGTATCGCCTCCACGGGCCATGAGGCCCTGACGCTGCTCAATGCCGAGCCGTTCGACCTGGCGGTGCTCGATCGGTTGATGCCGCAGGGCGATGGCATGGGCGTGCTTGCGGCCATCCGGCAGCGCGATCGGCATCTGCCGGTGCTGATGCTGACCGCGCTCGGCGCGATCGAGGATCGGGTCGAGGGGCTGGAGGAGGGGGCGGACGATTATCTGGTCAAGCCCTTCGCCCTTCCCGAACTGACCGCCCGCATCAACGCGCTCGGCCGCCGGCGCGCCGTGGCGAAGGAGGAGGATGGCCCTGAGGTCATATTGCGCTGGGGCGGGCTGACGCTCGATCTGCTTGACCGCCAGGTTCGCTGGCACGAGGCCGTAATTCTCGTCCAGCCGCGCGAGTTCCGGTTGCTGGAGGAACTGCTCCGCGCCCAGGGGCGGATCGTGACCCGTACCATGCTGCTCGAAAGCGTGTGGAAGCTGCATTTCGACCCCCGCACCAATATCGTCGAAACGCATCTCAGCCGGTTGCGCACGCGTTTGGCCGAAGCGGGGTGCGCCGATGCAATCGTGACGGTGCGCGGCGCAGGCTATCGGATGCGCGATGGCGTCTGAGGGGCTGGTGCGTTGGCGCCACTCGGCGACGCTGCGGATCGCGCTGATTCATTCCGCCGCGATCCTGCTCGCGACCGCCTTGCTCGGAGCGCTGGTAGTCCATGCCTTTCACGTCACGGTTCAGCGTCAGGTCGATCAGCGGATCACCGACGATATGCGCAGCCTGGTCCATCATTACAGGAGGGACGGGCGCGCGGGGCTGTTGCGGGCGATGGCGCAGCGCGCGGACATGATGCCGGACCTGTTGCGCGGTGCATTTACGCGGGACGGAAGCCGGATCGCGGGATCGGCGGTGCTGGCGGTCCAGCCACCGGGTTGGCGACAGATCATCCTTCATCCTCGCCATATCCCGCCGATCCCGGCACGCGCCCTGGCGGTCCGGCTGGGGGACGGCTCGACCGTCCTCGTCGCCTCTGCCGGAGACGCGGTCGGCGCGGCGGCCGCGCCGATAACGCGGCTGTTTGTCTTCCAGGCGCTGGCGGTGGCGATGCTGGGCATCGTCAGTGCGCTGCTGCTCAGCCGCTATCTGCGCCGCCGATTGGAGGCGATGGCGGAGACCGCACGGGCGATCATGGTCGGGCGGCTGGAGCGACGGATGCCGATCGGCGGCGATGACGAGTTCGATCGCCTTGCCACGGTCCTCAATGCGATGCTCGACCGGATCGGCGCGCTGATCGGCAATCTGCGCCAGGTGTCGAGCGACATCGCCCATGATCTGCGCACGCCGCTGACCCGGCTGCGCGCGGAAGCCGAACGGGCGGCGGGGGAGTGGGACGGGTCGGAGATCGCACGCGCCCGGTTGCACAAGGTGGTGGCGCAAGCGGACGAAGTGCTGGAGATTTTCGCCGCGCTGCTGCGCATCTCCGAAATCGAGGCGGGCGGTGGGCGGCGTGGGTTCGGCCCGCTCGATCTGTCCACCCTGGTCGAGGAGATGAGCGAGAGCTACGAACCCGCGTTACGCGATGGCGGACGGCAATTGCGCTGGACGGTAGTGCCGGGCGTCACGATCACCGGCGACAGACAATTGCTGGCGCAGGCGATCGTCAATCTGATCGAGAATGCTGCGACCCATACGCCGCCGGGTACGATGGTGGAGGTGATGCTGGACCATGCGCCCGACGGCATCCGCCTGTCGGTTCGCGATGATGGACCGGGCATCGCCATGGCCGACCGGGAGCGTGTGCTCCAGCGTTTCACCCGGCTCGACGCCAGCCGCGCGACGCCGGGGCATGGACTGGGGCTCAGCCTGGTCACGGCGATCGCGGGGATGCACGCCATGGATTTGCGGCTGGAGGACGCCGCGCCCGGCCTGCGCGTGGTCCTTCACCTCCCGCTTCAGGCCGCGTCGCACGACTGACGCAAAGGTCGCTTCCTATACATTTTCCCAACCTCGCGACTTTGCAACAGAAGTGACATGACCCGTCCGTAGCGGCCCCGGCAACACAGCTTGAGGGGCAAACATCATGACGAACGGCCAGAGCGGCCGGCGAATGCGCCGGTATCGCAACACTATCCTTTTGACCTCGATCCTGACGATCGCGGTGCCATCGGCCGCCTGGGCCGAGCCGGGCGATCCCGATCCGCAGACCGGCTTTGCGCGCGACGGCGACATCCTGGTCACCGGCCGCCGCGACAAGGAAGGCGCACCGACCGAGACGCAGGTCGGCGCGTTCCGCAACCAGTCGCTGCTCGACACGCCGCTGACCGTGACGGTGATCGACGCCAAGCTGCTCCAGGCGCAGGATGCGCGCGGGCTCGATGATGCGCTGCGCAACGTCGCGGGCATCACGCAACAGGGCAACAGCCCCTTGACCGCGAACAGCTATGCCGCACGCGGCGTCGTCGCCAATCCGCGCACCAATTTTCGGCTCAACGGCACGCTGCCGATCATCAACTATCTGCCGATCCCGATCGAGAACAAGGAACGGGTCGAGGCGCTGAAGGGCGTGTCCGCGCTCTATTACGGCTTCACCAGCCCGTCGGTCATCGTCAACATGGTGACCAAGCGTGCCGGGCGCGACCCGGTGACGGACTTCCGCCTGGATACCGATGCCGAAGGGACATACGGCATCGGCGCCGATGTCGGGCGGTTGTTCGGCAGTGCGGGCCAGTTCGGGATGCGGCTGAACGGCTATGCCGCGCATCTCGAGACCCCGTTCAACGGCGTCAGCGGCTATCGCTGGCTGGCCAGCGGCGCGTTCGACGTGCGGCGGACCGACCGGCTGTCGCTGCAATTCGACATTGAGCATTATGAGCGCAAGATGGCCGAGCCCGGCTCCGTCCTGCTTCCAAGTCCGGTGGGGGCGGTGAAGGGTATCGGTGGGACGGTGACGTTGCCGCGCTATCCTGACCCGCATCTGCGCTTTGCGCCGACTGATGCCGCCTATTTCGGGCGGGTGACGAATGGTCTGGCGCGCCTCAACTACAAGATCGACGACAATTGGTCGGTCCATATCGATGGCGGTATCGCCCGCCTGCATCGCAGCCGCTGGATCGTCGATATCAATCCGACCAATTACACGACCGGCGTGGCGACGCTGATCGGCTATGTCAGCCCTAGGGTCAGGACCCATTGATATGAGGCGCGCGATCTGATTCAGGCTTCGAGAGGAGACTGGAATGAGCGACCTGTACTGGCTGACGGACGATCAGATGGAACGGCTTCGGCCTTTTTTCCCCAAGAGCCACGGCAAGCCGCGCGTGGACGATCGTCGAGTGCTGAGCGGTATCGTGTTCGTCAATCGCAACGGGCTGCGCTGGCGAGATGCACCCAAGGACTATGGCCCGCACAAGACGTTGTATAACCGCTGGAAGCGCTGGGGCGAGGCAGGCGTGTTCACGCGGATGATGGAGGGCTTGGCTGCGGCGGACGCCGAGCCGAAGACGGTTATGATCGACGCGACTTACCTGAAGGTGCACCGCACGGCATCGAGCCTGCGGGTTAAAAAGGGGATCTCGGCCGCCTCATCGGGCGCACCAAGGGCGGCATGAACACCAAGCTCCATGCGGTCGCCGACGCGAACGGACGCCCGTTGAGCTTCAGCACTGCTCGATGATCTGCCAAAAGCACAGTGGCTGCTCGGTGACCGCGGCTATGATGCAGACTGGTTCAGGGACGCCCTGTATGCCAAAGGCATCCAGCCCTGTATCCCAGGTCGAAAATCGCGCAATCAGCCAGTCAGATACGACAAGCGCCGCTACCAACGACGCAGCCGCATCGAGATGATGTTCGGCCGCCTGAAAGACTGGCGCCGCGTCGCCACCCGCTACGACCGCTGCCCCACCGCCTTCTTCTCGGCCATCGCCCTCGCGGCAACCGTCATCTTCTGGCTGTGATCAACGAGTCCTGACCCTAATTGCCGCTCATACACTTAAACTTGATGTCCGATTGCAAGGACGGTGATCGGAATAATTCGAGATATTCTTGCAACTATGACAATATGCTGGGTGGGGATCCGTTAATAACAAAAGGAAAGTCTGTCCATCATTTAGTTGGCCTAATGTATCTTCCATAATTTATGTGAAACGGGAATGGAGATGCTGATGTAAAAGCATGATATTTCGGAATGTACACCTCATCGACGCAACAACGGCATTTTAACGTCTCGGTAACTTCCCGAACGGTAAGCGTTCCCGCAGCGCGGCGCCGGGGGGGATGGCGTGTTTCGAACCGGCGACGACAATCGCTGCTGCGTTGAATGGGGGAATAGTTTCGTGAGCTTGATGAATTCCGCATTTTATACCCTGCGGTTTGGGATTTCGACGGCGGCTTTGCTGACCGCGATGGCTGTCCCGGCATATGCGCAGGACGCTGTGCCGACGCAGGCCACGGATGCTGTCGACCAGAGCGAAGCGCCGGTGATCCTGACCACGCAGAAGCCGCAGGACAAGCGGGCGGCGCCCGTTGCGAAGTCCGGCAATGGTCAGGGTGAGACGGTCATCGTCACGGGCACGCTGTTTCGTGATTCGAACGCCAGCTCGATCTCGCCGGTGACCTTGCTGACCTCTAAAACGCTCCAGTTGGCGAATATCACGACCGCTCAGGACGCGATCCGCTCAGTCTCGGCGGACAGTGCCGGCTCGATCTCGACCGGCTTCCGCAACGGCTTCTCGGCCGGCGGCGCGGCGGTGTCGCTGCGCGGCCTGGGCGTCTCGTCGACCGTGGTGCTGATCGACGGGCTTCGCTCGGCCAATTTCCCGCTGAACGACGACGGCCATAACGCCTATGTCGATCTGAACTCGATTCCCTTCAGCACCATCGATCGCATCGAAGTGTTGAAGGACGGCGCGTCCTCCACTTACGGCGCGGACGCGATCGGCGGCGTGGTCAACCTGATCAGCAAGAAGAATGTCCAGGGCATCCAGGGATCGGTCCAGGGCGGCACGACGGAGAAGGCCGATGGCTCGCATTATCGCGCGACCCTGACCGCCGGCGTTGGCGACTATAACGAGCAGGGTTTCAACTTCTATGTGAACGGCGAATATACCTATGACGGGTATATCACCAATCACTCGCGCGGTTACCCGTTCAACACGTTGGATCTGACCCCCAGCGGCCTGACGGACCGTAACCGCAACGACGACTCGCTGCTCGCGGCGAACCCACAGGCGGTCGTGACCCGCGTGCGTCAGACCGATCTCAACAACCCGCTCGCTGGCCAGGTCGGCGCGCCGCTGACCAACCAGTACCAACTGCTCATCAATCCCAGCGCTTGCCCCTTCGGCACCTTCACGGTCTCGTCCGGTTCGGCGCAGGGCACCGGCTGCAAGCACAACCTGCCTGACGAATATTCGATCATCCAGCCGCGCCAGCAGCGCTATTCGACCACGGCGCGTCTGAACGTCCGTCTGGCCGAAGGTTGGGAGGCATTCGCCAGCGGCAGCTACTCGCATTCCGAGGTCGACATTCGCGGCGCCCCGGCAGGCATCCGCCAGACCCAGCCCTTCGGCGGCTCGGCGGCGCTGGCCTCGAGCAGCCCCGGGATCGTCCTGCCCATGTATGTCTGCTCGACAGGCGTGAACTGCGCCACGGCGGCCGATCGCCGGCTCAACCCGAACAACCCCTATGCCGTGGCGGGCGCCGATCCCACCCAGAGTGCGGCGCGCATCTATTATCTGTTCGGTGACATCCCTGCGAACAGCCATCGCTATGTCGACGTGTTCCGCGCGACCGGCGGCATCTCGGGCGATCTGGGCGGTGGGTTCAAGTTCCGTCTGAACGGCGTCTATGCCCGCGACAATTTCAGCGTCACGCAGCGCGGCTTCATCAACATCCAAGGCCTGCTGAACGCGATCAACACGGGCGCCTATAATTTCGTCAATCCCGAGCAAAACACGGCGGCGGTGCGCAACCAGATCTCGCCCGAGCGTACGACACCGTCCTATTCGACGGTGGCGACGATCGGCGGCTCGCTGCTCAAGTCGCTGATGGAACTGCCCGGCGGCGACCTCAATGTCGGCGCGGGCTTCCAGATCCGCCGCGAGACGCTGATGAACCGCAACCAGAATGCGGACCTCAGCTATTACGGCCTGAACACCTCATCGGCCCAGGGACGCCAGACCGTGACCGCCGGCTTCTTCGAAATCGACGCGCCTTTCCTGCGGACCTTCGACCTGAACGTCTCGGGCCGTTACGACCACTATTCGCAGGGCTATAGCCACTTCTCGCCCAAGGTCGGTGCGAAGTTCACGCCCGTCGAGCAATTCTCGCTCCGCGCCACCTATTCGCAGGGCTTCCGCGCGCCGACCTTCGCGGAAAACAACCCGGCCAGCAGCTATGCGGGCTTCTCGTCCTTGACGCCGCCCGCCAGCTTCGTCGCTGCCCACCCGGGCAATCCGGCCTATACCAGCACCTATAATATCGGCAGCGGCTCGATCGGTAATCCCGACATCCTGCCGGAAGTGTCGCGCAGCTTCACGGCCGGCACGATCTTCCGGCCGACGCGCTGGTTCAACCTGACGGTCGACTATTACAACATCAAGAAGTCGAACCTGATCGTCAGCGGGCCGCTGCGTGCCCAGGCGATCGCGGCCTATTATGGTCAGACCAACGCGACCGCCGGTTGTGCCGCGCTGGCGGCGGTGGGCCCGGGCTATCAGTGCAACGTCATCGACGCTCCCGATCCCGCCAATCCGAACGCGCTGCCGCGTCTGCTGGTGTTCAACGTACCGTACGTCAACGCCAACTATCAGGTCAGCTCCGGCATCGACATGCAGGCCAATGCCGCCTTCGAGCTGGCGAACGGCGCGCGCCTGATCAGCCGCCTGGACGTCACCCGCGTGCTTCGCCTCGATCTGGTGACCCCGGCGGGCGTGGTGCAGAAATATGCCGGCACGCTTGGGCCTTACCAGCTTTCTTCGGGTGGCGGTACGCCGCGCATCCGTGGCAACTGGCAGAACTCGCTGGAGATCAACAACTTCTCGATCACCGCGACGACCTATTATGTGGGTCGGATCAAGCAGGTGGCGGCGGACCAGATCACCCCGGTCAACGGCGTGATCGACCTGTCGTGCAAGAACACGATGGTGCCGATCGTACCGGGCAGCGACGTGAACAACCAGTGCTACATCCGCCCGTTCATCTACACCGACCTGAACCTGGGCGTGCGGGTGAACGATCAGTTTCGCTTCTTCTTCAACATCCAGAACCTGACCAACGCCCGCGCACCGCTGGCGGCGGCGGCCTATACCAGCAATCCGAACTATCTGAGCAGCTGGCATTATGCCGGTCTCGTCGGTCGCAACTTCAGCGCCGGCGCGAACTTTAACTTCTGAAGTCGCCGATGAGGCCATGAGGCATCGGAGCGATCATTACGTCGTCCCGAAGCTGATGGGACGGATAGGGGTGCGGGGAGATGCCGCACCCCTATCCGGCCCTGTCCAATCCGCCCCAATGCGGGTGATGGCGCCGATACGGCAATCGAACGGATCGGCACCGGACGGATAAGGTAAGGCAATTTTACCTATCCTTAAGACGGCAATCTTATTTCGTACAGGAAACGAGGGGGCAAGGTCATGAACGTTCGGCGTGGGATGGCGAGGGTTGCGCCATTATGTGTGTCCAGTTCGTCATGACTGCGCTCGGGCTCGCACAGATGTCCCCACCTCTCGGTGTATCGCGAGACCTCCCAATCGCTCGCCGCGAGGACCTGGATGCGACGGGCTATGTCCGGAAGCCTGATCAGCGCGACAGGGTGACCCTGACCCGCATCCTCCGCCGGATCGATCCGCGCCTGCCGTTTGGCCTGAACATGGGAAAGAACCGCTAGATGCTTTCGAACATGAACATCCCCAAGAAACTGGGCGTATCGTTCCTGGTGATCGGCATGTCGGCGGCGGTGATGACGATCGTCTTCTTCGCCAATATCTGGGAGATTCGCAGCGCGACGGTGCGCAGCAACCATGCGCAGGAGGTATATGCCAAGGCGCTGACGCTGGAGACCTCGATCCTGCGCGAGAACAGCCAGTTGCGCGGGTTTCTGGTGACGGCGGACAAGAGCTATCTCAAATCCTATGACGAGGCGCGCAAGGAGTATGACACGACCAGCCGCGAGCTGATCGCGATGCTGAGCGACCCGGCGGAGCGGGCACTGGTCACCAAGTCGCGCGAAGAGGCGACGCGCTGGCGCCGCCAGTGGAGCGACCGGCTGACCGCCTGGGTGAGGGCGGGGCGGCGCGACGAGGCGCAGCAGGCGGTGCGCGATGCGGGCAAGGCGGTGCTGACCAGCGCCATCGTGTTGCCGCTGCGCGATGTGCGCGACCAGGAAACCGCCGCGATCAAGGAGAATGCCGCGTCGCAGGAGCGCGCGATCACCACCGCGACCATCGCGCTGATACTGGGCGGCGTGATGCTGATCGGCATCGCCATCACGCTCCAGATGTTGCTCAGCCGCAGTATCGCCCGGCCGATCACCACGCTGACCCAGTTGATGGCGGACCTGGCGCGCGGGCGTAACGACATCGCCGTGCCGGGCAGCGAGCGCGGCGACGAACTGGGCGACATGGCGCGGGCCGTGGTCGTCTTCCGCGACGCGGCCAAGGCCAAGGTCGCCGATGACCGGGAGCGCGAACAAGCCCTGCAGGCGATCGGCGCAGGCCTGCACAGCCTGTCCGAGGCGGACTTGACGGCGCGGCTCACCGACCTGCCGCCGGCCTTTCATCAACTGGCCCGGGACTTCAACGGCGCGGTGCAGAATCTCTCCAGCCTGACCAGCGACGTGCGCGGCAGCGCGGGCGCGATCCGCTCGAACATCGAGGAAATCCGCCAGGCGACCGACCATCTGTCGGCGCGCAGCGAGCAGCAGGCGGCCAGCCTGCGCGAGACGGCGGCGGCGGTGGGCGAGATCACGCAAGGGGTGCGCGACGGCGCGGTCAATGCCGGCGAGGCCAATCGCGCGGTGACCGAGGCGCGCGACGAGGCCGAGAAGGGGGGCCAGATCGTCGCCAAGTCGATCACCGCGATGAACGGCATCGACCAGGCGAGCCGCGAGATCGTCGACATCATCTCGGTGATCGACGGCATCGCCTTCCAGACCAACCTGCTGGCGCTCAACGCGGGCGTGGAAGCGGCGCGCGCGGGCGATGCGGGCAAGGGCTTTGCGGTCGTCGCCTCCGAAGTGCGCGCGCTGGCGCAGCGCTCGGCGGATGCGGCTTCGGACGTGAAATCGCGCATCGTATCGGCGATCGACCATGTCCGCTCGGGCGTGACGCTGGTCGACGAGACGGGCAATGCCCTGCAACGGATCATCGGCAAGGTGTCCGACGTCAGCGCGGTGGTCGATGTGATCGCCAAATCGTCGGAACAGCAGGCGCACAGCCTGAGCCAGGTCAACATCGCCATCGGCGAGATCGACGCGGTCACCCAGCAGAACGCCGCGATGGTCGAGGAATCCACCGCCGCCGCCACCATGCTCGCCAAGGAATGCGGCACCCTCGTCGCCTCCGTCATGCGATTCCATGTCGATACGGCCGGGGGGCGGAAACAGAATCTGTCCGCCGACAATTACCGGTCCGAGGGTTTCGCAGGTTCGCCGGCGATCCGGGCGGCTTGATATCGATCGAAATGCATTCCGGGCCGGGATAGCGATCCATGCCGGTCAGGCGGGCGCTTCCCTATCCGAGCACCGCCGTCACGATCTTCAGCAACTCGGCCTTGAACAAGGGATCTGCCACAAACCCTTCCGCGACGGCGTCGTGAACGGCACCTGTTACCGAAGACGCCAGGACCCTGTCGAGCGGATCGAAAGAAGCGCGGCCTAGCGTATTGACGGCGGTGAAGGCGCAATACGCGCTGCGATACAAGGTTTCGAAGGCGGCATTGTCCGTGTGTTTTTCGGGAAGCACATGCTGCAAATCGCCAAACGCCGCGGGCAGTGACAGATGGGCGCCGATCATGCCTTCAGCGAAGACGGCCAGCCTGTCGGCTCGCGCGAGCGTCGGACGGGAGGCGGCATGGAGCGTCCCCAATATGTCATTAAGGTGGCGTTCCCGTAGGGCTTCCAACAATACGCGCTTGTTCGGGAAATATTGATAGAGCGTTCCGATGCTGACGCCCGCCTTCTCGGCAACCAAATTGGTGTTGAAACGGTCGAGCCCGCGACTCCGCAAAATGTGAGCTGAGGCATCGATGATCGCGTCGATCGTCGCGCGAGAACGCGCCTGTTGGGGACGTTTCCGCATGTCCGCCACTGTGCACGAAATGCGAGTAGGCATGAGGTACCTTCGGAATTAGATATCGACGCGCCGCGAACGGCGGCTTCCCGGCCTGACTAGACAAAGGGTTCGTCGATGCATGATCCGCATATCGTTAGCCGAGAAGTGCATCTGAAAGAAAGGCCGCTTGGCCTGCCCAAAGCTTCCGATTTGGAGATCGTCTCAGTTTCCTTGCCACGGGATGTGCATGAGCGGATTCTGATCAGGAATAGATATTTCGTAATATCCCCGTCACTTCGGCTGATGATCAGCGACGGTGCCGAGGCCATGCCCGGTATCCCGTTTCCGGTCCTCGCCCCAGGCGATACCTTGCCGGGCGAGGCGCTCGGGACGGTGCTCGCCGCTCCCGAGGCAAGTGGCTTCTCGGTCGGCGACACTGTCGTGCACATGAACGGCTGGCGCGAGTTCGCAATGGTCTCGGCGGCGCAGTGTCGCAGGATCGAAACGTCCGATGCTCTGGGCGATATCGCCAATCTCGGCCATGGTTGGACCGCCTATGCCGCACTGACCCGGGCAGTGCGGATACGGCCGACCGATACCGTGTTCGTTTCCAGTGCGGCGGGCGCGATCGGGTCGATGGCCGGGCAGATCGCCCGCTTGCTCGGCGCGCGCCGCGTGATCGGCAGCACGAGTTCACAGCGCAAGGCCGACTGGCTGGTCGGAACGCTGGGCTATGACGCGGCGATCCGTCGCGGGGAGGGCGGGGCGATCGTCGATCAGTTGCGCGAGGCGGCACCCGATGGCGTGGACGTGGTTCTCGACATGGTCGGGGGCGAGCAACTTGCCGCGGCGGTGACCGTGGCGAATGAGGGCGCCCGGTTCGTGTTGATCGGCGGTCTTTCGGGACAGCTTGCCGCTAGTGGAACGGGGCGGGCCTCGCCGGTCACGCTCGACTCCACCCAGATCGTGCTCAAGCGGATCAGCCTGAAGGGCTATAGTGCCGATGACGATCCGGATGCGCGCGAGGAATGGCCGGCAAGGCTGGCGGCGTGGCTGAAAACGGGGGACATCCATATCGCCCATACGCTGATCGAAGGACTGGATCAGGCGCCCGCAGCCCTCGAGGCGGCCGCCGCGGGTGAGCATATGGGCTCCGTCATCGTCCGGCTTTGATCTCGACGATGCGGGCTTTGAAATCGGCCGCGATCGCTATGCGGCGATGGCGGTATTTCACGGAAGGTTGGACGTCGCGGGCTCAGTTACACCAGCCGACATGCGATGAAGGTCAAGACGCGACGTCCAGACCACACGGCGCGAACCGGCTGACGCCCGGCCGCCGATCGGCTTCGAGAACGCAGGGGTAGGGGAAATTTCGGTGCTGTAGGTCATTGATCTACACCCCCCGCGCCGTGCTGCCACCAAGCCTTGCCCAATCTCCTGTCCGACGTGGCGGAGACCATCGAACCACAATAGCTTGACCAGATGTCCTGCCGGCCACGCTTCCATGCTATCGACGGCGTTAGCACCATCGAGCAGGCGTTGCGGCGTGCCGGCAAGGGGTATGTGCGCGGCGTGAAAGGCGACCATCGCGTCGGCTCGTGGGGCGATAAGCCGGTTGTGGCCGTCAGGCCGCCGCAATGCGCGCGCAGTCGATCAAAAACACAACTGTAATGCTAGGCCGTATCTGCTTGGTAGCTTGAAGCGCTGCGGCTCGATCGCCGACCGCCTCGGGCCGTCCGACCTCAGCCTTTCGTTGCTCCCGCCCAGGGTCGTCGTTCCAGCGTAGAGCTGGAAACGACGGTTTCGTCCCGATCCCAGCTGTTCCATGCGCCTGCACGGGCTGGCCGAGGGGCGCTATTCGCCTGAACGAACGGCGGGTTTTGGGGATCGTCTCAACGGCGTTGAGGGGCCACAAATGGGTCAAAGACACATCACAATTGTATCAAGAGATATTTGTCTATCGCAAAGGCAGGCATCATCTTAACCCCCGCTTGGACTGCAACCATCTACATTATTCCCGCGTCCGGCAGGAGCTATCGCAATGAAGTCTCGAATATATTCAAATCAAATAATGGTGTAAATGGCGTAGATTGATCCAAAGCAATCTAACAAAATCTCTCAGATCGATCCGCTTATCATGACGTTCGAGCGAGGTTAAAAAGCCTTGGCGTTCATAGTAACGCTTATTTACCGACTCCCGGCGTAGAACGCTTTCTCGAGGGAGGGAGCGGTGCAGACAAAGACATTGAAATCGCTGGCGACGATGCTGAGCATGCGTGGCATGCTGACGGTGGCGTGTTTCGTCGCGCTGGGTTCGGCGGTGACGGGCGTGATGCTGGAGCAATCGGCCAAGACGCGGGCGCAGGAGACGGGGGGCATCGTCGCCGATCAGGTGACGGCCGAAATCCGCACCCAGTTCGAACGCCCCATCGGCATCGCCGGTGGGCTGAAGGCAGCGATCGCGGCGGCCAGGGCGCAGGGCATTGCCAGCCGGGAGGCGCATAACGGCATCCTGAAATCCACGCTGATGACCAACCCCGAACTGATCGGCACCTGGATCGGGTGGGAGCCCAATGCCTTTGACGGTCGAGACGCCAGTTTTGCCGGTACGCCCGGCTATGATCGTACCGGTCGCTTCCTGCCCTATTGGCATCATGCGGGCGATGACGCGGCGGTCGAGCCGCTGACCGGCTATGAGAAGCCGGGCAAGGGCGACTGGTATCTGGTCCCGCGCCAGACCGGACGGCCCCTGATGTGGGGGCCGAGCCTGTATGAGGTGGCGGGCAAGAAGACGCTGATGGCCTCGGTCGTGCTGCCCTATCAGGAACAGGGACGCACGGTCGCGGTGCTGGGCGTCGATCTGGGGCTGGGCGACCTCTCCAATCGGATCGGCGCGATTCATTTGCCCTATGACGGCAATGTCGAGGTTTTGTCGGAAAAGGATCTCTACGCTTACACCAGCGACAAGGCGGCGCTGGGCAAGCCGGGGCCGCATTTCACGCCGGGCTATTCGGTGGTCGACGACCCGGCGATGGGGAAGGTCATCCAGATCATACGCCCGATCCGTTTCGACGGGTTCGACCGCGGCTGGATCGTGCGCGTGCGTTTGCCGATGAGCGCGGTGCTGGCCGATGCGCGCCAGGCGGAACTGGTCCTCCTGATCTCGGCACTGGTGATGGTCGCGGGACTGGCCTTCGTGCTGCGCCGCATGTCCAAGCGGCTGGTCGGCGATCCGCTGGCCGATCTGTCGGCGGAGATGGAGCATGTCGCCTCGGGCGATCTGAGCGATCCGGTGCGCGCGGACGCCAAGGCGCAGGAGATCGCCAAGATGCGGATGGCGGTCGACGTGTTTCGCCAGACGGCGCGCGAGAAGCGGGTCGCGGACCAGAATCAGGAACAGGTCGTCACCAGCCTGGCCGACGCGCTGCAGGGGCTGGCGGCGGGCGATCTGTCGACCCGGCTGACCGCGCAGTTCAGCGGCGAATATCAGCGCATCCAGAGCAATTTCAACGATGCGGTCGGTCGCCTTGCCGATGCCATGAAAAAGGTGGCGAGCAGCGCCGGCGACGTCAGCGCCGGATCGCGCGAGATCAGCGTGGCGGCAGACGATCTGTCGCGCCGCACCGAGCAACAGGCGGCCAGCCTGGAGGAGACCGCCGCAGCGATCGATGAGATCACCGTCACCATCCGCCAGACGGCCGAGGACGCCGCGCGTACCAACACCGTGGTGGGACAGGCCCGTGCCGAGGCCAAACGCTCGGGCGATGTGGTACGCCAGGCGATCCAGGCGATGGACGGCATCGAACGGTCCTCCGCCGAGATCGCCGACATCATTTCGGTGATCGACGGCATCGCCTTCCAGACCAACCTTCTCGCGCTCAACGCCGGGGTCGAAGCGGCGCGCGCGGGCGACGCGGGCAAGGGCTTTGCCGTCGTCGCCTCCGAAGTCCGCGCGCTGGCACAACGCTCGGCGGATGCCGCCAAGGACGTCAAGCAGCGGGTGACCGCCTCCACCGCGCATGTCGAGGCCGGCGTTGGCCTGGTGTCGGAGACGGGGCGCTCGCTCGACCTGATCATCGAACGGGTGGGTGAGATCGAGGGGCTGGTCGCCGGAATCACCTCGGCCACCCAGCAACAGGCGGGCGGACTGCAACAGGTCAATATCGCGGTGTCCGAGATGGACGGCGTGACCCAGCAGAACGCCGCCATGGTCGAGGAAACCACCGCCGAGGCGCGCAACCTGGCCGCCGAGGCCGAGGTGCTGGCCAGCGAAGTCGCCCGCTTCCGCCTGAGCGAGGACGGACCGGTCGCGGCGCTGGCCTCACGCCATGATGGCTTGCGTCGGGACGTGCCCCGCCCGGCAAGCGCCGCGCGCCCCGTCCGGCCCCCAAGCCGGCCGATCCTGGTGGCCGGCAACACGGCGCTGGCGGTGTCCAGCAACGACTGGTCGGAATTCTAACCGTTCATTGGCCGGCGGCCCCGGGGGGGCGGGAAGCTGGCCGGTCATTTCAAGCATAGCGGCATCGGTGTGCCCGATGGCGCGAATGGCGGCGCGTTGAGCCCGCACATCGCTGGCACACTCGCACCGAACAGGGGTATCATGACGTTCCTATCTTTCGCTGCCCTGGCGACGACCTTGTTCGCGGCCGATACATCCATCCCGCCAGCCGACGGGATCACTGCGTCGGTGGAGGTTCATTCCGGCGGTCCGCCGATGACGGGAGGCTGGACGCTGTCACCGGCCGATGTCATGCCCGACGACATGGCGTTACCGGCTTGGGTCGAGACGCCCGAGGTGGTGAGCCTGGCCGACCCGGCAAAGCCATCGCCAGCGCCCCGCCTGAAGCTGGGGATCGGGGTGCGCGGGCGGATCGACATCCGCTTCAACGACGTCAATGGCGCAGGGGACCGGGCGACCTCGACCCACGCCTCGTTCGATACGCTGATCCTCAGCGCCAATTATGACGGGCTGCGCTTCTTCGGGTCGGCCGATTACCGCTTCTACGGCGGTAATTTCATCTATGGCCGGCGCAACGGCTATCAGGGCTATCCCGGCGAGATCCAGTTCCTGTCCTATGCCTATGCCGGTGCCAAGCTGTCCCCGAACGACCGGGTGACGGTCGGCATCCAGCCGGTGCCGTTCGACGACCGCTATTGGGGGTCGTCCTGGTATAACAGCCTGGGCTTCGTCTACGGCCTGGAAGAGGTCTATAATACCGGCATCAGCTATACGCATAGCGACGACCGGGTCAGCGTGTCGGCGGGCTTCTTCCCCGTCGCCGGTCCGCCCGGCATCGGCAACAGCCGCGACAGCGCGCGCTATTCGGTCAATATCGTCCGGGGCGATCCCTATCTGCCCTTCGCCTCGCGCAATGCCGAGCGCAACATGGCGATCGGCAAGGTCCGCTATACGCTGGCGAGCACCGCGCGCGGGCAGCTCAGCGTCACCGGATCGGGCTGGGCCTCGCAGGTTCACAGTTTCGACACCGGCGAGAATGGGTCGCGCCATGCCTTCGCGCTCAGCCTGAAGGACGACCGTCGTCCGCTGCGCTTCAAGCTGCTCGCCGCGCATCAGGACATCGATCCGCGCAATGCCGAGCGCAACGACCTGATCGCGGTTGGCGACTATGACTTTTCCTATAATATCGCCGCGAAGGGAACGCTGACCTTCGCCGAGATGGGTTACGCGGTCGATACCGGGTCATTTCCCTTCAGCTTGGACGTCTATGCCAGCTATGCCCGCGTCCTGAAAAAGGCCGCCTTCGCCGATACGCAGCGCATCAATGTCGGCGCCTTCTGGAACGACAAGGCGAGCAAGCGTATCCGCATCTGGACGGAGATGCTGGTCGGCCGGAACGACCCCTATGTCGGTGCCGGTCAATTTACCTCGGGCGCAGCGCAAGGGGGCGATAACCGATGGAAGGCGTCTGTCCTGATGATGTTCGGCTATTATATGTAACACTGGCTTTTATGTGCAGCGGCGTCCTGATGTTCCATTAGCCGAAAGCACGGCTGTCAAAGTCAAATATGAATTTTGCTTTGAATGACCTTTGATGGCGCCTGCCGCTTGAACGATTCCACAAAGGCA
This sequence comes from Sphingomonas paucimobilis NBRC 13935, assembly GCF_000739895.2. Lineage (GTDB taxonomy): Bacteria > Pseudomonadota > Alphaproteobacteria > Sphingomonadales > Sphingomonadaceae > Sphingomonas > Sphingomonas paucimobilis. The sequence goes on from NZ_BBJS01000007.1 coordinate 160,438, forward strand.
TTATCGGTCGGCTTGCCGGCCCTGCTGAAGCCCAACGTCACCCGGTTGATGTACGCCCAATGGTCGAGCGCCCAGGAGATAAAATCCGGCCCGTTGTCCACGCGGATTTTGGTGGGCGAAGATCCGCGATCGAACAATAGGCGGTCGAGCACGTCGACGACCTGCTCGCCCGTGAACTTCGATTTTTTCAGGCAAAATCTCCGGTTCGCTTCAGCTTCGACTTTGCCAGATTTCTCTCATTCTCAATGGAGGCATTTTCCGGGACGGGGGCACGGTCCTCGGTCCGTGCCCTGCCGTTTAAGTCGCTTGCAAAGTTTGAAATATCTGTTCGAGAGCGGTGGCGTTTCGCGGACCATCCGGCGGCGCGGATCGTTGACCGGCGATGGCGAGTGCCGCAAACCCACAATATTCCACACGGTCGGCATGGCGGCCGCGTCGGTTGCTGATCACTCGTTCGGCGATGGCGTTCGCCCATGGCCGCGAGATGGTCGAGCGCGCCGTCGCTTATGGCGTGGAGATCGTCGAACTGCCCGGCGACCGTCTCAACCTGGGCCTGCCCGATGACCCGCGCCAAGCCTATGCCGCCGCCAAGTCAACCTTGGCCGTGGTCGTCGCACCGCCCTCCAAGCGAAAGCTGCAGCCGATCGCCCCGAGCGCCGACTGGCGGGTCGATCTGGCGGAGGGGTGCCCGGCACATTGCAGCTATTGCTATCTCGCCGGGTCGTTGAAGGGGCCGCCGATCACCCGCGCCTATGCCAATCTCGACGAGATACTGGAGAGCCTGCCGGCCTATCTGGGGCAGGGGACCATCACCTCGCGCAATCGCGACCGGGTGCATGAAGGTACGACGTTCGAGGCGTCCTGCTATACCGATCCGCTTGCACTGGAGCCGATCACCGGATCACTGTCGCGCGCCATTGCCGGGTTCGGGCGATGGGAGGCGCCGGTCCAGTTGCGCTTCACGACCAAATTCGCCGATGTCGCGCCATTGCTCGCGCTCGATCATCAGGGGCGGACGCGGATGCGGGCATCGATCAACCCCCGTCTGTTTGCGCGTTTCGAGGGCGGAACCTCGCCGGTTGCAGAGCGGCTGGTGGCGCTTCGGCGGATGGCGCTGGCGGGCTATCCGGTCGGGCTCACCATCGCGCCGATCATCGCGGCGGAGGGCTGGCGGGAGGCCTATGGCGCGTTGCTGGCGGATGCGGGTGCCGCGCTGGCGGATGTGCCGGGGCTCGACCTGACCGTCGAACTGATCACCCACCGCTTCACCAGCGGATCGAAGACGGTGCTTGATAGCTGGTATCCCGGCTCGGCACTCGACATGGGATCGGCCAACCGTACGACGAAGCGGACGAAGTTCGGCACCGAGAAGCAGGTCTATGATGCCGAGACGATGCGCAGATTGCGTCGGTTTTTCGAGGAGCGGATCGCCTTGGCGCTGCCATTTGCGCGTATCCTCTATTGGACATGACGATCTTCTTCACCGCCGACACCCATTTCGGCGACCACCGCACCATCAATATCCAGAAGCGGCCCTTTGCCAGCGTCGGCGAGATGGATGCGGTGTTGATCGAGCGCTGGAACGCGATGGTCGGGCCGGACGATATCGTCTGGCATCTGGGCGATGTGGCGAGGCGGGCGGCGGATGTGCCCGCACTGCTCGACCGGCTGCACGGCACCAAGCATCTTCTGCGCGGCAATAACGATCCCGATGCGACCCTCACCGCGATAGGCTGGGCGAGTGTCGGCGATTATGCAGAGATCGTGGTCGATGGCGAGGCGTTAGTCCTGTGCCACTATCCGTTTCGTAGCTGGAACGGGCAGCATAGGGGCACGCTGAACCTGCACGGGCACAGCCATGGCCGCCTGAAACCCATGCCCCGTCAGTTCGATGTCGGCGTCGACGTTCAGGAATTTGCTCCGGTAACGCTGGAGCGGCTTCTCAGGGCGACCAGAAAGGTGCGATAGGCGGTGTCATGTTGAAGACACGTATGAAGCGGATCGCGGACCACCAGGCGGCGGCGGCACGAACGATCGCCCTGATCGAGGCATCGGTCGTCGCGCTGAGCGATGACGATCTGCTCGATCTGGCGGATATATTTTCCGGTGCATCGCCGTCGCCGCTGGGGGAGATGGCGTCGGCGGAAATGGCGAAGCGCGGCATCGCCCTGTAAGGCCCGCCCGATGGTCTGGCGGGACATGATCAGAACCATAGGATGATCCAATGGCGGCTTTTGACGACAGCTTCGATCCCGAACTCGGTGTGGCCTGCAACCGGTTGGCGGCCTGGGTGGAGTCGCTGCCGCAGGATGCGCTGATCGATCCCGCGTCGCAATTGGGGGAGCAGGATTTGGCGCTGATCCTGCGGCATCTTTACGCGACGCGGCTTGACGCCGTGGGCGAAAGAGCCCCCGTCCAGACGGCGCCGCATCCCGCGCCGCGCGCGTCGGTGCCGGTGACCGCGAAAAACTGACCCCGGGGCACGGCGGTCGCGTCGGAATGGGCAAGCTTGGCGGGTATCCCTTGGCTTTCTCAAAGGGCTCACACCGCTCGTTCTTCATCCTGATGAAGCCAGAAACCGATCGGCGGTGCGCAGCGACAGCGCCATGATGGTCAGCGCCGGATTGGCCGCCAGCGCGCTGGGGAAGACCGAGTTGTCGCAAATCCACAGATTGGGGATGTCGAAGCTGCGCCCCTCCGCATCGACCACCGCCTCGTCGCCATGGTGACCCATACGGCAGGTGCCGATCGTGTGTGCCGAGCGATCGACCGCGAAGATATCCTGGGCACCGGCCGCTTCCCAGATGGCGGTCATGGTCTGGCGGGCGTGGCGATCGATCGCCTGCTCATTCTCATGATAGCTGAAATCGATCCTGGCCTTGCGATGGCCAAAGGCGTCGGTCTCGTCGGATAGGGTCAGCCGGTTGTCGGAATGCGGCAGGCATTCGCCATTGATGCCGATCCCGGCCATCCGATTATAATGGTGCAGGATCATTTGAAGGCGCGTGCCCCACATGCCGGCACCACGTGCCAGCCCGGTCGCCAGATTGACCGGCAACACGCCCAGGCTCTGGATCAGATAACCGCCGGCACAGCCCGCCTCGGCAGGGCGCATCATGTCCTCGGTGATGAGCGAGGAGGGATAGCCGCGGTTCATCCGCATCTCGGCGTCGAAGCGGCCCCAGATCTGAGTGGCGACATGCGCCATGAAATTGCGGCCGACCTGTCCGCTGGAATTGGCGAGGCCCAGATTGAGCAGCAGGCGCGGGCTCTCCACGCCGCCGGCGCACAGGAAGACGGCGCGGCAGCGTTGGCGGAGGTCCTCGCCATCCTGGCGATAGACGACGCCGGTGATCCGGCCGGCATGATCTACCTCGAGCGACACGACGCGCGCACCCGGCCGAACCTCTGCCCCATGCGCGACCGCAAAGGGCAGGTAGCTGGTGTCCATGCTCGTCTTCGAGGCGTTGCGGCACCCCTGATGGCAGGTGCCGCAATTCACACAGGCTTGCCGCTGTCCCCAATAAGGCTGGTCGTGGTCGCGCGATACCAGGGCGGCGGGCGCATCGGTGGCGGTGATTCCGATCGCTTCGCATCCCCGCGCCATCGCATCGGCGGACGCATTGCGCGGAACCGGCGGATAGGCATAGCGCCGTCCCGGGTCCCAGGGATAGGTGGCCGGGCCGGATACGCCGGTAAAGCCCTCTACCTCCTGGATATAAGCCAGCAGTTCGGCATGCGGGATCGGCCAATCGGCGCCCTGCCCGGTCAGCGTCTTGAGTTGCAGGTCACGCGGATCGGGGCGAGGGCAAAAGGCACCCCAATGGAGCGTCGATCCGCCGACGCCCATGCCCGAATTGTTCGAGCCGAAGGCTGTCGGATCGGCGCCACCGCTCAGCCGCTCGTCCATCCAGTAAATGTCGGCCGCCAGTTCGTCGGCGACATGGTCGTTGGGGGCAAAGGAGCGGCCTGCCTCCAGCGCGACGACCGACAGACCCGCCTTGGCCAGACGTGCGGTAAGGGGGGCGCCACCCGCGCCCGTACCGATGACCACCGCATCGACCATTTCGCCCAGGCCATAGGGCGCGCGGCTCACGCCTTTGTCTCCCGGATCTTCTGCCAGGCTTCGACGTCGTTGGCGGCCGTGCGGGAGTAACCCTGTTTGCGCGGACCGTCGCCGCCCACCGCAAATCCGTCATAGCCGATCGCCGCCATGGTGGAGGGCAGCGAAACCCATTGACGTACAACCTCCGCGCGGACGTCTTGAAACCACAGTGCCATCTGTTCGGGCGACAGATGATTGCCATCATCGGCGAGGCCGCCCTGACCCGCGGCGATCCGCTCCAGCCAATCACCCTGCTCGCCTTCGCCAAGCGCGACGAACCCACCCGCCAGGGCGTCCAGTGTCGCCAGGCCGCGAACCCAGGCCTCGGCATCGCAGGAGAGGGCGGCGAAGCGCCATCCATCGCCCTTTCCTTCGGTCACGACCATTTCAACTCGCGACGCGAGATCGTTATCGGCCCCGACATCGGGGAGGATATGGGCGATCAAGCTGGCGGCGATCGCTCGGTGTTCCGGCGACCAATCGGACTCGCGATGGGGGACCGGGCGGGTCCGTTCCAACATGGCGGTGCGGGTCCGCTGGCTGACCCGGTCGGAGCCGAGAAGCTCGACGAACTCCGCCGGAAGGATCGACGGCGCGATGGTCGCGACATGATCCGCAATCAGCCGGGCCAGGGCTTCGGGCTGTTCATAGGGGATGAGATGCGCGGCCCCCTCCACCGAGCGAATCTCGGCATGACCATAGTGCGGCAGGTTCAACCGGCGCTGCGCGTCTTCCCCCAGGTCGCCATCTTCCGCGCCCGCGACAATCAGGGCGGGGATGGAGATGCGTCCGACCCGTGCACTCCAATCTTCCAGACTGCCGCGCTCCAGCCAGCCCAGCCACGCCTCGCGGCTCGATCGGCAGACATCGGCGACGGCCCGGTCGCGCCAGGGCTTGGGGAGCGGTTCGGCGGTGTTGGCATCGACGAAGGTCTCAGCATCCTCCTGCTCGATCGATCCGTTGTCGACCCAGCCGATCATCTGCTGGCGACGATCCTCCTCCATCGGCTCGGGGGAAGGGGGCGAGGCGGCCACCAGCACGACTCCGACGACACCCGCCAGCCCCGCCTCACCAGCGGCGGCGCGGCTGGCGACGATGGTGGCGATCTTGCCGCCCATACTGTGTCCGACCAGGATGCAGCCGGTCAGGCGATGGCGCCGAATTTGGTCGGCGAGGTCATCGGCCATCGTCGCGACATCGGCATAGCCTTCCTCCGCCCGCTCGCCGAAGCCGGGCAGGTCGAGCGCGATGCAGGTCGCGTCGGGCAGAGAGGCGCGTACCGCATCCCATTCGCGGTGGCTGGAGCCCAGGGCGTGAAGAAAAACCAAGGTGGGTCGGGTCATGCGGCCTCGCGAACAAAATCCCCTGCTGGACGTCGCAACGGCGGTAGCGTTCCGGGTTAAACACCGAGATCAGAAATTAATTTGGATCATCGGGGAGAATTGTCGCGTCATCCGGCATGTGGATGATTTCATGGAACCGTGCGCCGAGGCATGCGCTTCGCCACAATCCCTTTCCCAATTTGGAGTCTAGTCGTGGCAAAGACCGACGAAGCGCAGCCGCAATATCAGATCGAATATCGTGAAATCCAGGCTTTCGGTACGCTGAAAGACTTGCCGCTGGGCCTGTCGGACAATGCCCGCAAGCAGAGCGTTTCGATCCTCAATCAGGTTCTGGCCGATACGATGATGTTGCGTGACCTTTACAAGAAACATCATTGGCAGATGTCCGGCGCGACCTTCTACCAGCTCCATCTGCTGCTCGATACGCATTACGAGAAGCAGGCGGAACTGGTCGACATGGTCGCCGAGCGTATTCAGGCGCTGGGCGGTATCAGCATCGCGACGCCGCATGACGTGGCGGAAATGACCCGCATCCCGCGTCCGCCGCGTGGACGCGAGGATGTGCCGACCATGCTGGCGCGCCTGCTGGAAGCGCACAGGATCGTACTGGAACAGGCGCATGAGGGCGCCAAGACCGCCGATGAGTCCGGCGATGACGGTACCAACGACCTGCTGGTCAGCGACATCATCCGCTCCAACGAGCCGCAGGTCTGGTTCATCGGCGAGCATCTGGCTGCCACAGCGCTGCAGCGCGCGGATTGATCTCAGGCGAACCGGAAAAGGAAAAGGACGAGGCGATGGCGGAGCGTGATCTGGCGAAGGGCATCGCCTCGACCGAATTGGAGGAGGGGCAGATCGTCGCCGGGATGGTGGACGGACGCGATGTCGTCCTGGTCCGGCATCGGGGACGGGTCTGTGCCCTGTCCGGCCAATGTACCCATCTGAAAGCGCCGCTGATGGATGGGATCGTGGCCGACGGAACGTTGCGCTGTCCCTGGCACCATGCCCGGTTCGATCTGGAAACCGGTGAAGCTGTCGGCGCTCCGGCCTTCGCATCGCTCGACCGGTTCGCAGTGGTCGAAGAGGATGGGCAGGTGCGGATCGATGGGCCTGCCGCTCCAATCGAAAGGCCTGTTCCGAAGGCCGATGCCGGGATCGGGCGCATCGTCATCATCGGTGCGGGGGCGGCGGGCCATGCCTGTGCCGAAATGCTGGTGCGTCATGGTGCCGGGGCGGCGGTGACGATCATCGATGAAGAGGGCGATGCGCCCTATGATCGGACCTTCTGCTCCAAACAGTATCTGGCCGGCAAAGCGGATCGCGAGGATGCCGCGCTGCCGGCGCTGGGCGGGGTCGATTACCGTTCGGGCGTCGGGGTGGCCCGTATCGACCGGGATCGCAAGACGGCCGTCCTGCGCGACGGCACGGACATCTCCTATGACACGCTGGTACTTGCGACCGGCGCGTCTCCTGTGCAGGCGGAGTTTTACGGCGCGGACCGTAACGACGTTCATGTCATCCGCACCATGGCTGACGCCGATCGCCTGATCGCCGCCACCGCCGGTGTGGAGAAAGCGATCGTCATGGGTTCGAGCTATATCGGGCTGGAGGTGGCCGCCTCGCTGATCGCGCGCGGCCTGAGCGTGGTGGTCGTTTCCAGTGACGAACTGCCGCTGGAAAAGACCGCCGGGCCCGAGGTCGGGGCGATGATCCGTGACCTGCACCAGTCGAAGGGCGTCGAATTCCATCTCGGCCGTCGCATTGCGCGTTGGGATGGCAACGTGGCGATGCTGGACGATGGCACCCAAGTGGAGGGCGACATCGTCGTCGCCGGGATCGGAGTGACGCCGCGCATCGCTCTGGCCGAGGCGGCAGGCCTGACGCTCGCCGACAAGGCGGCCGGTGGTGGGGTTCAGGTAGACGCGATGCTGCGCACGTCGGACCCGGCCATCTGCGCGATTGGCGATATCGCCAGCGTGCCCGACCCCCGCCTTGGACACCCGATCCGCGTCGAACATTGGGTTGTGGCGCAGCGCATGGGGCAATGGCTTGCCCGCCATCTGCTCGGCCAGGTCGAAGGTGATTATCAGGATGTGCCCTTCTTCTGGTCGGGCCATTACGATCTCAGCCTGCGCTATGTCGGTCATGTGGCCGCCCCGGACGACCGGACGATCGACGGCAATGCCAGGGAGCAGGAGTTTGCCGTGTCCTTCGCCGAAGATGGCCGCGAACAGGCCATTCTCACGGCCGGGCGTGACGAACTGGGGTTGCAGAAAGAATATCGGTGGGAGCGGCCCCAAAACGGGCGCGGATAGCGGAATTGGATCCGGGTTCGGATCGATTCCAAGCCTCTGCATCGCCCTTCGTGGTCGATCGATATCGTCATCGATGCTGCATAAAATCCAGCATTTGGAGGGGATTGTCTCGTTACCGCTCCCACCATCAACTTCATCATGGCGTTCGATGGCCAGCATAGCCACCACCATGGGCATCGGTCAGGCAAGCGGATAGGACAACCATAGGTCAAAAGGCCCCTTGGCACTCCGGGCGGATCGGATAAGCATCGCTCAGGAGATTGATATGAAACGCTTAATCCGCCGGATGAAGCTTCTGCGCCATTCTGACGATCAAATCTCCGCACGGGTTCGCGCGGTTTTGGTGGAATCGCTCTACGCCTCACCGCGCTCGCTCATCATCGGCGCTTTGACCAGCAGTGCGATCGCGATGGTGGTAGCGGCGGTCAGTGGCGACGAATGGCTGATCGGATGCGCCGTGCTGATCGGGCTGGTGGGGGCGGTCCGAATCGTCGACGCGCTGCGGATGCGCGGCTCGGCGACGGTGCGGCAGCAGGAGCGGGGCTACCGCGTCGGGGCGCTGACCTATGCCGGGCTGCTGGGCGTATTCGGCCTGCTCACCCTGACGCGGACCGAGGACGGGGTACTCGATCTGCTGTCGGTCACCACCGCCATCGGCTATGCGGCGGGCATTGCGGGCCGCAATGCCGGGCGGCCGCTGATCGCGCTGTCGCAACTCTGCTTCGCGTCGCTGCCGCTGGCCTTCGGGCTTCTCCTGCCGCTCGATCCGCTCAAGGCATTGCTGGCGGCGGTCATCCTGTTCTTCGTGCTGGCGATGAGCGACATCACGCAGCAGACCTATGCCGCGATCCTGCGCGCGACCATCGCATCGGACGAGAAGGCGGCGCTGGCCGAGCATCATGCCCGGATGGCACGCCGTGACGACCTGACCGGCGTGGCCAATCGTACTGCCTTTCGCGAGCATTTCGAGGAACGGCTCCGCCTCCGGGCGGCATCGGAAAAGAAGCTGGCCTTGCTCTGGCTCGATCTCGATCGCTTCAAGGAGGTGAATGACTCCTTCGGCCATCTGGCCGGCAATGCCCTGCTCGTATCGGTCGCCCGGCGTCTGGAAGCGGTTCTGGGCGACCATGGCATCGTCGCCCGGCTCGGCGGGGATGAGTTCGCCGTCATCTGCTGCATTGCCGATGCGCAGGCGGCGGGCCGGATTGGAACGGCGATATTGGACTCGGTCCGCCAGTCGGTCCGCTTCAACGGTCATGAACTGCGCACCACCGCCTCGATCGGAATTGCCATTGCGCCGGACAATGGCAGCGATGCCGATACCCTGCTGAAAAATGCCGATCTCGCCTTGTATCGGGCCAAGGAGAAGGGGCGGGGGCGCTTCTTCTTCTACGAACCGTTGATGGACGAAAAGATCGAGCGGCGTCGCCAACTCGCCATTGCGCTCGATGGTGCGCTGGAGCGGGGCGAATTCGATCTGGCCTATCAGCCGATCTTCGACTTGGCGAAGGGGCGCATCACCTCGTGCGAGACGTTGCTGCGTTGGAACAGCCCGCAATTCGGCGCCGTCTCCCCCGCCGAGTTCATTCCGATCGTCGAGGACAATGCCCTGATCGTCAGCGTCGGCGACTGGGTATTGCGCCAGGCGTGCCGGACCGCCTCGACCTGGCCGGCCGAAGTCACCATCGCGGTCAATCTCTCGCCCGTGCAGTTGCGCGCGCCCGATCTGCCCCGCGCCGTCATGGCCGCGCTGGCGGCGAGCGGCCTGCCGCCCGAACGATTGACGCTGGAAGTGACCGAATCCGTCTTGCTCGACGATGTCGAACGCTCGCTGGCGGCGCTCAACGCGCTCAACCGGATTCATGTCTGCACCACGCTGGACGATTTCGGGACGGGCTATAGCTCGCTCAGCTATCTGACCCAGTTTCCGTTTCAGACGCTGAAGATCGACCGCTCCTTCGTCATCGATCTGGAACATAATCCCGCCTCCGTCGCGATCGTCCAGACCATCGTAGACCTTGCCGCGAAGCTGGGCATGCGGACCGTGGCGGAAGGGGTAGAAACGCCGGCACAGCTCGAACAGCTTCGGCGGACGCGGTGCGACGCGGTGCAGGGCTTCCTGCTCGCGCGGCCCATGCCGGCGGAGCAGGTGGTCGCGCTGTTTGCTGATCAGGACGCCGGTCATCAAGGCCCCGGGCGGCTGTTGCTGCCCGGGGCCGGTTGATCAGTCGGCGGCCTTGTCCAGCAATCGGGTCTGTGCGGCGACCAGTCGCTCCATCCGCTTCAGATCCGCCTCGGTCAGCCGCAACGCCGCCTCGGCCCACAGGTCCACCACCGCCTCCAGTTCCTCCAGCGGCAGGGGATTGACCGCGCGCGACGCCTCATAGATCGCACAATGCGCGCTGTGGCGGCGGTCGTTCTGGCGGATATAGTCGGCGACCATACGTCGCCCTTCGCCCGGCTCGGCAAGACCATGGATCAGCCCCATCTCATAAAGCTCTTCGGCGCTGTAGGTCCGGCCGCTCAGGATCATCCGCTCCGCCCGCGCTGCCCCCAGTCGGCGGGACAGGAAGCAATGCGCCCCCATGCCGGGGAACAGGCCGAACAGCGTCTCGGGCAGGCCGAAGCTGGTGCCGCGTTCGGCGATCACGACGTGGAAGGACAATAGCGCCTCGAACCCGCCACCCAGCGCATCACCCTCGACCAAGCCGATGGTGATGATCGGCCGCTCCAGCCCGCGCATGTTGCGGTGGAGAATCTGCACACAGGATCGGCCGTAACGGGATAGCGCGGCATGATCGCGGGTGCGGATGGCATGGGCGAACAGGTCCAGGTCGCCGCCCAGCGAAAACACGCCGGGAAAGCGCGAGCCGAGCACCAGATAGCGGATCGGCATCGCGCCCGTGTCGACGGCATCGACGATGTCCTCCTGCCAGCGCACGAAATCGCGGAGGAGGTCGGGATTGAAGCTGGGCCGGTTGCGGGGCCGCATGTCGGTCCAGAGCGTTTGCGTGTCCTGGTCGTGGCGGATCGCCAGTTGGTCGAACTGGAACAGGGGTGTTGCCCGCTCCGTTCCGATGCCGGGATGCGGGGCATGTAGGTTCGTCGTCCAATTGGGGTTGTGGATCGTCATCGCGTCTACTTTCGAAATGCAGCACCATGCTGCACGTCGAAAATAGGGACGTGAAACTTGCCGCGAGTTTTCCAGAAACGCCGCGACACCAAGGATTTATCGAACGCTGGTCGCTTTCGCTGAGGACCGTTGCGGCGGCAGGGCCTGATCCGCATTCCGGCTGTGCGACGGTGCCGACGGAAGGCGGAGGGGAGCGGGCAAGGCGGGTGGCTCGATGGCTTCCCGGGGTGCCGGGCGTCCGTACAAGAAACCCTGGCCCAGATGGCATCCCAATTCGCGGAGCTGGAGCGCCTGCATCTCCGTCTCGATGCCTTCCGCGACGACGACCTTGCCCAGCCCCACGCCCAGCCCGACGATCGCATGGACGATGGCCAGCATGCCGCCATCGGGCTGGTCGATGCCCGCGACGAAGGACAGGTCGATCTTGATGCGATCGACCGGCAGGCGGCGAAGATGGACCAGCGAGGCGTAACCGGTGCCGAAATCATCCAGCGCAATGGCCACCCCGGCCTCATGCAGCGTGCGCAGATTGCCCAGGATGCTGTCGGCCGCGCGGTCGAGCATCACGCCCTCGGTCACCTCGACGCACAGGCGGGTAGGGGGGATGCCGTGATGCGCCAGCCGGTCGATCACCCCCTGCGCCGATCGCGGCCCGGCCAGTTGGGCGGAGGTGAAGTTGACGCTCAACACGCCCAGCCGCTCGCCATGGTCGCGCAACAGGGTCAGGGCCAGTTCCAGCACATGGTCCTGGATGAGCGGGCCGATCCGCTCCGCCACCAGCACATCGGCAAAGCGATCGGGGGTCATATGGCCATGGCGCGGATGGTTCCAGCGCAGCAGTGCCTCATGCCCGCACACTATCTCGTCGGTCAGCGAGACGATGGGTTGCAGATAAAGCGCGAACTCGCCGCGCCGGATCGCATCCTCGGCATCGTCGGCAAAGGTGATCTGAAGATCGCGCAGACTGCGTTGCAGCGGGTCGTACCGGACATACCGACCCCGGCCGAGCCGCTTGCCGGTATAAAGCGCCAGATCGGCATTGTGATAAAGCAGGTCCAGCGCCTGGGCATCGTCCGGATAACGTGCCGAGCCGAAGCTGAACGACAGGGTGCGGTTGCGGTCGCCCGGATGCCAGATCTCGCCCTGTAGATCACTCAACATATCTGCCAGCTCGGCTTCCATGGACAGGTCACCGGGGCAGAGAATGGCGAATTCGTCGCCACCGATGCGGGCGATGCGAATGCCCGGGATCGCTCCGATCGTCCGGACCAGCGCCGATCCGACATGGCGCAGCAGTGTATCGCCCAGGGCATGGCCCAGCCGGTCGTTGACGTCCTTCAGATAATCGACGTCGATCAGGAACAGGCTGAAAGGCGTGCCCTTGCCGATCAGCGCTTGCGCCTGCTCCTGAAAGGCGGCGCGGTTGCCCAACCCGGTCAGAAAGTCGGTATGCGCGGCCAGGCGCAGCGCCTTGGTCTCGGCCAGGTCGATCTCGCGACGCTGGCGCGCCACTTCGAGTTGCCGCCGGATCAGGCGGAACCGGTCCGCGATCGCCAGCGACAGGATCAGCGCCTCGAAGGCGAGCGCGGCGAAGGTCCCCATGTCGACCGCGTCATTTTGCGGCGCAAATCCGAAATTGCGGGCCAGTCGCGCCAGGAACAGCGCGATCACCGGCCCCCAGCCCAGCATGTAGAACCAGATCACACGGCTGCCGCGTCGGACCGCGATGCCGCAGGATATCGCGACCACCAGCACCATGGCGGCGATCACATAGTTGAGCAGCCGATCGGTCAGTACTGGCGGCAGCCACATATCGGCAGCGGCGGTGATCCCCGTCACGACACCGGCCGCCGCCAGCAAACGGCCGACCCGCGCCAGGCCATGGGGCAGCACCCCTTCCTCGACCACGGCGAAGAAGAACATGTTGCACGCCGCGACCATCAGGCCGACCAGCATGAAGTCCAGCCGCACCGCCAAGGGCCCGACCAGGTCGGGGATCAGCAGCGCCGCCGTATTGGTCCATGTGAGCCCATAGATCAGGGCGACCACGACCCAGAGCAGATACCAGCGCTGAAAGGCGTATCGCTGTCCGGTATGGATGACCAGATTGTAGAGCACGGCGGAGAGCAGCGTCCCCGCGAACAAACCCATCAGCATCAGCCATGCGATATCGCGGTGCGCGATGGCCGATCCCGGCTCGGCCACGACCTTGCGCATCAGCGACAGGTCGTCGATCCACCGATAACCCAGATACAGGCCGCGAATATCGCGCCCCGGCTGGGCGATGCCGAACTTCAGCAGGCCGCCCGGCGCCCAATAGCCGCGCAGATTATAGGCCGATCGGACCAGTTGCGTGGTGCCCTCACGGCCGACGACGAGCACCGCAATCCGATCGAACCGGGTCTGATCGACGAGCAGATTCCAATGGGCGGGCAGCGAACCCAGGCGCGACGCATCGAGCTTCAGCCAGGTCCATTCGGGGCCACGGCTCGGCGCATCGGGGCCGCACTCATAATGCGCGGCGATGACATCCGCTTGGGCAGCGGAATCGGGCAGGATCGCGACGCACGCCGATTGTCGTAAATCGATGCTCGCCGCCGATGCCGCCGCCGGGATCAGCCCGGTGAACAGCATGAGCATAGCGAGCACCAATGCTCTGATGTTCGATGCCACTCTCGCGGCCCCCATTTGCCGGCTTGCCCCCGAAGTCGCGCTAATGCCGACATACTTATCAAAGAACAACTAGGGGAAGCCGCGTATCGGGGTGCGGCGCCCACGGCAATGGCATCGTGGCGTTAGAGAGTCCCTTATTGCGACGGGGGCGACGCCTTGAGCATCTGGGCATCGATCTCCGCGCCCCAGGGATCGGCGCCGGCGATTGCCTTGCCGTCCGGGGTGAAGTCCATGATGTGGTCACCGGCGCGGGTATAGCCGGGCCAGGACGGCAGACCGGGGGCGTTGGGATCGCCGGTCTTGGCGAACCGGACGACATAGCGGCTCATCGCCTGTCCCATCGCCCGATCGCGCGGGGTGGCCTTGTCGCCATATTTGATCGCGACGGTATTGAAGAAGAACGGAATGTCGGTCGCGTGCTGCGCCCCTGGCTGGCCGACCGAGTCCGCGACATAGGAGAAGCGATATTCCCACGCCGGCGCCCGCTTGTCCGACAGCAGCCCGGCGACTTCGCGGGCACCGGCGATCATGAAGCCGGTCCTGCCCCCCATGTCGGCGCTGGTCGCCCCGACGACGACGGGCACGCGCGCGAACCGACCGTTGGCATAAGCGGGGCCCATGTCGACCACCACCTTGCCATCGGCAAAGGGCCCGCTGTTGGTCGGCGGACCGGCCGGCGGCCGGAACAGCGCCATCATGTTGAGGCCGTCGGTCACCTCCTCGGCGCTCAGGCGGCGCAGCCGGTCGAGCGCATCGGGGCGGTCAGGATCGATATTCTTCGACCGCGCGAAATTGGCGCCGATCCGCTCGACATCGGCCAGCGTCCTGCCATCCGACCGGCCATTGCCGCCTGACATGATGAAGGCCTTGTGGAACAGCCCCTTGGCCAAGGGCGAGGTGTTGAGCATGTGCACCGACATGCCGCCTGCGCTTTCGCCGATGATCGTGACATTGGCCGGATCGCCGCCAAAGGCCGCCGCGTTGCGCTGGACCCATTGCAGCGCGGCGATCTGGTCCATGATCCCATAATTGCCCAGCCGCCCGCCATCGGCATTTGCCCTGGTCAGCTGCGGCAGCGCGAAGGTGCCGAACCGGCCGACGCGGTAGTTGAAGCTGACGAAGACCACGCCCTGTTTGGCGAGGTCGGCACCCGAATAGGTCGGTGGCGACGCCCCGCCATTCACGAAGCCGCCGCCATAGATCCATACCACCACCGGCAGCTTGCCCTTGGCCGTCACCGGTTTCCAGACATTGGCGTAGAGGCAGTCCTCGGCGGGCTTGGTGCCCAGCGGCGCGGCATCGCTGGGGAAGGGGACCTGCATGCAGTCGGGGGCATAGCCGGTCGCGTCACGCACACCGGTCCAGGCTGCGGCTGGCTGCGGCGCGCGCCAGCGAAGCGCGCCGACCGGCGGCGCGGCGAAGGGAATGCCCTTCCAGCTGGCCACGCCGTCCTCGATGCCGCCGCGCACCGCGCCGCGGTCGGTCTTGGCGATCGGCGCGGGCCCTTGCGCAATGGCGGGCGCGTTTAAGGGCAGGATCGCGGCCATCGCCACGGTCAGCATCATTCGCATCGCATCGTCTCCCCCCTCGTGCCGTTCCATCCCAGAAACGGCATGTTTTCATGGCTTTGGGTCATGGATAGGCCGGAAAGCCTCGCCAGGGGAAGGGGGCGGCGTTCCCGGCCGCTACGCCCCCGCGATATAGCGCGAGACATTGCCCGCCAGCACGTCGAGCGGCACATTGCCGCCATCGACTACCGCCTGGTCGAAATCGCGCAGGTCGTAGCGCGCGCCCAGCGCTGCCTTGGCGCGGGCCCGCTGCGCGACGATCTCGGCGCGGCCGACCTCGTATCCGCAGGCCTGGCCCGGCCATGCGCAATAGCGATCGACCTCGCTCTCGGCATTGCTGCGCGGCAGGCCGGTGGCGGCGATGAATTCGGCCAGTGCCTTGTCGCGCGACCAGCCGAGCGCATGGATGCCGGTATCGACGATCAACCGCACCGCCCGCCAGGCCAGGCCCATCAGATAACCCAACCGCCCGGCGGGATCGCCCTCATACATGCCCAGCTCGTCGGCGAGCTGCTCGGCATAGAGCGCCCAGCCTTCCGAATAGGCGTTGAACGCCAGGATCGAGCGGATCAGCGGCAGGGCCTGCGCATATTCGCCCTGCCAGACATGGCCCGGTATCCCCTCATGATAAACGAGGTCGGGAATGGTCACACGGTTGTGGATCGAGGGATCGCCGAGATTGACCCAGACCTTGCCCGGCACGCTGCCGTCGATCGTCCCCGGCCCGCCATAAGCGGCCGGCGCGCCCGGCTCCTGCGCCAGCGGCATACGCCGGATTTCGAGATGGCCGCGTGCCAGCCGCCGGAAGGCTTGCGGCAACTTGGGTCGGATCGCGTCGATCCGACCCTGCATATAGGCGACGATCTGGCGGCGGCCTTCGTCGCCATCGGGAAAGCCGATGCCGGGACGCCGCTGATAGGCCATGGTGCGCTCGGCGACGCTGCCCTGGGTCAGTCCGGCCTGGCGCAGGATCGCATCCATCTGCGCCTGAAGGTCGGTCAGGCGGGCACGACCCATGGCGTGCAGTTCGGTCGCGCTGCGCCGGGTCGTCGTGCCGGCGCGCAGGCCCCAGGCATACCATTCGGGGCCATGCGGGCGCGTGCCCAGCCCGGCCGCATCGGTCGCCACCGCGCGTTCGGCGCGCAGCTCGCCCAGTTGCCGCTCCAGCGCGGGCACGATGGCGGTGCGGACGATACGCGCCGCCTGCGCAGCCCAGTCGCCGGGTATGGCTGTCCCCTTGCGCGCCAATGGGCCGACGAGCGGACCATCGGTATTCGCCGCCTCGGCAATGGTGCGGGTCATGCCCGCGATCGTCTTGTCGAGCAGGAAGGAAGGCGGGACGACGCCCATCCCGCGCGCCTGACGGATGCGGGTGGTTTCGCCGTCCAATTGCGCGGGCATCGCGGCGAGGCGGGCGAGATAGGCCTCGGCATCGGCCTTGTCGCGCACCGGCTGATCACCGTCGAGCATCTGCGGCACGTCGAGCCACGACCCGACATTCTGGACGACGGCATAGGGCGTGTTGCGCCAGTCGCCGATCGTTGCCACGCCATAAGGCAGGGCCATGCCATCGAGCGCGGTGCGGAAGGCGCTTTCCACCACGGCGACGCTCGTCGCGGTCGAGGGATCGAGCCCGGCACGCGGCACTCGGGCCAGCTCCGCCAGCGCCTGGGTCAGGACGCGCTGCCGCACCGTGATTCCCGCCGGCGAACGATCCTCCAGGCGGCGGCGCAGATCGGCATGCGCCCCGCTGTCGACGCCCAGCGTCGTCGCCCGCTCCGGGAGCAGGTCGAGCAACTGCCAGGCGAGGCGGTCGAGCAAAGCCGGTACGCCATCCGCCGGCGCGGCTGCGGGGAGGGCGGTCGAAGCGGTGACGGCGGCAAACCCGGCCAGGGTTTCGCGACGAGACAAGAAGCGATCCATCCCCGAGTGATGACCGCGGCGTCGCCGAAGGTCAAACGGGATGCTCGGATGTTGGCGGATTGCACTAAACCGACCCGCTGACAGGAGGACATACGAAGCGTTGTGAAGGGGTGTCGCCCTTTGGAAGGTACTCATCCTTGCGGGTGGCGGCCTGCTCATGTCGGGCCCACGGGAACAGCCATCAGCACAAAGTCAAATCGTACATCGGATACAAAATACCCTCTAGCGATGCGGGACAATCGATGACATGCCTTGCACCTATGAAAGAATGGCAGTTCTGGATCGATCGCGGGGGGACTTTCACGGACGTGGTGGCACGGCGGCCTGATGGCACGCTGGTCACCGCCAAGCTGCTGTCGGAGGATCCGGAGCGGCGCTATGACGCGGCGGAGGCGGCGATCCGGCAGTTGACGGGGGCCGGCGACGGCCCGCTTCAGCCTTGCACCATCCGTATCGGTACGACGATCGCGACCAACGCGCTGCTGGAGCGCGAAGGCGAGCCGGTGCTGCTGGCGATCACCCGCGGTTTCGGCGATGCGCTGACGATCGGCTATCAGGATCGTCCGGATATTTTCGCGCGCGATATCCGCCGCGCCCCGCCGCTGTTCGCCGAGGTCGTCGAGATCGACGAGCGGGTCGCCGAGGACGGCACGGTGCTGACCCCGCTCGACGAGGCGGCCGCGGCGGCGGCGTTCGCCAAGGCCTATGCGGAGGGTCTTCGATCGGTGGCGATCGTCCTGGTCCATGGCTGGCGGCACCAGGCGCATGAGGCGAAGCTGGCCGATCTCGCCCAGGCGGCCGGCTTTACGCAGATTTCGGTCAGCCACCGCACCGCGCCACTGATCCGGCTGGTCGCGCGCGGCGACACGACGCTGGTCGATGCCTATTTGTCGCCCGTCCTGCGCCGTTATGTGCAGGGGCTGGAGGCATCGCTGGACGAGGCGGCAGCCGGGGGACTGCTCTTCATGCAGTCGAGCGGCGGGCTGGTCGCGGCCGATCGCTTCGGCGGCAAGGATGCGCTGCTGTCCGGTCCCGCTGGCGGGATCGTCGGCATGGCGCGGACCGCGCAAGGCGCGGGCTTCGACCGCATCATCGGCTTCGACATGGGCGGCACCTCGACTGACGTGTCGCTTTATGCCGGGAGTTATGACCGGCGCTCCGACGCGGTGCTGGCGGGGGTGCGCGTCGCGGTGCCGATGATGCGGATCGACACGGTCGCGGCGGGCGGCGGATCGATCTGTCATTTCGATGGCGGGCGGTTGCTGGTCGGTCCCGCCTCGGCCGGGGCCGATCCGGGGCCGGCCTGTTACCGGCGCGGCGGGCCGCTGACCGTCACAGACTGCAACATGGTGCTGGGCAAGCTGCAGCCCGATTACTTCCCCGCGCTGTTCGGGCCGAACCGCGACCTGCCGCCCGATCGGCAGGCGGCCGAGGCGGCGCTGGACGCGCTGCTCGACCAGGTGGCGGCGGCGACTGGCGAGCGGCTGGACCGGTTCGCGGCGGCCGAGGGCATGGTCGCGATCGCGGTCGCCAATATGGCGCGGGCGATCCGCGCGGTCTCGGTGGCGCGCGGCGAGGACCCGGCCTCCTATGCACTAGCCTGTTTCGGGGGAGCGGGCGGGCAACATGCCTGTCTGGTCGCCGATGCGCTGGGCATGGAGCAGGTGCTGATCCATCCGCTGGCCGGCGTGTTGTCGGCGGTCGGCATCGGGCTGGCGGCGCGCAGCGTGGTGCGCGAGGCGACCGTCGCGCTGCCGCTGGCGGACGCGGGATTGCACACTGCGCTGGCCGAATTGCGTGACGCCGCCGCATCGGCACTGGCCGAGCAGGGCGTTGCGGCGGATGCGATCCGCATCACGACGCTGGCTCAGCTTCGCTATGCCCGCAACGACCAGACGATCGCGGTCCAGTGGGATACGCCTGAGGCCATGGCCGAGGCGTTTGCGGCGGCACACCGCCAGCGTTTCGGCTTTGTCGGCGACGATGCGCTGGTCGTCGAGCAATTGCGGGTCGAGGCGAGCGCCGAGGAGGATGGCCAGGATCTGCCCGCGCCCGATCTGCCGGCCCGGTCGGCCGATCCGGTGGCCAGCGTGCCCATGTATCTGGCCGGTGCGATGCACGAGGCGCCGGTCCATGCCCGCGAAGGGCTGGCGGTGGATGGGGTCGTGACCGGTCCGGCGCTGATCCTTGATCCGGTGTCGACCGTGGTGGTCGAGCCCGGCTGGCGCGCGCGGGTGCTGAGCGACGGCACGTTGCTTCTCGAACGTGCCGAGGCGCGCGCCGCGCAGGCGGCGGACGATGCGGTCGATCCGGTGCGGCTGGAGATTTTCGCCGGGCTGTTCATGGGGATCGCCGAGGAAATGGGCGCCGCGCTGCAACGCAGTGCCGCCTCGGTCAATATCCGCGAGCGGCTGGACTTTTCCTGCGCGCTGTTCGACGCCGAGGGCGGGCTGGTCGCCAACGCGCCGCATATCCCCGTGCATCTGGGATCGATGGGTGAGAGCATCCGCACCGTCATCGCCAATCGCGCCGGCACGATGCGCGAGGGGCAGGTCTATGCGCTGAACGATCCTTATCGTGGCGGCACCCATCTGCCCGACATCACGGTCATCATGCCGGTCTTCGCCGGGGGCGAGACGCCGGTCTATTATGTCGCGGCACGCGGGCATCATGCCGATGTCGGCGGTACCACGCCCGGCTCCATGCCACCCGACAGCCGGACGCTGGCCGAGGAAGGCGTGGTGTTCGACGATATGCTGATTGTCGAGGACGGCGTGCTGCGCGAACAGCCCATCCGGGAGCTGCTCGCCAGCGGCCCCTATCCGGCGCGTAACATCGACCAGAACATCGCCGATCTCGCCGCGCAGGTCGCGGCCTGCGCGCGCGGAGCCGATGGGTTGCGCCAACTCGCCGCGCAGCAGGGCGAAGGCGTCGTCACCCGCTATATGGCCTATGTCCAGGCGCATGCCGAGGCGATGGTGCGGCGAATGATCGCGACCCTGTCCGACGGCCATTTCCGCTATGCGCTGGACGACGGCGCGGCGGTCGAGGTGGCGGTTCGCGTCGACCCGGCACAGGGAAGCGCGGTGATCGACTTTACCGGCACCAGCGAACAGCGGCCGACCAATTTCAACGCGCCGCTCGCCGTCACCCGTGCCGCCGTCCTCTATGTCCTGCGCCTGCTGGTCGATGAGGCGGTGCCGCTCAACGAAGGCTTCCTGCGCCCCGTCGAGATCATCGTGCCCGAAGGATCGATGCTCAACCCACGCGCCCCCGCTGCCGTGGTCGCCGGCAATGTCGAGGTCAGCCAGGTGGTCACCGACGCACTGCTCGGCGCTCTGGGCGCGATGGCGGGCAGTCAGGGGACGATGAACAACCTGACCTTCGGCGACGACAGCTATCAATATTATGAGACGATCGCGGGCGGGGCGGGCGCGGGGCCGGGCCATGACGGCGCCGATGCCATCCAGACGCATATGACGAACAGCCGCCTGACCGATCCCGAGATATTGGAGACGCGCTACCCCGTGCTGCTCGAGCAGTTCGCGATCCGGCGCGGATCGGGCGGGGCGGGCGAGCGGCACGGCGGCGACGGCACCGTCCGTCGTCTCCGCTTCCTGCGGCCGCTGCGTGCCGGCATTCTCAGCAACCGCCGCGTCGTGCCGCCCTTCGGCTTGGCCGGGGGCGCGGACGGGCAGGTCGGCGTCAACCGGGTCGAGCGGGCGGATGGCGGCATCGAGCCGCTGGCGTCCACTGCGCGGATCGACATGGAGGTCGGCGACGTGCTGGTGATCGAGACGCCCGGCGGCGGCGGCTATGGAAGCCTGCGCTGATGTGGGTGCTGGCGGGGATCGTCGTCATTGCCGGCGGCTTCCTGCTCCGCGCGCATCCGCTGCTGGTCATCATCGTGTCGGCGGCGGTCACCGGGCTCGCGGCGGGGCTTGATCCCGTGCGGGTGCTGGCGACCTTTGGCCATGCCTTCAACGAGACGCGCTATGTCACCGCTGTCTATATGATCCTGCCGGTCATCGCGCTGCTGGAGCGGCGGGGGTTGCAGGAACGCGCGCGGGCGCTGGTCGCGGGCCTGCGCGGTGCGACGACCGGGCGGTTGCTGATCGGCTATCTGCTCTTCCGCCAGGTGATGGCGGCGCTGGGCCTGACCTCGGTCGCGGGGCCGGCGCAGACGGTGCGTCCGCTGGTCGCGCCGATGGCCGAGGCCGCCGCCGAGCGCCAGGGCGACGGCAGCGCCGAGACGGCGGAAAAGGTCAAGGCGATGGCGGCGGCGACCGACACGGTCGGGCTGTTCTTCGGCGAGGACATTTTCATCGCGATCGGATCGATCCTGCTGATGAAGGGTGTGCTCGATGGCTATGGCATCCATCTGGAGCCGTTCCAGCTGTCCATCTGGGCGATCCCGACCGCGATCGCGGCATTCATGATCCATGGTGCGCGGTTGCTGCTGCTAGATCGACGGCTGTCGCGGCGGGGCGCCAAGTCGTGATCGGGCTTAACCTGGTCTATACGGTCGTCGGCGTGGTCTTCGCGATTTTCGCCCTCTCGGGCCTGCGAGATCGGCGTTGGGCCAATGGCGCATTCCACGGACTGATCGCGCTGTCCTTCCTGGCGGGGGATCGATTGGGCGATATCGGCAATGGCGTGCTCGTCCTGGTGCTGGTCGCTATCGCCGCCTCGGGCCGGATGCGTCGTTCCGAGCCCGTCGCCCCGCCACAGGACCGCCATGGCGCAAAGGTCTTCCTGCCCGCGCTGATCGTGCCGGCGGTCGCGCTGCTCGGCACGCTCGCGTTCAAGCAGGTGCCGGCGCTGGTCGATCCCAAGCAGGCGACCTTGGTCGCGCTGACGCTGGGCACGATCATCGCCCTGATCCTGTGTCGCGCGCTGCTTCAGGCGCGGGTGGCCGAGCCCTTTGTTGCCGGGCGCGGTTTGATCGACGATATTGGCTGGGTGGCGGTGATGCCGCAGCTTCTCGCCAGCCTGGGCGCGGTCTTCGCGCTGGCGGGAGTGGGGCAGGTGGTCGGCACGCTGATCGGTACGATCATCCCGGCGGGCAGCGTGATCGGCGCGGTGCTGGCCTATGCGCTGGGCATGGCGTTGTTCACCATCGTCATGGGCAATGCCTTTGCCGCCTTTCCCGTGATGGCGGCGGCGGTCGGCGTGCCCCTGCTGATCCAGCGTGCCGGCGGCGATCCGGCGATCGTGGCGGCGGTGGGTATGCTGGCGGGCTTTTGCGGGACGCTGCTGACCCCCATGGCGGCCAATTTCAACCTGCTGCCGGCTGCCTTGCTCGGGCTGAAGGACAAGTACGGCGTTATCCGGGCCCAGGCACCGACCGCGCTGTTGCTGCTCGTCTTCAACATCCTCCTGCTTTACGGAATGATCGCGTGACCCGATTGGACCCAGCCACAGCGCAACACTTCGCCAGCATGACGCTGGGCCATGTCGGGCGCGAATATCCCAATCATCTCAGCCACGCGCTCGAAGGACCGGAGGATGCGCGGACGCCGTCCGAACTGCATCCCATCTTCTATGGTAGCTTCGACTGGCATAGCTGCGTCCATGGCTGGTGGCAGTTGCTCCGGCTGATCCGCCTTTATCCCGATCTGCCCATTGCCGCCGAGGTCCGCGCGCGTGCCGATGCGATGCTGGTGCCCGACAAGGTCGCGGCCGAGATCGCCTATTTCGAACGACCAAGCGCTGGCGGGTTCGAGAGGCCCTATGGCTGGGCCTGGCTGCTGGCGCTGCATGACGAGGCGAGCCGTCACGATGCCGGTTGGGCTCAGGCGCTGGAGCCCTTCGCCCTGTTCCTGGCGGAGCGCTTCCGCACCTTCCTGCCGCGCCTGACCTATCCGCTTCGCGTCGGAACGCATTTCAACACCAGCTTTGCCCTGACCCTGGCCTGGGATTGGGCGGAGGGGCGCGACAACGGCCTGCGCTCGCTGATCGCGCAGAGCGTCATCACCTGGTTCGACCGTGACATTGATTGCCAGGCCTGGGAGCCGGGCGGTGACGAATTCCTGTCGCCTGCGCTGACCGAGGCGCTCGTGATGAGCCGGGTCTTCGACGCACCGAGCTTCCGCAACTGGTTTGACGCCTTCCTGCCGCGCGTGGGGGAGGGGGAGCCTGCCACCCTGTTCACCCCTGCCATCGTCTCCGACCGCAACGACGGCAAGATCGCGCATCTCGACGGCCTCAACCTCAGCCGCGCCTGGTGCTGGCGGACGATCGCGGGCAAGCTGGGCGCGGATCATCCGGTGGCGGCGCGGGCGGAAGCGGCCGCCGCCGACCATCTGGCCGCCAGCCTGCCGCATATCGGCGACAATTATATGGGCGAGCATTGGCTCGCCACCTTCGCGCTACTGGCGCTGGCGGCATGATAGGGCTTTGGCCCCTCCCCTGAAGGGGAGGGGTGGCCAGGCAATCAGTCCGGCTTGCCGCTCCGTTGGCCGTAATGCGGTTCGTCACTCATCGTCAGGAAGAGATGGCGCAGCATCGCGGTCATGGCGTCGGTGCCGCGCTGGGTCAGGCGGACGATCAGGCGGCGATGATCCGTCGGGTCGGTGCGGCGGCGAAGGAGGTTCGATTCCTCCAGCCGGTCGATCCGACGCAGCGCGCTGGTCGAGCTTTCCCCCGACACGAGGATCAACTCCTTGACGCAGAGCGGCCGGGCCTGCTGCTCGGCGATGAACAGCTCCAGCATCATGTCCCAGGCGGAATCGCGGAACACATCGCGGGGAAAGAATTGCGCGACATTGGCGCGCATCGCCTGGGTCTGGCGTGCCAGGTCGAGCAGGCTGGGCGTATTGCTCCGCGCGGCCGGTTGCGCGGAATAACTCCGTGTGGGGGTGGGGGCGAAATAACGAGCGGCGCTACTCTTGGGCATGGGCATGATCCTGTGCTGATGCCGGGTTCGGAAATTCCGGCGCGTGGCTTGGGATGGGAGCGGCATGGGAGAGGGAGGCGCTCATCGCTCGCGCATCGCTTCGCGCGCGCGGTTGAGCGGTTTCAGAAGATATTGGAGCACGGTCTTGCTGCCGGTGTGGATGTCGGCAGTGGCGATCATTCCCGGCACGATCGGAAAGCGCTTGCCCGCCTTGTTGACCAGCGAGTCCGACCGGGTGCGGATGAAGACCCGGTAGTAATAGACGTCCGGATTGACCTCGTCGCGGATGGTATCGGGCGAGATGCTGCTGACCTGCCCCTCCAGCCCGCCATAGATCGCATAGTCGTACGCCGTGATCTTGACACTGGCACGCTGGCCTGGGCGGATGAAGGCGATGTCGCGCGGCGACATTCGCGCCTCGACCAGCAGGCGTTCGTCGAGCGGCACGATCTCCATGATCTTGCCATTGGGCGGGATGACGCCGCCGATCGTCGACACCTCGATATTCTTGACCACGCCGCGTACTGGCGAGCGCAGGGTCAGGCGCTGGAGCGTGTCCGACCGGCCGCGCACGACGGGGGCCAGCGCTTCGACCTCCTCGCTGACCTTGGCCAGATCCTGCCGCGCCTCGACGATATATTGCGAGCGCAGATCGGATTTCTTCAGGTCCAGCTCGGCGCGCTGACGCTTCAGGCGCAGCACCTCGACATTGCTGGCCGCACCGACCTCGATCAGGGACTCGCCGATCCCGACCTCGCGCCCGATGAGTGCGAGCGACTCGTCGATCAGGCCGATCGAGCTGGACAGGCTGCTGCGGCGGGCATTGTAGAGCCGCTGCTGCTCGGCCTTCAGCTCGGGGAAGGCGGCGAGTTCGGGGGAGAAGGTGAGGGGCGTCCCGTTCACCTCGGCCTGCAACCGCGCCTGCGCGGCGAGCGCGGCACGGTATTTGGCGGCGCTTTCCTCGACCGTCGATCCGGCCTGGGTGGGGTCGAGCTGGGCGAGGATCTGGCCCGGCTTCACGATGTCGTCCTGGCGCACCAGCATCTTGGCGAGGATGCCGCCTTCCAGCGATTGCAGCACCTGTTCGCGGCTGGTGGGCACCACCTTGCCACTGCCGGTCGCCACCTCGTCGAGCGTGGCGAACCAGGCCCAGCCCAATGCGGCCACGAACAACGCGGTCAGCACCCAGGTCATCCGCTTGGCCGCGAGCAGCGGCGCGCCGCCCTCATCGGCAAAGGGCAGGTCGGCGGGGGCGGTCAGCGCGTTCATGCCGCCTGGCTCCGGCCGGCACTGCGCATCGTCTCCAGCGCGGCGTCCTTGGACTGATCGAGCAGGATCTGGCCATTGTCGATGATGATGATCCGGTCGACCAGATCGAGCACGCGCATCCGGTGGGTGGCGACCACGACGGTGCGGTCGCGGCTCCAGTCGCGGAAGCGGTCGATGAACTGGCGCTCGGAGGTTTCGTCCATAGCGGCGGTCGGCTCGTCGAGCAGCATCACCTGGGGCTGGCGGATCAGGAGCCTGGCGAGGAGCAGCGCCTGTTGCTGTCCCCCCGACAGGCCGAGCCCGCCCTCCAGCACGACATGCTCCAACCCGTCGCGCAAGCGCCGGACGAAGTCGATCGCCCCGACCATGTCGAGCGCACGCACGATCTCGTCATGCCCCGCCATCGGTGCGCCCATGGTCAGGTTTTCGCGCAACGTGCCGTGGAACAACCGGCTGTTCTGGGTCAGCAGCGCGACGTCGCGGCGGACATCGGCGGGATCGATCTGATGCAGGGTCAGGTCGTCGAGCAGTATCTCGCCTCCCAGCGGCTGAAGCATCCCCGACAGCCCCTGGAGCAGGGTCGACTTGCCCGCGCCGTTACGGCCCAGCAGCGCGACCTTCTCGCCGGCGGCGATCTCCAGCCGGGGGACGGTCAGCGCCGGGGGCGCATTGGGATCGGCATAGCCGAACACCGCCGAGCGCAGGGTGAAGCGGCCGCTGACCGAGGGCAGGGGGATGCGGTGCTCGGCATCGGGATTGTCGACCGGCAGCGCCATGATCTGGTCCAGGCTCTGCGCAGCGACCTTGGCGTGCTGATAGCGGCCGAGCAGGTGCGAGACCTGACCCATTGGCGCCATCATCCGGCTGGCCAGCATCGAGGTGGCGACCAGCGCGCCCGTCGTGATGTCGCCGCCGATCACCATCGGCGCACCGACGAAGATCACGGTGGCATAGACCGCGTTCTGCACGCTCTGTGCCCAAGTCGAGAGGCTGGCGGTCAGCCCGCGCAGGCGCAACTGCGCCTCGCCCGCCACCGCGTTGCAATGGTTCCACTGGCGCTGGAAGCGCTCCTCGGCCTGTAGCGTCTTGATGTCCTCGATCCCCTGCACCGCCTCGACCAGCAGGGCGTTGCGCAGCGAGGTTTCGCGCATCGACTCGGTGGCATGGGCGCGCAGGCGGCGCTGCGCGAGCAGGCTGGGCAGCAGCAGCGCGACGAGCGCGACGACCGGCACCAGTGCCAGCGACCCACCGATGAAGGCCAGGATGATAAGGAAGAGGATGAAAAAGGGCAGGTCGGCGATGGCCGCGACCGTGGTCGAGGTCAGCATGTCGCGCACCTGATCCAGGTCGCGGAGCTGCGCGATGAAGGTGCCGGTCGAGGTCGGCCGTGCCCGGTTGCGGACGCGCAGCGCATGGCCGAACACCCGGTCCGACAGCCGCAAATCGGCGCGCTTGCCAAGAATGTCGGTGATGCTGACCCGCAGCCGCCGCAACACGAAATCGAACCCGGTCGCCAGGATCACGCCCAGGAACAGGATGTAGAGCGTCGGCATCGACTGGGCGGGGACGACGCGGTCATAGACCTGCATCGAGAACAGCACGCCCGCCAGCCCCAGGCAGTTGGTCACGACCGAGGCGATCGCGACATGGCCGTAACCCTTGGCGTCCTGCAGCAGCAGGGTGCGCAGCCAATGCTGCTCGAAGGGGCGGATATAGCTGTCGACACGGATATCGGTGGCGGAGCGCGCGGGGCGGGGGACGACGAACAGTCGCGTCTGCTCGACCAATGCGGCGAGGGGGCGCCGCACTGGCGAGCCGCCTTCGCCCGCGACCGTGAATTGCGCCTCGCCATCGGCATCGATCGCGGTGATCAGCGCCAACTCGCCATCGGCCAGGCAGGCGATGACGGGAAGGCGCCAGCTGGTCAGCCGGATCGCGCTGGGCGCGACGAAGCGAACCGACAGGCCGGACGCACGAGCAAGCGCGCGGACCCGCGTCTCCTCATCGCCGCCGCCCTGCCACAATGTGGTCAGCCGCGCGCGCTGCTCGGCGAAGGGCATGCGGAAATGGCGTGCGACTTGGCCAAGCATGTCGATCCAGGCGAAGGGGTCGGTCGGCGGTGCGGCGGCCGCACCGGTCGGCAAGGCGGCGGCGGTCATAGCGTCACCCCGCGCACCGTCGTGCCGGTCAGCTTGAAATCGTCGCGCGCGCGCCCCGAATAATACAGGCAATCGATCGCCAGCCGGCGTAGGTCATGGGTGGTGTTGACGCCGTCGAACCGGGCCTGCTGCAATTCCTGCTCGGCGTTGAGCAGGTCGACCAGCGTCCGCGTGCCCATGTCGAGATATTGCAGGCGATAGAGCTTGCCGGTCTCGACCATATTGTCCTGCCGTTCGGACAGGGTGCCCAGCAACTCAGTCAGCCCGGTGATCTGTTGCTGCGCCTCAGCCAGCCGCTGGCCGATCTCGACCCGGGCTTGGCGCTCGGCGGCCTCGGCGGCGCGCAGGGCGTAATCGGCGCCACGCACGCGGGCGCGCACCGCGCTGCCGCCGAACACGTCGCTGCTGACGTTCAGCCCGAAATTATAGACGCTGCGGTCGGAAAAAGGTGAGGATATATCCGCCGCCGCATCGCCGGCCAGCGCGATCGTCGGCAGGCGGTTGGCGCGGGCGCGGCGCTGTTCGGCGGTGGCCTGCTCATATTGCGCCTTGGCGCGCATGATGACCGGGATGTCGGCCCAATCGACCTGCGTGGCCTGGGTGCAACTGCGCATCAGCCAGTCCGGCACATCGGGATCGACCACCGGCGCGATGTCGCGGCCCAACAGAAAGGCCAGGCTGGTGGTCCAGCGGCGCTGTTCCGCCTCGATCCGGGTCAGCGTCGCCTGTGCGGCCGCCACGCGCGACTGGGCCTGGAGCGCGTCGGAGCGGGTGGTGGCGCCCTTGCCGAACCGCTTTTCGACGAGCGCGCTGATCTCCTCGATCCGCGACAATTGTTCGAGCGCGATGGTGCGCAGCGCGGCGTTGCGCTGCACCTCGACCATCGCATAGCCGGTGTCACGGATCAGCCCGTCGATCGCCAGCAGCATGTCCGCGCGACCCAGCCGGGTGCCGGCGCGGGCATAGTCGACCGCGCTCGCCACCTTGCCGAAGTCGTAGAGCATCTGCGATGCGGAAAGCTGGGGCCGGGGGCGCCAGATGCTGCCCAGCCGGCTGTCGTAACCGCTGCCGACACCCGCGCTGATGCGGGGGAGGTAGCCTGCACGGGCGATGGTCACATCCTCGCCGCGCGCGTCCAGCGTGGCGGCGGCCTGCACGACCGAAGGGTGCCAGGACAGCACCTCATGCATCGCGCTTTCCATGGTGACAGGAGCAGGGCTACCGCTAACAGGGGTGGCGACCGACGCCATGGCGGCCAGGGCGAGGACCATCGTCCGCCCCTTCGCTCTCCGACCCTGATAGCGTCCCTGCCGCCTCATCGTCATCGATGGCCCCATTTGCCGGTCGAGCCAAAAATCTCGACTAAACTACTTTAGAACAAGGAAATAGGTGTCGAAGTGGAGCGACTTCGGCACCTATTATCAAGTCCGATTCCGGACTGTTGCGCAGGATGGTCACATTATATGCATGGTGCTCATTTTTTCCTGCTCGGGATCGACCGAAACGGTCAGATAGGCCAGGGGATCGTCCATAATCGGAACGGTCGAATTGATATCGGTAACGGTAGCCGTTACGCCTACATTATCGTTCGCCGTGGTAACGTCGGCGGTCGTTTGATGCGCATCAAGATAATGGCCCAAAACATCCTCGATGCTCCCCTGTCCTTCCATCAACGACAGGGCGAGTCGCGCATCCGCCTGGTCGGTTGCCGGTGTATCCGCCGGGGCCATGTGATCCGCGCTGAGGGTCATCGGGACGACATCGGCATCGAGATGCAGCGCACTATCGGCCGACAGCGCGGTGATCGTCGCGGTCGGGAAGACCGGCGCGACCCCGTTGTTGATGTTCACCGCCACGTCCAGCCGCGCGGTCGAGAACTGGCCGTCGGGCTGGATCAGCTGATAGGTGAAGCTGTCGATCGGATCGGTGGCGGCATAAGTGACGCCGACCGGCGTGTAGGTATAGCCGCCGGTCTCGTTGATGGTGAGCTGGCCATGCGCGCCGTTCAGCGTGATCGGCGTGTCCCCGATCTCCTGGAAGCCGGTGCCGGTCAGCACCTTGATCCCGATAAAGGGACTGCCCAGCGTGTCGTTGGCGGTCAACTGGCCGCTGACCGGGGTGGTGCCGGTCAGGTTGAACTCGTTGAGCCGGGTGACCGTCTCCGCGACATAGACATTGGTATCGAGCCGGAGTGGCGCGCCGTTCGTTCCGACCACCGTATAGTTGTAGGTGCCCGATGGCAGGTTACTCATCGTGACGCTGATCCCGCTGCCGACCAGGCCACCGACGCCGGCGACCGCGGTACCCGAAGCCGTGCCGACCACCGCGCCGGCCGAATTGGTGACGGTGACGGTATAGCTGGGCAACACCGACAAAGTGGATGCGGTGACCGCCGACAAGGTGACGGTGGAGGTGCTGTTGGCATCCACGGTGAAGCTGTCATTGACCCGCGTCGTTTGCGGTGCCCCTAGAAGCGGCACGGCCGGGGTGGAGAAGAACGTGTCCACGGCGGCCGCCCGATTGACCACGACAGGGGTGAAGCTGGCCGCCGCGATGGCGGTGTCGTTCACCGCGATCGGTGCGCCAGTGATGTCCGGGCTGCCGATCGAGATGGTCAGGCGGGCGCTTTCCCGCTCATTGTCGCTGGCGTCGAGCAGCGTGTAGGTGAAGCTGTCCACCTTGCCGATGGACGCCGCATTGGCATTGGGGGTGTAGGTATAGCTGCCATCGCGATCGATGATCAGCGTTCCCCATTGCCCGGTGACGACGGTATCGTCGACGGCCACCTGCGTCGTCACGCCGTTCAGCGTCACGCTTTCGACGCGGGTCTGCGGGCTGACCACATCGATCTGCCCCGTGGGGCCGGCATCGGTGATGACATTGCCGCTGACCGGCGCGGGCACGGCCGAGGCGACATCGGTGAAGTCGGAGTCGACCCCCCGGACGTTCAGGCTGCCGAGCAGGCCGACACCCGCCGTATTGTCGAAGGTGACGAAGGCCCGGTATTGGCCCGGTGCCAGATTTGCCGTGGCGACGAGATCGCCGTTGAGCAGGCCGACCTGCAACAGCGAGCTGTTGCCGCCACCATTCACCGCCACCCAGTTGGTGCCGTTGAACCGCTGGATCACCACCGAATAGCCGCTGGCCACGCCGACATTCACCGTCGCGTCATAGGTGAAGGTTGTCGCCAGCGTATGGCCGGGCTGCACCGTGAACTGGACGTTGGGAACGGCGAGCACTTGGGCATCGAGGTTGACGGCGCCGAGCGAGACCAGCGCGGTATAGTTGGCCGTGCCGACATTCTGGTTGGTCTGGACCGGGTTCAGGTCGACCAGTGCGATCGCCGTATTGTCGAAGGCACTGATGTCGAAGGGGGCGGTGACCGCCGTCGAGGCCGATAGATTGCCGGCCGCATCGCGCGCACCGACGCCCAGCGCCTGGCCCGCCACCTGCGGGCTGGTCAGCGTGACGGCATAGAGGCCGCCCGCCGTCACCGTGCCGGTGCCGATCAGCGTACCGGCGGCGTTGCGCACCTCGATCCGGGCGCCGGGCTCACCGCTGCCGGTGATGACCGATCCGGTCGGATCGATGACCGCGGTCGGGGCGGCCGGCGGGGTGATATCCGGCGCATTGACCGCGACCGTGCCCGAGGCATTGCCCGCCGCATCGGTCTGGCTGAGCGTCAGGACTTGGCCATTGGCCTGCGGTATGGTCAGCGTCGCGCTGAAGCTGCCATTGCCGGCGACGACGGCCGTGCCGACCAGCTGGCCCAGCGGATCGAAGATGCGGACGGTCGCGCCCGCCTCGCCCGTACCGGTCACCACGGTGCCGGTGCCGTTGACCACACCGATCGGCGCGGCCGGCGGGGTGATATCGGGCGCGCGCACCGCGTTGGGCAGCGACGCGTTGCCGGCGGCATCCGCCTGGGTCACCTGCAACAACTGGCCATTGGCCTGGGGCGTCGTCAGCGCCGCGCTATAGCTGCCATTGGCGCCGACGATCGCGGTGCCGATGACATTGCCCAGCGGGTCGCGGACGGTGACGGTCGCCCCCGCCTCGCCGGTGCCGGTTACGATCGTGCCGATGCCGTTGATCGTCGAGGTCAGACCGATGGGCGCGGTGATGTCGGGCGCCGTCGCCTGCCCGATGGGCGAGACATTGCCCGCCGCATCCGCCTGGGTCAGCGAGACGATCTGGCCATTGGCCTGGGCCGGGCTGAGCGGTGCGGTGAAGGTGCCGTTGGCCGCCACCAGGGCGGTGCCCAGGACGGTGCCGTCGACCGCGCGAATGGTGACGGTCGCGCCGGCCTCACCCGTGCCGCTGATCGCGGTGCCATTGGCCGCGACGATACCGACCGGCGCCAGCGGTGCGGTCAGATCGGGGGCGACGACCGTGGCGGGGGCGGAGACATTGCCCGCCGCGTCGGCCTGGGTGACCGTCAGGGTCTGGCTGTTGAGTTGCGGCGTGGTCAGGACCGCAGAATAGGTGCCATTGGCGGCGACCACCGTCGTGCCGAGGATCGCACCGCCCGCATCGCGGATGATGACGGTCGCCCCGGCCTCACCGGTACCGGCGATCAGCGTGCCCGCGCCGTTGATGGCGGCGGTCAGCCCGACCGGTGCGGTGATGTCGGGCGCGGTGGCTTGCGCCTCGCCCGAGACATTGCCCGATGCATCCGCCTGGGTCAGCGAGACGATCTGGCCATTGGCCTGGGCGGGGCTGAGCGGAGCGGCGAAGCTGCCGTCCGCCGCGACCACCGCCGTGCCGAGGACCGTGCCACCCGCACTGCGGATGGTGACGGTCGCGCCGGGCTCGCCGGTGCCGATCAGGGTCGTGCCATCGGCGGAGATGGTGCCGATCGGTGCCAGCGGGGCGACCAGATCGGGGGCCGTGATCGGCGCAGAGGCGCCGACATTGCCCGCGGCATCCGCCTGGGTCGCGATCAGCGCCTGGCCATTGATCTGCGGGGTGGTCAGGACGGCGGCATAGGTCCCATTGGCCGCGACCACCGCCGTACCGAGGATCGCACCGCCCGCATCGCGGATCGTAACGGTCGCCCCGGCTTCGCCCGAGCCGGTGACGAGCGTACCCGCGCCGTTGATGGCGGCGGTCAGCCCGATCGGTGCAGTGATGTCCGGTGCGGTGGCTTGCGCCACGCCTGAGACATTGCCCGAAGCATCGGCCTGGGTCAGCGAGACGATCTGGCCGTTCGCCTGGACGGGGCTGAGGGCGGCGGTGAAGCTGCCGTCCGCCGCGACCACCGCCGTGCCGAGCACCGCACCCCCCGCACTGCGAATGGTGACGGTTGCGCCCGGCTCGCCAGTGCCGATCAGGGTTGTGCCATCGGCGGAGATGGTGCCGATCGGTGCCAGCGGGGCGAGCAGGTCGGGTGCGGTGATCGGCGCGGGAGCGCCGACATTGCCGGCGGCATCCGCCTGGGTCGCGGTCAGCGCCTGACCGTTGATCTGCGGCGTGGTGAGCGCGGCGGCATAGGTGCCGTTGGCGGCCACCACCGCCGTGCCGAGGACGATGCCCGCGGCGTCGCGGATAGTGACGGTCGCCCCGGCTTCGCCGGTACCGGTGATCAGCGTGCCCGCGCCGTTGATGGCGGCGGTCAGGCCGACCGGAACGGTGATGTCGGGCGCGGTCGCCTGGCCGATGGGCGAGACATTGCCGGCCGCATCTGCCTGGGTCAGCGAGAGGAGCTCACCATTGGCCTGGGCGGGGTTGAGCGCGGCCGTGAAGCTGCCGTCGCCGGCCACCACGGCGGTGCCCAGGATCGTGCCGTCCACCGCGCGGATGGTGACGGTCGCACCCGCTTCGCCCGTGCCGGTGATCGTCGTGCCGTCCGCCGACACGGTGCCGGCGGGGGCCAGCGGTGCGGTCAGGTCGGGTGCGGTGATCGGAGCGGGGGCGCCGACATTGCCGGCCGGGTCCGCCTGGGTCGCGGTCAGCGCCTGGCCGGCGATCTGCGGCGTGGTCAGGACGGCGGCATATGTGCCGTTCGCCGCGACCACGGCGGTGCCGAGGACGGTGCCGCCGGCGTCGCGGATGGTCACGGTCGCCCCCGCCTCACCGGTGCCGGTCACGAGCGTGCCGGCACCGTTGATGGCGGCGGTCAAGCCGACAGGCAGGGTGAAGTCCGGTGCGATCGCCTGAGCGATGGGCGAGACATTGCCAGCTGCATCCGCCTGGGTCAGCGTCAACACTTCGCCATTGGCCTGGGCGGGCGTCAGGGCAGCGGTGAAGCTGCCATCGGCCGCCACGAGCGCGGTCCCCAACACGGTGCCATCGACCGCCCGAATGGTGACGGTCGCGCCCGCCTCACCCGTGCCGGTCAGCGTGGTGCCGTCGACCGACACCGTACCGGCCGGCGCCAGCGGCGCGGTCAGATCGGGGGCGGTAACCGGTGCCGGGGTGCCGGCATTGCCCGCGCTATCGACCTGGATCGCGCTCAGCAATTCGCCGTTGATCTGCGCCGGGGTCAGCAGCGCGGCATAGGTGCCGTTGGCGGCCACGATGGCGGTGCCCAGTACCGTCCCGACATCGTCACGGATGGTGACGATCGCGCCGGCTTCGCCCGTACCGGTGACCAGCGTGCCCGCCCCGTTGATCGCCGCGGTCAGGCCGACCGGCGCGGTGATATCGGGTGCGAGCGCCTGCGCGATGGGCGAGACATTGCCCGCCGCATCGGCCTGGGTCAGCGTCAGCAGCTCGCCATTGGCCTGGGCCGGGGTCAGGGTCGCCGTGAAGCTGCCATCGGCTGCCACCAGCGCGGTGCCGATGGCATTGCCGGCGGCATCGCTGATCGTGACCGTCGCACCGGCCTCGCCGGTGCCGGTCAGGGTCGTGCCATCCGCCGAGACGATGCCCGCCGGTGCCAGCGGCGCGGTCAGGTCCGGTGCGGTGACGGCCGCCGAGGGCGAGGCGTTGCCCGCCCCATCCGCCTGGATGACGGTCAGCGGCTCGCCATTGGTCTGCGCGGTATTCAGCACCACCGCATAGCTGCCATTGGCCAGGACCGTGGTCGTGCCGAGCACGGTACCACCGACGCCGGTGACGGTCAGTGTCGCGCCGGCTTCACCCAGGCCGGACACCACGGTGCCGGTCGCATCGATCGTGGCGGTCGGCGCGGCGGGCGGCGTCAGGTCGGGTGCGATGGCGATGGCCGGGGGCGAAACGTCGCCCTCGGCATCCGTCTGGGTCACGCGGACCGTCTCGCCATTGAGCTGCGGGGTGGTCAGGAGCGCGGTGTAGCTGCCGTCGCCCGCGACAATGGTGGTGCCGATGACGGTGCCGGTCGCATCGCGGACGGTGATCGTCGTCCCCGCCAGGCCGGTGCCGCTCACGCTGCCGCCATCGACGGCCACGGCCGCGGTCGGCGCGCCGGGCGTGTCGTTGGGGATCAGGTCCGGCGCCGCCGCATTGCCGGGGACCGAGATATTGCCGGCGGCATCCGCCTGGGTCAGCGTCAGCAACTGGCCGTTGGTCAGCGGCGGGGTCAGCGTCACCGTGAAGCTGCCATCCGCCCCCACCGGCACGGTCGCGAGCACGATGCCGACCGGATCGGTGACAGTCACCGTCGCGCCGATCTCGCCGGTACCGGTCAGGGTCGTGCCGTCCACCGAGACGGCGGCGACCGGTGCGCCCGGCGGTGTCTGGTCGAGGGCGGTGACGGTCGTCGAGGGCGAGATATTGCCGATGGCATCCGCCTGCGACACCGAGAGGACCTGGCTGTCGAGCTGCGGCGTCGACAGGACCACCGCATAGGTGCCGTTGGCCGCGACCAGCGCGGTGCCCAGTATAGTGCCATCAGCTGCCCGCACGGTGACGGTCGCGCCGGCCTCACCGGTGCCCGACACGATCGTGCCCGTCGCATCCAGCGATGCGGCCGGTATCGTTGGCGCGGTGATGTCGGGGGCGGGCGCGGTCGAGGTCGGCGAGTCGTTGCCGCCGGCATCGGTCAGGATCGCGCTTAGCGTGCCGCCATTGGCCTGTGCCGGTGCGAGCGGGACGGTGAACGTCCCATCCGCAGCGACCACAGTCGTGCCGATCACGGTGCCGGCGGGGTCGCGGATGGTGACGGTTGCGCCCGCCTCGCCGTTGCCGCTGGCTTCGGTGCCGGTTGCGTTGATGGTGAACAGCGGCGCATTGGGTGCGGTGATGTCGGGCGCCAGGACCGGCGTCGGGGCCGAGAGATTGCCGGCCACGTCGCTCTGCGTGACGGTCAGCGTCTCGCCATTGGCCTGGGGTGGGTTGATCGCCACCGCATAGTCGCCATTGATACCCGCTGTGACGGTGCCGATGACGGTGCCGGCGGGATCGCGCACGGTGACGATGGCGCCGGCCTCCGCCTGCCCGCTGACAACCGTGCCGGTGCCATCGATGATCGCGGTCGGTGCGGTGGGCGCGCTGGTGTCGAGCGCCGTCAGGCCGAGGGCGGGCGAGACATTGCCCGCCGCATCGCTCTGCTCGACCGACAGCGTCTCGCCATTAATCTGTGCCGTGGCGAGCGGGACGGTGAAGCTGCCATCGGCGGCGACGGTGGCGGTTCCGAGCACGCTGCCATCGGCCGCCCGCACGGTGACGGTCGCGCCGGCCTCGCCGATACCGGTGACGCTGGTCCCGCCCGCCGCCAGCGCCGCGAGGGGCGCGAGGGGTGCCGTCAGGTCGGGGGCGACGGGGTTCACGGGCGCGGAGGCGTTGCCGGTCGCATCGGCCTGGACGACCTGCAGGATTTCGCCGTTGAGCTGGGCCGGGGTAAGGATCGCGGCATAGCTGCCATCGACGGCGACGGTCGCGGTGCCGATCGCGGTGCCGGCGGGATCGCGGATGGTGACGATCGCCCCGGGCTCGCCGGTCCCGGTCATCACGCTGCCATCGGCGCTGATCGTGGCGGTCAGGCCGATCGGTGCTGTGATGTCGGGTGCGGCGATAATGGTGCCGGGCGAGACATTGCCCGCGACATCGGCCTGCACGAGGGTCAGTGTCTCGCCATTGGCCTGCGGCGTGGCGAGCGGGACGGTGAAGCTGCCATCGGCGCCCACGATCGCGGTGCCGAGCACGGTGCCATCCGCAGCACGCACGGTAACGGTCGCACCTGCCTCTCCAGTGCCGGTCAGCGTCGCGCCGGCATCGATGACCAAGCCGGTGGGGGCGGGCGGCGCGGTCAGATCGGGGGCGGTGAGCGGCACGGGCGCCGACACATTGCCGGCCGCGTCCGCCTGGACCACGGTCAGCGGCTCGGAGTCGATCTGCGCCGGGGTCAACTGCACCATGTAGATGCCATTGGCATCGACGACAGCGGTGCCGAGCGTCGCGCCGTTCGTGTCGCGCACGGTGACGATCGCCCCTTCCTCACCGGTGCCGGTGACCATCGCGCCATCGCCGCTGATCCCGGCGGTCAGCCCGGTCGGTGCGGTGACGTCGGGTGCGATGACCGTGACATTGGCGGAGACATTGCCGGCCGGGTCGGTCTGGGTGAATTGCAGGATCTCGCCATTGGCCTGGGCGGGTGACAAGGGGACCGCGAAGCTGCCATCGGCGGCGACCACAGCGGAGCCCAAAACGGTGCCGTCAGCGGCGCGGACGGTGACCGTCGCTCCCGCTTCACCGGTACCGCTCAGCGTCGCGCCGGCATCGATGACCGCACCGGTGGGAGCCAGCGGCGCGGTCAGATCGGGGGCGGTGAGCGGCACGGGCGCCGACACATTGCCCGCCGCATCCGCCTGCACCACGGTCAGGGATTGGGAGCCGACCTGCGGCGTCGTCAACTGGACGCTGTAGATGCCGTTGGTCGCAACTACGGCGGTGCCCAGCGATGCGCCATTGGCATCACGGACGGTCACGGTCGCACCAGCCTCGCCCGTGCCGGTGACGATGCTGCCGTCGCCGCTGATCGCCGCGACCAGCCCGGTCGGTGCGGTGATATCGGGAGCGATGATCGAGACGATGGGCGAGACATTGCCCGCCGCGTCGGTCTGGGTGAATTGCAGGGTCTCGCCATTGGCCTGGAGTGGCGTCAGCGGGACGGCAAAGCTTCCATCCGCCCCGACCGTCGCGGCGCCGAGCACCGTGCCGTCAGCGGCGCGGACGGTGACCGTCGCACCCGCTTCGCCGGTACCATTCAGCGTCGCGCCGGCATCGATGACCGCACCGGTGGGGGCCAGCGGCGCGGTGAGATCGGGGCGGTGAGCGGCACGGGTGCGGACACATTGCCGGCCGCGTCCGCCTGCACCACGGTCAGGGCTTCGGAGTCGATCTGCGCCGTGGTCAATGGGACGCTATAGGTGCCATCGG
Organism: Sphingomonas paucimobilis NBRC 13935; assembly: GCF_000739895.2. Taxonomy (GTDB): domain Bacteria; phylum Pseudomonadota; class Alphaproteobacteria; order Sphingomonadales; family Sphingomonadaceae; genus Sphingomonas; species Sphingomonas paucimobilis. The sequence continues at coordinate 198,123 of NZ_BBJS01000007.1, forward strand.
CCGCGACCACCGCGGTGCCCAGCGATGCGCCATTGGCATCCCGAACGGTCACGGTGGCGCCAGCCTCGCCCGTGCCGGTGACGATGCTGCCATCGCCGCTGATCGCCGCGACCAGCCCGGTCGGGGCGGTGATGTCGGGGGCGGTGAGCGTCGCCGCAGGCGAGCTGTTACCGCCGCGATCGGTCTGATCGATCGACAGCGTCTCGCCATTGGCCTGGGCCGGGGTGAGCGCCGCCGAGAAGCTGCCGTCCGCAGCGACCACCGCGGTGCCGATCGGCGTGCCATCGGCCGCGCGGATAGTGACCGTGGCGAAGGGTTCGCCGGTGCCGGTGACGGTCGCGCCGTCGACCGAGATCGCTGCGATCGGTGCGTCGGGGGCTGTCACATCCGGAGCGCTGACGGTGGCGGGTTGCGAGACATTGCCCGCCGCATCCGCCTGCGTCGCGCTCAGCGTCTGGCCGTTCACTTGGGGCGGGGTGAGCGTCAGGGTGAAGCTGGTGTCCGCATCGACCACGGCGGTGCCGAGCAGCGTGCCATTGGCATCGACGATCCGCACCGTCGCACCGGGCTCGCCATTGCCGAACACGGAGGCGCCATCCGCCGCCAGCGTCGCCGTCGGCGCGGCGGGAGCCGTGATATCCGGCGCTGTGACCGAGATCGCAGGCGAGATATTGCCCGCCGCGTCCGTCTGGGTGGCGGTCAGCGCCTCGCCATTGGCCTGGGGGGTGGCGAGCGTCACGCTATAGCTGCCGTCCGCCGCGACGACCGTGGAGGCCAGCAGGCTGCCATCGGCAGCACGGATTTCAACCGTGGCGCCGGCTTCGCCGGTACCCGAAACGCTGGTGCCATCCGCACTGACGGCAAGAGACGGCGCCGTCGGGGCGACGAGATCGGGCGTCGTCGCGCTGGTCGCGGGGGAGACATTGCCGGTGGCGTCGGTCTGGGTAACCGTCAGCGGCCGTCCATCGGCGATGCCCGCAGGCAGGGCGATGCTGTAGCTGCCCTCCGCCGCGACCGTGGCGGTGCCGATCGGCTGGCCATCGGCGTCGGTGACCTGCACGGTCGCGCCGGCCTCACCCGTGCCGGTCAGGGTGGCACCGTCGGCGCTGACCGTTGCAACCGGTGCGGCGGGGGCCGTGGTATCCGGTGCGGTGATCGAGGTGGTGGGGGAGGCATTGCCGGCCGCGTCGGTCTGCGTGACGGTCAAGGTCTCGCCATTGGCCTGCGGGCCGGTCAGCTTGGCGCTGTAGCTGCCGTCGCCGGCCACCGTCGCAGAACCGAGGAGCGAGCCGTCCGCTGCGCGAATTTCGACCGTCGCGCCGGCCTCGCCGGTGCCGGACAGTGTCAGGCCATCGGCGCCGAGTATGGCCGTGGGCGCGGTGGGCGCGACGAGATCGGGCGTCGCGGCGCTGGTCGCGGGCGACACATTGCCGGCGGCATCGGCCTGGGTGACGGTCAGCGGCCGCCCATCGGCCGTACCGGTGGGCAGAGCGATCGTGTAGCTGCCATCCGCGCCGACCGTGGCGGTGCCGATCGGCTGGCCGCCGGCGTTGGTGACCTGGACGGTCGCGCCCGCTTCGCCGGTACCGGTCAGCGTCGTGCCGTCCGCGCTGACCGTCGCAACCGGTGCGCCGGGGGCGGTCGTGTCTGTGGTCGTGGCGGTCGTCGGGGGGGAGACGTTGCCGGCCGCGTCGGCCTGGGTGACGGTCAGGACTTGGCCATCGGCCGTACCGGCGGGGAGCGTGACGCTATACGTGCCGTCCGTCGCCACCGTGGCCGTGCCCAGCGGCTGGCCGTTGGCATCGGAAACCTGAACCGTGGCGCCGGGTTCCCCGGTCCCGGTCAGGACCGTGCCGTCGGCATTGAGTGCGGCGGTGGGGGCTGCGGGTGCGACAAGGTCCGGGGTCGCGGCGCTGGTCGCGGGCGAGACATTGCCGGCGGTATCGGTCTGGGTGACGGTCAGCGGCCGCCCGTCGGCCGTGCCGGTGGGCAGAGCGATCGTGTAGCTGCCATCCGCGCCGACCGTGGCGGTGCCGATCGGCTGGCCGCCGGCGTTGGTGACCTGGACGGTCGCGCCCGCTTCGCCGGTACCGGTCAGCGTCGTGCCGTCCGTACTGACCGTCGCGACGGGCGCGGTGGGGGCGGTGGTGTCGGGCGCGGTGACCGTCGTGGCGGGGGAGGCGTTGCCGGCGGCATCGCTCTGGGTCACGGTCAGGCTGCCGCCCGCCGTCTGTGGTGTCGTCAGCGGCAGGGTGTAGTTGCCCTGGGCATCGACCACGGCGGTGCCGACGATCTGGCCGGCCGGATCGCGCACCGTGACGGTCGCACCGGGCTCGCCGGTGCCCGTGACGGTGCTGCCTTGTGCGTCGATGGCGGCACTGGGGGCGGCTGGCGCGGTCGTGTCGCCCGCGGTCAGCGTTGTGTCAGGCGAGGCATTGCCGGCCGCGTCGACCTGATCGACGGTCAGCGTCTGGCCATTGGTCAGCGCGGGCGTCAGCGGCACGGAGAAGCCGCCATCGGCGCCGACCGTGGCGGTGCCGAGAGTCTGTCCATTCGCGCCGACGACCCGCACGGTGGCACCGGGTTCGCCGGTGCCGGTCACGACCGTGCCGTCACCGGCGAGCGTCGCGACCGGCGTCGCCGGCGCGGTGATGTCGGGGGCCAGCAGCGAAATGGTCGGTGACGACAGCCCCTGCGCATTGGTCTGAAGCACGCTCAGCGTCTCGCCATTGGCCTGGGCGGGCGAGAGGGTGAGGGTGTAACTGCCATCCGCACCGACCAGCGCATTGCCGATTACCTGGCCGGCGGGATCACGCACGCTGACGGTCGCTCCCGGGTCGCCGGAGCCGACGACACTGGTGCCGTCCGCGCTGATCGTCGCAGTGGGCGCCGTCGGTGCCTCCAGGTCCGAGACGATGATGGTCGCTTCCGGCGAGACATTGCCCGCCGCATCGGTCAGCGTCGCCATCAGCATCGTGCCCTCGGCCTGCGGCGTCGCGAGCGTCAGCGTATAGCCGCCCTGCGCATCGACCACGGCGGTGCCCAGCACGGTTCCCGCGCTGTCACGGATGGTCAGGGTCGTGCCTGGTTCGCCGATACCGGTAATGGTGACGCCATCGGCCCCGATCGTGGCGGTGGGCGCGGCCGGTGGGGTGATGTCCGGCGCGGTAAGCGGCGTCGCCGGCGAGGGATTGCCCGCCGCGTCGCTCTGCGTGACGGTCAGCGCTTCGCCATTGGCCTGCGGCGTGTCCAGCGCCAGCGTGTAATTGCCTTGCGCATCGACGGTGGTGCTGCCCAGCACCACGCCAGCGCCGTCGCGCACGCTGACCGTCGCGCCGGGTTCGCCGGTGCCGGAGATGCTGGTGCCTTCATCGTCGATCGTGGCGGTGGGAGCGGTCGGCGGGGTCAGATCGGGGGCGGCCACGCTGGCGGCGGGGGAGGCGTTGCCGGCGGCATCGCTCTGCGTCACGGTCAGCGTGCCGCCATTGGCCTGCGCCGTGGTCAGGGTCAGTGTGTAATTGCCCTGTGCGTCGACCGTCGCGGTACCGAGCACCTGGCCGGCCGCGTTGCGCACGGTCACCGTCGCGCCGGGTTCGCCGGTACCGGTGATGGTCGTGCCCTGGCCGTTGATCGCGGCGGTGGGTACCGCGGGCGGAGTGATGTCGGGCGCGTTGATCGTGGTGGCGGGCGAGACATTGCCGGCCGCGTCGGTCTGGGTCACCGTGATCTGCTGGCCATTGGCCTGGGGCGGATTCAGCGGCACGCTATAGCTGCCATCCGTGCCGACCGTGCCGGTGCCGAGCACCGAGCCGTTGCCGCCGATCACCCGGACCGTCGACCCCGCTTCGCCGGTCCCCGTGACGACGCCGCCATTCGAGCCGAAAACCGCCGTCGGCCGTGCCGGGGCCTGGGTGTCGGGCGGGGTGGTGGGGATCTGTGCCTCGCCATCATTGCCGCCGCTCGCCACGGCCGCGATCAGGCCGCCCGCGCCCGCCACGCCCAGGATGGCGGGCAGGATGAAGGACGATCCGCCGGCCTGCGCGGCCTGTGCCGCCAGCAGGTCGTCGAGATTGGTCAGCGTGGTGAAGCGGCCCGCTCCGCTCGTCCCCGGATGCGCCAGCCACTGGCCGCCATTATTCTCGCGCAGGACGAGGTCGCTGCCCAAACCCCGCTGGTCGACATAGAAATTGTCGATGCGGATGGTCTGGCCGTCGTTCAGGCGGATGACCAGGTCGTTGCCCTCCCGCTCCATGCTCGCCACCTGATCACGGTTAAGATCGAGGCGGACGACGCTGGGGGTCTCGAGATCGATGACATTGGCGGTCGTGTTGGTGATGGTGCCGGTTGCCTTGGCGATGATCTCGGTCTGCATGGCGTGATCCTCCCTTTTCGCATGTCGCGTTGACCGACAGCGTCCTGTCGGTTCGGGGGGGGGGGTGCGGCCCCATGTCATGGCGCGCGGGTACGCAACCTCCCCGGTTCGTGGCATGCTAACCGGGTGGCTGCGCAGGGGGATGCCACCTGTCCGCTTTCGGAACTGATTCAGATGGTTAACGCCGATCAGGTGCCGTGACGGAAAGAGTGATCCGCGCAGGCCGGGCCATCCGTCATCGCCTTGCCCCGCGTAAAAAAATTTATCGCGGACCGAACCAATCGGTTCAGCTTGGCGTAGGATAGGATGGTGCACTAGGCGCGCATTTGCCGAGGGGCACCATGTCGAGAAGGGGCAATCCTGATTTTATGACCGCATCGCCTTTCGCTGTTTCTGGCCGTTCGGTCGCTCGCCTGATCGGCGCGCTGGCGGGGGGATCGCTCGTCGCGACGCCCCTGTTCGCGCAGGTGGCGCCGCCGCCCGTGCCCGCCCCCGTGGCGACGCCGCAGGCCACCACGCCGCCGGTGACGGCGCCCAGGGTGGCGCCCCCGCTGGCGATTGCACCACCGGTCAGCATGCCGACGCTGAGCGATGCGCAGGCGCACCAGCTTGCCACGCTGATCGCCAAGGGCGAGGTCACCCAGGGCCTGCGTCAGGGGGCACCGCGCGATCTGTCGGGACTGGCGCCCGCTGCCATCGCCCGTATCGCGCTCGATTACGCCCATGCCGTGCATGTCGGGCGGCTTGATACCGCCGACTTCTCGAAGGACTGGGGCATTCGCCCGCAATCCTATGATCCGCTGCCGGGCTTTGCCGATGCGGTGCGGCAGGACCGGATCGCCGACTGGATCGCCGCGCTGCCGCCGCCCTATGCCGGCTATGACACGCTGGTCACGGGGCTGGCCCGCTACCGCGCCATGGCAGAAGCGGGGGGCTGGACGGCGCTGCCCGCCAACGCCTCCATTCCTTATGGTTCGAGCGGGCCGCTGGTCGCGCAGTTGCGCAAGCGTCTGGCGATGGAGGACCCGGCGGTCAGCCAGACCGGTGCGACCTTCGACGAACCGCTGCTGGCGGCGGTGCGCCGGGCGCAGCGTCGCTATGGCCTCAATCCCGTCGGCACGGTGGGGTCGCAGACGATCGCGGCGCTGAACGTGCCCGTCTCGCAGCGCATCCGCCAGATCATGGCGAATATGGAGCGTTGGCGCTGGTTGCCACAGCAGCTGGAGGCCAAGCGGGTGCAGGTGAACATCGCTGCGGCGGTGCTGACCGTGTTCGAGGGCGACAATCCTGTGCTGTCGATGAAGGCGGTGACGGGGCGCCCGGGCAATGAGACGCCGATGCTCGTCTCCTCGATCCACAGCGTCGTGCTCAATCCGCCGTGGAACGTTCCCAGCTCGATCGCCAACAAGGAGCTGTGGCCCAAGGAGCGTGCCAATCCCGGCTATCTGAAGCGCAACGGTTTCCGCGTGATCGACAATGGCGACGGATCCAAGCGCCTGCAGCAATCCTCGGAGAAGAGCGCGCTGGGGCGGTTCAAGTTCGACTTCCCCAACGACTTCGCGGTCTATCTCCACGATACCCCGGCACAGTCGGGCTTTTCGAAGTTCGACCGGCTGGCCAGCCATGGCTGCGTCCGCCTGGAAAAGCCCGCTGAACTCGCCGGTCTCGTGCTGAAGACCACGCCCGAATGGCAGCCGGCGGCGGTCGACGCGACCTTGGCCTCGGGCAAGACCGTGCGCGCCAGCATGGACGAGCCGGTGGCGGTCTATCTGTTGTACTGGACGGCCTTCGCCAATAGCGATGGGCAGGTCAGCTTCCGGGAAGACCCTTATGGCTGGGACGCCCAGTTGGCGACCAAGATCGAGGCCCGCTCGGCCGAGCGGGCGCTTTCCACGAAGTAACGCGAAACAGGGATAAACGCATGACGATCAAGACCTATCGCCGCCATGGCCTGGCACTCGTCGCGGCCGGGCTGCTGCTGCCGGCGTTGGCCGGTTGCTCGCGTTCCGAGCCGGAGGAACAGCCGGCCGCGATGACCGAGAATGACGCAGGCGTGATCGAGACGCAGCCGGAGGATGTGATGCCGGCCATGGAGAACCAGGCCGCGCCGGTCGCGGACATGAACGCGGTCGAGGAAACGCTGCCGCCCCCGCCGCCGGAGCGGACGGTCGATCAGCAGATGCTCGACGATGCCTCGGCGACCGGCATGACCTCGCGCGTGACGCGCGGACGGACCTCGACGGATGAGGCCGCGCCTGCTGAGGCTCCGACGAACGAACAGTGACGCCCTGAAATCCTCCCCTTATAGGGGAGGGGACCATGCGAAGCATGGTGGAGGGGGCGTGCCGCAAAGGGTGTCCTGTGT
>NZ_BBJS01000006.1 GCF_000739895.2 Sphingomonas paucimobilis NBRC 13935
CATGCGAAGCATGGTGGAGGGGTGTCCCCGCTGGCCGTGACACCCCTCCGTCAGTCCTTCGGACTGCCACCTCCCCTTAAAGGGGAGGATTAGTTTGCCCGATGCACCTCGACCGGCTGGACCTGGGGATAGGGCATGACGAGCGTCCCATCGGGCGCGGCGGTGTAGGTGGTCTGGGTCGGATAGGGGATGCTGATCCCCTCCGCCGCGAACCGCTTCATCAGGCTCACCAGCACCCGGTTGCGCGTATCGTGCGCGGTGGCCCAGTCGTCGCCGGGCACGTCGAATTGCAGCGCGAAGTCCAGGCTCGACGCGCCGAAATTCTCGAATCCGGCGCGGGCGACCGTACCGCCTTCGCCTTCGACGATCTCGGTCAGGATCGCGGGCAGGCGGGCCAGCGTATCGGCAGGGGTTTCATAGGCGACACCGATCATGAACGACAGGCGGACATGGTTGCGCACCGTGGTGTTCTGGATTTCCTTGTCGAGCAGTTGCCGGTTGGAAATGATCCGCAACTCGCCGGTAAAGGCGCGGATGCGGGTGGATTTCAGGCCGATCGACTCGATCACGCCGCTGGTGTTGCCATAGCTGATCTTGTCGCCGCGCCGGAACGGCCGGTCGAAGATGATGGCGAGCGCGGCGAACAGATCGCCGAAAATGCCCTGCGCGGCTAGACCGATGGCGATGCCGCCGACGCCCAGACCGGCGACGAGACCGGTGACGTTGACGCCCAGATTGTCGAGCACCACCACCAGTGCGATGGCGAACAGCACCGCCGTCACCAGCAACCGGATCAGCCCCATCGCCGAGAGCAGCGCCTCGCCCGAATAATGTTCGGACTGGGTGCGATGCTCGATCGTGCCGAGGATCAGTTCGCGGGCCCAGATCGCCGCCTGGAACACGCTGGCGACGGTGAAGAGGAAGCTGATCGTCTTGGCGACCTCGCCCGGCGCGCCGGCATAGCCCGCGACCAGTTGCGCGGCGAGGGTGACGATGAAGAACAGGTTCGTCCGCGCGATGGCATGGCCCAAGATCACGCCCCAGCCGCCCGCGAAACCGGGACGGCTGCACAGCTTGTCGCCCAGCTTGCGGACCCAGAGCAGCGCCAGCACGATGACCGCGCCGAAGCCGATGGCGATCAACACCTTCAGCCAATAATGCTGTACCCACCAGGAGGTGGCGTTGACGATGTTCTCGACCTGATCGGGAATGCGTGAACCGTCAAAGATCGGTGCCTTGGGCGAAGTATTGCTCGTCGCCATGGGGACTCCTGAAATGATGGGCGGTCAGGCCGCCTGGGTCGCCGGGGTTCCGGCTTCGAGAAACGCGATCAGCCCGCATTCGACGCGGCTCAGCCCGGCGCGGGCACGGGGTAGGCGAAGCGCTTTGCGGAACGCGGCTTGCCCGTCCTTGACGAGCGCGATCAGCGAGGGGTGGACATAGGATTTGCGGGCGATGGCGGGCGTGTTGCCCAGCTTTTCGACCACGGGTTCCAGCATCGCCTTCAGGCTGAGGTCGGCTTCGGCCAGCGCCAGGGCCTCGAACGCGGCGACGCTGGCGGCCCAGGTGCGGAAATGCTTGGCGGTGAAGTCGCAACCCGTCGCCTCGCGGATATAGGCGTTGACATCGGAGGAGGAGACGGGGTTCGCCTCACCGTCCTCATCGACCCAGGCGAAGAGATGCTGTTCGTCCAGATCCTGGCACCGCTTGACGAAGCTGGCGAGCGAACGGTCGGTCAGCGTCAGGTCGCGCATCTTGCCCGACTTGCCGCGATAGCGCAGCCGCAGCGTCGTACCCTTGACCTGGCCGTGGCGCTTGCGCAGTGTCGTCGCGCCGAAACTCTTATTGGTCGCGGCATAGGCCTCGTTACCGACCCGCAGATGCCCATTGTCGAGCAGCCGGACGACGGCGGCCACCGCGCGCTCCTTGCACAGGCCGCGCTTCTTCAGATCGGCTTCGACGCGCTTGCGCAGGGCGGGGAGGGCATGGCCGAACGCGGCGCAGCGCTCATATTTGGCGGCGTCCTGCGCCTCGCGGAAATCGGCGTGATAGCGATATTGCTTGCGGCCCTTCTCGTCCCAGCCGACCGCCTGGATATGGCCATTGGCGCGGGGACAGAACCAGGCATCCTTGTACGCGGGGGGCAGGCCGATGCGGTTCAGCCGGTCGATTTCATCCCGGTCGGTAATGCGCTCGCCCTCGGGGCTCCAATAGGCCCATTTGCCGCGGATCTTGCTCCGGGTGATGCCGGGTTTCGTGTCATCGCAATAGATTAATCGGCTTGCCATCGCACTCCCTCGGGTCACCTCTGCAAATGCGTCGCTGGTCGCTTCGTTCCGGAACGGCCGATGCGGTCGCGGGTTCTGATCGGGCCACCCCCAGGCATTTCCCGACAGGAGTATTCGATCATGGCCGATCTTTCCCAGGCACGCGTCCTGATGCTCGCCGCCGACGGCTTCGAGACCGTCGAACTGTTCAAGCCCCGCCAGGCGCTGGAAGAAGCGGGCGCGAAGGTGACGCTCGCCTCGCTCAAGTCCGATCCGATTCAGGGCATGGAAGGCGACATCAACAAGGCGGAGACCGCGACCCCCGACCTGACCGTCGACGAGGTCGATACCGACGATTATGACGCGCTGGTCATCCCCGGCGGCACCTGCAACCCCGACAAGCTGCGCCTGAACGAGCGCGCGGTCGAGATCGTCACCGAGTTCATGGAGGACGACAAGATCGTCGCCGCCATCTGCCACGGCCCCTGGCTGCTGGCCGAAGCGGATGTGGTCGATGGCCGCCGCCTGACCAGCTTTCCGTCGATCCGCACCGACCTGTCCAATGCGGGCGCCGAGGTGGTCGATGAAGAGGTGGTCGTCGACGGCAATCTGATCACCAGCCGCAAGCCCGACGATATCCCCGCCTTCAACCAGGCGATCCTGACCGCGCTGGAGGAGGAACTGGCCGACGAGGAAGAGACCGAAGAGGCCTGATCCCGTCACGGGACAATGACGGGCGTCGCATCTCGCCACCGCGCGTGGCAGGATGCGGCGCCCGCTCGCTTTTTCAGGATCGCCTTATGCGTCTGGTTCCGCTGCTCTTTCTCGGTCTGACTTCCGGCGTCGCGCTGGCGCAGGGGATTGCGCAGCCCTTCATGGTCGGCGCGCGCGGCTTCGGCGCGTTGCAGGATGCGGTGAATGCGATCGGCGATGGCGAGGGGGTGATCCGCATCGCGCCGGGCACCTATCGCGAATGCGCGGTGCAGAGCGCCGGGCGGATCAGCTATGTCGCGGTCGAGCCGGGCAAGACGATCTTCACCCGCATCGCGTGCGAAGGAAAGGCGGCGCTCGTGCTGCGCGGAAGGGGGGCGCAGGTGCAGGGGATCGTCTTCAGCCATATCGAGGTGGGTGATGGCAATGGCGCCGGTATCCGCATCGAGAAGGGTCCGCTCAGCGTCAGCAACGCGATGTTCCTCGATAGCCAGTCGGGCATCCTGTCGGCCGACGATCCAGCCTCCACGGTGACGGTCGATCATTCGACCTTTTCGGGGCTGGGCCATGACCCGACCGGCAATGGCGCACACGGCATCTATATGGGTCGCTATCGCGCCTTGCGCGTCACCGCCTGTCGTTTCGAGCGCGGGCAGGGCGGCCATTACGTCAAGAGCCGCGCGCCGATGGTCGAGATACTCGACAGCAGCTTCGATGACAGCCAAGGCCATATGACCAACTATATGATCGATCTGTCCAACGGCGCGAAGGGACGGATCGCGGGCAATGAGTTCGTCGATGGCCGCGACAAGGACAATCACTCGACGCTGATCACTGTCGCGCCGGAGGGGGCCAAGAACGACTCGTCGGGGCTGGTGGTCGAGAACAACCGCGCACGGCTGGCACCGGGGGCGGATTACAAGCCGGTGTTCGTGGGCAATTGGGCGGGCGAGCCGATCGTCCTGCGCGGCAATATCCTGGCCCCCGGCATCACCCCCACCGCGCGGCGCTGGATGTAAGAGTTGCCTAGTCGGGTTAGCCCCTGATTCCTCCCCTGTAAGGGGGGGGGGGACCAGCGAAGCTGGTGGAGGGGTGTCCCCCTCTCGATAGCGCGACATCCCTCCGTCAGGGCTTCGCCCTGCTACCTCCCCTTACAGGGGAGGAAAAGACTGGCGTTACGCCGCCTGCGACCCGCGCGGTACATCCGCCCGGCGCTGCATCTGTCGTGTCCGCGCCTCGCGCGTCCGGCGTGACAGATAGGTATCGAGGCCGATCTGCGCCGCCATCAACTGATAGAGGAAGGGATTGAAGGCGATGCCGACGAACGCACCGCCTAGCAGATAAATGAGCTGCGCATGCTGAAGCGCCCCGGCCAGCGTGCCACCCCAATGGAGTGGATCGTCGGCGGCGCGGTAGCGGCGGCGTAGCGCCTCCATACGGAACAGGCCGGCCAGATTAATCCCCAGCCACAGGATCAGCCCGGGCCAGCCCTGCTCGCCCAGCATCTCGAAATAGCTGGAGTGATAGGCGCGACCCCGGTCGGTTGCCCGCCGCTTCTCGATGGTCGAATCATGCGCGCTGCCCTCGACCGAGGTCAGCTCATAGCTCAGCGAATTCTGCAGATAGGCGTTGAAGCCGCCCCCGAACGGATGGGAGCCGACATAGGCAAGCGTCCATTTCCACACCGCAAGCCGGGTCGAGGCGGACTCGTCGCCCTGATAGGTGCGGATGGTGTCCATTCGCTGGGTATAGGAGGAGGGGAGCAGGGGGATGGCGATCATGACGGCCGCGCCCAGCATCCCGATATAGAGGAAACGCCGCTTCACATCGCGCAGCATCAGGATCGCGAGCAATCCGATGCAGAGCAGCCCCGTCCGGGCCGAGGTGCCGATCGGGATCAGCAGACAGGCAAAGACCAGCGCATAGGAGAAGATCCGCACCCGCCAGTCGGGCGGAAAGATGGTGCCATGCGCGCCCAGCCACAGGATGACCGGGATCGCCGAGATGGCGACGGCAGAGATGATGCTGCCTTCGTAGAGACCGGTATTGTTGGTCACCATCAGGTTCAGCTCGCCGTAACCACCGCCGGAGAACAGCGTCTTGATCCCGCCGACGATCACGATCGAGGCCAGCGAGAGGATCATGAACAGCAGCAGCGCCTCGATCCGCAGGCGCGTGCGAAGGGTCAGCGGCAGGAAGACGGCAAAGGCCAGCGCCTTCCAGACCCAATCCCATTTCTGCAACGCCTCCACTGGGAAGTCCGCGCCGAAAAAAGTGGTGAGGCCGCAATAGACCAGCAGCATCAGGATCGCGCCCTGCCGCACGGTGAAGCGGCTGTCGCGCTTGTCGTCGACCAAGGCCCAGGCCGCGACCGCCGATACCACCGCGATCAGCGAGATCGGCACGGCGTTGAGCAGATAATAGGTCAGCCGCTGTGGCGAGACGATGTCGATATAGATATAGGCGAGGACCAGCAGGAACGGCCGTCGCAACCCCATGGCGAACAGGCTGAACAGAAATCCGATCAGGAACAGGTCACGCATCGGGCCGGCGCCCCTTCTGTCCGGCACGCGGATCGGCCGCCTCATTGTCGAGATCGCGTCGCCCGAGCAGACGCCAGGCGGCGATCAGCATCAGGCCATGGGTCAGGAGCAGGACAAAGCCGTCGATCATCTGCCCCTCCCTATTCCTATCAAGCGGCACAATCCCGCTTATAATCCGCCGGTTGACGCGGCGTTAAGGGCTGGCATGACAGGCGTCACCTATGCGCATCCTGCATGTTCTCGACCATGGCCTGCCGCTGCAAAGCGGATATACGTTCCGCACGCGCGCCATCCTGAAGGCGCAAGAGGCCCAGGGGCATGCCGTGGCGGCGGTCACCGGACCGCGCCAAGGTGTTTCGGCGAGCGATTGCGAGACGATCGACGGCCTGACCTTTTATCGCACGCCTACCGCCCGGGACGGCGCACCAAAGGGACTGGTGGGCGAGGCGAGGGGGCTCGCCGCGCATGTCCGCGCGATCACGGCGGCGGTCGATGCGTTTCGCCCCGATATCCTGCACGCCCATTCGCCGGTGCTCGATGCGCTGGCCGCCTGGATGGTGGCGCGGAAGCGCGGGTTGCCGCTGGTTTACGAGATTCGCGCCTTTTGGGAGGATGCGGCGGTCGGCAATGGCACGGGCACGGAAGGGAGCACCCGCTACCGCGCCACCCGTGCGCTCGAAAGCTGGGCCTGTGCGCGGGCCGATGCGGTGGCGGTGATCTGTGAAGGCTTGCGCGGCGATCTGATCGCGCGGGGGATCGCGGCCGACAAGATCGTCGTGTCGCCCAATGGCGTCGACCTGACCCTGTTCGGCCAGCCACCCGCCCGCGACGAAGCGCTGGCGCGGGACCTAGGGTTGGATCAGGCCGAGGTGATCGGCTTCATCGGCAGCTTTTATGATTATGAAGGGCTGGACGATCTGATCGCCGCCATGCCGCGTCTGGTGGCGGCGCGACCCGCGGCGCGGCTGCTGCTGGTCGGTGGCGGCCCGATGGAGGCGGCGCTGCGCGCGCAGGCCCAGGCCTCGCCCGTCGCGAAGGCGATTCACTTCATCGGGCGCGTGCCCCATCAGGAGGTGGAGCGCTATTATGGCCTGGTCGACATACTCGCCTATCCGCGCAAGAAGATGCGGCTGACCGATCTCGTCACGCCGCTTAAACCGCTGGAGGCGATGGCGCAGCGTCGGCTGGTCGCGGCCTCCGATGTCGGGGGGCACCGCGAGTTGATTCACGACGGCGTGACCGGCACCCTGTTCCCGCCCGACGATCCCGATGCGCTGGCCGACGCACTGGCCGCGCTGTTGGCGAACCGGGGGATATGGGAGGACCGAAGGGTGGCGGGGCGCGAATTCGTTGAAGCCGAACGGAATTGGGCGTCCAATATTCGGCGTTACGAACCTGTTTACCAGCAGCTGGTAGCAAAGGCCGCGACGAAACGCTCATGACCTTTACCGCTACGCCCTCTCCTCATCGCTTTCTCCCCGCCTTGGCCGGCGGGGCGGTCGGCGTGTTGATTGCCTTCCTCTTCCTGATCGCACCGGTCTGGCGGCTGGAGATGCTGGTCACGCAATTGGGACTGGCGGATATCCTGTCCGCCGCGCAGCCGCCGCTGGGTACCAAGGCGCGGTTGCTGCTCGCCTTTGGCGCCGGCATCGGGGCAGGTGCGGTGATCTGGGCGGCGGCCTATCTCCTCTGGGGGCCAGGCGGACTGCTCGCCGGGCGTGCGCCGGCCGTGGCGGAGGACGAGGCGGACTATGTCCCCGCCGTTCGCCGCTCGGACCGTCATCCCGACGCGCCCCCGCGCCGTCCGTTGCACGCTGCCGAACTCGGTGCTCCGCCGCCGCCACCGGTCGAGGAGGAGGAAGAGGTCGAGCGGACCTTGCCCGCCGATCTCGATCAGCCGCTGGCCGCGTTCGACCCGGCCGCGATGCGGGCAGTCCCGCGCGAGCCGGCCCCGATGCCGATCGCGCCGATGAACGAGCCGGACGCGCTGGACAAGGGAGCCAAGCTGCCCCCACCCGATCCGCAGAATGATTCGATCGAATCGCTGCTCGACCGGCTGGAACGCGACACCGCGCTGCGTAAGGCGAAGCGGCCCAGCTGACCGTCAGCCGCGCCGCCGCATCCAGGCGATCAGCGGGCGTTCGATCGCAAGATGGACCATCCCGCCGAGCAAGGCGCCGGCGATCGTCAGCAGGACGAACCAGATCAGGGGCGGCAGTGCGACGCCCAGTCGCAGGCCGATCTGCCAGGCGACCCCGATCCCGATCAGGTGGAACAGATAAATAGCATAGGACGCCTGGCCGATGCCGATCAGCGCGCGGGGCCAGCGGACCAGACCCTCGCTTCCCGCCGCTCCGCCGATCAGCGCGGCGGCGGACAGGCCATAGAGCAGCCGTGCGGTGAACCCATAGCCATAGAGCAAACCCGCCGCTTCCAGCGCCCATGCGCTCAGGAAGGCCGTGGCGCCGACGGCGGCGACCCAAGCGGCTAGGCGAGGTCCGGGGCGGCGAATGCGCAGGATATGCGCCGTGCCCATGCCGAAGAAAAATTCGATGGCGAAGATATTGGTCGCCAGTCCGCCGCCGAGCGGGACGAACTGCGCCGTCAGGATGGCGAGCAGCCAGAGCGCGATCGTCACCAGACCCAGGATACGGTGAAGCAGCAGAAGCGCGAAGAAGAGGTAGAACAGCACCTCATATTGAAGCGTCCAGGCCAATGGATGCAGCGGCGGGGTGGTCCTCGGCCATAACAGGATCGAGAGGATTACTCGCCCGGGCGCGGGCCAGCCATGGCCGCCCGCCAAGGTGACGGCGATCGTGCAGGCCAACGCCAGCCAATAGACGGGATAGATGCGCCTCACCCGCCGCCACGCATATCGGGTGACGCTGCGCGGTCGCCCGATATCGCGGTGATGGATCAGCAGGAGCAGGAACCCGCTGAGCACGAAGAATAGGTCGACGCCATTATGCCCAGGCCGCATCACCGCGCGCAGGGTCGGCGTGCCGAAGGCGAGGTCTACATGGGTGGCGGCATGGCAGAGGAGGACGGCGATGGCGGCGACCCCGCGCAACGCCCTCGATCCCCGCCAGCCTGTGCCGTCCCGTCCCCGATATCATGTCACGCCCCCCAGCCCCATGGTCAAGGCTAGGCGGTTCATCGCCGGAGCGTAAGTCATGGCGCGGCGGCATTGTGCCAGCATGACATGAAAAGGGCGGCGGGACCGAAATCCTACCGCCCTTTTCCAGGTCAGCTCTTCCTCCCCTTGCAGGG
>NZ_BBJS01000005.1 GCF_000739895.2 Sphingomonas paucimobilis NBRC 13935
GGGGTGTCACCATGGGCGAGGACGGTCTGCCATAACAACCAGTTACACCCCTCCACCAGCTTCGCTGGTCTTCCTCCCCTTGCAGGGGAGGAAGACTAAGGTCATGATCCAATGTAATACCAGTATGGCGTAGCGGGACGGGCAGAACATGATGACTTTATGGACTTCGGCCGCGATCCTGGCGGTGGCGCCGAGTGCGCAGGGCGATCTGGACCGGCTCGCGGCGACGCTGGGCTATCGCTACACCATATTGACCAACCGCCCGGCATCCTGCCCGACCGGCGTGCCCCGCTGTTTCGAGGCGGACATCGCCATCGCCGTGCCCAAAGGCGCGCCCAGCCTGCCGGTCGAAATCCGCTACAGCCTGGTCAACCCGGTGCTGAAGATCGACAGCGACACCTTCGACAACCGCACGATCAACGGCGACCTGAACGTCCTGACGCTGAAACCGGGCCAGTCGTTGAAGCCGGGCCAGACCTATCATGTGAAGCTGACCGGCCTGGGTGCGTTCTTCTCCCGCAACCACATGATGCCCAATGCGACACTGGCCGTGGCGGGCCTTGCCCCGCGCGTGATCGCCGCGACCCGGACGGGGACCGAGGCCGAGACGGGGCTGGAAACCTTGCCCTTCGTCGCGCCGATGACCGATGAGGCGGCACTCGCCCGCAGTGCGCCGGACGATCAGACGGTGTGGCGCACGCCGGAACGCGCCTTCAAGCTATACGCCCAACGCGGCGCGACGCCGGTCGATGTCGCGATCCTGCCCAAGCCGATGAAGGTCACGCGGCCGACCGGTGGGCCGGTCGATCTGTCCAGGGGACTGCGCGTGACGGCAGAGGGCTTCCCCCGCGCCGCCCTCGCGCCTGCGCTGGCCGGGCTGCCGGTCGGTACCGTGCCGCTGACCATTCGCAAGGATGTCGCATTGCCGTCCGAAGGTTATCGCCTGGCCATCGGGCAGGGCGGCGTGACCATCGCGGCGGCGGATGCGGCGGGGGCGTCCTATGCGCTTCGGTCGTTGGCGCAGCAGATGGCGGCGGAGGGGACGACGCTCCGCCCGCTGATCGTCGAGGACGCGCCACGCTACGGCTTTCGCGGGCTGCACATCGATCTGGCGCGTAACTTTCACAGCAAGGCCGAAATCCTGAAGCTGATCGAGCAGATGGCGGCCTATAAGCTCAACAAACTCCATCTGCATCTGGGCGATGACGAAGGCTGGCGGTTGCAGATTGCGAGCCTGCCCGAACTGACCGAGGTGGGGGCCTATCGCTGCGCCGACATCGCCGAAAAGACCTGTCTGCAGCCACAGCTCGGCGCGGACCCGGCGCGCAATGCGCCGACCAACGGCTATCTGACCGCTGCGGATTATTCTGAGATCCTGCGCGCCGCCAAGGCGCGGCAGATCGCGGTCATCCCCTCCTTCGACATGCCCGGCCATTCACGCGCCGCGATCCGGTCGATGGAAGTGCGCTATCAGCGGCTGATGGCCAAGGGCGACCGGGCGGGGGCCGAACGCTATCGGCTGGTCGAGCCGGGTGACACCACCCGCTATTCCAGCGTCCAGCATTATGACGACAACACGCTGAACGTCTGTATCGACAGCACCTATCGCTTCATCGACACGGTGATCGACGACATCGCCGGGCTCCACAAGGCGGCGGGGGTGCCGCTGACCACCTATCATATCGGCGCGGACGAGACGGCGGGGGCCTGGAAGGAGTCGCCCGCCTGCAAGGTCGTGATGGCGCGCGAGGGGCTTCAGCCCCAGCAATTGGGCGCGCGCTTCATCGAGCGGATTTCGGCCGACCTCGCCAAGCGCGGCATCGCGGTTGCCGGATGGAGCGACGGTCTGGGCCATACCGACCCCGCCAGGATGCCCGCCAAGGTCCAGACCAATATCTGGAGCAACCTGCATGGCGGCGGTGTGGCCGAGGCGCATGGTCAGGCCAATCGCGGGTGGAAGACGGTGCTGTCGATCCCCGATCTCGGCTATTTCGACATGCCCTATGCCGCCGATCCCGATGAGACGGGCTATGACTGGGCCTCGCGCGGGGTGGATAGTTTCCAGGTGTTCGGCTTCATGCCGGGCAATCTGGCCGCCAATGCCGCGCTGATCCCCAATATCTTGTCCCAGCCCAAGCCGGTGGCGGATACCGTCCCGCTGCAACCGGGCCGGACGATCGCCGGAATCCAGGCCCAATTGTGGAGCGAAACCGTCCGCCGCGACAGCCAGGTCGATTACATGCTCTTCCCCCGCCTGCTCGCCTTGGCCGAACGCGCCTGGAGCAAGCCGGACTGGGAGCCCGCTTACGTCGCGGGCGCGACCTATACGCCGCAGGATGGCCGGGTCGATCAGACCAAGCTGTTGACCGGATGGCGTGACTTTGCAGGACGCATGGGCGTGCAGATGCGGATGCTCGACCGGGCGGGCGTGACCTATCGCCTCGCCCCGCCGGGCGCGCGGATCGCGGGCGGCAGGCTGGAGGCCAATGCCGAGTTCCCCGGCACCCCGATCGAGTATCGCATGGGCGGCACCGCGTGGCGGCGGTATGACGGGCCGGTGGCGGTGACGGGGGCGGTGACGGGGGCGGTGGAGCTTCGCACCCGCACCCCCGATGGCCGCCGCGCCAGCCGGACGGTTACGGTCTCGCCGTAACCGCGATCAGGCCGGGCGCGTCAGCGATGAACGTGTCGAGCACGCCATCGGCGATCTTGATCGGCCCGTCGAAGCGGACGGCGCCCGGAATGCTCTGCACGGCGGCGGCCTGCGCGGCGATCCGCCTGGCATCGGCGAAATAGCGCGTCGCTGCGGGATTGCCCCGGTCGGCGGCGTCCAGCCCGTCGGCGGTCAGGTTCAGCGCCCGGCCCCAAAGCTGCATCGCCTCCAGCCAGGGGCGTGACTGTTCGGCAAAGCCGGGATCGACCACGCCGGCGCGGATCGTGTCGGGAGCGTCGGCGATGGCATCGGCCTTGCGACGCAAGGCGGTGAGGGCCTCGCGCCGTTCGCTCTCATCGCCATTGGCCAGCGCCTCGCGGACATGGTCGAGCAGCGCCTTCAGCCTCGGCGCCTGTTCCTGCCAGGGCTGGCTGCCGAAGGTGGGGGCGAGATGCTGGGTATCGAACAGTTCCAGCAGCGCCTGGGTAGCCCGCGCGTCGTTCCCCGCCAGATTGCGCGCGGCATAGTGCCAGGTGCGGTCGGCATCATAGCCCTTGTCGTTCCAGGCGAAGGCCAGCACCCCCGTCACCGCGACGCGGCTGGGCACTTCCTGGTTCATCGGGTTGGACAGGATGCCGGTCAACTCGGTCGACAGCCCCGCCTCACGCTTGGCATAGGGGGCGAGCAGCAGCCGTCCGGCGGAACTCGCATAGTCGTTGACCGGATAATTGTCCCACAACAGCGTCTTGCGCCCAAATGCCTTGGTCGCGGCCTTGGCATCGGGGACCGAGATGGCGGGCGGCACGACATCGGTGCCGGTCCACTGGACGACGATGCGGGGATCGAGATTGGCGCGCAGCGCCGCCTTATAGGGGCTTTCCTTGGCGTCATAATATTCGGTCGGCACCATGATCAGCGGCTTCGCGGCGGGATCGCGCCGAACCAGATCGGCCTGCACCGCATTCAGCAGCTTGGACTGGGCGACCCCGGCGGCCTGTGCGCCCGAGGGCCCGAAGGCAACCTTGTCCTTGTCGCAATTCCACTTCTGATATTCGATATCGTCCAGCGCGACATAGAAGCTGTGGACGCCGATGCCGCGCAAAGCCTCGAACTTGCGGAGCAGCGTCTGCTCGTCCGCCGGATCGGAGAAGCAGATCGAGGGGCCGGGCGAGATAGCGTAGACGAAGTTCACATGGTTCGCGCGCGCGGTCGCGACCAGCGTACCCAGTGCGCTCAGCGTCGCCGCCGGATAGGGATCACGCCACTTGTCGCGCGCGAAGGGGTCGTCCTTGGGGCTGTAGACATAGGTGTTGGCCTTCATCTGGCCCAGGAAATTCAGATGCTTGGTCCGATCCTCCATCGACCAGGGCTTGCCATAGAAGCCCTCGATCGTGCCGCGGATCGGCATGGCGGGATGATCGCGGATGACGAGCGCCGGGATGCTTGGCCGGGCGAGCAACTGGCGCAGCGTCTGGACCGCGTGGAACAGGCCGTCCGCGTCATGCCCGGCCAGGGTGATCAGGCCTCCGGCGCCCGAGCCGATGCTGGCCAGCGTATAGCCTTCCGCCTGGTCATCGGCGCTGGCGTTGCTGCGGGCCAGGGCCGCCCGGACGAGGGCGGCGCTGTCGGGGCCGAGGACGATGGTCGGCCGGTCGAGCGCGGCGGGCAGGCGCGAGGGCGTGGTCACCTGCGTCACGCCGGCCTGGGCCAGCAGGGTGCGGACCAGGGTCGCGGTTTCGGGCTCGGTACCGGGGGCGACGATCAACGCGACCGAACGGCCCAAGGCGATCGTGCCGTCGCCTAGCGTCATCGATGCGGGTGCGGGGAACAGGGCGGGGAGAGTGGCGGGGCTGGCCTGCGCCGTCGAGCTGAGAAGCGCAAGGGTGATCGCCGCCAGCGCGCCACCCATCCATCCGTCTGCCGTCCGCGTCATCCTCAATCTCCGGTATTTAACTGGTATTGTCGAAGCCTAGGGGAGGGGGGGGCGGGCTGCAAGCGCGATTGCGGGTGGTATTTCAGAGGGTTGTGAAGAGGTGGAGCGTGGCCCTCGACTTCGCTCAGGCTGAACGGGGGTCTGGGCGAAACCCCTTGCCCTCGCCCCGTTCAGCCTGAGCGAAGTCGAAGGCCAAGGGATCCCTCGCCCAAAACTGGTAATAAACCGGCTATATCAGTCGTGAAATTGCAGGCTCGCAAGCCGCGCATAGAGCCCGCCACCCGCGATCAGCTCGGCATGGCGCCCCTGCTCGACGATCCGCCCGCCATCCATCACCACGATCCGTTCCGCCGCGCGCACGGTCGCCAGCCGGTGCGCGATGACCAGCGTGGTACGATCCGCCATCAGCCGCTCCAGCGCTTGCTGGACAAGCTGTTCGCTCTCGGCGTCGAGTGCGCTGGTCGCTTCGTCCAGCAACAGGATCGGCGCATCGCGGAGTAGCGCGCGAGCGATGGTGATGCGCTGGCGCTGCCCACCCGACAGCCGCGCGCCGCCTTCGCCCAGGAAGGTGTCGAGCCCCTGTGGCAGGGCGCGCAGGAAGTCGGCGGCATTGGCGGCCTCGGTGACGGCCCAAAGCTCGTCGTCATTCGCGTCCCAGCGTCCATAGCGCAGATTGTCACGTGCCGAGGCGCCGAAGATTACCGTTTCCTGCGGCACCATGGCGATACGCGCGCGGATCGCGGCCGGATCGGCATCGCGCAGGGACACGCCGTCGAGCGAGATGTTGCCGCTCTGCGGATCATAGAAGCGCTCGGCCAGCTGGAACAGCGTCGACTTGCCGGCGCCCGAGGGTCCGACCACCGCCACCGTCTCGCCCGGCCGGATGTCCAGCGAGAAGCCGTTCAGTGCGGCGATTTCGGGCCGGGTCGGATAATGGAAGACGACGTTATCGAAGCGCAGTGCGCCCATCGGCACGACCGGCAGCACGGCGGGGGCGGGGGGCGGTGCGATCTCCGGCTGTTCGGCGAGCAGTTCGGCCAGCCGCTGTGCCGCGCCCGAAGCGCGCAATATGTCGCCCCACACCTCGGTCAGCGCCTGAAAGGAACCGGCGACGAGCATCCCGGTCACGACGAACGCCGTCAGCGAGCCACCCGAGAGCCGCCCGCTGGCAACATCGGCGACCGCTTCCCACAGCAGCAGGGTGAGGCCGCCGAAGAACAGCCCGATCACCATCGCGGTCATCACCGCACGCAACAGGAAGCGCTTGCGCGAGGTGGCAAAGCCGTTGCTGACCGCCTGCTCGAACCGTTCGGCCTCCCGCCGCTCCTGGCCGAACGCCTGGACGACCTTCATCGCGCCCAGCGTCTCCACCGCGATCGCGCCGATATCCGCCAGCCGATCCTGGCTGTCGCGCGAATAGCTGCGCACCTTCTTGCCCAGCAGCACGATGGGCAGCACGACCAGCGGGATGCAGACCAGCAGCGACAGGGTCAGCTTGGGCGACAGGGCGAACAGATAGATGGTCCCGCCGATCCCGATCACCACGTTGCGCAGCGCGATCGACACGGTCGAGCCGACCACCTGTTCGATGATCGCGGTGTCGGCGGTCAGCCGGCTGGCGATCTCGGAGGGGCGGTTCTCCTCGAAATAGCGCGGCGCCAGCCGCAGCAGATTGGCCTGCACCGCGACACGGATATCGGCCACCGTCCGCTCGCCCAGCCACGACACGAAATAGAAGCGGAAGGCAGTGGCCAGCGCCAGCACAAGCACCACCGCCAACAGCCCCTGGAAATAGGGGGCGATATTGCCGGTATCGCTCATCCGGCCGAAGCCGTGATCGATCACCTTCTGAAAGGTGCGCGGGATGAACAGCGTCGCGCTGGCCGCGACCAGCAGCGACAGCGCGGCCGCCGCCAGATGCGCGGGGTAGCGCAGCGTGAAGCGCCAGACCATTTTCAGATTGCTCAGGCGACGGCTGGGCGGAACGGCGGGCTTGGGGGCAGCGGCGGGTTTGGCCATGATGGCTTGGGGCCTAGCAGTGCCGGGACACGGGCTCAACGCCGGTGGCGGTGATCGCGCATCGTTCCGACGCTTTCGGGCGTTATGCGAAGCGATGGATCACGGGCAATATGACGTGATGGCCATATTATGGTCATCTTGCGCAAACGGTTTCGTGGTAAGCGGTAGGTCATCATGGCTCCCGATCGTGGAGCGCGAGGGAATCGACGATGCTGTACGACGCCTATGAAATGCAACGCTCGATGCTGGCGGGCGCAAGTGCGCTGGCCAATTTCGGGGCGGGGCTGCTTCAGAATCCGGCCAATCCCTTTGCCTATTTCGGCGGCGGCGCGATCATGGGATCGGCGCTGGAGGTCTTCGCCCATGCCTCGGCACCCCGGGGCAAGCCGGCTTTCGGCCTGACCAAGACGATCGTCGATGGCCGCGAAGTCGTCGTTCATGAAGAGATTCTGGCGCGCAAGCCCTTTGGCCAGCTCAAGCGCTTCCGCCGCGAGGGGGTGGAGGACAGCCCCAGGCTGCTGATCGTCGCGCCGATGTCGGGCCATTATGCCACGCTGCTGCGCGGCACGGTCGAACGGATGCTGCCGACCTGCGAAGTCTATATCACCGACTGGCGTGACGCGAAGCTGGTGCCGCTGTCGGACGGGCGGTTCGATTTCGACGATTATGTCGATTATATCATCGATTTCCTGACCGAGATCGGGCCGGGTGCGCATATGCTGGCGGTGTGCCAGCCTTCGGTGCCCTGCTATGTCGCGGCCTGCGTGATGAGCGCGGACAAGCATCCCTGCACCCCGCGCACCCTGACGCTGATGGGCGGACCGGTCGACACGCGCGAGGCGCCGACCTCGGTCAACCTGCTGGCGACCGAGCGACCCCATGCCTGGTTCGAGCAGAATGCGATCGCGACCGTGCCGATGACCTATCCGGGTGCGGGGCGGCGGGTCTATCCGGGCTTTCTGCAGTTAGCCGGGTTCATGTCGATGAACCTGGGCAACCACATGATTTCGCATTGGGAGATGTTCAAGCATCTGGTCCAGGGCGACGGTGAGAGCGCTGATTCGACCAAGCGATTCTATGACGAATATCGCTCGGTGTGCGACATGACGGCGGAATTCTATCTCCAGACGGTGGAGCTGGTGTTCCAGCGTCATGCACTGCCCAAGGGTGAGATGCTGCATCATGGCAAGCGTGTCGATCCGGGCGCGATCAGCGATATCGGCTTGCTGGCGATCGAGGGCGAGCGCGACGATATCTCGGGCCTGGGACAGACCCGTGCGGCGCTGACGCTCGCGACCAATCTGCCGGAGGAGAAGAAGCGTTATTATATGGCCGAAAAGGTCGGCCATTACGGCATCTTCAACGGCTCCAAATGGCGCAACCAGATCGCCCCGGTGGTCGAGGAATGGATCAAGGCCAACGCCTGACCTCCGGCCCAGCCTTCTCGTCCCTCCGTTCAGCCTGAGCAAAGTCGAACGCCAAGGGAAACGGCTCGCCACATGCCTTTGGCAAAGGCTACCCCGTGGCCTTCGACTTCGCTCAGACTGAACGGAGCGGAGGCACAGGCGAGAATAGAAAACGCCCGGAAGCCCTTGGGCCTCCGGGCGTTTCGCATTCCGGCTGTCGCGGATCAGGCGACCGAGCCGACCACCGCATGGCTGGACGACTCGTCCGAACGGATCGTGCCGCCGAACAGCATCTTCACCCGGCCCGACAGCGAGATGTCGGTTTCCCACAACTCGGCCGAATTGATGTCGAAGCGCAGCAGCGTCAGGTTCGGATCGTTCTTCCCTTCCGGAAACCAGGCCTCGACCTGATTATTCCACAGCTTGTCGATCTGCTGACGATCATTGTCGGTCGACACATGGCCCGCGAGGCAGGCGAAGAAGTCATGTCCCTTGCCGACGAACTGCGCCATCGCCTGACCGCCGCCTGCAATCCGGTTGTCCTTCCCTGCGAAGAAGAACAGCGTGTTGGGCTGATCGTCATCGATCTGTGCGGTCATCGGCTCGGAATGCTGGCCGTCGGTCAGACCAATCATGACGAACGGGCTGTCCTTCAGCTTGTCGAGGAACTTGGCGGCGATTTCCTGGGGGCTGTCATCGGCCATCTTGGCTCTCCTTTCAGGGGTTTGACGGGAGAACGACGCGGGGGCGGGGATGGTTGCGAATAAGATCTCATGTAATCGGACACCGATTTGACATGATCTTATGTGGCCGTTCGAGTTAGTGATCGCTCGACGGCAAGTCCGCCGTCACTTTGCAGAAAGGAATGCGGATGTCCGTAGCCGATCTGTGCCTGATCCTGGGCGTCGTCATCGCCTTCGCGACCTTGGTCGTGAAGATCATCGACGTTCGTAACAGGTAAGGTGCCCGGCGGGGCTCGGGTAGCCGCCCGAGCCCCAAAGGATTTGAGCCCCGGTCGTAGCCGCGACCGGGGCTCTACAGAAAGGCGGATGTCCTCGCCTTCAATCCATATACGCCAAAGGCATCAAAATTTCAATTCCGATGGGAATGGCGAACCACACCCCACATCGTATCAAACGATACCCAATCCCCATATTTCCCGCTAAGCGCTGGTCCATCACAGCATAGCCATGCGACCCGCCAGCGCTTCGCCGCGCGCCGGGCCGCTCGACCGGAACTTGGACCTATGACCTCTGCCGTAACTTCCGACGCGCGTAAGACCATGAAATCGCTGTATCGCGCGCCCGAACCCGATGTCCTGAAGCCGCTGCTCGACCGTGCCGCCGCGACCCCGGAAGCGCGCGAACGGATCATGGGCCATGCCTCGGGCCTGCTCGCCGATCTGCGCGCGGCACAGAATCGCGGCTGGGTGAACCAGTTCCTCCAGGAATATCGCCTCAATTCGTCCGAGGGCGTCGCGTTGCTCAGTCTGGCCGAGGCGTTCCTGCGCGTGCCCGATCCCGAAACCGCCGACCTGCTGATCGCCGACAAGCTGGGCGAGGCGGACTGGCGCGCGCATACCGGGCGCTCGGCGTCGAAGCTGGTCAACTCGGCCACCTGGGGTTTGGTCGTCGGCCGTGCGCTGGTGGGCGAGGGCGAGGCGGGCCCGCTCAAGCGGCTGCTGTCGCGCGCGGGCGAGCCGTTCGTCCGTCAGGCGGTCGGTGCCGCGATGCGGATGATGGGCGAGATCTTCGTGATGGGCCGCACCATCGAAGAGGCGATGCGCCGCATGAAGAAGCCCGAGAACAAGGGCTTCACCGCCAGCTTCGACATGCTGGGCGAGGCGGCGCGGACGCATGACGATGCCGAGCGCTATTTCCAGGCCTATGTGAAGGCGATCGACGCGGTCGGCTCCGACCCGGCGGCGGGGCATTCGGTGTCGGTCAAGCTGTCGGCGCTCCACCCGCGCTACGAACTGCCGCGCGCCTATGAATGCGTGCCCGCGCTGACCGACATGCTGGCGCAGCTGGCGCGGCAGGCGGCAGACAAGGGCATCGCGCTGACCGTCGATGCCGAGGAGTCCGAGCGGCTGGAGATGAGCCTCGACATCATCGGCGGCGTCGCGGCGCTTCCGGCGTTGAAGGGTTGGGATGGCTTCGGCATGGCGGTGCAGGCCTATGGCAAGCGCGCCCGCGCGGTCATCGCCTGGGCCAACGGCCTCGACCGGATCATGAACGTCCGCCTGGTCAAGGGCGCATACTGGGATAGCGAGATCAAGCGCACTCAGGTCGAAGGCCTCAACGACTATCCGCTGTTCACCCGCAAGGCGGCGACCGACGTGTCCTATCTGGCGGTCGCCAAGGACATGCTGGCGGCCGAGAATATCCGCCCCGCCTTTGCCAGCCACAATGCGCTGACCGTCGCGACCATTTTGGAATGGGCGGGCAATTCCCACGACTTCGAGTTCCAGCGGCTTCACGGCATGGGCGATGGCCTGTACGAGCGGCTGGTGCGCGAGCATGGCCATAAGTGCCGCATTTACGCGCCGGTCGGCGGGCATCGCGATCTGCTGGCCTATCTGGTCCGCCGTCTGCTGGAGAATGGTGCGAACTCCAGCTTCGTGCATCAGCTGGCGGATGCGCGGCTGACCGAGGCGGAGATCCTCGCCGATCCGGTCGCCAAGATCGCCGCTGTCGGTGGTGCGCGGCATCCGAGCATTCCGCTTCCCATCGACCTGTTCGCACCCGGGCATCGCAACTCGACCGGCATCGACCTGAGCGACATCGCGACGCTTGACGCCACGGTGAAGGCGGTCAATGCGCCTGCCGTGAAGCCGGTCGTCGCCACCGCTGATGTCGCTTCACTGGTCGCGCGCGCCCATGCGGCCTTCCCGGCCTGGAACGCGACGCCGCTCGATACCCGCGCGGCCGTGCTGGAAAAGCTGGCCGACCTGCTGGAGCAGGATCGCGAGCGGCTGATGGCGATTCTGGTGCAGGAGGCGTTCAAGACCATTCCCGACGCGATCGGCGAGGTTCGTGAAGCCGCCGATTTCTGTCGCTATTATGCGCAACAGGCACGCGCACGGCTCGGTTCGGTCGAGCTGCCGGGGCCGACGGGCGAGCGTAATACGTTGCACCTCGAAGGGCGGGGCGTCTGGGCCACGGTCGCGCCGTGGAACTTCCCGTTGGCGATCTTCCTGGGGCAGACGGTCGCAGCACTCGTCACCGGCAACACCGTCGTCGCCAAGCCCGCGCCGCAGACGCCCGCCATCGCGCAAGCCGCAGTCGAGCTGGCCTATCGCGCGGGTGTGCCGCGCGACGCGCTGCTGCTCGCGGTCGGCGGGCCGGAGGTCGGCCAGGCCCTTACCGAGGATCACCGCATCGCGGGCGTGGCCTTCACCGGCTCGACCGCCACCGCCAAGCGGATCGCGCGCACGCTGGTGGCCGATGACGACCGCCCGATCGTGCCGCTGATCGCCGAGACCGGCGGCATCAACGCGATGATCGTCGATTCGACCGCGCTGCCCGAACAGGTGGTGGCGGACGTCATCACCTCGTCCTTCCGCTCGGCGGGGCAGCGTTGCTCGGCGCTCCGGCTGCTGCTGGTGCAGGCCGATGTCGCCGACAATGTCATCGAAATGCTCAAGGGCGCGATGGAGACGCTGGTGCTCGGCCCCACGGGCCAGCCGGCGACCGATGTCGGGCCGGTGATCGACCAGGCCGCCTATGACAAGCTGATGGCCTATCGCGCGTCGATGGTGACGCAGACGATCAAGACGCTCGACGCGCCTGTCGACGGCCTGTTCGTGCCGCCGACGCTGATCCGGCTCGATCGTGTCGAGGATCTGACCCAGGAATGGTTCGGTCCGATCCTGCACGTCGCGACCTGGGAAGCGGGCACCCTGTCCGAGACGATCGCGAAGGTGAACGCCAAGGGCTATGGCCTGACCATGGGCCTGCACAGCCGCATCGCCCGCGCCAGTGAAGTCGCTGAGAGCGAGGCGGCGGTGGGCAACCTCTATATCAACCGCTCGATGATCGGCGCGATCGTGGGCAGCCAACCCTTTGGTGGCGAGGGCCTGTCGGGCACCGGGCCGAAGGCGGGCGGGCCGCATTATCTGTACCGCTTCTGCGCGGAGCGGGCGGTGTCGGTCGACACCACTTCGGCAGGCGGCAACGCGACGCTGTTGTCGCTGGACGAAGGGGGCATCTGATCCG
>NZ_BBJS01000004.1 GCF_000739895.2 Sphingomonas paucimobilis NBRC 13935
GGGGAGGAAAAAGGCGCAACGGGACGCTCACCGCGAGGGCGGCGTTACAAATCCAACGATGTCGGGAAAAGTGGCAGGAGTGCACGGACTCGAACCGTGGGCCCTCGGTTTTGGAGACCGATGCTCTACCAACTGAGCTACACTCCTGCGAGGCGGCCGCCATTAGCCCGGCTAGCCGGTCGGGACAAGACCCAATTATGTGATTTCCGCATATAGTTCGAAAGAGCGCTTGCCGTGCTCCCCGCGCCGACATTGACCCCCGCCCGACTCCCGCGTATAGGCCGCCGCTGCACGAAGGGGATTTCTCGGGATTCGGGACATGTCCGTCGGGCAAGCTTGAACATTGCTGGATGCGAATAGGGCCGGGCGAAAGCCGCAAAGGCCCCTTTTTGTATTCCGAAGTGCTGTGATGGCTCCAGCAAAGTAACCTCATGGAAAGGTGAAGGCTTCAATGCCGACGATCAACCAGCTGGTCCGCAAGGGCCGCGAACTGCAGAAGGCCAAGTCCAAGGTCCCTGCAATGGAGCAGAACCCGCAGAAGCGCGGCGTTTGCACCCGTGTCTACACGACGACCCCGAAGAAGCCGAACTCGGCGCTTCGCAAGGTGGCCAAGGTCCGTCTGACCAACAGCCGCGAAGTCATTTCGTACATCCCGGGCGAAGGCCACAACCTGCAGGAGCACTCGGTGGTGCTCATCCGCGGCGGCCGTGTGCGCGACCTTCCCGGCGTGCGCTACCACGTGCTGCGCGGCGTTCTCGACACGCAGGGTGTGAAGGATCGCAAGCAGTCCCGCTCGAAGTACGGCGCGAAGCGTCCGAAGTAAGCCGGTCGGGCCTCTCCTGAGGCTCCTCGACCACCAAAGGCTGAAGTTTTGTAAGGAAATACGAGAATGGCTCGTCGTCGTCGTCCCGAAAAGCGGGAAATCCTGCCGGACCCCAAGTTCGGAGATGTGGTCCTGTCGAAGTTCATGAATTCGGTCATGCTGGACGGTAAGAAGTCCGTGGCCGAAGCTATCGTGTACGGTGCTCTGGAAACCGTCGAGACTCGCGCCAAGCGCGATCCGATCGGCGTGTTCCACGATGCGCTGAACAACATCAAGCCGGGCATCGAAGTCCGTTCGCGCCGCGTCGGCGGTGCGACCTACCAGGTTCCGGTCGAAGTCCGTCCGGAGCG
Source organism: Sphingomonas paucimobilis NBRC 13935 (assembly GCF_000739895.2). GTDB lineage: Bacteria > Pseudomonadota > Alphaproteobacteria > Sphingomonadales > Sphingomonadaceae > Sphingomonas > Sphingomonas paucimobilis. The sequence goes on from NZ_BBJS01000004.1 coordinate 1,174, forward strand.
CGCCCAGGCTCTGGCCATCCGTTGGCTGATCGGCGCGTCGCGCGCCCGTTCGGAGAACACGATGGCCGCGCGTCTGTCGGGTGAGCTGATGGATGCCGCGAACAACCGCGGCAACGCGGTCAAGAAGCGCGAAGATACGCACCGCATGGCGGAAGCGAATCGCGCCTTCTCGCACTACCGCTGGTAAGGGCCTTGCGGCGGACCGGATTTGTTTCCGGCCTGCCGCAACCTTTTCAGGGTGCGGTGCCGGCGGTCTTCCGCTGGTCACGCAAACAGCCTATATAAGGGGGAGCCGGGCCAACCGGCTCCCCCCTACGCTTGAGGAAGATCGATCATGGCCCGCAGCCATCCGCTCGAGAAGTATCGCAACATCGGCATCATGGCGCACATCGATGCCGGCAAGACGACCACGACCGAGCGCATTCTTTATTACACCGGCAAGTCCTACAAGATCGGCGAAGTGCACGAAGGCACCGCCACCATGGACTGGATGGAGCAGGAGCAGGAGCGCGGCATCACCATCACGTCGGCCGCGACGACCTGTTTCTGGAACGACAACCGCATCAACATCATCGACACCCCCGGGCACGTCGACTTCACCATCGAAGTGGAGCGTTCGCTCCGCGTGCTCGACGGCGCGGTCGCCTGCTTCGACGGCGTGGCGGGTGTTGAGCCGCAATCGGAAACCGTGTGGCGTCAGGCCGACAAGTACGGCGTGCCGCGCATGTGCTTCGTCAACAAGCTCGACCGCACCGGCGCCGACTTCTATTTTTGCGTGAACTCGATCATCGAGCGTCTCGGCGCGCGTCCGGCGGTCCTGTATCTGCCGATCGGCATCGAGGGCGGCTTCAAGGGCCTGGTCGACCTGGTCCACAACCGCGCGATCATCTGGCTCGAAGAGTCGCTGGGTGCCAAGTTCGAATATCAGGACATCCCCGATGACCTGAAGGAAAAGGCCGCCAAGTATCGCAGCGACCTGATCGAAATGGCCGTCGAGCAGGACGACGCCGCGATGGAATCGTACCTCGAGGGCAACGAGCCGTCGGTGGACGAGCTGAAGAAGCTGATCCGCAAGGGCACGCTGGAAATGGCGTTCGTCCCCGTGGTCTGCGGCTCGGCGTTCAAGAACAAGGGCGTGCAGCCCCTGCTCGACGCGGTCATCGACTATCTGCCGAGCCCGCTCGACGTTCCGGCCATCAAGGGCGTGAAGCTCGACGGCGAGACGCCGGACGAGCGTCCTTCGTCGGACACCGAGCCCTTCTCGGCGCTGGCGTTCAAGATCATGAACGACCCGTTCGTCGGTTCGCTGACCTTCGCCCGCATCTATTCGGGCAAGCTCGAGACCTCGTCGCAGGTCCTGAACTCGGTCAAGGACAAGAAGGAAAAGATCGGCCGCATGCTGCTCATGCATGCGAACAGCCGTGAGGACATCCAGGAAGCCTATGCCGGCGACATCGTCGCGCTCGCGGGCCTCAAGGATACCACGACCGGTGACACGCTCTGCGCGCAGAACGCCCCGATCATCCTGGAGCGCATGGAATTCCCCGAGCCCGTCATCGAGCTGTCGGTGGAGCCGAAGACCAAGGCCGACCAGGAGAAGATGGGCGTCGCGCTCAATCGTCTCGCTCGCGAGGACCCCTCGTTCCGCGTGACCTCGGACGCCGAGTCGGGCCAGACCATCATCAAGGGCATGGGCGAGCTCCATCTTGAGATCCTGGTCGACCGCATGAAGCGCGAGTTCAAGGTCGAGGCGAACGTCGGTGCGCCGCAGGTGGCGTATCGCGAATACCTCAAGAAGCCGGTCGACATCGACTACACGCACAAGAAGCAGTCGGGCGGCACCGGCCAGTTCGGTCGCGTCAAGGTCAAGCTGACCCCGGGCGAGCGTGGTTCGGGCTTCGTCTTCAAGGACGAGATCAAGGGCGGTAACATTCCGAAGGAATATATCCCCGCGATCGAGAAGGGCTTCCGTGAAACCGCGGAAACCGGTTCGCTGGTCGGCTTCCCGATCATCGACTTCGAAGTCCTGCTGTATGACGGCGCGTACCACGACGTCGACTCGTCGGCGCTGGCGTTCGAAATCTGTGCCCGTGGCGCGATGCGCGAAGCGGCCCAGAAGTCGGGCATCACGCTGCTCGAGCCGGTCATGAAGGTCGAAGTCGTGACCCCGGAAGACTATCTGGGCGACGTCATCGGCGACATGAACAGCCGTCGTGGCCAGATCCAGGGCACCGACACGCGCGGCAACGCGCAGACGGTCGAGGCGATGGTCCCGCTGGCCAACATGTTCGGCTATGTGAACGCGCTCCGCTCGTTCACCCAGGGCCGTGCGCAGTACTCGATGCAGTTCTCGCACTATGACGAAGTGCCGCAGAATGTTGCGGACGAGGTCAAGGCGAAGATGGCCTAAGCGTCTTCCGCGCCTTCGGGAAACCGGAGGCGCGGGGAGCACGCTAGGGGCTGGCAATCGCTTCAAACACCCGCTATGGGGCCGCGTTCGCGTGGCCTCGGATGCGGCACCGAATTCGATTCAGAAGGTAGGAAAATGGCAAAGGCAAAATTCGAGCGGAACAAGCCGCACCTCAACATCGGCACCATCGGCCACGTCGACCACGGCAAGACCTCGCTGACCGCAGCGATCACCAAGGTTCTGGCGGATAACGTCGCCGGCAACGCGGCGGTGGACTTCGCGAACATCGACAAGGCGCCGGAAGAGCGTGAGCGCGGCATCACCATCTCGACCGCGCACGTCGAGTATGAGACCGAAGCGCGCCACTATGCGCACGTCGACTGCCCGGGCCACGCCGACTATGTGAAGAACATGATCACCGGCGCGGCGCAGATGGACGGCGCGATCCTCGTCGTTTCGTCGACCGACGGCCCGATGCCGCAGACCCGCGAGCACATCCTGCTCGCCCGCCAGGTCGGCGTGCCCGCGATGGTCGTGTTCATGAACAAGGTCGACCTGGTCGACGACGAGGAAATCCTCGAGCTGGTCGAGCTGGAAATCCGCGAGCTGCTCAGCTCGTACGAATTCCCGGGCGACGACATCCCCGTCGTCAAGGGTTCGGCGACCTGCGCGCTGTCGGGTTCGAACGACAAGTTCGGCAAGGATGCCGTTCTCGAGCTGATGAAGCAGGTCGACGAATACATCCCGCAGCCGGAGCGTCCGCTCGACAAGCCGTTCATGATGCCGATCGAAGACGTGTTCTCGATCTCGGGTCGCGGCACCGTCGTCACCGGCCGTGTCGAAACCGGCATCATCAAGGTTGGTGAAGAAGTCGAGATCGTCGGCATTAACGACACCCGCAAGACCACCGTCACCGGCGTGGAAATGTTCCGCAAGCTGCTCGACTCGGGCCAGGCCGGCGACAACATCGGCGCGCTGATCCGTGGCGTTGCCCGTGACGAAGTCGAGCGTGGTCAGGTTCTGGCCAAGCCGGGTTCGATCACCCCGCACACCGACTTCCAGTCGGAAGTGTACGTCCTGTCGAAGGAAGAAGGCGGCCGTCACACCCCGTTCTTCGCGAACTATCGTCCGCAGTTCTACTTCCGCACGACCGACGTCACCGGCACCGTCGAGCTGCCTGAGGGCACCGAGATGGTCATGCCGGGCGACAACGTCGCTCTGGGCGTGAAGCTGATCGCTCCGATCGCCATGGACATCGGTCAGCGCTTCACGATCCGTGAAGGCGGTCGTACCGTCGGCGCCGGCGTCGTCAGCTCGATCGACAAGTAAGTCTCGGGCGAAAGCCTGTAGCTTATCGGTAAAAGGGCCGGCCCCGGCGACGGGGTCGGCCTTTTTCGTTTGTGGCGTTGGACGCGACACCCTCACCATTCCGGCGCTACGCGCCTTCCTCCCTCTCCCGCCGGGAGAGGGAAGGGCCCCGCCCGCGTGAGCGAGCGGAAAGGGTGAGGGTGGTGGCCTCACTACGTCCGTTGGCACTGAGCGAAGTCGAAGTGCACGCCAGGCGGCTCGACCAAGGCGTAGCCTTCGACTTCGCTCAGGCTGAACGGGGTGGGGGATTTGCGCCTGTTGACGCAGGGTTCCACCCCTTCCAACAAAAAGCCGCATCCACCCCTTGCGGCACCCCCCGCATCTGCGTATAGGCACACGCCTTGAGGGAATCGGCTGGCACCGGAAAAACCGGAGTCGGCCGTTTGCTTTTAGTGAGGGCAGGGGTGGTCTTTCCGCCACTGTCGTAACCCAGAGTTTGTTTCGGCCCAAGGTCGCCTTCACGGCGGACGGTCGAGTGCATGGTCGGACAGACCGATCGCACTTGCCGCTGTCGTGATCGCAACCGGAAAGCCCGCTCTTTCGCATCGGTAGGGATCATGGACAGCAATATCCGCATTCGTCTGAAGGCGTTCGACCATCGCGTGCTCGATCAGGCGACCGGCGACATCGCCGACACCGCGCGCCGTACCGGCGCTCTTATCCGCGGTCCGATCCCGCTTCCGACGCGCATCGAGAAGTTCACGGTCAACCGTGGTCCGCACATCGACAAGAAGTCGCGCGAGCAGTTCGAGGTCCGTACCTACAAGCGGATGCTGGACATCGTGCAGCCGACCCCGCAGACCGTCGATGCGCTGATGAAGCTCGACCTCGCCGCAGGTGTTGATGTCGAGATCAAGCTGGCGTAAGAGGGCCAGCGTTCCCGTGGTTGACGATTCCGTCCCACGGGATTTTGGCGTTTCCTGGTTCTAAAGCTGCCAGGCAACGCGTCGAGGTCGCTCCCGCGATCCGGCACTCTTAAGGGATACCGCCCGGTGATCTCGCGAAAGCGGGATGGTGCCGGGGCAGCGTCCCCCGTCTGACCGGTCCGCCGGTCGCCAGCCCGGGACGGGGGCTCGTTTCGCTTTATCCGGGCTGGATATGCCCCCCTTGAATGGTTCTTGGGGGCCTCTGTCGAGGAAGGAACAGGATCATGCGTACCGGCGTGATCGCGAAGAAGCTGGGGATGACCCGCCTGTTCCAGGACGATGGTCGGCACGTGCCGGTCACCGTCCTGGCGCTTGAAGGCGTACAGGTCGTCGCTCGCCGCGAGATGGATCGTGACGGCTACACCGCCGTCCAGCTTGGTGCAGGTGTCGCCAAGACCAAGAATGTTGCCAAGCCGCAGCGTGGCCACTTCGGCAAGGCCGAAGTCGAGCCCAAGCAGGTGCTGGTCGAGTTCCGCGTGAACGAAGACGGCCTGCTGGACGTCGGCGCGGAAATCGCCGCCGACCATTTCGTCCCCGGTCAGTATGTCGATATCCAGGGTCGTACCCAGGGTAAGGGCTTTGCCGGTGCGATGAAGCGCTGGAACTTCGGTGGTCTGCGTGCGACCCACGGCGTCTCGGTCTCGCACCGTTCGCATGGTTCGACCGGTAACCGTCAGGATCCGGGTCGCGTCTTCAAGAACAAGAAGATGGCCGGCCACATGGGCGACAAGAACCGCACCCAGCAGAATCTGGAAATCGTGTCGACCGACGTCGAGCGCGGCCTGATCTTCGTCAAGGGCTCGGTGCCCGGCTCGAAGGGTGGCTGGCTGATCGTCAAGGACGCGGTCAAGGTTTCGCGCCACGCGGACGCCCCGTTCCCCGCCAGCATCAAGGCGGCCGCCAACAATAACGCTTCTGCCGAGCCTGCTCCGGAAGCCACCGAGAGCCAGGAGGGCTAAGTCGTGAAGGTCAAGGTTCAATCCTTCGCCGGCACCGACGCCGCGGACATCGAGCTCAACGACGAGGTCTTCGGCCTCGATCCGCGCGCCGACATCCTGCACCGCGTTGTGACCTGGCAGCTGGAAAAGCGTCGCGCCACCGCGCGCGGCACCCGTGAGCGCGCCGATGTCGCCCGCTCGGGCAAGAAGCTCGGTCGCCAGAAGGGCGGCGGTGTCGCTCGTCACGGCGATCGTCGGGCCCCCGTCTTCATCGGCGGTGGTAAGGCGCACGGCGCCCGCGTCCGCGACTTCAACCCGGGTCTGAACAAGAAGGTTCGCGCCCTGGGCCTGAAGATGGCGCTGTCGAGCCACGCCAAGGCGGGTTCGCTGATCGTGATGAACGATCTGGCCGTCGAGGGTAACAAGACGAAGACGCTGCAGGGCGATCTGGTGAAGCTCGGCTTCGGCAAGACCGCGCTGGTCATCGATGGCGACGCCGTCGAGACGTCGTTCGCGCTGGCCGCGGGCAACCTGAAGGAAATCAACGTCCTTCCGGCCGCTGGCGCCAATGTCTACGACATTCTGAAGCATGACACCCTGGTGCTGACGCGCTCGGCTGTCGAAAAGCTGGAGGCCCGTTTCCATGGCTAAGCAGCAGAAGGCGATCGATCCGCGTCATTACGACGTGATCGTTGCGCCGCACATCACCGAGAAGGCGACGCTCCTCAGCGAGCACAACGCCGTGGTGTTCAAGGTCGCCCCCGGTGCTTCCAAGCCCGAGATCAAGGCGGCGGTGGAAGCGCTGTTCGACGTGACCGTCACCGGCGTGAACACCATCGTCCAGAAGGGCAAGACCAAGAAGTGGAAGGGCGCTCCGTACCAGCGCTCGGACATGAAGAAGGCGATCGTCACCCTCAAGGACGGTCAGTCCATTGACGTGACGACGGGGATCTGAGGCGATGGCACTCAAGCATTATAACCCGACGAGCCCGGCCCGCCGCGGCCTGATCCTCGTCGACCGCTCGGCGCTCTGGAAGGGCGCGCCCGTCAAGGCGCTCACCGAAGGCAAGCGCAAGACCGGCGGCCGCAACAACAAGGGCCATGTGACCAGCCGCGGCATCGCGGGCGGCCACAAGCAGCGTTACCGCTTCATCGACTTCAAGCGTCGTCAGTGGGACGTCGAGGGCACCGTGGAGCGGATCGAATATGATCCCAACCGCACCGCCTTCATCGCGCTGATCAACTATGGCACCGATGCCGAGGGCAAGGACAACCTGGCCTACATCATCGCGCCGCAGCGTCTGACCGTTGGCGACAAGGTCATCGCCGGCAAGAAGACCGACGTGAAGCCGGGCAACGCCATGGAGCTGGGCCAGATGCCGGTCGGCACCATTGTCCACAACGTCGAGATGAAGCCTGGCAAGGGCGGTCAGATCGCACGTTCGGCCGGCACCTATGTGCAGGTCGTGGGTCGCGACAAGGGCATGGTCATCGTCCGTCTGAACTCGGGCGAGCAGCGCTACATCCGTGCAGACTGCATGGCGACCGTCGGCGCGGTGTCGAACCCCGACAACGGCAACACCAACCTGGCGAAGGCTGGTCGCAACCGTTGGAAGGGCCATCGTCCGCTTACCCGCGGTGTCGCGAAGAACCCGGTCGACCACCCGCACGGCGGTGGTGAAGGCCGGACCTCGGGCGGCCGTCATCCGGTCACCCCGTGGGGCAAGCCGACGAAGGGTGCGCGCACTCGTCACAACAAGGCGACGGACAAGATGATCATCCGTAGCCGTCACGCCAAGAAGAAGGGCTAACACGCAATGGCTCGTTCCGTTTGGAAGGGTCCTTTCGTGGACCTCCATCTCCTGAAGAAGGCCGAAGTGGCTCAGGATGCTGGCAACCGCGCAGGTCCGATCAAGACCTGGTCGCGTCGCTCGACCATCCTGCCGTCGTTCGTCGGCCTGACCTTCAACGTCTACAATGGTCGCAAGTTCGTTCCCGTCTCGGTGAACGAGGACATGGTCGGCATGAAGCTCGGTGAATTCGCGCCCACGCGCTACTTCCCCGGCCACGCTGCCGACAAGAAGGGTAAGCGCTGATGTCCAAGCCCGCATCCCCCCGCAAGGTCGGTGAGAAGGAAGCGCTGTCGGTCGGCACGCAGATCCGTGGTTCGGCGCAGAAGCTGAACCTGGTCGCGGGGCTCATCCGCGGCAAGAAGGCCGGCGACGCGATGAACATCCTCGCTTTCTCGACGAAGGCGATGGCCGTCGACGCGCGCAAGGTCCTAGCCTCCGCGATCGCCAATGCCGAGAACAACCACAACCTCGACGTCGACGCGCTCGTCGTCGCCGAGGCGTCGGTCGGCAAGTCGATCACCATGAAGCGTTTCGCGACGCGCGGCCGTGGCAAGTCCACCCGCATCCTGAAGCCGTTTTCGCGGCTCCGCATCGTCGTCCGCGAGCAGGAAGAAGCATAATGGGTCAGAAGAGCAATCCGATCGGCCTGCGTCTCCAGATCAACCGCACCTGGGACAGCCGCTGGTTCGCCGAAGGCCATGACTATGGCCGCCTGCTGCTGGAGGATCTGAAGATCCGCCAGTACATCATGAAGACGCTGCCCCAGGCCGCGATCTCGAAGGTCGTCATCGAGCGTCCGGCTAAGCTGTGCCGCATCTCGATCTTCGCGGCGCGTCCGGGCGTGATCATCGGCAAGAAGGGCGCCGACATCGAAAAGCTTCGCAAGAAGCTGGGTTCGATGACCTCGTCCGACGTGTCGCTGAATATCGTCGAAATCCGCAAGCCCGAGATCGACGCCAAGCTCGTCGCGCAGGGCGTGGCCGATCAGCTGGAGCGCCGTATCGCGTTCCGTCGCGCCATGAAGCGTGCGGTGCAGTCGGCGCTCCGTCTGGGCGCCGAAGGCATCCGTATCACCTGCGGCGGCCGTCTGGGCGGCGCGGAAATCGCGCGTACCGAATGGTATCGTGAAGGCCGCGTTCCGCTGCACACGCTGCGTGCGAACGTCGACTATGCCGAAGCGCAGGCCCACACCGCTTATGGTGTGTGCGGCGTGAAGGTGTGGATCTTCAAGGGCGAGATCCTGGGTCATGACCCCATGGCGCAGGACCGGCTGATGATGGAGGCTCAGACCTCCGGCGTGCGCCCGGCGCGCGACGATCATCGCCGCTAAGGATCAAAGAACATGCTGCAACCAAAGCGCACCAAGTTCCGCAAGGCCTTCAAGGGCCGCATCCACGGCGATGCGAAGGGCGGCACCAGCCTGAACTTCGGTTCCTATGGCCTGAAGGCCATGGAGCCGGAGCGTATCACCGCTCGCCAGATCGAGGCGGCTCGCCGCGCGATCACGCGTCACATCAAGCGTCAGGGCCGCTTGTGGATCCGCATCTTCCCGGACGTTCCGGTTTCGTCGAAGCCTGCCGAAGTCCGCATGGGCTCGGGTAAGGGTTCGCCGGAATTCTGGGCCGCCCGCGTGAAGCCGGGTCGCATCCTGTTCGAGCTCGACGGTGTCGACGGCCCGCTGGCCGCCGAGGCGTTCGAGCGCGCCGCGATGAAGCTGCCCATCAAGACCAAGGTCGTTGCCCGCCTGGGCGACACCTCGCACCTCGGAGGCGAGTAATGGCCAAGACTGAATATACCGGCCAGAGCGACGACCAGCTCGTCGAGGCGCTGGGCAACCTGAAGCGGGAGCAGTTCAACCTGCGCTTCCAGGCGGCCACCAGCCAGCTCGAAAAGCCCAGCCGGGTCAAGGAAGTCCGTCGCGACATCGCGCGGATCAAGACCATTCAAGCGCAGCGCACCGCTGCGGCTGCCAAGTAAGGACCGAGACACATGCCGAAGCGCGTGCTGACCGGGGTGATTGTCTCGGACAAGACCGACAAGACGGTCGTCGTCAATGTGGAGCGGAAGGTTAAGCACCCCCTCTACGGCAAGATCATCCGTCGGTCGAAGAAGTATCATGCTCACGACGAGAGCAATGAGTTCAAGGCCGGTGAGACGGTGCGGATCGAAGAGACCGCCCCGATCTCGAAGCTGAAGACCTGGAAGGTGATCGAGCGGGTGAACACCCACACGACGCCGGAACGGGCCTCGGCCGAGGGCTGACGTTCTTGATTTCGAGTCCCGCTTCTCCGTGTTGGAGGGGCGGGGTTCGGAATGAGACGGCGCCCTTCGGGGCGATGAGCGGATTGGGCGAAAGGTTCCAAGCGACTCGCTTGCCTTTCGCACCAGGAGTGGCTATGGGGCCTCTCCCCCTGGCGCGGACCTCCGCGCCGGGGGTCGTTTTTTAAGGCGGGGTTGGGTCGGTATCCACCCCAGAAGAGAGAAGGAAGCGGATCCATGATCCAGATGCAGTCCAATCTCGACGTCGCGGACAACAGCGGCGCGAAGCGGGTGCAGTGCATCAAGGTGCTGGGCGGCTCGAAGCGCCGTACCGCATCGGTCGGCGACATCATCGTCGTCAGCGTCAAGGAAGCGCAGCCGCGTGGCCGCGTGAAGAAGGGCGACGTTCACCGCGCGGTGATCGTGCGTACCGCCAAGGACATCCGTCGCGCCGACGGTTCGGTGATCCGTTTCGACGGTAACGCCGCCGTGCTGGTCAACAAGAACGAGGAGCCGATCGGCACCCGTATCTTTGGCCCGGTCGTGCGTGAGCTTCGCGGTAAGAAGCACATGAAGATCATCTCGCTGGCGCCGGAGGTTTTGTAATGGCCGCTGCACGCATCAAGAAGGGTGACAAGGTCATCGTCCTGTCCGGCAAGGACAAGGGCAAGACCGGCACCGTGTCGCTGGCGATGCCGAAGGACGGCAAGGTCGTCGTGGACGGCGTCAACATCGCCACCCGTCACCGCAAGCCGACCCAGGCGAACCCGCAGGGTGGCCTGGAGCGCACGGCCGCTCCGCTGCACATCTCGAAGGTTGCGCACGTGACCGCCGATGGCAAGCCGACCCGCGTCCGTTTCGAGACGCAGGATGGCAAGAAGGTCCGCGTGGCCGTCAAGACCGGGGAGAAGATCGATGGCTGATTACAAGCCCCGCATGAAGGCTATCTATGACGATAGCATCATCAAGGCGATGACCGACAAGTTCGGTTACAAGAACGTCAACGAGATCCCCCGGATCGAGAAGATCGTGCTCAACATGGGCGTGGGCGAAGCGACGCAGGACAAGAAGCGCGTCGACCAGGCCGCCTCCGAGATGGAGCTGATCGCGGGTCAGAAGCCCGTCATCACCAAGGCGAAGAAGTCGATCGCGCAGTTCAAGCTGCGTGAAGGCATGCCGATCGGTGTGAAGGTCACGCTGCGTCGCGAGCGCATGTACGAATTCCTGGACCGCTTCATCACGATCGCGCTGCCGCGCGTTCGCGACTTCCGCGGCCTGAATCCGAAGTCCTTCGACGGTCGCGGCAACTATGCCTGCGGCATCAAGGAACAGATCATCTTCCCCGAAATCAACTATGACCGCATCGACAAGGTGCGCGGCATGGATGTGATCGTGACCACCTCGGCGAAGACCGACGACGAAGCGCGCGAGCTGCTCCGTCTGTTCGGCTTCCCGTTCCCCAAGGAAGACGCTGCCGACGAGAAGAAGGCGGCGTAACCGGACTGCCCCCTCCCCACGCCGGGGAGGGGGTCCTTACAGAAAGAGCTTAAGTCCATGGCGAAACTGAGTTCAATCAACAAGAACGAGAAGCGTCGTCTTCTCGTCAAGAAGTATGCCGGCAAGTACGCGAAGCTGAAGGCGATCGCGAACGACCAGAGCCTCGATGAGACCGAGCGTCTGATCGCGCGCCTGAAGATGGCCGAGATCCCCCGCAACGGCAATCCGACCCGCATCCGCAACCGCTGCGAGATCACCGGTCGCCCGCGTGCGTATTACCGCAAGTTCCGTCTCGCTCGCGTCATGCTGCGCGATCTGGCCAACAAGGGCCTGATCCCCGGCGTCACCAAGTCGAGCTGGTAAGGACCATTTGAGATGGCAGTGACCGATCCCCTGGGTGACTTGCTCACCCGCATCCGCAACGGCCAGCGCGCGCGCAAGGACTCCGTCCTGACGCCTGCGTCGAAGCTGCGCGCCCGCGTGCTCGACGTGCTCCAGCGCGAAGGCTATATCCGTGGCTACAGCGAAGAGCAGATGGGCCCTGCGGCCGGCATCCGCATCGAGCTGAAGTATTTCGAAGGCCAGCCCGCGATCAAGCATGTCGCGCGCGTGTCCAAGCCCGGCCGCCGTATCTATTCGGGCGCGCAGGAGCTTCCGCGCGTTCGCAACGGCCTGGGCATCACCATCGTGTCGACGCCGCGTGGCGTTCTGTCGGACGCCGAAGCGCGCGAGCAGAATGTCGGTGGCGAAGTCCTGGCGGAGGTGTTCTGATGAGCCGCATTGGTAAGAAGGCGGTGTCGGTTCCGGCCGGCGTCACCGCGACCATCGCCGACAAGGTGCTGAGCGTGAAGGGGCCCAAGGGCACCCTCTCCATGCCGCTCGCCGACGAGATCACCTATGACGTCCAGGCGGACGCCATCGGGGTCCAGCCCGCGAACGACACCAAGCGCGCCCGTGCCTTCTGGGGCATGCAGCGCACCATGGTGCAGAACCTCGTCACCGGCGTGACCGCAGGCTTCTCGAAGAAGCTGGTCATCACCGGCGTCGGCTACCGCGCCGCCGCGCAGGGCAAGACCCTGAAGCTGCAGCTCGGCTACAGCCACGACGTCAACATCGACGTGCCGGAAGGCATCGAGGTGAAGACGCCGGACGCCACCACCGTCGAGATCAGCGGTGCGGACAAGCAGAAGGTCGGCCAGCTGGCCGCCGAGATCCGCCGCTGGCGCAAGCCCGAGCCGTATAAGGGCAAGGGCATCAAGTACGACGGCGAGTTCATCTTCCGCAAGGAAGGGAAGAAGAAGTAATGACCAAGGGTCTCTCTCTTTTCGAGAAGCGCCGTCGGCGCAACCGTACCGCGCTGCGTGCGCGTGCGGGCACCCGTCCGCGCCTGTCGGTGCATCGCTCGGGCAAGCACATCTATGCCCAGGTGATCGACGACGAGGCGGGTCGTACCGTGGCTTCGGCCTCGACGCTGGAAAAGGACGCACGCGGCCAGTCGGGCGCGAACGTCGCAGCGGCGAGCGAAGTCGGCAAGCGCGTGGCCGAGAAGGCCAAGGCCGCCGGCGTCACGCAGGTCGTTTTCGACCGTGGCGGCTTCCTGTTCCACGGCCGCGTCAAGGCGCTGGCCGAGGCGGCACGCGAAGCGGGATTGGAGTTCTAATATGGCTGACGAGAACAACGTGGCCGTTGCCGGTGCCGAAGGCGCCGCGCAGGACGCGACCCAGGGTCGCGGTCCCCGGGGCGGCCGTGGCCGTGGTCCGGGCGGCGATCGCGGCCGTGGCGGCCGTGACGGCAACCGTGGTCGTCGCGACGACCGTCGCGGTGGCGCCGAGGAGCAGGGCGAAGAGCTGATCGAAAAGCTCGTCCACATCAACCGCGTCTCGAAGACCGTGAAGGGCGGTAAGCGTTTCGGCTTCGCCGCGCTCGTCGTGGTCGGCGACGGCAAGGGACGTGCGGGCTTCGGTCATGGCAAGGCGCGCGAAGTGCCGGAAGCCATCTCGAAGGCGACGGCTGCCGCCAAGAAGGCGATGGTCCGCGTTCCGCTGAAGGACGGTCGCACGCTGCATCATGATGGCAACGGCCATTTTGGTGCGGGCCGCGTGACGGTGCGTTCGGCTCCGCAGGGTACCGGCATCATCGCCGGTGGTCCGATGCGCGCCATCTTCGAATCGCTCGGCGTCGCCGACGTGGTGACGAAGTCGGTCGGCACGTCGAACCCGTACAACATGATCCGTGCCACCTTCGAAGCGCTGGGCGACCAGACTTCGCCGAAGGCGGTGGCGCAGCGTCGTGGCAAGAAGATCGCCGACCTGCTGGGTCGCGGTCACGGTGCCACCCAGCAGACTGCCGAGGCGGAAGCCGCGGCCGTCGTGGAGTAAGCGACCATGGCTACCATCAAAGTCAAGCAGACCGGTTCGCCGATCCGCCGCACCAAGGACCAGCGCGCGACCCTCGTCGGCCTGGGCCTGAACAAGATGCACAAGGTCTCCGAGCTTCAGGACAGCCCTGAAGTCCGCGGTATGATCCGCAAGGTGCAGCACATGGTTCAGGTGGTGGACTGAGGCACTTCGGGATCGATCCTGCGCTCCGTTCAGCCTGAGCGTAATCGAAGGCCTCGCCGCTCCGCTTGCACTTCGACTTCGCTCAGTGCGAACGGAGAGAAGGATGCGGTCCCGGTCTCACATCCGTCACAATGAACAGTGACAAACACGGGGAAGGGGGCTATGCGGCCCCCTTCCTTTTATCCAACGGTCGTGATTCTTCCCGAGTGACGGCCATGCGCGAAACAAGCGAAAGCGAGTGCAAATCATGAAGCTGAACGAACTTTTCGACAACCAGGGTGCCCGCAAGTCCAAGATCCGCGTCGGTCGCGGTATCGGTTCGGGCAAGGGCAAGACCGGTGGTCGCGGCGTCAAGGGTCAGAAGAGCCGTGAGGGCGTGTCCATTGCGGGCTTCGAGGGCGGTCAGATGCCGCTCCACATGCGTCTGCCGAAGCGTGGCTTCAACAACATCTTCGCCAAGGACTATGCCGAGGTGAATCTGGGCGCGATCCAGAAGGCGGTCGACTCGGGCAAGCTGAAGACCGACGGCACGATCGACCACGCCGCGCTGAAGGCCGCTGGCCTGGCGCGTGGCGGCAAGGACGGCGTCCGTCTGCTCGGCAAGGGCGAACTGACCACCAAGCTGTCGTTCGTCGTGCAGGGCGTGTCGGCCTCGGCGCGTGAAGCGGTCGAGAAGGCCGGTGGTTCGGTCGACGTGCCGCACGTCGTGCCCGCCGCCGAGAAGGCCGCCGCGAAGAAGGGCCAGGCCCGCGCCGCGAAGCTCGCCGCCAAGGCCTGAACCGGATAAGATCCGCCGCTGTCCCAAGGCTCCGGCCCGAATGACAGCGGCGGATTTTGCATCCGGGTTAGACAAGCGCGTCTTCGCGCCTATATGAGCGGCGGGGCGGTTCAAAACGCATCCCGCCGTTTTTCGTTTCCAGGATAACGCAACAGCTATGGCATCCGCAGCCGACCAGATGGCGCAAAGCATCAGCCTGGCGAAATTCGCCAAGGCCACCGACCTCAAGAAGCGGCTGTGGTTCACGATCGGCGCGCTGATCGTCTTCCGCCTGCTCAGCTATGTTCCGCTGCCGGGCGTCGACCCGACCGCGCTGGGCCTGCTGAGCCAGAAGACCACGGGCGGCGTGCTCGACTTCTTCAACACCTTCTCGGGCGGTTCGCTCAGCCGCATGTCGCTGATCGCGCTGGGCGTGATGCCGTACATCACGGCGTCGATCGTCGTGCAGCTCGCGACCTCGCTGAGCCCGCAGCTCGCCGCCATCAAGAAGGAAGGCGAGAGCGGCCGCAAGAAGCTGAACCAATATACCCGCTACGGCACGGTGCTGCTGACCGCGATCCAGGGCTATTTCATCGCCGTTGGTCTCGAAACGCTGGGCGCCAGCCAGGGCATCCAGGCGGTGATCGAGCCGGGCATGACCTTCCGCATTGCGGCGGTCATCTCGCTGATCGGCGGTACGATGTTCCTGATGTGGCTGGGCGAGCAGATCACCAGCCGGGGCATCGGCAACGGCGTGTCGCTCATCATCATGGCGGGCATCGTCGCCCATCTGCCGACCACGCTGGTCAACCTGCTCGAAGGCGGCCGCACCGGCAGCATCGATCCGGTCCGCCTGATCGGCATCGTCGTCGCCGTCGTCATCCTCGTCCTGTTCATCTGCTTCATGGAGCGTGCCCAGCGCCGCATCCTGATCCAGTATCCCAAGCGCGCGACGCAGCGGGGCATGCAGGCCGACCGTAGCCACCTACCGCTGAAGATCAACACCGCCGGCGTGATCCCTCCGATCTTCGCTTCGTCGCTGCTGCTGATGCCGCTGACCATCTCGCAGTTCGCGGGGCAGCGCGTGGCCGGTGAGAGCCGCTGGGGCGACTTCATCATCAGCCTCAACCAGTATCTGCAGCACGGCAGCCCGGTGTACATGCTGCTCTATGGTGCGGGCATCATCTTCTTCTCGTTCTTCTACACGGCGGTCGTGTTCAACCCGGAAGAGACGGCGGACAATCTGAAGCGCTATGGCGGGTTCATCCCCGGCATCCGGCCGGGCAAGAACACCGAGACCTATCTCGATTACGTGCTGACCCGTATCACCGTGATTGGCGCGGCCTATCTGACCATCATCTGTCTGCTGCCGGAATATCTGGTCTCGGCGCTCCAGATTCCTTTCTATCTGGGGGGCACCAGCTTGCTGATCGTGGTCAACGTGACGATGGACACGGTGACGCAGATTCAAAGCCACTTGCTCGCGCATCAATATGGCGATCTGATCAAGAAGGCGAAGCTGAAGGGTGGTCGCCTGCGCTGAAGCGCGGGCGAATCGCAGCCAAAGAGGGGAGATTGACGTGGGCGTGAACATCATCCTGCTGGGTCCACCCGGTGCGGGTAAGGGAACCCAGGCGCAGCGGCTGGTGGCCAATCGCGGCATGGTGCAACTGTCGACGGGCGACATGCTGCGCGCGGCGGTCAAGGCGGGCACCCCTGTCGGGCTCCAGGCCAAGGCGGTGATGGATGCCGGCGAGCTGGTGTCCGACGCGATCGTCTCGGCGCTGATCGGCGAGCGGCTGGACCAGGCGGATGCCGAGGGTGGCGCGATCTTCGACGGCTATCCGCGCACCGAAGCCCAGGCCGAGGCGCTGGACCTGCTGCTGTCCGAACGTGGCAAGACGCTGGACCATGTCATCGAATTGGCCGTCGACGAGGATGCGCTGGTCGAGCGGATCACCGGGCGCTTCACCTGCGCGTCGTGCGGTGCCGGCTATCACGACACCTTCAAGCCGACCCAGGTCGAGGGCGTGTGCGACGTTTGCGGCTCGACCGAGTTCAAGCGGCGTCCGGACGACAATGCCGAGACGGTGCGTACCCGCATGGCCGAGTATCGTGCCAAGACGGCGCCGATCCTGCCGATCTACGAAGCGCGCGGTATCGTGACCCGCGTCGATGGCATGGCCGCGATGGACGCGGTGGGGGCGGAGATCGACGCGATCCTCGATCGCTGATTTTTCCGACTTTGGTTTTGGAAGGGGCGTTTCCGTGAGGAAACGCCCCTTTTGTTTTGGGTTCTGTTTGGTGAGGGCCGGGCGTGCGCTTCGACTTCGCTCAGCGCGAACGGAGGGTGGGATGGGCGCTCGCCTCGTCTCTATTCCCCTGTATCCCGACCTCCGTTCAGCCTGAGCGAAGTCGAAGGCCACGGGATGACCTCCGCCACAATCCAGCCTAAGCCCATGACATGACCGTGCTGATCGCCGACTATTATCGCCATCTCACCGTGGACCTGCGGCGATCGGATCACACGGTCCGCGCCTATGTCGCCACCGCCGAGCGATTGACCGGTTTTCTTACCCGGCATTGGGGCAGCGAAGTCGATGCCGGAGCCTTGTCTCGCATCACCGCCACCGATCTGCGTGCCTATTTGGCATTCCGCCGTGGAGAAGGGCTGACCGCCGCCTCCACCGCGCGGGAATTGTCGGCGGTACGGACCTTCCTTCAGTTCGCCGGCATCGAGCCCCCGGCACTGAAAGGCCCACGCCGAAAGCGGAGCATGCCGCGTCCCCAGGCGCCGGCCGATATCATTGCGCTAGCGGAGGATGTCGCGGAGGATGCCGCCGAGCCCTGGATCGCGGCGCGCGACTGGGCGGTGCTTCTTCTTCTCTATGGCGCGGGGCTTCGCATCGGCGAGGCGCTGGCGCTGCCCGCCGCGATCCTGCCGCTGGGCGAGACGCTGCGCGTTTTGGGCAAGCGCGACAAGACCCGGATCGTGCCTTTGCTGCCCCAGGTGCGCGAGGCGATCGAGCGCTATGCCGCGCAGATGCCCTTTGCCGTGGAGGGGCGAGAGCCATTGTTTCGGGGGGCGAAGGGCGGCCCGCTGTCGCCGGCGATCATCCGCCGGTCGGTGCGCGGCGCGCGCGAGCGGCTGGGACTGGGCGCGCGTACCACGCCGCATGCGCTCCGCCACAGCTTCGCTACGCATCTGCTGGGGCGCGGCGCCGATCTGCGCCAGCTTCAGGAACTGCTCGGCCATGCGAGCCTGAGCTCGACGCAAATCTATACGGCGGTCGATGCGGCGCGGTTGCTGGACATATATCGGACCGCCCATCCGCGCGGGTGAGGGCGTTCAGCGTTCGCAGCGCGGCTTCCAGGTGACCACGCGCCAGACATAGCCGATGACGATGACCACCGTCATCACGATCGCCGCCGGCCCGATATAGCGATCGATCGCCTTGAAATTGGCGCCCAGCCACAGCCCCGCATAGGCCAGGATCGCGTTCCAGATGATGCTGCCGGCAAAGGTCCACAGTAGGAACTTGACGAGCGGCATCTTGGTGATGCCGGCGGGCAGCGAGATCATCGTGCGAAAGGCCGGCATGAAGCGGAAGACGAAGACCACCCAGCCGCCATGCCGCACGAAGAACAGGTGCAGCCGCTCGACATCGCGCCAGTCCATGGTCAGCCAGCGGCCATGTCGCTCGACAAAGGGGCGAAACCGCTCATAGCCGATATAGCGCCCGACCGCGTACCAGGCGTAATTGCCGACGGTCGTCCCGGCGGTACCCCAGAGCAGCAGCGGCACCATCGCCATGTCGCCGCGCGCCACCGCCATGCCGCCCAGCCCCATGATGACCTCGGACGGGATGGGCGGCAGGATATTCTCCAATGCCATCAGCAGGAAGATGCCGAAATAGCCGCCCCAGGCGATGAGGTTGAGGATGAACTCGGTCATGGATGCAGGGATGTACCGATGAAGGGACGGGCGGTTCCCCTATCGCCGATGCCGCCCCGAGGAAAGGCGAAGCGGCTTGACGCCGCGGGCGGGTTGCGCGAACCCGCTGACCATGGCCGACACACCCCAAAAATCGGAAGCCAAGGACACGCTGCGCTTCTTCCTGAAGCTGGCGTTGTTCGTCTTCATCCTGCGCAGCTTCATCGTGACGTCGTTCGTCATTCCGTCGGAATCGATGCTGCCGCGCCTGTTGATCGGCGATTATCTGTTCGTGACCAAGTGGAATTACGGCTATTCGCGCTGGTCCTTTCCCTTCGGCCTGCCCTTGCTGCCCGGTCGTATCCTGGGTCGTGATCCGGCGCGCGGCGACGTGGTGGTGTTCCGCTCGCCGGGGCCCGACGATCATGACGTCATTAAGCGGGTCATCGGCCTGCCCGGCGACACGATCCAGGTGCAGAATGGCCAAGTCATTCTGAACGGTCGCCCGGTGCCCAAGCAGCGCGTCGCCGATTTCATCCTGCCGCTGACCCCCAATTTCCCCGCCGAGAAATGCGGTGCCGAGCATCTCGACACTGTCGCGGGGAAGGCGGTGTGCCGCTATGCCCGGTTCCGCGAGACGCTACCCAATGGCAAGAGCTATGATGTGCTCGACCAGGGCGACTTTCCCGATCGCGACGACACGGTCGTCTATACGGTGCCCGCCGGTGACGTCTTCCTGATGGGCGACAACCGCGATGATTCGGCGGACAGCCGCTTCGCGCCGCCCATGGGCATGGGCTATATCCCGATGAACCGGCTGGAGGGGCGTGCGGCGGTCACCTTCTTCTCGACCGATGGCTCGGCTGAATGGATCAAGCCCTGGACATGGGTATCCGCCGCGCGCTGGAACCGGATCGGAGAAGGGTTTTGAGTTCTGTCGATTCCTGGCTGACCCAGATTTTCGGCCGTGCCCCCCAGGATAGCGCACCCTTTCACCGCGCGCTGACCCATGGCAGCCAGGCGGCGGAGAATTATGAGCGGCTAGAGTTTCTGGGTGACCGGGTGCTGGGCCTCATCATGGCCGAATGGCTGTGGGAACAGTTTCCGAATGAACCTGAAGGGCAATTATCGCGCCGGCTCAATTCGCTGGTGACGGGCCCGGTGTGCGCCGATGTCGCGCGCGACCTGGGCGTGCGCGATCATCTGCGGTTGGGCAAGCAGGCGCGGGACGATGGTGCGTCGGATAGCGACAATGTGCTGGGCGATGTGATGGAGGCGCTGATCGGCGCCTGGTATCGGGAAGCGGGGCTGGATGCGGCGCGTGCCTTTGTCCGCAAGGCCTGGGGTGATCGGGTGCACTCGCAGGGCAAGGCGCCGCAGCATCCTAAATCGGCGCTGCAGGAATGGGCCGCCGCGCATAATCGCAAGGCGCCGGAATATGAGGTGACCGACCGCTCGGGCCCGCATCACGCGCCGCGCTTCACCGTCACGGTGCGGATCGGGCGGACCGCCGAGGCGAGCGCGTCGGGGGCGAACAAGCAGGAGGCCGAGACGGCCGCCGCCAAGGCGTTGCTGGCGAAGTTAAAGGCGTAAGGGGGGGCTTAGGCTTCGACTTCGCTCAGCCTGAACGGGGGGGGGCTTTTTCACAACAGCCGTTCAGCCTGAGCGAAGTCGAAGGCCAAGGGAAAACCTCCGCCTCGCTCAGGCTGTCACCGAATTACTTACCCTTGGCGGCCGCTGCTTCCTTCTTCGCCTGCACCTTGGCCCGGTGGTGGCCGATCGCGCAGCCCGCCGCGGCGCCGAGCACCGCATGGCCCTTGCCGACGAAATGCCCGCCGACACCGCCGACGGCCGCGCCCTTCAGGCAACCCTTGGCCGAGGCGGGGCCCGCGACGGTCAGCAGCGCGGCGGCCGACAGCGCGGTGAGAAGGGTCTTCATGGCATCTCTCCTTACTCTGAAATCACCTGCAAAAAATGCGCGCGCGAGCTTGGCCGTTCCGTGATCGGACCATTATATTCCGTCCATATGGGCTTGGCGTTGCGGGAAGGGGGCCGGGCCTGTACCGCTGGTCGCCATGACTGAACAACGTTGCGGCCTTGTTGCCGTCGTCGGCGCGCCCAATGCCGGCAAATCCACCCTCGTCAACGCGCTGGTCGGCCAGAAGGTCGCCATCGTCAGCCCCAAGGCGCAGACGACTCGCGCCAAATTGCTCGGCGTCGCGATCGAAGGCGAGGCGCAGATCCTGCTGGTCGACACGCCCGGCATCTTCGAGCCCAAGCGGCGTCTCGACCGCGCGATGGTCGCAGCCGCCTGGGAAGGCGCGGAGGGCGCCGATATCCTGGCGCTGGTCGTCGATGGCAAGGGCGGCATCGGCCCCAAGGTCACCGCCATCGCCGAGTCGATCGCACACCGGCCCGAACCCAAGCATCTGATCCTCAACAAGGTCGATATCGCCGACAAGGCGCGGCTGCTCGGCCATGCCGAAAAGCTCAACCAGGTGGTGCCGTTCGACGAGACCTGGTTCGTCTCCGCGCAGACGGGCGACGGGCTACCCGAGTTGAAGACCCGCCTTGCCGGACTGATGCCTCAGGGGCCGTGGCATTACCCGGAGGATCAGGTCTCCGACGCGACCGAGCGCGCGCTGGCGGCCGAGGTGACGCGCGAGCAGATCTATCTCCAGCTTCATGCCGAACTGCCCTATGCCAGCGCGGTCGAGACCGAGGCCTATAAGGAACGCGAGGACGGATCGGTCGAGATCCACCAGCAGATCCTGGTCGAACGCCCCACCCAGCGCGCGATCGTGCTCGGGAAGAACGGCGTGCGGATCAAGGAGATCGGCGCGCGGGCACGGGCGCAACTGTCCGAATTACTGGGACAGAAGGTGCATCTGTACCTGCATGTGAAGGTCAAGCCGGGCTGGGACGAGGATCGGGATGTGTACCGGGATATCGGGCTCGACTGGGTGGACTGACCCCTATTCCGTCATGGCGAGCGTAGCGAAGCGATCCGGGGCGTCGTGCCCGGACATTGGGATTGCTTCGCTACACTCGCCATGACGACGGTTGTGCATTCAATCGCCCCAAGGCCCATTCCGCTGCTTCAACAACCACCGGGTCGGCGTCCCCCAGCAAGCCCCGCAACACCGGCACCAATTCCGCCGCGCCGCTATTGCCCGCTGCGATCGCCGCATTGCGCACCATCCGGTTGCGGCCGATCCGCTTGATCGGTGAGCCGGAAAAGACCTGCCGAAATTCGGCATCGTCCAGCGACAGCAAATCCCCCAGTTCCGGCGCGGTCAGCTCGGCGCGGGGGTGGAAGGCCATGTTCGCCTGCGCCGCCGCGGCGAACTTGTTCCAGGGGCAGACCGCCAGGCAATCATCGCAGCCATAGATGCGGTTGCCGATCGCCACGCGGAACTCCTCCGGGATGGGCCCGGCATGTTCGATCGTCAGATAGGAAATGCACCGCCGGGCATCCAACTGATAAGGCGCCGGAAAGGCATCAGTCGGGCAGGCACGCTGGCAGGCGTCGCAGCGCCCGCAGGTATCGCGCGCCACCGCATCGGGCTCCAGTTCCAGCGTGGTGTAGATCGCGCCTAGGAACAGCCAGCTGCCATGCTCGCGGCTGACCAGATTGGTGTGCTTGCCCTGCCAGCCCAGCCCCGCCGCCTCGGCCAGCGGCTTTTCCATCACCGGCGCGGTATCGACGAAGACTTTCAGGTCGCACCCCGCCTCCTGCGCCAGCCAGCGGCCTAGCGCCTTCAACTGCCGCTTGACCACGTCATGATAGTCGGCGCCCTGTGCATAGACCGAGATGCGCCCGATCCGCTTATGTTCGGCCAGCCGCATCGGATCTTCGGCGGGGGCATAGCTGACGCCCAGCGAGATGACGCTGCGCACCTCGGGCCACAGGCTTGCGGGGCTTTGCCTTTGGTGCGCGCGGTCGGCCATCCAGATCATCGATCCGTGGCGTCCCTCGGCCAGCCATTGGTGCAACCGCTCGACCGTTTTGGGCGCGGCATCGGCATGGGTGATACCGATCGCGGCAAAGCCCAGTTCGGCCGCCTTTGCCTTGATCCGGGTTTCCAGCTTGTCTTGCGCCACGTCAGCCCGCTACCACAGGAGGATAGGGCGGAGGAACAGGGCTTGGACAATCAGTGGGCGGTCAGCGCCTCGGGCCTGGCAAAGCGTTTCGGCGATCGAAGCGTGGTGGACGGAGTCGACATCGCCGTGCCGACGGGGGCGGTGTACGGCGTCCTGGGCCCCAATGGCGCGGGCAAGACCACGACCTTGCGCATGCTCTTGGGCATTATCGAACCCGATGCCGGGCATCGCACGCTGCTGGGCCATGCCCATCCCCGCGATGCGAGCGATCTGGTCGGCTATCTGCCCGAGGAGCGCGGGCTTTACCCGGCGATGAAGGCGCGCGAGGCGATCGCCTTCATGGGCGCGCTGCGCGGGCTCGACTGGGCGACCGGGCGGGCGCGGGCGTCCGAATTGCTGGAACAGGCCGGACTCGGCCATGCCGCCGACAACAAGATCCGCAAATTGTCCAAGGGCATGGCGCAGCTGGTGCAACTGCTCGGCTCGGTCGTCCATCGGCCGCGCCTGCTGGTGCTCGACGAACCCTTTTCGGGGCTGGACCCGGTCAATCAGGAACGGCTCGAGGCGCTGATCCTCGGCGAGCGCGATCGGGGAGCGACCATATTGTTTTCGACGCATGTCATGGCCCATGCCGAGCGGCTGTGCGACCGGCTGGCGATCATCGCCGGTGGCCGGCGCCGGTTCGAGGGCACGGTGGACGAAGCGCGCGGGACGTTGCGCGCTCGGGTCCGCTATCGTCCGCGCGATCCGGACCGGGTGTCGCCTGCATCCTTGCCCGCCGATGCGGTGCGCGAGGGTGAGGATTGGCGCTTCGCCTTGCCCGATGAGGGGATCGAACCGGTGCTGGGCCGGTTGCTGGCGGCGGGGGCGGGCATCCTGAACCTGTCAATCGAGCGACCCAGCCTGCACGAGGCCTTTGTCCGCATCGTCGGCGAATCTGCTGCGGAGGTCGCGGCATGAGCGCGCGTCGCCTGATCCGCCAGACGATGACGATCGCCCGGCGCGATTTCATCGCCACCGTCTTCACGCCGATCTTCCTTCTGTTCCTGTTCGCGCCGCTGATCATGGTCGCGTTCAGCACCATCGGCGCGCTCGGCGCACGCCAGGCCGCCGATCAGGGCAGCGAGCGGGTGCGCATCGTCGCGATCGTCCCCGACGCCGTGGCGCCGGCCTTTGCCGAGGCGGATCAGCGCGCGCGCAAGGTTTTCCGCCGGGACGAGGAGCCACCGTCGCTCGTCACCCTGTCGCCCGCGCGCGATATAGCGGCGCAGGCGCGTGCCAGTTTCGAGGCGAAGGATTATGATGCGACGGCGGTCCTTTATGGCCCGCTTGACCGCCCGACCATCCTCTATGGGCCGCGTGGCGCCCGGACCGCCGATTATCTGGCGGTTCTGGCGGGCAGTGCGCTCGCCGCCGAACGGTTGGGCGGGCCGTTGCCGAGCAGTACGCCGACCAAGATCGCGTTCAGCCGCCAGCGCGCGACGCTGGGAGGCCAGAACCAGACGGCGTTCCTGGCGGTGTTCGGCGTCTTCTTCCTGACCCTGTTCCTTGCCGGCCAGGTCGTCGGTACCATGGCGGAGGAACGGTCGAACAAGGTGATCGAGGTGCTGGCCGCCGCCGTGCCGTTGGAGGCGGTGTTCCTGGGCAAGTTGCTCGGCATGTTCGGGGTCGCGATATTGTTCATCGGCTTTTGGGGAACGGTGATGGGTCAGGTGACCAGCCTGTTGCCGCCGTCCTTCGCCGGCATGGTCGGCGAATTGTCTCCGGCGGTCGGCCTGCCGATGTTCGCGATCCTGTTCGTGGCTTATTTCACCATGGCCTATCTGCTGCTGGGCTCGGTGTTCCTGACGATCGGCGCGCAGGCATCGACGATGCGGGAGATTCAGATGCTCTCGCTGCCGATCACTATCGTGCAGGTCGGCATGTTCACCCTGACGCTCAGCGGCTTGTCCGAACCCGATGGCTGGCTGGCCCGGGTGGCGGAGATATTTCCGCTATCCTCGCCCTTTGCGATGGCGGGACTGGCGGCGGCGGACGATGCGCTGTGGCCACACGCGCTGGCGCTGGCCTGGCAGGGGCTATGGGTCGCGATCTTCGTGACCATGGGTGCGCGGCTGTTCCGGCGCGGCGTGCTGCAATCGGGCAGTGCGCAGCCCTTCTGGCGGCGGAAGCGGGCCTGATCCTATAGGAGGGGTGACGGGCCTTTGCGTATGCAGACGGCCTTCCTATCTTGGGTCTATGACCGCATCGCCTTCCGATCGCCGCGCTTTTCTCTCACTGATGGGCCTGGGGGCTATCGGCGTCGGGCTGTCCGCCTGTGGCCATGAGGCCGAGGCGGCGGAGCGCTTTCCCGTTGCGATGAGCGATGCCGCATGGCGGCAGAAACTGGGGCCGGCGGCCTATGACGTCCTGCGCCGTGAGGGCACTGAACGGCCCTATAGCAGCCCGCTCAACGGCGAGCATCGCAGCGGCGTCTTTTCCTGCAAGGGGTGCGCGCAACCGCTCTTCTCGTCGAAGACCAAGTTCGATAGCGGCACGGGCTGGCCTAGCTTCTGGGCGCCGCTGCCTAAGGTCGTCGGTATGCATAGCGACCGATCGCTGATGATGGAGCGGGTCGAGGTGCATTGTAGCCGGTGCGGTGGCCATCTCGGCCATGTCTTCGACGATGGGCCGAAGCCGACGGGCAAGCGGTACTGTATGAACGGCGTGGCGATGACGTTCCGGGCGGCTTAGCCTTGCGGGCGGGGATTCCCGTGGCCTTCGACTTCGCTCAGGCTGAACGGAATTTGTAGCGCAGGTCGGCGAGGATTGGGGCCTTGTCTCTCACTCCGTTCGCACTGAGCGAAGTCGAAGTGCACGTTCCGCGCTTGATAAAATCGTCGGGACTGTAAGCCCGAACCGCCGATTACTGAGTCGGCGCGGCGAAGGTCAGGATGCCGTTGACGCGGCCATTGGTGTTCGAAGCGATTTCGGTCGCGGGCAGCGACGAGACGCTGGGCTTGTGGCCGGCATAGATGAAGCCCTTGGTCGGATAGGCCGAGGTGCCCAGGCCGCCATTGGGGCCGTACCAGACCTTGACCATCGACCAGTCGTTGTTCGGCGAGATGTCGACCGCGCGGACGTCACGCTCGATGCCGCCGCGACGCGACCAGTTGGCGTGGGTCAGGAGGACTTCGCGGCCGCTGATGACCTTGCTGACCATCGCGACATGGCCGACGCGCATGCGGTGGGTCGCCTCGAACGCCAGGACCGAACCTTCCGCCGGCGTGTGGCCACGCTCGTAACGGCCCTCGGCTTGGCCCCACCAGGTGTTGGCGTTGCCATGAATATCGATGCCCGAAATCTCGCGGGCATAGGGCGCACACTGCCAGAACTGAGCTGCGGCGGGAGCGGCCATCATCAGGCCGCACGATGCCATCAGCGCGAATCGCACTGCAAATGCCTTGAACTTCACGTGACCCCCCGGTCGGAATGTCGGTGTGAGTGTCGATTAACCGGGGCTAAACGCGTTGGAAAGCGCGGCCGGAACCATATCCGGTGAACGGTGTTTCGGCGGCGGTGACCTGAAAGTCACACGGCGAAACGAAAATTTCGTTCCTCATTTCGCCGTGTAAGAGGCTCGCTTTACCGTCCGAGCAGGCGATCCACCGTCACCTGGGTTACCGAATGATAGCCCGGACGCGCTTTGTCGTAGATTCGCTTGGCCAGCGCCTGGCCCCATTCGCCCTGGCCCTGAAGCTGCTGGAACAGCGGTGCGACGAACTTGCGGCGGCCTTGCGACGTCAGGAACTGCTCGGCTGAGGCCTCAGCGGGCGGATAGCGGTTGGCGAGCGCGAGGCGCAGCCAGGCGAAGCGGATCTCGCTATTGCCCGTCTCGTTCCAATGAAACCGCCCGTCGAGCGTGGCGAGCCGCCTGGCAGGCAACTGGCGCGGCAACTGGTCGAGGAAGCGGACATATTCCTGCGTCGTGACCTTGTCGGGGACGGCCGAGACGGGGCCGCCGGTCGCGAACACCTTGGCCGCCGCGTCGATCGCGGGGAAGGCGTCGGAGCGGACATGGACGGCATTGGCGGGGATGCCCGGCTGATAGACCCATTGGTCGACGCCGATCTTCTCCGCCTCGCCGGGCTTGAGCAAATTGGCCTTCAGATCGGCGAGGAAGCCCGCACTCGTCTGGGGCTGAAAGGCGTGGCGATCGAAATAGCCGCGCAAATACGCGTCCCAGCGCGGCCGGCCGACCACCGACTCGATCGTCCGCAGGAAGGTCGCGCCCTTGTCATAGGCGATCTGGGTCATGCCGTCGTCGGGATCCCGCTTGGCATCGAGATCAAGGTGCAGCTTGGTGTCGGGCGATTCAGGACCGCCGGCTTCCTTCACCGCATTCTGCATGTCGGTCCAGGCCAGGTCCGCCTCCATGGCGGCGCGGCGCTTGCCGTACATCGACTCCATGATCCGGTTTTCGAAATAGCTGGTGAAGCCTTCGTTCAGCCAAAAATCGTCCCAGGTCGCGTTGGTGACCAGATTGCCCGACCAGCTATGCGCCAGTTCATGCGCGATCAGGCTGACGAGGCTGCGGTCGCCCGCCAGCACCGTCGGCGTGGCGAAGGTGAGCATGGGGTTTTCCATGCCACCGAACGGGAAGCTGGGCGGCAGGACCAGCACGTCATAGCGACCCCAGCGATAGGGGCCGTACAGCCCCTCGGCGGCGGTCACGAATTTGTCGAGCCCGGCAAACTCCCAGGCCGATTTGTCGAGCATCGCGGGTTCGGTCCAGATGCCGGTGTTGGCGCTTAAGGGCTTGAACTTCAGGTCGCCGATGGCAAGCGCGATCAAATAGGGGGCGACCGGCTTGTCCATGCGATAGCTGGCGGTGTGGCGGCCGCCCTCGCACGGCGTCTCGGCCGTCCGCTCGCCGCTCATCACGACGGTCAGCGCGCAGGGGGCGTTGACGGTGGCGTCCCAGGTCTGGCGGATGCCGGGCGAATCCTGGGTCGGAATCCAGCTACGGTTGAGGATCGCCTCGCCCTGGCTGAACAGATAGGGCTGTTTCTTGCCCGCCGTCTGTTCGGGCGAAAGCCATTGCAGCGCCTTGGCGCCGGGCGCGGAGGCATAGGCGATCTTGACCGTGCGATTGCCGTTCAGCGTGATCGTCAACGGCGCGCCATGCACCTTGTCCGCCTGGCCGACCGTGTAGGGCAGGGGGCGGTTCTGCGCATCGGTCACCGTCACGATGCGCAGGCCATTGTCATCGACCACCAGTTGCTTGGCATCGGGCTTGGCATCGACCGACAGGGTCGCGACGCCGCGGATCACATGGGTGTCGAAATCGGCATAGAGATTGAGCGAGACATGGCTCACCCGTGCCTCCAGCGGCCGGGCGAAGCTGTGCACGTCACGCGCATCGGGCGTGGTCAGGATCGGGGCGACCGCAGGAGCGGCGGTGGGATTGGGCGTCTGGGCGGCGAGCAGCATCGCCAGGGCGGCAACGGACATGGTGACTCCGAATGGGACAGGATGATTGCACCATAGCGGGATCGTGACGGATTGGGAGGGGAGGCGCACCCCTGGACGCGGCGAACCATCGCCACCAGCTAGAGGCGATGGACGAGATGACGCTGGCGGTGGTGGGGATCGACTTTCCCAATGAGGACAAGGCGCGGAGCAACAGGCGGTTCGAATGGCTGGCCTCCGCCGTCGGCGATCCGGTGACGCTGCGCCCCGAACCGCGCAACGCCCATGATCCCAACGCGATCGCGGTATTCAGTTCGAGGGGTGTTCAGGGTGGCTATCTGTCGGCTGAACGGGCGCCATGGGTCGGCATGCGGATCAGGCGAGGGGACGAGGTGCAGGCCGTCTTCCAAGGGCTGGATAAGAGCGTCGCCTATATTCGCGTCCGCTTTGGCGGGGGAGCACCATCGCTCCCGCCGGCTCAAGCCGCGCCCTCGCGCCCGGAGGTTGCCGATGACGATTTCTACCCGGATGCCGAGGGGCTGGACTGGGGCGCCTGATACCCCAACGCAAAAGAGGGAGCCGAAACCGGCTCCCTCTCCGCGCATTCACATGCGTTGACCTATGGGCGGGCGAACCCGCCCAGTCCGATCAGTTGCTGTCCGCGTTGTCGTCCTTGACGATCGCGACAACACCGATGGCGACGACGCCAGCGGCGATCAGCGCGGCCAGGACGCCGCCGCCGGCCAGCTTGTTGCTCTTGGCCGACGGAGCCGAAGCGCGAACCGACTTCGAAACCGACAGGCTGGCGGCCGGGTTGGTCGGGGCAGCGGCAACCGGAGCGGCAACAAGCGCGGTGGCGGCAACAGCAGACAGAAACTTCATCATATATAATCTCCCATGGCGAACGACCGCCAAGACGCGGCAATGTTCATCGTCCCAATAGCGCAAATGTGTCGGGGTGCAAAATTGTTCCCGCAGTGCATCAATTTTTTTGAATGACTGTGGGAACCGTACCGCACCTCGGTCGTAACGGGGTGCTGATCAGGGACGTAACACCTTGTTATCGGCGGATAGTCGCCGTGGCCAAACCAGCAAAGATCAACGCGCCTCCGCCGGCGCGGTGCGCCCAGGCCAGGGCTCTCGGCGATCGCAATAGCCCTCCCGCGCTGGAGGCGGCCCAGGCATAGGCGGAATCGGTCGCCGCCAAGGTCAGGACGAAGGTGACGACCAACAGGCTGGCCTGCATTCCATAGGGGCGGGCGGGGTCCAGAAACTGCGGTGTAAAGGCGGCGAGGAACAGGATCGTCTTGGGGTGGAAGGTCCCGACACCCAGATTGCCCAGAAACGCCGCGCGCGGTGTGATCATGCGCGGGCGAACGGCCACCGCCTGCGTATCGCGAGCGCGCCACAGCGACAGCACGCCGATCGTGATCAGATAGACCGCACCCGCCCATTTGAGTAGCCCGAACAGAAAGGCCGAGGCCGCCAGCAGCGCACCCACCCCCGCCAGGCTGGCGATCGCGGCGCCGGCATTGCCCAGCGCGAGCCCGGCCACCGAGGCAAAGGCGGTGCGCCGTCCCGATCCGATCGCATAGCCCAGGATCGCCGCGACCCCGGGCCCGGGCACCAACCCGATGACCAGCGTTGCCGCGACAAAGGCGAGCCACAGATCGGGTCGCATCAGCGGCCGCCGTCGCGCCGGGTCAGCGCCGCGACACAGCTCGCGCGGTCGATCGCGCTGCCATCGGGTTCGCGCGCGTCGATATAGGAGACGCGCGGCTCGCCCCCGTCCTTGGGATAGAGATAGGCGTCGAGGACGCAGAACTTGCCCTGATATTGCAGCTTGCGTGCCTGGCCCTCACGGACATCGGCATCGGCCGCGCCGAACAACTTGGTCAGCCCCGCTGCGTCCTGGCCCAGCACCCGCTCCAGCCCGACGCTGGTATAAGGCACCGGGACGGGCGCCATGCCCCGCACCGGGGCGGCGGTCTGCGGCACGGTGCAGCCGGCCAGGGCGAGGGGGGGGAGCAGGAGCAGCGCGTACCTGCGCCAGAAGGTGGTCATGCCGGTCGCCTCCGATGGAAGAAATGCGTCGCCATGCTGGCGCCCAGGACCGGGGCCAGCAGGTTCAGCCCCGGAACCACGAACAGCACCGCGACGGCAAGGCCCAAGAGCAGTCGCTGCGGCCCGGTCGCCTTGCGCCAGCGACGCATCGCGCCCGCATCCATATGCCGCGCCGCCACCATGTCGCCCAGATCGCGTGACAGCAGCCAGCCATTGACCAACAAGAACATCGCCGCCGTACCGACCCCGGTCACCAGCAGCCCGATATAGACCGGCAGCAATACCAGGTTGATCGCCACGACCCGCCCTGCCGAGCCCAGCCCCATCGCTATCCCCCGCGCCAAGGGAACCGGCCGGGCGGTGTCCAGCGCCTTGGGATAATGGCGCGCTTCGACCGCCGCGACGATATCCTCGGCGAACAGCCCGACCACTGCCATCGCCACGGCGCGAAAGGCCAGCCACAGCGTCACGATCTCGACCGCCACGACCAGCGCCGCCGACCAGCCCCCGGCCTGCGCGCCCAACCAGCCGGTGAGCGCCGCCCGCACCCCCCACCAGAGCGCGACGCCGGCGACGACGAACAAGGCCAGCGTCATCGCCAGCGAGCGGAACAGGACCCGGCGGATGACGGGATCGCCGAGCTGCCCCAACGACAAGAAGAAGGCGCGGATCATGACATCAGGGATGGCGTGGGGGGCGGGGCCAAGTCAATGCGATCGAACACGGCTTTTGCGTGGATGGCGGGGCCCCTCGGGCATCCCTTGCGCGGGGGTAGCGCGCTGACTAGGGCGACGGCATCATCATGTTTTTCCCGGAGCCTGTTTCTTGACCAACCCCACTTATGACGTGGTGGCGATCGGCAA
Source organism: Sphingomonas paucimobilis NBRC 13935 (assembly GCF_000739895.2). Lineage (GTDB taxonomy): Bacteria > Pseudomonadota > Alphaproteobacteria > Sphingomonadales > Sphingomonadaceae > Sphingomonas > Sphingomonas paucimobilis. The sequence continues at coordinate 32,159 of NZ_BBJS01000004.1, forward strand.
TGCGATCGTCGACATCCTCGCCTCGGCCGAGGATGATTTCATCGCCGAACAGGGCATGACCAAGGGCGCGATGCAGCTCGTCTTCTCGACCGAGGAGGCCGATGCGCTGTACGACAAGATGGGCCCGGGCCGCGAGATTTCGGGGGGCTCGGCCGCCAACACGCTGGCGGGCATCGCCGCGCTGGGCGGCAAGACGGCCTTTATCGGCCAGGTCGCCGACGATCAGCTAGGCCAGGTCTTCGCGCACGACATTCGCGCGGCGGGCGTCCGTTTCGACACGCCGGCGCGTGCGGGGCAGCCGACCACGGCGCGCTGCATGATCTTTGTCAGCCCCGATGGCCAGCGGACGATGAACACCTTCCTCGGCGCATCGCACTATCTGCCCGCCGAGGCGCTGGACCGCGCGCTGATCGCGGATGCGGCCTATCTCTATATCGAAGGCTATTTGTGGGACCCCGAAGAGCCCCGCGCCGCGATGCGCGCCGCGATCGAAGTCGCGCGGGAGGCGGGCCGCAAGATCGCCTTCACCGCCTCGGCCGAGTTCGTGATCGACCGTCACCGCGCCGATTTCCATGCGCTGATCGATGGCGGCATGATCGACGTGATCTTCGCCAATGAGACCGAGATCGTCGCGCTGACCGAAACCGCCGATGTCGAGGCGGCCATCGCCTCGCTGAAGGACAAGGTCGAGACGCTGGTCGTGACGCTCGCCGAAAAGGGTGCGCTGGCGCAGCGCGGCGACGAGCGCGTGACGGTACCGGCACACCCGGTGGACAAGGTGATCGACACCACCGGGGCGGGCGACCTGTTCGCCGCGGGCTTCCTCCATGGCCAGACCCAGGGCCAAGACCTGAAGGCTTCGCTGACGCTGGGCGCCGCCTGCGCCGCCGAGATCATCAGCCATTTCGGCGCACGGCCGCAGGTGGACCTGAAGGCGCTGGCCGCCAGCCTCTGATCGATCCGCTGTCATCTCGGCGCAGGCCGTGATGGCGACAGGATAAAAGAAAAGGGCCGGAGGATCGCTCCTCCGGCCCTTTTTCCATGTCTGGCGAATCCGATCAGCGATCGAGCGGCTTGGCGATTTCCGGCTGCATCGCGGGGTCTTCCACCACATCGATGATGCCGCGCCCGACATGGCTGCGCTTGCGGCTATAGAGGAAGTAGATCAGCAGACCCACCGCGCCCCAACCCGGCAGGACCAGGATCGCGATCAGCGGCAGCGAGAAGTAGAGATAGGCGCACCCGATCATCGCGGCTGGCGCGACGATATACACGGCGGGCGTGCGGAACGGACGCTTGCGACCCGGATCGGTCTTGCGCAGCACCATCACCGATAGCGCGACCATGAAGAACGCGAACAGCGTGCCCGAGTTGGAATAATCCGCCAGCTTACCGACCGGCAGGAAGGCCGAGGCGATGGTTGCGGCGATGCCGGTCACGATCGTCACGACGTGCGGCGTGCGGTAGCGCGGATGCACCGAGGCCAGCTTTTCGGGCAGCAGGCCGTCACGCGCCATGGTGAAGAACACGCGGGTCTGGCCGAACATCATCATCAGCACGACCGAAGGCAACGCCAGCGTGGCCGCCAGGCCGATCAGATTGCCGATCTTTTCCCATCCGATGGTGCGCAGGACATGCGCCAGCGCCTCGCGCGAGCAGGACAGCGGCTCAGGCGTTCCACCAGCGACGATCGCCTTGCACTGCGCGGCCAGTTCCGACGTACCCGGCGACAGCACCACACCGGCGGCATCGCGCACCGGCTGCGCGCCCAGCGGCGAGCCGATCGCGCCCGCCGAGACCAGCAGATAGAAGATGGTGCAGAACAGCAGCGAGGCGATCAGACCGATCGGCACGTTGCGCTGCGGGTTCTTGGTCTCCTCAGCGGCGGTCGACACCGCGTCGAAGCCGACATAGGCGAAGAAGATCGACGCCGCGGCCCCCGCCACGCCGGTCAGGCCGGTCGGCATGAACGGCTCGAAATGGGCGCCGTTCATGACCGGCACCGACAGCGCGATGAACAGGGTCAGCGCGGCGACCTTGATCGCGACCAGGATGGCATTGACGCGCGCGCTCTCGGTCGTGCCGACCACGAGCAACCAAGTGACCAGCAGCGAGATGATGACGGCGGGCAGGTTGATGTAACCGCCTGAGGAGGGGCCGTTGACCCATTCCATGGGTATGTCGATGCCCAGCAGATTGCGGATCTGCCCGACGACATAGCCCGACCAACCGACCGCGACGGCGGATGCGCCGACCGCATATTCGAGGATCAAGGCCCAGCCGACCATCCAGGCGAGAAGCTCGCCCATGACCGCATAGGTATAGGTATAGGCCGACCCCGCGACCGGGACCATCGAGGCCAGCTCGGAATAGCAGAGCGCCGCCACCGCGCAGACGAAACCCGCCAGCACGAAGGACAGCATCATGCCCGGCCCCGCCTTTTGCGCGGCTTCGGAGGTGAGAACGAAGATACCCGTGCCGATGACGGCGCCGATACCCAGCATGGTGAGCTGGAACGCGCCTAGCGATCGTTGCAGCCCCTTCTTCTCGGCGGTCGCCAATATGGCGTCCAGAGGCTTAACGCGCCCGAAAATCATGAATGTCCAATCCCCCCAAGGGAAGGGCTACCCCAATGGGAGTATGCCCGGCGTTCGATGAATGACGGCGGGAGGTTAGCTGCAATTTTATTACGTGCAAACCAAAAGAGGTGACAAATGCGACAGAGGGAGGGGGCGAATGCGCCGTTGCCACCAAAAACGCCCTTATCTGGCGAGCATGGGTCCCAGGGGACGGCCCGCCAGGATGTGGACGTGCAGGTGCGGCACCTCCTGTCCCGCATCCGGCCCGATATTGGCAAGCAGGCGATAGCCGGGTTCGACCGCGCCCGCTTCGCGCGCGACATGGCCGACCGCGCGGACGAAACCGGCGATCTCCGCCTCGCTGGCACGCGCTGCGAAATCGTCCCATGAGACATAGGGGCCGCGCGGGATCACGAGGATATGTGTCGGTGCGTGCGGCGCGATGTCGTGAAAGGCGACGGCCCATTCATCCTCATAGACCCGGCGCGACGGGATTTCGTCGCGCAGGATCTTCGCGAAGATATTCTGGTCGTCATAAGGCTGGGTGGCGTCGATCGGCATCGATAATCTCCGTGAAGCTCAGCGGGGCCGCGCGGCCTTTTCCTCATGCCCCGACACGCCCTCGCGCCGTGCCAGTTCGGCGCGGACATCGTCCAGCGACAGGCCCGCATCGGTCAGCAGCACGATCAGGTGGAAGAGCAGGTCGGCGGCCTCGGACACGATCTTGTCGGGCTGGGCCATGGCGGCGATGACGGTTTCCACCGCTTCCTCGCCCAGCTTCTGCGCGATCTTGGGGCGCCCCTTGGCAAAGAGGCTGGCTGCATAGGAGGTGGCGGCGTCACCTTCGTCCCGGCGCGCGCGGATCGTGGCTTCGAGGCGGTCGAGCATGTCCATGGCGGCGTGGGTGGCGCAGGCGGCGGGCGGCGTCAATCCTTGCGGTTCCGGCGGCGCATCAAGTGGCGGAGCAACCAGATCGCGCCGATCGCGAAGACGAACAGGCCGATGTCGGACCATTCGGGATGGCTTCGCGGCTTGGGCGCTCCGTTATGCGCGGCGGCGGTGGTCAGGGAGGCGAGGGGCATGTTGGGATGTTAGCAGCGGTCTGCGCATGGGTCATCCGGGGGATTTTTGTTCACGCGAAGCCGCTAAGCTGCGAAGATTTTCTGGTTCGCGCGGAGGCGCGGAGGGGGTGGTTGTTAGGTTGGCGATTGGCTTTCCATACGGCAGGACCACGTCTCCCATCCGCCGCCTCTCCCCCGCCCCGTTCACGCTGAGCGAAGTCGAAGCGCACGTCCTGCACTCCGCCAGGTGGTGAAGTTATCCCTTGGCCTTCGACTTCGCTCAGGCTGAACGGGGGTTGGGGAGCATCTCTACCCGCCCCGTCGATCGGGAGACGCGCACCCGGTCCGATGTGCAGGCCACCGCCTCCCCCAACAACCAGACCCTCCGCGTTTCCACGCGAACCAAAGGAATCTTCGCGGCTTAGCGGCTTCGCGTGAACTCAATGCGCCCGAACCGGCACTCCCGCCGCCGCGAGGGCCCGATGTGCATCCGCGATCGACGCGTCGCCGAAGTGGAAGATCGACGCCGCCAGCACCGCCGAGGCATGGCCGTCACGCACCCCCGCCACCAGATCGTCCAGCCCGCCGACGCCGCCCGACGCCACCACCGGCACGCTGGTCCGGTCGGCGATGGTGCGGATCAGCTCCAGGTCATAGCCGCCGCGCGTGCCGTCCCGGTCCATCGAGGTGACCAGCAATTCGCCTGCGCCCAGTTCGGCCAGCCGCAGTGCATGCTCGACCGCATCGATCCCGGTCGCGCGCCGTCCGCCATGGGTGAACACCTCCCAGCCATCGGCCGCCCGCCGCGCATCGACGCTGGCGACACAGCACTGGCTACCGAATCGCTCGGCGATGTCGGAGACGACTTCGGGGCGGCTGACCGCGGCGGAGTTGACCGCGACCTTGTCGGCGCCCGCCAGCAGCAGCGCGCGCGCATCCTCTGCCGTGCGCACGCCGCCGCCGACGGTCAGCGGCATGAAGCACACCGCCGCCGTCCGCCGCACCACGTCCAGGATGGTCCCGCGCGCCTCATGGCTGGCGGTGATGTCGAGGAAGCAGAGCTCGTCCGCGCCCGCCGCATCATAGGCACGCGCCTGTTCGACCGGATCGCCCGCATCGATCAGGTCAACGAAGTTGACGCCCTTGACCACCCGGCCATTGGCGACGTCCAGACAGGGGATGACGCGTGCGCGGACCGTCATGCGGCGGCCGCCACTGACAGCGCCGCCGCCAGATCGAGCCGCCCGTCATAGAGCGCGCGGCCGGTGATGACGCCCTCCACCCCATCCTGATGATGCAACGCCAGCATGTGGATATCGCCGATCCCGGCAACGCCACCGCTGGCGATGACCGGGATGCGCACCGCGCGGGCGAGATCGACGGTCGCGGGCACGTTGCAGCCCTTGAGCAATCCGTCGCGGCCCACATCGGTGAACAGCAGCGCCGCCACGCCCGCATCCTCGAACCGGCGGGCAAGGTCCTCGACAGACACGTCCGACACGTCGGCCCAGCCACGCGTCGCGACCATGCCGTCCTTCGCATCGACCGCGACGACAATGCCGCCCGGATAGGCCTTGGCCATGTCGCGCACGAAGTCGGGATTCTCCAGCGCCGCCGTGCCGATCACCACGCGCGACACGCCCAGGTCGAACCAACGCTCGACATTCTCTGCTTTCCGGATGCCGCCACCCAGCTGGACATGGCCGGGAAAGGCTTTGACGATCGCCTGTACGGCCTCGCCATTGACCGATTCGCCCGCAAAGGCGCCGTCGAGGTCGACGACGTGCAAGTGTTGCGCGCCCGCCTCGGCGAAAAGCATCGCCTGATGGGTGGGATCGTCGCCATAGACGGTGGCGCGGTCCATATCGCCCTCGGCCAGGCGGACGACCTGGCCGCCCTTCAGATCGATGGCGGGGAAGACGATCAAGCTCACGGATGCCACTCCAGGAAACGGGTCAGAAGCGAGAGGCCGTAGCGCTGGCTCTTCTCGGGGTGAAACTGGACGCCGACCACCGTGTCGCGGCCGATCGCGGCGGTGACGGGGCCATCATGGTCGGTGGTCGCCAGCACATGCGCGCCGGTAAAGGCATAGCTGTGCAGGAAATAGGCCTCGCCCGGCACGATCAGCGGATGCTCGCCCACGGGCTGGACGTCATTCCAGCCCATATGCGGGACCTTTGCCGTGGGATCGGTGGGCGTGAGACGCGCGACTCGACCGGGAATCCAGCCGAGCCCGCGATGCTCGCCCATCTCCTCGCCGGTGTCGGCGAGCAACTGCATCCCGACGCAAATGCCCAAGAAGGGGCGGGCGCGGGTGAGGGCGGCATCGCGCAGCGCTTCTTCCAGCCCATCCACGGCGCGCAGATTCGCCGCGCACGCCCCGAACGCGCCGACGCCCGGCAGGACGATGCGGTCGACCTTGGCGATCACGTCCGGGTCGGCGGTGATGACGACGTCGCTCGCCCCCGCCGCACGCAGCGCATTGTCGACCGAATGGAGATTGCCCGATTCGATGTCGATCAGCGCCAGCGTCACAGCATGCCCTTGGTCGAGGGGATGGCGTCGGCCTTGCGCGGGTCGATCTCCACCGCCATCCGCAGCGCACGGGCCAAGCCCTTGAAGATGCTCTCGGCGATGTGATGATTGTTGTGGCCGTGCAGCAGCTCGACATGGAGCGTGATGCCCGCCTCCTGCGCGAAGCTGTGGAACCAGTGCTCGATCATCTCGGTCTGGAGCGTGCCGAGCATGGGATTGGTGAACGGCACCTTCCACACCAGCCAGGGGCGGCCCGAAATGTCGAGCGCGGTGCGGGTCAGCACCTCGTCCATCGGCGAAAGCGCCTCGCCGTAGCGATAGATGCCGCGCTTGTCGCCCAGCGCCTTGGCAAAGGCCTGTCCGATCGCCAACGCGCTGTCCTCGGTGGTGTGGTGGCCGTCGATATGCAGGTCGCCCTCGACCTTGACCGACAGATCGATCAGCGAATGCCGCGACAGCTGGTCGAGCATGTGATCGAGAAAGCCGATGCCGGTGGCGTTCTGATAGACGCCGGTGCCGTCGAGATTGACGGTGACGTCGATGACGGTTTCCGCAGTGGCGCGGTGGACGGTGGCGGTGCGCATGGCCCCTCCCTTAAACACCTATCCGTCCCATGCAATCTTGACCCGCGATCAAAGGCCGCTAGTCCAAGGGACATGACCGAAGGATTGCCCGACAGCCTCATCCCCTATGACGACATCGTGCAGGAGGCCCTGCGCGCCGTGGTGGGGCGTGTGCTCGGCCCGGTGGCGGAGACGGGACACTTGCCCGGCACCCACCATTTCTACATCACCTTCAAGACCCAGGCGCCCGGCGTGGACATTCCGCAGCGTCTGATCGAGCGATTCCCGGACGAGATGACCATCGTCCTGCAAAATCGCTTCTGGGACCTGACGGTGGACGAGAATCGCTTCTCGGTTGGGCTCAGCTTCAACCAGGTGCCGTCGAAGCTGGTCATCCCCTATTCGGCGATCACCCGCTTCCATGATCCCGAAGTGCAGTTCGAACTGGGCTTCCATGTGGCGGACGATCCCCAGGGCGATCCCGATCCGCATGATTCGGCCGAGAATGACGAACCGGTCGCCAAGCCGGTCGAAGACGGCAGCAACGTCGTCGCCGTGGATTTCAAGCGGAAGAAGTAATTTCGCGCGAGGGCGCGGCGGTGTCCGGCACTGGCCGCGACGTCCTGCCCCCCCACCGCCGTTGGGGTAGGGTCGGAGATACCGCAAAGCGAACCCCCTCCGCGCCTCCGCGAACCAAAATTTTCGACTTCCCCGGCGTAGGCCGGGGCCAAGTCTCTAATAGGCATAGGGCGCGCCTTGCGGTTGCGTGGGAGGCAAACGCCAAACGCTATTGAGAGCGGGCAGCGACTGGACCCCGGCCTTCGCCGGGGTGGGGCCTTTGTTTAGTGGGATCAGCAGGGCTAGATTGAAGGAACCCATCCCCTATCCGGTGAGTCCCTCTGCCCATGACCCAGACCCGCACCGAAACCGATTCGATCGGCCCGATCGAAGTCCCCGCCGACGCCTATTGGGGCGCGCAGACCGAACGGAGTCTTGAGAATTTCCCCTTCGGCGCGCGCGAGCAGATGCCGATCGGCATCGTCCATGCGCTCGCCATCGTTAAAAAGGCCGCGGCACGGATCAATCGCGGCCATGGCCTCGCGGGCGAAAAGGCCGATGCGATCGAATCGGCGGCGCAGGAGGTGATCGAGGGGCGGCATGACGACCAGTTCCCGCTGGTCATCTGGCAGACCGGCTCCGGCACCCAGTCCAACATGAACGCCAATGAGGTGATCGCGGGCCGTGCCAACGAAATCCTGACCGGTACGCGTGGGGGAAAGTCGCCCGTTCACCCTAATGACGACGTCAATCGCGGTCAGTCCTCCAACGATACCTTCCCGACTGCGCTCCATGTCGCTGCCGCTCTGGCGGTGACGAAGCAGCTTTTCCCCGCGCTCGACCGGCTTCACGCCGCGCTCGATGCCAAGGCCAAGGAATGGGATTCGATCGTCAAGATCGGCCGCACCCATTTGCAGGACGCGACCCCGCTGACTTTGGGCCAGGAATTCTCCGGCTATGTCCAGCAACTCGCCAATGCCCGCGACCGGATCGAGGGGACGCTTCACCGCAACATCCTGCCGCTCGCGCAAGGGGGCACGGCGGTCGGCACCGGTCTGAACGCGCCGCATGGTTTTGCCGAGGCGATCGCAGCCGAGATCGCCGACGCGACCGGGCTCGACTTCGTCACCGCGCCCAACAAGTTCGAGGCGCTGGCGAGCAATGACGGGCTGGTCGATCTGCACGGCACGCTCAACGTGCTCGCGGTGGCGCTGACCAAGATCGCCAATGACATCCGCCTGCTCGGCTCCGGCCCGCGCTCTGGGCTGGGCGAACTGGAATTGCCCGCCAACGAGCCGGGCAGCTCGATCATGCCGGGCAAGGTCAACCCGACCCAGTGCGAGATGCTGACCATGGTCGCCGCCCAAGTGATCGGCAACAATGCCGCCGTGACCGTGGGGGGGCTTCAGGGGCATCTGGAACTGAACGTCTTCAAGCCACTAATTGGCGCGAACGTCCTACGATCGATCCATCTGCTGTCGGTCGGCATGGAGAGCTTCGCCGAGCGCACGGTCGAGGGGATGACGGTCAATCGCGATCGGATCGGCGAACTCCTCGACCGCTCGCTGATGCTGGTTACGGCGCTGGCGCCCGAGATCGGTTATGACAATGCCGCCAAGATCGCCAAGCATGCGCATGAGAAGGGGCAGACGCTGAAGGAAGCGGGGCTGGAACTGGGATTGGTCGATGAAGCGACCTTCGACCGGGTGGTGCGACCGGAGTTGATGCTCGGGCGGTGATGAGTCGGCGTGGCCTTCTACTTCGCTCAGGCTGAACGGAAGTAGGGAATACATACTCCAGCCCGTTCAGGCTGAGCGAAGTCGAAGGCCAAGGGAATCACTACCGATCCTCCCATTTCTCGGCGGGGTAGGCGGGCAGGGCGAGCCGATAGCGAATCGCCGCCCCGCGCAGGATGAACCCGGCCAGCGCGGCGATCGGGCCCGCCATGGGCACCCCCAATTGCATCAGGATGACATAGCTGGTCGAGGCGAGCGCGGCGGCGGTGACGTAGAGTTCGGGCCGCATCAGGATCGATGGTTCGCCGGCGATCACGTCGCGGATGATGCCGCCGACACAGGCCGACACCACGCCCAGCATGGCGGCCGGGATGGGCGGGATACCATAGCCGCTCGCCTTCGCCGCGCCATACACGGCATAGGCTGCCAGTCCCACCGCATCGAACCAGTCGAGCGCGCTGCCGCGCCACCAGCGCTCGGGCGTCGCCCAAACCGCGACGGCGGCGGCCAGACAGACGGCGGGGACCCGCGCGTCATGCACCCAGAAGACCGGCGCATCGATCAGCAAGTCGCGCAGTGTCCCGCCGCCGACCCCGGTGATGAGCGCGAAGAAGACCAGCGTCACCATGGTCTGGCGATGCTTGGCCGCCGCCAGCGCGCCCGAGACGGCAAACACCGCCAGACCGGCAAGGTCGAGCCACGGCATCGCGGCGGGCAGCATGGCGGTCGGTTCGGGAAGCATCGCCCCCTGCTCTTAGGGCGGGGATGATCCGGGGGAAAGGCCGGCGGAAGGATGCCCTGTCATGAACGGCACGTTATGTTTGGTTCATGCAACGGACATTAGGATGCGAACGTTACGGCATCAGATCATGTTCGAAAGGAAAATTGTCATGCGGAAATTGATGCTCGCACTGGGTTGCACCGCCATGGTCGTCCCGTCGCTGGTTCTGCCCGTCACCGCTGCCGATGCGCAGCGCCGGTACAAGTATCGCGAATGGCGCGACGATCGCGGCCGTGTCCGCTGCCGCAAGCCCGATGGCACGACCGGTCTGGTCGTCGGTGGCGTCGCGGGCGCTCTGCTAGGCCGCACCATCGATACGCGCGGCGACCGTACGCTGGGTACGCTGGGCGGTGCCGCCGTCGGCGCGCTGGCCGGTCGCGAAGTGGAGCGTGGCACCAGCAGCCGCCGCTGCCGCTGATCGCCTCTTCCCATACCCAAAAGCAAAAAGGGCGTCACCTTCGGGTGGCGCCCTTTTTGCTACGATCTTCAATCACTTGCTCATGTCTCGTCGATGAATGGAAGGTAGTTTTCGGTTCACGAAACGACTTCCGCAAACAGGGCGTTCAACCCTCACCTCAGAAGACGGGAGTATAGTTATGCGTATCGCTCTCTTATCGGCCACGATGGCCGCGATCACTTTTACCGCCATACCGGTCGCGGCGCAGAGCAATGGCCGGGAAGCGCGCCGCGAATATCGCGACGAAATCCGGGATGCTCGCCACGATTATCGCCGTGATGTCCGCAATGCCGATTCGCGGCGTGACGTTCGCGAGGCGCGCCGGGAATATCGCGACGAAGTGCGCGACGCGCGCAAGGACTATCGCCGCGACATGCGCGACATTCGTTGGCGCAATTACGACTATAACCGGTTCGAGCCGGGCCAGCGCGGCTATTATGCCGAGCGCTATTACCGCGACGGCCGCTATTATCAGCCCCGGAGCCTGGGGCGGAACGACCGCATCTATCGCGGCATGAACGGGCGCTACTATTGCCGTCGCAATGACGGGACCACCGGCTTGGTAGTCGGCGGTCTGGCCGGCGGCGCCCTGGGCAATGTGATTGCGGGCGGTGGTTCGCGTCTGCTCGGCACGCTGATCGGTGCGGGCGGCGGCGCGCTGCTGGGGCAGCAGATCGATCGCGGTCAGGTTCGCTGCCGCTAAGCCCCTCTGCTCTGCGATCAGGACGGCCCGGCACCTTCGCGTGCCGGGCCGTTTCGCATTCAGATCAGGCCACCACCCAGCATCAGGCGAAGGCCGAAGATCAGGATCAGGATGAGATTGAGGTTCCGACCGCTGTTGCGTGACGACAGGGAGCCGACGGCGGCACCGACGATCGCGATCGGGATGACGAACCAATAGCCCCAGGCGAAGAAGGGCAGGAACGGCACGATGCCGAGCAAAAGCGCGACGACGCCGATGACGATCGAGAAAAGGTTCAGCATGGCGCCCAAGATGGCGGCCGATCGCGCGATATACAAGCGTGCGACACCTCATCCCAGCGTGGGACGAAACGCGCTTGGGAAGGCCGCCACCGTTAACGATCGCATCGGCGGTGCATGCTACAGCGATGGACATGATGGCCAAGCCGCTGCGAATTCTGATTCCCCTGACTTGTCTGCTGCTGGCCGGCTGCGGCGGCCAGTCGGATGACGATGCGCAACTGAACGCGCTCGATAACGAACTGGCGGCGATGAATGACGGCCAGCCGGCGCAGGACCCGCAACTGGCCGAGGCGCTGGCGGGTCAGATCATGGTCGATCCGGGTCTGACCCAGACATCGAATGCCAATGCCGTGCGTCCGCCCAATCGGCCGGACAGCGACCAGGTGCCCGTCCTGCCGCCGCCGGGCGACCCGGTCGATCCCCGCACGCTGAAATCGGCGCCCAAGGCTTCGTCCGACTGTCCCGAATGCCGCGCCTCGGCCAAGGCCCTGACGCTCGGCGCTCTGGCGGGGCAACAGGCGGCCAATGCCCGGTGTCTGGCGGGGCTTCGCTATTCGGCCGGCTGGGCAGGACATTTGCCGGCCGCCTTCGCGGTCTATCCGGGCAGCCGGCTGAACGAGGCCGCCGGCAATGACGCCGGGGGATGCCATGTGCGGATCGTCAGCTTCCGCGCGGGCGGACCTGTCGACAAGGTCATCGACTATTATTTCACCCGCGCCACCGCCGCCGGCTATGATGCGGACCATAAGCGCGATGGGGCGCAGCATGTGCTGGGCGGCACGCAGGGGGCGGCGGCCTATATCGTCTATGCCACCGCGCGGCGTGACGGCGGCACCGATGTCGACCTGATCGTCAAGGGCGGCTGATCCCGGACGCCTTGCAAGCTTCCTTTGCTTGGAAAGCGGCCTTGCGCTAGGGGAGCGGAATCATGTCACCGCTTCTTCTCGTGATGCTGGGCGGCGCATTGGGGTCGGGGGCCAGGCATCTGACCGGGCGATTCATGCTCCACGCGCTTGGTCCAGGCTTTCCCTATGGCACGCTGACCGTCAACTGGGTCGGCGGGCTGCTGATGGGCTTGCTGGCCGGCATCATGGCGCGCACCGGCGGTACGGAGGGGTGGCGACTGTTCATCGGCGTGGGGGTTTTGGGGGGCTTCACCACCTTTTCCTCCTTCTCGCTGGACACGATCACGCTCATCGAACGCGGCCAGGTGACGGTCGCGCTCGGTTATATCGCCTTGTCGTTGCTGGGTTCGCTGGCCGCGCTTTGGGCCGGACTTTCGATTACAAGGATTTTCGCATGACGGACTTTGTCCGCCAATTCACGGTCGGTTACGACGATGACGGTATCCGGCTGGACCGCTGGTTCAAGCGGCATTTGCCCGACACCAGCTTCACCACCGTGGCCAAATGGGCGCGTACCGGGCAGCTCCGCGTCGATGGCGCGCGCGCGACGCCGGGCGACCGCATCACGGCAGGCCAAGTGCTGCGCGTGCCCCCCGCCGAGCCCGCGCCCGCCGAAAGCGCCAAGCCGAGCCGTCCGCGCAACATCCTGTCCGAAGACGAGGCCGCGTTCGCCCGCGAGATGGTGATCCACAAGGACCGCGACGCGCTGGTCCTGAACAAGCCGCCGGGCCTGGCGACGCAAGGGGGGACCAAGACCACCACCCATGTCGACGGCCTGCTCGACGCGTTGCAGTTCGAGGCGGAGGGGCGGCCCAAGCTGGTCCATCGGCTCGACAAGGATACGTCCGGCGCGCTCCTCGTCGCGCGCAACGCACGCTCGGCGGCGTTCTTCGCCAAGGCGTTTTCGGGGCGCACCGCCAAGAAGATCTACTGGGCGCTGGTCGTCGGCGTGCCGTCGATCGAGGACGGCACGATCGAACTGCCCATCGCCAAGCAGCCGGGTACCGGTGGCGAGAAGATGCATGTCGATGAGGAGAACGGCCAGGCCGCCCGCTCGCGCTACCGGGTGATCGAGCGTGCGGGCAATCGCTGTTGCTGGGTCGAGTTGCAGCCCTTTACGGGTCGCACCCATCAGTTGCGCGTGCATATGGCGGCGATCGGCCATCCGATCGTCGGCGACGGCAAATATGGCGGGGCAGCGGCCTTCCTCACCGGCGGGATCAGCCGCAAGATGCACCTGCACGCGCGCCGCATCCGCGTCGACCATCCCGATGGCGGTCGCATTGACCAGACCGCCGAGTTGCCGAGCCACTTTGCCGAGTCGATGAACCAGCTCGGCTTCGACGAGATTCGCGGCGATGTGCTGCCGCAGGAAGAGGATCGCGGTCCGCCGCCCAAGGACGTGCTGAAACAGCGCGCCAAGGCGCATGCCAAGCAGTATCGCAAGGAACGCCGTGGCGAACGGCGGGGGCGCGGGGCGCGGTAGTTAGGTTCGTGAGCCATGGCTCACGAACCCGCCTAGGGGTGACGTTCCCTCAACTCCGTTCAGGCTGAGCGAAGTCGAAGCCCACGCCCAAGCCTTTCCGAGAGCAGTTCCCGTGCGCTTCGACTTCGCTCAGCGCGAACGGCGCGGCGGATGAGAAAACCCCGCCAGCGAGAGGCCAGCGGGGTTCTTTGTATGACGGAAGGGGCCATGGCCCCTCACGCCCGATGATTAACGGCAATAGCCGGGATTGTTCGACTTCTCGATCGCGTGACCGGCCAGCGCACCGGCGCCGCCGCCCAGGATCGTGCCGAGGGTGCGGTCACCCCGCGAGTCGATGGTGCGGCCGAGCAGGCCACCGGCGATCGCGCCGACGATCGTGCCCGTGGTGCCGTTGTTGCAGCGCTGCGGGCCGCGATAGGCATAGCCGCGATTGTCATAATAGCGACGGTCGTAACGCGGCCCACGGTTGTAGCCGTCATAATAGGCATCGCCATAGGCACGCTCATAACGGTCGCCATAATAACGCTGCGCCGAAGCAGCGGTCGGAACCATGGCCGTCGCGCCGACGGCAAGGGCGGCAGCAGCGAGCGAGAGCTTCTTGAACATCGTCATCTCCCTTGATCTTCAAACCGGCGGCGGCGGGATTATTCCCGTCGTCGTTGATGCTCTTCTGCCCGATTCGGTGTGATGCGATGCTGAATGCGGTTGTTAGCCAATATTCATCATAATATTCGTCATGCGTCATCTTGGGGAGCCAGCATTAGCCCGTCGAATCCACTTCGTCGCCGTCGCGTCGCCGCTTGGGCCGGTGTTGGTATGCTGCTGTTGGCCCCCGCTCCATCGGCTGCCGACCAAGCCTCGGCCCCGCTGACGTTCGTCATCAGCGACCGTACGCCCGACTGTCTTCTGGAACGAGAAGGGCAACCCATAGACGACGCCGCCCTGAAGGAATTGGCAGAGCGGTATGGGCGGCGCGAGGTGGTCGTTTCCGCGAAGGCATCCATTTCCTATCGCTGCGTCGGCGGTGCCGTTTACCGTTTGCAGCAGGCCGGCTTCATGCGGGTGACCTTCCACGGCAGGTGATCGGGATGGCGCACACGCTTTCCCCCGGCGGCGGAGCGCGATAGGACGGGGCGATGACGCGACCGCGCCTAGCCCTGTTCGATTGCGACGGTACCCTCGTCGACAGCCAAGCCAATATCTGCCTCGCGGCGGTGGAGGCGTTCACCATGGCGGGGCTGACCCCGCCGCCGGCCCAGGCGATTCGCCGAATCGTCGGCCTCAGCCTGGTCGAGGCGATGCAGGTGCTCGCCCCCACGCTGACCGATGATCTGCACCGGCAGTTGGCAAGCGATTACAAGGCGGCCTTTTTCCGCCTGCGCACCGAAGGCGCGATGGAGCCCGAACCCCTGTTCGAGGGCATTCCGGCGCTGCTCGATCATCTGGCGGAGCGGGGCTGGCTGATGGGCGTGGCGACGGGCAAGTCGGATCGCGGCCTAGCGCGTGTGCTCGCCGAACATGGTCTCGCGCATCATTTCGTCACGCTGCAGACCGCCGACCGCCATCCGTCCAAGCCCGATCCCGCCATGGTGCTGGCTGCCATGGCCGAGAGCGGCGTCGCGGCGGCGGACGTGGCGATGATCGGCGATACGAGCTTCGACATGGCGATGGGCAAGGCGGCGGGCGCCTTCGCGGTCGGTGTCGCCTGGGGATATCATGACGTGCATGATCTGGTGAGGGCGGGCGCGGATGTCGTCGCGCAGGATGTGGCCGATCTGCCCGCGTTGCTGGTGCGGCCATGAGCGGGCGGGACCCCGCGCGGCAGCGCTGGTTCATCATTGTCGCCGTGCGCCTGATCGGCGTGGCGGGGGCGTTGTTCGGCGTGGTGCTGGCGTCCCGGGGCGTCGCGTGGCCACATAAGGTACTGGGCGTGGCGATCGTCCTGTCGGCGCTGGCGATGATCGCGATCGTCCCGGCGGGGCTGGCGCATCGCTGGCGGAGCGGGGACGAATGAAGCGGTTCTGGTCGGAAGTCACGGTCGATGCCGAGCGCGTCGTCCGATTGGACGATCGCCCCGTCCGCACGCCGGGCCGCACCCCGCTCGCGCTGCCGACCCCCGCGCTGGCCGAAGCGGTGGCGGAGGAGTGGCGCAGTGTCGGCGAGACCGTCGACCCGCGTGCCATGCCGCTGACGGGACTCGCCAATGCCGCGATCGACCGGATCGCTGCGGACCCCGTGCCGTTCGCCACCGGGCTGGCGCGCTATGCCGAGAGCGATCTGCTCTGTTATCGTGCCGATTCGCCGCCGGAGCTGGTGGCGCGGCAGGATGCGGTGTGGAACCCGCTGCTCGACTGGGCGCGCGATCGCTATGACGTGCACTTCGCGCTGGTTACGGGGATCATGCATCGGCCGCAGCCCAAGGCGACGGTCGAGCGGCTATCCGCGGCGGTGGCGGCGCTCGATCCGTTCCGACTGGCCGCACTGTCGCCGGTGGTGACGATCACCGGTTCGCTGGTGCTGGCGCTGGCCCTGCTTGAAGGGGCGGCCGATACCAATGCGATCTGGACGGCCGCGCATGTCGACGAGGATTTCCAGGCCGAGCAATGGGGCGAGGATTATCTCGCCCTCGAAGCGCGCGAGGCTAAGCGGCGCGAGTTCGACGCGGCGGTTCGGTTTTTGAGCGCGTTGGAGCTTGGGTAACCCCCGCGTCCGTTCGCGCTGAGCGAAGTCGAAGCGCAAGGGAGTCACCCGCCGATAAGGCTAAGCGTGGCCTTCGACTTCGCTCAGCCTGAACGGAGTTGGGGGATAAAACGCGTGACCCCGGCTACCTGCTGTCGCCTACCCCGACCTCCGTTCGCACTGAGCGAAGTCGAAGTGCACGCGACGCACAGCCGCCCCACGCCTACTTCGTCGTCAGCTTCCGGATGAACCCGATCAGCCCGGTCTGACGCGAGCGCTTCAGCCGTTCGGCCTGGAGGATGGTCTTCACCCCCAGGAAGCATTGTTCGACATCGTCATTGACCAGGACATAGTCGTAACCGTCCCAGTGGCTGACCTCGTTGGTGGCACGGGCCATGCGGGCGTCGATCACCTCGATGGAATCGGTCGCGCGGCGTTCCAGCCGCTGACGCAATTCCTCCATGGAGGGCGGGAAGATGAAGACGCGCACCACGTCGCCGCCCGCGATCTGGAACAGCTGCTGCGCGCCCTGCCAGTCGATGTCGAACAGCACGTCCTTGCCGGCTGCCAGCATCGCCTCGACCTGCGCGCGCGGCGTGCCATAGCGATTGTCGAAGACATGCGCCCATTCGAGGAACTCGTCATTCGCCACCATGCGGCGAAATTCCTCGAGATCGACGAAATGATAGTCCTTGCCCTCCACCTCGCCGGGCCGCATCCCGCGCGTGGTGGCCGACACCGACATTTGGAGGCCGGGATCGTCCGCCAGCAATTTGCGCGCGATCGTCGACTTGCCCGCGCCCGAGGGCGAGGACAGCACGAACAACATGCCGCGGCGCTTCAGCTTATGGGGATCGTCGGGGTCTGCGGGCGAATTGGACATGCCTGCCTTTGACGCACGCTGTTGCAGCGCGTCAAGCCATGGCTGACGCGCTGCGATAGGGCGATCGACCCAATATGGGGTTTAGTAGCGACCAGCCACCTTGCCGGCCTTGTGCCGATCATAGGCCTTCTTGGCCGCATAACCGCCGCCGAGCAGCAGGCCGAGCGGGCCCAGCCGACGCATGCCGCCGACTGCCAGCGCACCCAGCGCCGCGCCCTTGAACCCGCTATTGCCGTCGCGACGGCTGACTTCACGCCCGACAAGCGCGCCGATGATACGTCCGATCATTGTGCCTCTCCAAAAACGCGGTCCTTGAGCTCGCCGGCGCCACGCAGCACCGCCCAGCCCACGGCATAGGTGATTGCGATCGGCAGCACGATCTTCAGAACATTGGCGGTCACGGCACCGATGACCGCACCGTCGGCGACACCATCATCGCCCGACATGCCGTCGATTGCGGCACCCACCATCGCCCCGATCGTCGTTGCACCCATCGCAAACCAACCCTTCCTTTCTCGCAAGGGCAAAAGCGCGGGGGCGTGGATGAGTTCCGTTGGGGGCCGCCTCAATCCTCCCTGTACCGGGAAGGACCGGAATCAGCCCTTGGCGCCGATCTTGCCCTCGATCGCGGACCAGATCATCGCGGCGACGTCGGTGCCGTCGAATTTCTCGATGGCGACGATGCCGGTGGGGGAGGTGACGTTGATTTCGGTCAGCCATTCGCCGCCGATCACGTCGATCCCGACGAACAGCAGCCCGCGCCGCTTGAGCTCCGGCCCCAGCACGTCGCAAATCTCCCGCTCGCGTGCCGTCAACTCGGTCTTCTCCGCCGAGCCGCCCACCGCCAGATTGGAGCGGATCTCGCCCTCGCCCGGCAGGCGATTGATCGCGCCCGCGACCTCGCCGTCGATCAGGACGATGCGCTTGTCGCCCTTGGCCACGGCGGGCAGGAAGGCCTGCACCATATGCGGCTCGCGATAGGCGGTGTTGAACACCTCGATCAGCGCCGACAGATTCGCGCCGTCGCGCCCGACCTTGAAGATCGCCTTGCCGCCATTGCCGTGCAGCGGCTTGATGACGATCTCGCCATGCTGGGCCAGGAACGCGCGTGCCTCCTCCAGCGAGCGCGTGACCAGCGTCGGTGGCATGAACTGCGGATAGTCGAGCACGAAGACTTTCTCGGGCGCGTTGCGCACGCTGCGCGGATTGTTGACGACCAATGTCTTCTCGGCGACCCGCTCGAGCAAGTGGGTGGCGGTGATATAGCCCAGGTCGAAGGGCGGATCCTGCCGCATCAGCACGACATCGGCCTCGTCGCCCAGGTCGAGCTTCACGGGATCGCCGAAGCTATAGTGATGGCCGGCGACCCGCTGCACCGTGACGGGGTGCGCCTTGGTCCACAGATGTCCGTCCGACCAGTTGAGATCGCCCGCGTCATAGTGGAACAGCCGGTGGCCCCGCGCCTGCGCCGACAGCATCAGCGCGAAGGTCGAATCCCCCGCGATGTTGATCTGGTCCATCGGGTCCATCTGGACGGCGACGGTCAGCGACTGGGTCATGGGGCGTTCCTCTTATGCGGAGCGGCCGGGGCCGCACGATCGCCAGCGGAGGTAATCGCTCAACCCGCGCCTGTCACCCGCGCGTCACCCGCACCAGGCATTTTCGATATGACGCGGCCG
Organism: Sphingomonas paucimobilis NBRC 13935; assembly: GCF_000739895.2. Lineage (GTDB taxonomy): Bacteria > Pseudomonadota > Alphaproteobacteria > Sphingomonadales > Sphingomonadaceae > Sphingomonas > Sphingomonas paucimobilis. The sequence continues at coordinate 51,045 of NZ_BBJS01000004.1, forward strand.
CGTGCCCGGCGCGAGCAGGATGACATCGATCCGGATATCGTCGCCCGGCCCGGCATAGGTCGGCATCAGCACCTCCGCCGCCGCCGCGACCCGGGCGAGGCGTCGCTCATCGATCGCGAAGTCGAGTTCGGCGGCGGACTTGCGCGTCTTGACCTCGACAAAAGCGACCAGCGACCCGCGCCGCGCGATCAGGTCGACCTCGCCGGCTGGCGTGCGGACGCGGCGGTCGAGAATGGTCCAGCCTTTGAGGCGCAGCCACCACGCTGCGAGACGTTCGCCGCGACGGCCGGTTGCCTCGGCCTGGCGACGATCGCGGAGGGGGCGGGGCATCGACATGCTCGCGACGATAGCGGATCCGGATATCCTCTGCACCTGGTCGTGTATCAGGCGACGGGTTCTTCCTGCTCGGATAGCCAAGCCACACTGTCCTCTGCGCAGTCGAACACGCGCAGATAGGGTTGGGTCATCAGCCGCCGGATCTGCTGTCGGCCGATCGCGCTGTTGTTGATCATGGCGATGCGGCTGGCGCGGGGAAAGTCGCGCAGTGCCTCGTGCACGGTCATGATCGCCTCGCGCGGCTGGACGGTGATTTCGCTCATGTCGATACGCAGGCGATAGCCGGGGCGGAAGCCGCTGCGTCGGAATGCGTCTACCAGCTCGCGGGCATAGCGCGTCGCGATCTCGGGGGTGAACAGGCCCGTCCAGCGTATGTCGAGCAGATTCAGGTCGTGGCGAAATTCATAAGCGTACATGTCCGGCTCCTGTGCGGATCATGGTCCGACGACGATTGCCGAATCACTAACGCACCGGCCCTAGGCCTCGGAAGCATCGCCTTTCATCACCAGCGCCCGCGCATAGAGTGTCTTGCGATCGAGACCCAGCGCCTTGGCGACCTCACTCGCCGCGCGGCCGACGGGCAGGCGGGTCAGCGCCTCGGCCAGCGCGGCGTCGGCATCCTGTTCGCTGGCAGGCTGTGCTTCGCCGGGCGGCGCGATCACGATCGCGATCTCGCCCTTGGGCCCTCCCTCGGCATAGCGGGCGGCGAGCGTGGAGAGGGTGCCGGTCACCGCCTCCTCGAATTTCTTGGTGATCTCGCGCGTTACCGCCGCCTCGCGATCGCCCAGCCCCTTGGCGAGCGCGGTCAGCGTCGCGGACAGCCGTGGCCCCGATTCGTAGAGGACCAGGGTGGCGCGGATGCCGGCGATCTCCGCAATGGCGTCGGCGCGCGCCTTCTCCTTGGGCGGCAGGAAGCCGACGAACAGGAACCGGTCGGTCGGCAAGCCCGCCAACGTTAGCGCGGCGATCGCGGCGCATGGGCCTGGGATCGTCACCACCGCATGGCCGGCGGCGCGCGCGTCGCGGACCAGCTTATAGCCCGGATCGGAAATCAGCGGCGTTCCCGCGTCGGAGACCAGGGCCACCGCCTCGCTCGCCATCCGCGCAATCAGGCCAGGGCGGACATGCTCGGCGTTATGGTCATGATAGGGCTGCATGGGGCGCTTCACGCCGATATGGCGGAGCAGCCCGGCGGTCACGCGGCTGTCCTCGACCGCGATGACATCGGCGTTTGTCAATATGTTGGCCGCGCGCGGGGACAGATCGCCGAGATTGCCGATGGGGGTCGCGACGATGTAGAGGCCGGGTTCGAGTTTGTGTTCGGATTGGGTCACGGGGAGTGTCATGACAGAGGCAGGGCTGTTCGTACAACCGGGGGCCGCCTATCCGGGGCTTCGAAACAAGGGCGGCCTGCGGTTGGGCCGCACGCTGGCGCTGGCCGCGACGCTGTTCCTGGGGGCGTGTCAGACTTTGGTCCCGCGCGGGCCGACCGAAGCGCCGCCGCCGCGTCCCCAGACCACCACGCCGCGTCCGAGTACCGAGGTGGAGCCCGGCCTGCCGCGCGACACCGCGCGCCACCGCGTCGCGCTGCTCGTGCCGCTTTCGGGCAGCAATGCCGGCGTCGGTCAGTCGATCGCCAATGCGACGATGATGGCCCTGCTTGACAGCCAGGCCGACACCGTCCGCATCACCAATTATGATACCGCGACCGGCGCGGCGGCGGCGGCGCAAAAGGCGATCGCCGAGGGGGCCCAGCTCATCCTTGGGCCGCTCCTCTCCGAAGATGTCCGCGTGGTCGCGCCGATCGCGCGCGCCGCCCGCGTGCCGGTCATCAGCTTCTCCAACGATACCGGGGTCGCAGGCGGCGGCACCTATCTGATGGGCTATACCCCGGCGCAGTCGATCGACCGCGTCGTCGATTATGCGCGCGGGCGCGGCGTCACCACCTTCGCCGGCCTTGTTCCCAACGGCCTTTATGGCGAGCGCGCCTCGACCGCGTTCCTGCGTGCGGTGGAAGGGGCCGGGGGCCAGGTCGTCTCGCTCCAGCCCTATGGCCGGGTCGCGGGCGGCATCGCGGCGGCGGCACAGCGGCTGAATGCCAAGGCGCCCTATGATGCGGTGCTGATCGCCGATGGCGGGGCGGCGGCGGCAGCGGCGGCCCCGGTCATCAAGCGCGGATCGGGGGCGACCACCCGGCTGCTCGGCACCGAATTGTGGAATTCCGAATCGAACATCGCGGCGCGCCCGACGCTGAACGGCGCCTGGTTCGCCAGCGTATCGAACAACCTCTACCGCCAATATGCGACAAAATACCGGGCCCGCTATCGCACCGCGCCCTATCGCCTGTCGAGCCTGGGCTATGACGCGGTTCTGCTGACCGTGCGGATCGCCCGCGACTGGAAGATGAACGCGGCCTTCCCCGAATCGCGTCTCCGTGCATCGGACGGCTTTGCCGGCATCGACGGCGCCTTCCGCTTCGGCCGCGACGGCGTAGCCGAACGCGCCTTGGAGGTGCAGGAGATTCGTGACGGCACGGCGGTGACCGTCTCGCCGGCGCCGACCGGGTTCGGGGATTGAGCGGGAACGAATTGATCCTCGTTCAGTGCGCGGTGGGGTCGCGGGACAATGCCGCAGCCATCGCCCGGGCGCTGGTCGAGCGGCGGTTGGCGGCCTGTGTCCAGATGACGCCGATCGAAAGCTGGTATCGCTGGGAGGGCGCCGTCCAGCATGAGCCCGAACTGATGCTGACCATCAAGACGGTGCGGGCACGATTCGACGCGCTGTGCGCGGCGGCGACCGCGCTGCATGATTATGAACTGCCCGAAATCGTCGCGGTGCCGATCACCGATGCGCTGCCGGCCTATGCGGACTGGGTGCGCGAGGCGGTCGCCGACGCGGTTTAAGCCTCGTCCAGCACCACCTCGCGCAGGATCGCGTCGAGCAGCAGCGCGCCCGCTTCGGTCACGATCAGCCGCTCGCCGTCGCGGCGTACCAGCCCTTGCTGGGCCAGACGTTCGACCTGGGCCGCGTCGACCATCTCCCGCCCCTTGGCGAGGGCGGTGACGTAGCGGAGGTCGACCCCTTCGGTCAGGCGCAGCCCCATGACCAGCGCCTCGGTCGCGCGGGCGACGGGGGCGAGCGCTTCTTCCAACTCGATGCCATGGCCGTTGCGGTCGACCGCAGCCATCCAGTTTTCGGGTTTCTTGCGCCGCGCGGTCGCCACGCCTTCACGCCGGCCATGCGCGCCGGGGCCGATGCCGGCATAATCGCCATAGCGCCAATAGGTCAGATTGTGACGACTCTCTGCCCCGATCCGCGCATGGTTGGAGGTCTCATAGGCGGGCAGGCCGGCGGCGGCGGTGATCGCGCGCGTCGTCTCGAATAGGTCGGCGGCGGCGTCGCCATCGGGAATGGTCAGCCGCCCTGCTGCTGCCTCGGTGGCGAATCGCGTACCCGGCTCGATGGTGAGCTGATAGAGCGACAGATGCTCAGTGCCATAGCCGATCGCACGGGTCAGCTCCGCCTCCCAATCGGCCAGCGGCTGGCCGGGGCGGGCATAGATCAGGTCGAAGCTGACCCGGCCAAACTGCTCCTGTGCCGTTTGCAGCGCGCGCAACGCCTCGTCTACGCCGTGCGCGCGGCCAAGAAAGCGCAGCGCCTCGTCATCGAGCGCCTGGACGCCCAGCGAGGCGCGATTGACCCCGGCGGCAGCCAGATCGGCAAAGCGCGCCGCCTCGACCGAGGAGGGGTTGGCCTCCAGCGTGATCTCGATCCCCTCGGCAAAGCCCCAATGCCGCTCGGCCGCGTCCAGGATCGCGGCGACCGTGGCGGGCGGCATCAGCGAGGGCGTGCCGCCGCCGAAGAAGATCGAGGTTAGTTGCCGTCCCGGCAGCATCGCCGCTTCATGCGCTAGATCGGCGAGCAGCGCATCGGCCCAGGCCGCCTGGTCCACCGATTCGCGGACATGGCTGTTGAAGTCACAATAGGGGCATTTGGAGACGCAGAAGGGCCAGTGGACATAAAGCGCCAGCGGCGCGGAGGACGGCGATATTGCGGAGGACATGATGCGCTCCGATATGGCGGCGATGTTCGCGCTTCGCCATCTCTTATCGCTGCCCGTGTTGGCTCTGTTGCTGTCGAGTTGCGGCGCGGTCGTGCCGTCTGGGGCGGGGGAGCGTCCGCCCGCGCGGGTAGTCGAGCAGCGGCTGTCCGATGCGCCCGCGCCGCGCGGGGCAGGGTTGCTGCGCCAGGCGATGCTGAACGGCCACCGGGCGGCGCGGGCGGATGTGGGGTTGCCGCCGCTCGCCTGGAACGACTCGCTGGCGGCGAGCGCCTTGTCCTATGCCCAGGAAATGGCGCGGACCGGCCGGTTCGAGCATGCGCAGCAGCCGCAGGGACCGGCTCGACAGGGCGAGAATCTGTGGACCGGCACGCGCGGCGCCTATCGCTATGACGAGATGATGGCCCATTGGCGCGCCGAACAGCGCAATTTCGTCAACCTGCCCGTGCCGCAATCCAGCCGCACGGGCCAGTTCGGCGATGTGGCGCACTATACGCAGATCGTCTGGGCGCGTTCCACGGCGATGGGATGCGCGATGGCCAGTAATGCGCGCGACGACTTCCTCGTTTGCCGCTATAGCCCGACGGGCAACGTCTTTGGCGAGCGGGCTTTCTGATCCGCCGGGCGTGGCGAAGGAACGCAATTATGGCCAATCCCTATGATCCGATGGCGTGGATCGCCTTCTGGACCGCGCCCGCGCGCTTCGCGGTGATGGCGGGCGAGGCCATGCTGAGCGCACAGAGCGTGATCGCGACCCGGATGGGCGCGATGGCGACGGGCACCTCGTCGCCCGCCGAAATGACGCTGATGGTCAGCGAGAAGGTCAAGGCGTTCGACCAGTCGGCGAGGGTGTGGAATCGCGATCAGGCGGCGCTGTCGCGATTGTCCCGCCATAATCCGCGCGGCGGGATGCTGGATGCGTGGGAAGCGATGGCGCGCGCGATGCTGATCGGTGCGTCGATGCCGCTCCAGGCGATGACCCCGGTGCACCGGACGGTGACGGCGAACCAGAAGCGGCTGGCGAAGGGGTAGGACTTAAATCCTCCCCGGTACGGGGAGGGGGACCAGACGCAGGCTGGTGGAGGGGGTCGCCACGAGGATATCCTTTGTGGAAGCCCCCTCCGTCAGGCCTTCGGCCTGCCACCTCCCCGTTCGTACCGGGGAGGATTTCTTAGAACACTGCCTTGACCAGCTGCCCGAAGGCGTCGGCGCGGTGGCTGATGCGGTTCTTTTCGCCCTGGTCCATCTCGGCGAAGGTCTCGGTATAGCCGATCGGCTGGAAGATCGGGTCATAGCCATGGCCCTTGTCGCCCCGCGGCGGCCAGACGATGGTGCCGTCGACACGGCCCTCGAACCACTCGACATGGCCATCGGGCCAGCCGACCGCCAGCGCGCAGACGAAATGCGCGGCGCGGCTCATGTCCGGCTCCTCGTTCAGCCGGTCTTCCACCGCGCGCATCGCCATGGCGAAATCCTTTTCCGGCCCCGCCCAGCGCGCGGAGAACAGCCCCGGATCGCCGCCCAGCGCCTCGACGCACAGGCCGCTGTCGTCGGACAGCGCCGGAAGCCCCGACAGGTCGGCGGCAGCCAGCGCCTTCAACTCGGCATTGGCGACGAAGGTCGTGCCCGTTTCCTCGGGCTCGGGCAGGTCCAGGTCCCCCGCCGCGATCACCTCGACGCCGTAGGGCGCGAGGAGTTCGCGGAATTCGACGATCTTGCCCTTGTTGTGGCTGGCGAGGACCAGCTTGCCGGGTTCGAGCTTGCGGATCGCCTGGCGGCCATTGCCTTCACCGCTCATGCGCGGATTGCCCGCTCTTGCGCGGCGAAGATCTCGGTGCAGCCCATGCGCGCCAGACGGAGCAGGCGCAGCAGCGCCTCTTCGTCATAGGTGGCATGCTCGGCGGTCGCCTGGACCTCGGCGATATGGCCGTTCTCGATCAGCACGAAGTTCGCATCGGCATCGGCGTTCGAATCCTCGATATAGTCGAGGTCGAGCACGGGCGTGCCCTGATGGATTCCGCAGGAGACGGCGGCGACCTTGTGACGGATCGGGTCGCTGGTCAGCTTGCCCTCGGCCATCAGCTTGTTGACCGCCATGCGTAGCGCGACCCACGCGCCTGAGATCGCGGCGGTGCGGGTGCCGCCATCGGCCTGGATCACGTCACAGTCGAGGGTGATCTGCCGCTCGCCCAGCGCCTTCAGGTCGCAGACGGCGCGCAGGGAGCGGCCGATGAGACGCTGGATCTCCTGGGTGCGGCCCGACTGCTTGCCCTTGGCGGCCTCACGGCTGCCGCGCGTGTGGGTGGCGCGGGGCAGCATGCCATATTCGGCCGTGACCCAGCCTTCGCCCTTGCCGCGCAGGAAGGGGGGAACGCGCTCTTCGACGCTGGCGGTGACAAGTACCTTGGTATCGCCGAACCCGATCAGCACCGAACCTTCGGCGTGGCGGGTGAAATTCGGCTCGATGGTGATGGGACGCATCTGGTCGGGCATCCGGCCGGACGGGCGCATAGTCTTCTCCTTGTTCCTTGGGAGCAGCCCTAACCGGCCCCCGCGCGATGCGCCAGAGACCAAGAGAACGGGAATGCCCTGCGATCGCGGTTGAGCGTGAGCACTGCCATGCCTACATTTCCGTCATGGTCACCCCACCGATCACCGAGCTGACCGACCGGGCGCGCGATATCTTTCGTGTCGTGGTTGACAGCTATCTGACCAGCGGCCAGCCCGTGGGGTCGAAGACGATCGCCCTGTCGGGGATCAACCTGTCGCCCGCCTCGATCCGCAACGTGCTCCAGGAACTGGAGGAACGGGGTCTGCTCGCCGCGCCGCATACCAGCGCGGGGCGGATGCCGACCGATATCGGGCTGCGGCTGTTCGTCGACGGGATGATGCATGCCATGGAGCCGAGCGTCGAGGAGCGCGCCGCGATCGAGGCGCGGGCGGCGCGCGCCGGCCCGGTCGAAGAGGCGCTGGCGGCGACGACGGCGGTCTTGTCGGGACTGTCGGCTTGTGCGGGTCTGGTCATGGTGCCCAAGCGCGAGATGAAGCTGCGCTCGATCGGCTTCGTGCCGCTCTCCGCGACGCAGGCGCTCGCGGTGCTGGTCGCCGAGGATGGCGCGGTCGAGAACCGGGTGCTGGAATTGCCTGTAGGCATGACGCCCTCGGCGCTGATCGAGGCGGGCAATTATCTGTCGGCGACGCTCGCCGGGCTGACGCTGGGGCAGGCGCGCGAGCGGCTGGAGCGCGAATTGGCCGCCGGACAGGCGGCGCTAGACGGTGCGGCGCGGGCGCTGGTCGAGCAGGGGCTGATCGTCTGGAGCGAGGATGGCGAGCGGCGACCGATCCTGATCGTACGCGGGCAGGGGCGGTTGATCGATGCGGCCGCCGCGGCGGATCTGGAGCGGGTGCGCGATCTGCTCGACGATCTGGAAGGCAAGCAGGAGGTTGCCCGCCTGCTCGATTCGGCGCGGGCGGGGGATTCGACTCGCATCTTCATCGGCGCGGAGAACAAATTATTCGCGCTGTCGGGATCGTCGGTCATCGCCCGGCCATTTCGCAATCTGGACGGCCAAGTGGTTGGTGTGGTCGGCGTAATCGGGCCGACGCGGTTGAACTATGCCCGCGTCGTGCCCATGGTGGATTTCACGGCGGCAACGCTCGCCCGAATGATGGGCTGACCCGGATCACGGGCTGAACAGGGATTATGATGAGCGACAACAAGACGAACGAACCCCAGACCGATCTTCGCGAGGAAACGGCCGAGGCCGCGCCCGAAGTGGCGGGCCAGGACCGTCTGAGCGAACTGGAAAATCAACTGGCCGAGGCCAAGCAGCAGTATCTCTACGCCCAGGCCGAAATTCAGAATATCCGCCGTCGGGCGGAAAAGGACGCGTCGGACGCGCGCAACTATGCCGCGACCTCCTTCGCGCGCGACGTGCTGTCGGTCGCCGACAATCTCCAGCGTGCGCTGGCAACGATTCCGGCCGATCTGCGCACGGACGACAAGTGGAAGGGGCTGGTGACCGGCCTCGACGCCACGGGTCGCGAGATGGAAAGCGTGCTGGGCCGTCACGGCATCACCAAGATCGAGGCGATGGGCCAGACGCTCGACCCCAACAAGCATCAGGCAATGATCGAACTCCCCTCCGATCAGGAGCCGGGCACGATCGTGCAGGAGATGCAGTCGGGTTACATGATCAAGGACCGCCTGCTGCGCCCGGCGCTGGTGGGTGTGGCCAAGAAGCCGGAGTGATCCCGGCGGATCGGTGATCGGGAAGGGCGGGCCGAAAGGTCCGCCCTTTTTCGTTGGGGCATGATGACGCCGCGTTGCTTTACGCTCTCCTGGGCGGGAGCTTATTGCCCCAGCAGTTTCAGCACATCCTTCTGGCTCTGATTGGCCTGGGCCAGCATCGCGGTCGAGGCCTGGGCCAGGATCTGCGCGCGGGCGAGCTTCACGGATTCGTCCGAATAATCCGTATCGGCGATCCGCGAGCGCGCCTCCGACAGGTTGGTTGTGCCGCTGGTCAGCGTGGCGATCGCGGATTCCAGCCGGTTGCCCGTCGCGCCCAGTTGTCCCTGGACGCTGGCCACCGTCGACAGGAGCGCATCGACGCGGCCCATGGTATGATCGGTGCGATAACGGTTCATGACGTTGAGTTCGTCGACCAGCGAGAACTGACGGCGCGCGGTATAGGCATCGTAAGTGTCGCCGGGATCATAGGTCGGACCATTGGGGTCGTACCATTGGTCGCCGTCGCTTTGATACACGATCCGGCCGATGTCCTGGCGGGCGACCGTCGTTCCCGCGATCTTCCCGCGCGCCATATAATCGTCGAACGTCACCAGATGCGACTGGCTCTGATCGCGGTATTTCGGGTTCGTCAGCCGGCCGTGATAGCTCCAGCCCCAATAGCCATCGACATCATCGCGGACGAATTCGATCGGCACCGGATCGATCGATACCGGGATCGTGTCTGCGATATTGGGCCCCGCCTGGACGTTCAGCTTGACGCTGGCATCGACCAGATTGTTGTCGGCGTCGTAAATCGGCGCATTGGCGTTGAACAAGGCGACGCCGTTGAACGACGCCGAGCGGATCGTCTGATCGATCTGGGTGGCGAGCGCGGTGACCTCCTTTTGCAGCGCCGCGCGATCGGTCATGCTGTAAGTGCCCGATCCCGCTTGCACCGCCAGTTCGCGGACGCGTTGCAGCATGTTGGACACCTCGCTCAGCACGCCGTCCGCCGTCTGGATCAGCGACACGCCGTCCATCGCGTTGCGTATCCCTTGCGACATCCCGCGAATCTGCGCGGTCATCGAGCTGCTGATCGCGAGCCCCGCCGCATCGTCCTTGGCCGAATTGATCCGCTGGCCCGAGGACAGCCGCGCCATGGATTGGGCGAGGTCGGTATTGGCGCGCTGCGTGGCGGCCATCGCACGAAGCGCGGCGCCATTGGTGTTGATGACCGTCATGGTAACTCCCATCCCGTGACGAGCGCGGGGGAATCCCCACGCGCGGACAGGATGGTTGACGCGATTTAACCATGACGAACTATCCGGGCTTTTCCCGGATAGGCGACGGTCTTAGTCTATGAAAAAATTGACGGAATGGCCGGATCAGGATTGCGGGGCCGGATCGCCGGCCGCGATGACCCGTGCCCCCTGGCGCAGGCGGGTGCCATCGGAAAAGGTCAGCAGCAGCGACAGGATGCGCCCCGGCTTAACCCCCGGATTCATGTCGTAAAGCATGACATGCCGCCCACCGGGGGCGAAGGTGACGGTCGCGCCGGCGGGGATGGGGACGCTGTCCACCTTCTTCATCGCCATGCCGCCCTCATGCATCTCGCTGGTGATCGCGACATCGCTGCTGACCGAGATGAGGTTCACCGGCTTGGGGCCGCCATGCACGATGAAATAGGCGGCGGCCGGCCGGCCGGGAACGGCGGCCAGTCGGACCCAGCCTTCGTCGGCATAGAGTTCCGGCTTTTCGCCGCATCCGCCGAGGGACAGGCCCATGGCCAAGGCGCAAAGGCCCAGAAAAATAGCGCGCCGCATGACATACCCTCTCGTTTCGGCAAATCCTGAAGCCATCCTAGGTTCCATCCAATCTTGCGGCAACGGAACGCCCACCTATATCCGGCCAGTGAGCGGGGTTTTCCGGTTGCCGCTTTCGGGACCGGGCGACCCTGGCATTGGACTTCCAGACTATGTTCTTGAGGGGCATTTAGAGACTTATGGCAAAAGTGATCGGCATCGACCTCGGCACCACGAACAGCTGCGTCGCTGTCATGGAGGGCGGCAAGCCCAAGGTCATCGAAAACGCGGAAGGCGCGCGCACCACGCCGTCGATCGTCGCCTTCGCCAAGGATGGCGAGCGCCTGATCGGCCAGCCGGCCAAGCGCCAGGCGGTGACCAACCCCGACAACACGATCTTCGCGGTGAAGCGCCTGATCGGTCGTCGCTACGACGATCCCGTCACCAAGAAGGACACCGAGCTGGTTCCGTACAAGATCGCACGCGGCCCGAACGGCGACGCGTGGGTCCATGCGGGCGGCAAGGATTACAGCCCGTCGCAGATCTCGGCCTTCACGCTGCAGAAGATGAAGGAAACCGCCGAATCGTATCTCGGCGAGACGGTGACCCAGGCGGTCATCACGGTTCCGGCCTATTTCAACGACGCACAGCGCCAGGCGACCAAGGACGCCGGCCAGATCGCTGGTTTGGAAGTGCTGCGCATCATCAACGAGCCGACCGCGGCTGCTCTGGCCTATGGCCTGGAGAAGCAGGACGGCAAGACGATCGCGGTTTATGACCTTGGCGGCGGCACCTTCGACATCTCGATCCTCGAGATCGGTGACGGCGTGTTCGAGGTGAAGGCGACCAACGGCGACACCTTCCTGGGCGGCGAGGACTTCGACAACAAGATCGTCGATTTCCTGGCATCGGGCTTCCAGAAGGATGAGGGCATCGACCTCACCAAGGACAAGCTGGCGCTCCAGCGTCTGAAGGAAGCGGCCGAAAAGGCGAAGATCGAGCTGTCCTCGGCCCAGTCGACCGAGGTCAACCTGCCCTTCATCACCGCCGACCAGAACGGCCCGAAGCATCTGGTCAAGACGATCACCCGCGCCGATCTGGAGCGTCTGGTCGAGGACCTGATCCAGCGCACGCTGGAGCCCTGCAAGAAGGCGCTGGCCGATGCGGGCATGAAGGCCGACGAGATCGCCGACGTGGTGCTGGTGGGCGGCATGACCCGCATGCCGCGCGTGCGTGAGGTGGTGAAGAACTTCTTCGGCAAGGACCCGCACACCGGCGTGAACCCGGACGAAGTCGTCGCCATGGGCGCGGCGATCCAGGCGGGCGTGCTGCAGGGCGACGTCAAGGACGTGCTGCTGCTCGACGTGACCCCGCTGTCGCTGGGTATCGAGACGCTGGGCGGCATCATGACCAAGATGATCGACCGCAACACGACGATCCCGACCAAGAAGAGCCAGGTCTATTCGACCGCCGACGACAATCAGAATGCGGTGACGATCCGGGTCTTCCAGGGCGAGCGCGAGATGGCGCAGGACAACAAGCTGCTGGGTCAGTTCGACCTGGTCGGCATCCCGCCCGCACCGCGCGGCGTGCCGCAGATCGAGGTCACGTTCGACATCGACGCCAACGGCATCGTCAACGTCTCGGCCAAGGACAAGGGCACCGGCAAGGAGCAGCAGATCCGCATCCAGGCCTCGGGCGGTCTGTCGGACAACGACATCGACCAGATGGTCCGTGACGCGGAGAAGTTCGCGGAAGAGGACAAGAAGCGTCGTGCCGAGGCCGAGGCCAAGAACAACGCCGAGTCGCTGATCCACACGACCGAGCGTCAGCTCGCCGACAATGGTGACAAGGTCGACGCGTCGCTGAAGTCGGAAATCGAGGCGGCGATCGCCGAGACCAAGACGGCGGTCGAGGGTGGCAACCCCGACACCATGAACGAGAAGGCGCAGGCCCTCGCTCAGGTCGCGATGAAGCTGGGCCAGGCGATCTATGAGAAGCAGCAGCAGGCGGAAGCGTCGCCGGCCGCTGACGCCGGTCAGGCCAAGCAGGACGATGTGGTCGACGCCGAATTCTCGGAAGTCGACGACACCAAGTAAGCCTGTCGGCCCGGTTCACCTTCGGGTGGACCGGGCCATGGCTTTGCGTTTGGAATACCGCCCCGGCGTTTTTTCGGGGCATGAAGTGGCGAAGCGCTTGGCGGTGTCGCTCCGTCTGGCCTGACGGCACGGAGGGTCGACGGGGCACGCGCTGAAGCGGACGGGGCAAGACCGGGCATGAGCACGACGATCGATTACTACGAACTGCTGGAATGCGAGCGTACGGCGGACGATGCGACGATCAAGTCGCGCTACCGCAAGCTGGCCATGCAATATCATCCCGACCGCAATGCAGGCTGCAAGGAATCCGAGGCCAAGTTCAAGGCGATCAGCGAAGCCTATGACTGCCTGAAGGACCCCCAGAAACGCGCGGCCTATGATCGCTATGGCCATGCCGCGTTCCAGCAGGGCGGCATGGGTGGTGGCGGCCATGGCGGCCAGGACTTCGGCGCCTTCTCCGACATTTTCGAAAGCGTCTTCGGCGAATTCATGGGCGGTGGACGCGGCGGCGGGCGGCAACAGCCCCGGCGCGGCGCGGACCTGCGCTACGACATGGAAATCACGCTGGAAGAAGCGTTCCATGGCAAGTCGACCGAGATCACGATCGATGTCTCGGCCGCCTGCGACACCTGCGACGGCACGGGCGCCAAGCCTGGTACCAGTGCCAAGACCTGCCAACAGTGCGGCGGCCATGGCAAGGTCCGCGCGCAGCAGGGCTTCTTCGTCGTCGAGCGGACCTGCCCGGTCTGCCAGGGCGCTGGCCAGATCATCGCCGATCCGTGCCCCGATTGTCGCGGCGACGGCCGGGTCGAGAAGACCAAGACGCTGGCGGTCAACATTCCGGCGGGCGTCGACGAAGGGACCCGCATCCGCCTGTCCGGTGAGGGCGAGGCGGGCGCACGGGGTGCGCCGGCGGGCGACCTCTATATCTTCCTCCATGTGAAGCGGCACGCCATCTTCGAGCGGGAGGGCACGACCCTGTTCGCACGCGCGCCGATCAGCTTCACCACGGCGGCGCTGGGTGGATCGCTGTCGATCCCCGGACTCGATGGCCGTACGCATGAGATCAAGATTCCGGCGGGTATCCAGTCGGGCAAGCAACTCCGCCAGCGCGGGGCCGGCATGCCCGTTCTGCAAGGGCGCGGCACCGGCGACTTGGTCGTGCAGATCGAGGTCGAGACGCCGACCAAGTTGTCGACCCGCCAGCGCGAGCTGCTCGAACTCTTCCGTGAAACCGAGACCGGCGACGAATGCCCCGAAAGCCAGGGCTTTTTCGCCAAGTTGAAGAATGTCTTCGCAGGCGAATAACGCTCGCTTGAATGGCAAATAGGGGAGGGTGCCGGTGGGTTGCCCTCCCTTTTTCATAGGCGGTCAGGGCTTGGGAACAGCCGTCTTCATCGCCTCCAGTTTCTTGTCCTGCTCCGGCTGAACAGGCACGCCCAGTGCCTTGCGCAGACTGTCCGGGATGAGCGCGCGATCATACGGGTCCATGGTCGCACCCCGTTCCTTCGAGCGGGTATATTGCGTACCATAGATTTGCGGCTGCCCGATCTTCATCAGATAACGGTCAAGCGTCGCGGCGGCGATCCAGTTGGCCTCCGCCTTGCCCCGCGCCACTGCCGCCATGGCGAGCGAGTGGGCCAGCAGATAATCGGCCGCGTCCTGTCCATGCTGGAAAATGAACGCTGCGTGATAATAATCCTCGGCCGTCTTTAGCCGTCCCTCGGCCAGCATCGCCCGAGCCGCCATGCGTCGGGCCGCATCCTCGGCGATCATGCGGCGGACCTGCGTCATATCGATCGGCTTGGCGGGATCGATCGATTGGCGCGTGGCCTGGTCGGCGTCGAACATCGCGGTCATTTCGCGATTGTCCGTTTCCTTCACGGCCTGGGCGTGCACAGGTGTCAGCGCCGCCAAACCCAGACCCATCAGCCAAGCCCTCCGCATCGCCGTTCTCCCTCATTGAACCGGAGTGCGATGATTACATCTGTAAACAGAATCGGCAAGGCACACCAAAACTGACGATCCCCACATGATCACTTGCTTGCCAAGTGGCGGGATTTTTTGTCCATTGCCGGGGTCCGATCGAAGGAAGCCCCATGATGAACGCCCGGTTTTTCGTTCTGCCTCTGCTCGCCGCGTCCGTTGCGCTTCCCGCCGCCGCGCCGATATCGGCGCCGCGCGTCGGCATCGCCAGCTTCGAGGCGCTGCCCAAGCCCTTGCCGCTGCCCTATCATGCGGGCGACGCGAAGTCAGCGATTGCGGCGGCGCGGGCGCGGGCGGTGAAGGCGCACAAGCGTGTGCTGATTGATCTGGGCGGCAATTGGTGCCTCGACTGCCGTTTGCTGGCAGGGGTGATGGAATTGCCCCAGATGCGCGGCTTCGTCGCCAGGCATTTCGAGGTGGTGACGGTCGATGTCGGCCGGTTCGATCAGAATATGGATATCCCGGCGTCCTACGGGATTAAGGGGCGGCTGCAGGGTGTGCCGGCGGTGCTGATCGTCGATCCGAAGACCAACAGCTTGGTCAATGCGGGCCGTGAGACGGCGCTGGCCGATGCGCGGGCGATGACGCCGCAGGCGGTGGCGGACTGGCTTGCCGGTTGGGTGGGATAACAGCCCCTCCGTTGTTACGGATAGCGAGGCAGTCCGGCGCATAAGACCGGACTCTGGATGGCCGTGTCGCTTTCGGCCTCGTCATGAAAAGGTGGGGGAGCGCAGAACGCTCCCCCCGAATGATCACGCTTCGCCGAACACCCGAGCGAAGATCGTATCGACATGCTTATAATGATAGTCGAGGTCGAACCGCGCCTCGATCTCCTCCGCCGACAGCGCGGCGGTGACGTCCGCATCGGCCTTGAGCAGTTCCATCAGCGATAGCGCGCCGTCCGACTCCCACACCTTCATCGCGTTGCGCTGGACGAGGCGATAGGCGTCCTCGCGGCTCACCCCCGCTTGGGTCAGCGCCAGCAGCACGCGCTGCGAATGGACGAGGCCGCCCATCTTGTTGAGGTTCTTCTCCATCCGCGCCGGATAGACGACCAGCTTGTCGATCACGCCGGTCAGACGCGCCAGCGCGAAGTCGAGGGTGATGGTCGCGTCAGGCCCGATATAGCGCTCGACCGAGGAATGGCTGATGTCGCGCTCATGCCACAGCGCGACATTCTCCAGCGCCGGGGTGACATAGCCACGTACCATGCGGGCGAGGCCGGTAAGGTTCTCGGTCAGCACCGGGTTGCGCTTGTGTGGCATCGCCGACGAGCCCTTCTGGCCGGGAGAGAAATATTCCTCGGCTTCGAGGACTTCGGTGCGCTGGAGGTGGCGGACCTCGGTCGCCAGACGCTCGATCGAGCTGGCGATGACGCCCAGCGTGGCGAAGAACATCGCATGGCGGTCGCGCGGGATGACCTGGGTCGAGACGGGCTCGACGGTCAGCCCCATCTTCTCGGCGACGTGGCGCTCGACGCGGGGATCGATGTTCGCGAAGGTGCCGACCGCGCCCGAGATCGCGCAGGTGGCGATGTCGGCACGCGCCGCGACCAGGCGCGCGCGGTTGCGGTCGAACTCGGCATAGGCCTGTGCCAGCTTCAGGCCGAACGTGACCGGCTCGGCATGGATGCCATGGCTGCGGCCGATCGTCGGGGTCAGCTTATGCTCGATCGCGCGGCGCTTGATGACCGCGAGCAGCGCGTCCAGGTCTTCAAGCAGGATGTCGGCCGCGCGCGCCAACTGCACCGCCAGACAGGTGTCGAGCACGTCGGACGAGGTCATGCCCTGATGGAGGAAGCGCGCCTCCGGCCCGGTCCGCTCGGCGACATGGGTCAGGAAGGCGATGACGTCGTGCTTGGTCTCGGCCTCGATCGAATCGATGCGTTCGATATCGAAATCGCCGGCGGCCTTATCGGCTTCCCAGATGCGCGCGGCGGCTTCCTTGGGGACGACGCCCAGTTCGGCAAGCGCGTCGGTGGCATGTGCCTCGATCTCGAACCAGATGCGGAAACGGGTCTGCGGGTCCCAGATCCGGGTCATGGGGGCACGGGAGTAGCGCGGGATCATCGAGGGCACCTTTTTAGGTCGTGGAAACGGCACGGCTCACCGCCGTCTTCCTCTCGGAATCGCGGTGTATCGTGCCGTTAGCAGGGACGAGCGGAGCCTTCAAATCCGATGGGCGCTTTCCCATATGGTAAAATGCAGATCGGGACCGTATCTCTAACGACGAAGATCGCGTCCCTGGTCTTCAAAGTCATCGTTCGACCAGAGTAAGGGAGAGACGAGATGATGAAATATGCTTTTCTTGCTGGTGCCATGATGGTGTCTGCCCCGGTACTTGCGCAGACCACGACCGCACCCGCCCAGACCACACCGGCCGCGCCGCAATCTGCGCCCGCAACCACGACTGACCCGGCGCAAGCCGCGACGCCGGCGGCAGATCCCGCCGCGCCGACCCAGGCGGCCCCCGCCGAGGGTCAGGTGCAGGCGACCGGCAGCCAGATCGCGCAGGTCGTCGACACCCAGTTCCCGACCTATGACAAGGACGGCGACGGGCAGCTCAACAAGGCCGAATTTACCCAGTGGATGGTCGCGCTGAAATCGCAGACCGACCCATCGACCAAGGCCGAGTCGCCCGCCACTAAGAAGTGGGTCGGCACGGCCTTTGCCCAAGCCGACACCGATAAGAGCAAGAAGGTGTCCAAGACCGAGCTGACCGGCTTTCTGAGTCAGGGGCAGGGCTGACCGATCAAAGGAACGTCCCTCCGTTCCGAACAATCCCTGAGCGGGGATAAGCGGGGCCGCCGGACCATGGGTTCGGCGGCCCTTTGCTGTGCGGCTGGCGGGCCGCGCACCCAAATTTGTCATCATGCGCCCGAAGGATTGTATCGACGGCTCACCGTGTCGGTAGGGCGGCGCGCAAACGTTCCGCCATGGCGTCCATCTCGGTCCGTGTAAGCCGTCTCCTCGGGACGGCGGGTGTATTGGGGATGACATGGACGTGAAAGTGGCAGACGTCCTGCCGGCTCGCATTGTTCTGTTGCAGGGAATAACCGGTGCTGCCCAGTGCGCGCTGCTGCGCGGCAGCGACACGTTTGACCATGTGCAACACCGCAAGCCCATCGCGATCGCTCAGGTCGTCGAGATTGCGCGCGGGGGATTTGGGAATGACCAGCGCATGGCCGGGGTGCTCCCAATCCAGCGGAATGATCGCCATGACGCGTTTGTCCTGTGCGATGACGGAGGCTGGGCGCTCCCCTCGAATGATCCGCGCAAAGGCATTGTCCGTCCGATAGGGGGCGGTCAGCGGACAGGGTAGCGTCGGACCCTGTGCGTAGGCGATGCGCGCGCTTCCACAAAAATGGCTGGCCACAAGTGCGACGATCAGGGTCGGCAAATGGCCGATGCTTGAAAGCCTCATACGACGTCGCCCTGATTGAACCGATTGGCTTCCATTTGGAGGTGTCTGCCCGGACGGCCCCACCGGCTCTGGTGAGGAGGTGATCTTACGCCGCTTGATCCAGAGAACCCAATCGCCCTTTCAGATTGGAAAGCCTCTTTTCGGGATAGCCCTTCGGCTTTCCGACTCCCCATCACCCGCGATGGGAGCGGCAGTGTGAGCCGGGGCATGGAAGGTCGGGTCAACGTCGAGCGCCGACACGAAAAAGGGCAGGGGCGTTGCCGCCACCTGCCCTGATGTCGTTCGCTTGGTCCCGAAGGACAAGCGAGGCCGGATCAGGCCTCTTCCGAACCTTCGGCCTGCGCCTCGGCATCGGCCGCTTCGTCCGCGGCGGTCGGGACCGTCGGCGGCACGATCGTGGCGATCGCGAAGTCGCGGTCGTCGATCGCCGGGGTGGCGCCCTTGGGCAGCTTCACGTCCGAGATGTGGATCGAGTCGCCAACTTCCAGACCCTTCAACGAGATGGTGATCTCGGCGGGGATGTCGGCGGCGTCGACAACGATCTCGATCTCGTGGCGGGTGACGTTCAGAACGCCGCCCTGCTTGATGCCACGGCTCTCGTCCTCATCGGTGAAGACGACCGGCACGGCGACGGTCACGGTCTCGTGCTCGCCGATGCGCAGGAAGTCGACATGCAGCGGACGGTCGGTGACCGGATGGAACGCGACGTCCTTCGCCAGCGTGCGCTGGCCGTCCACCATGATGACCGAGGTGAAGAAGTGACCGGTCATCAGCGCCTTGACGAGGGCCTTCTCTTCGAGATGGATCGACGCGGCGGCCTTGTTCTGGCCATAGATCACGGCGGGGACGCGGCCTTCACGACGCAGCGAACGGGAGGCTCCCTTGCCAACCTGATCGCGCGTCTCGGCGGCGAGCGTAAGGGTGTCGCTCATTCCAGTAACTCCGAAACAAAATGGATATAGGCTTCCGACCACGCCTCCAGGGATGACCATGACCGGAAGCGGCGGCGCATAGCCGCAAAGGGCGCAAAATACAAGCCATGCGCCGCCGTTCAACGATATCGTGATGATGAGGCCCGGTCTCCGATCGGGCGGGCCGCTCCTTAGGAAGGCGTCTGGCGCGTCAGGCCCTGATGATCGTCGCCAGGATATGCGAACGGCTTCGCGTCAGCCGGATCGCCGTTCCGGGCGGGAGCCTATGGGGTTCGCCATCGAATAGTGCGGAGACAGGCTTGCCGCCCCGCACGCGAAACGTGGGCGTCCGGGCGCATGTCACGCCTTGCGCTCGGGTCCAGTCTTCGGTGAGCGCCATCCGGCCCAGATCGAACAACCGGTGCCAGGTTCGCGCATCGACCGCCGCCAGCTCCAGATGGTCGTCCATGGGCGTGACGAACAGCGCCTGATAGCGCCGCTTCAGTTCGGGTACGTCCGCGATCCGAAGGCCCGCCCCGAAACTCCGCCGCCACGCCAGGGCAACGGCCTGGATCAGCCGCCGGGCTCGTCCGTTACGAACCGCCTCCCGGGCATGGGCCCAGCGTGTGGCGGGGCCGAGGATCAGCCCGGCATAGGCGTGACGGCCGTCCGCTTCGGCAAAGGGGAGTGAGACGCGGCGGGGCGGCTGGTCGGCCAGACGATGCAGGATCGCCAGCGCCTCGCCATCGCCATGCAGCGTCTTGGCGAGCAGGTTCATCGTGCCGCCGGGCAGGATCAGGATCTCGCCCTCCCAGGCCTTCAGTGCCGTCAGCACCGCATTGATCGTACCGTCGCCCGCATAGACGACGACCCCATCCGCACCCACGCTTGCGAGCATGTCGGTCGAGGGCAGGGCTTCGTCGGGGAAGCCGGTCTGCCCGGCCATCTCATGGCCCATGGCGGACAAAGTATCGGTGATCTGCGCCGCGACCGTGTCGGCGGTCGATCCCGACCGACCGTTGGTAACGAACCAGAAACGCCGCATCGCTCATTCACCCGCGTAGCCCGAGCGGATGAGCAAGCCGCATTTATGCGTCACCGCCATGACGCCGAGATGCCGCCCGCACCTCTGACAGGTCGGGCGGCATGGCCTTTACGCGATCAATATTGGATTCGCTGCGCCGTGACGCCCTGCTTGGCGAGCTGGGCCTGGACGCTGTCGGCCCCGGCGAGATGGCCCGCGCCGACTGCGATGAAGACGGTGCCGGGCTTGGCCATGCGCTGCTTGATCCACGTCGCCCAGCGCGCGTTGCGGTCGGTCAGCAGCGTCTTGGCGACTTCAGGCGAGTCCTTCAGGCTCTCGTTCATGTCGCGGGCCAGCGCGTCGGGGTCGCCATGCGCCCATTCGTCGACCATCTTAGCCATTTCCTCGCCCGCCTTGGGCAGTTCGTCGACGGTCGAGGTCAGGAACTCGATCTGCGCCTTTTGCGACAGGCCGTTGAAATAGCCGATCTGCTGCTCGGCGGTCTCCAGTCCGGCGACGGGCTTGTTCGCCGCCTTGGCCGCATCGGCCAGCACGGTTTCGGGGCCGTTCTTCGGATCATAGCCCAGCTTCTGGATCGGCGCGAGCGACAGGGTGACGGCGGCCAGCCAAGGCTTCATCTTGTCGAATGCCGGGGCGGGCAGGCCGGCCTCGGTCATCGCCTTCAGATAGGCGCCGCGCTTGTCGGCGGGCAGCTGCTCGGTCAGTGTCGGGCCAGTGGTGACGATACCGTTCTTCAACACGATCTGCTGCATCGTCGCCGGATCGGGCTGCACCATTTCCAGGACCAGTTGGTCCGACTTGTCGAAGGCGGCCTTCACCGCCTCGTCGAACCAGGTCAGGCCGGGCTTCAGCACATGGATGGTGCCGAACAGATAGATGGTGGTGTCGGCATCCTTGACCACCCACAGCGCAGGGTCGGCGTCATTGGGATTTTGCGCGGGCTTGCTCTGCGCGCAGGCGGGCAGCGCCAGCATCAGCGCGAGCGAGGTGAGGGCGGTCTTCATGATCGTCTTCATGGGATCAGACTTTCGGAAAGGGAATAGGGGGGGTATGCGCCGATCATCGGCCATACCCGTCTCTGAATCCCAAGTCCAAACCGCGAAAGGTGGCGCTCGCCTTGACCATATGAGGGCCATCCGCCAAAGCCTGCCCCCATTATGCAGACCCGAAACGGCTCCCCGGAAGGACCTCTTTCCTTCCAGCGCATGATCCTCACCCTCCATGATTATTGGAGCGAGCGGGGATGCGTGATCCTGCAACCCTATGACATGGAGATGGGGGCGGGCACCTTTCACCCGGCGACCACGCTGCGCGCGCTGGGGCCGGACTCGTGGAATGCCGCCTTCGTCCAGCCGTGCCGCCGCCCGACCGACGGCCGCTATGGCGAGAACCCCAACCGGCTCCAGCATTATTACCAGTATCAGGTGATCCTGAAGCCCTCGCCCGCCGACCTGCAGGACCTGTATCTGGGCAGCCTGGCCGCGATCGGCGTGGACATGGCGAAGCACGACATCCGCTTCGTCGAGGACGACTGGGAAAGCCCGACGCTGGGCGCCTGGGGGCTGGGCTGGGAAGTCTGGTGCGACGGCATGGAGGTGACCCAGTTCACCTATTTCCAGCAGATGGGCGGGTACGACATGAAGCCGGTCGCGGGCGAGCTGACCTATGGGCTCGAGCGTCTGGCGATGTACATCCAGGACGTCGACAATGTGTACGACCTGCGCTTCAACGATGCGGGCGTGAGTTATGGCGACGTGTTTCTCGAAAACGAGAAGCAGATGTCGACCTGGAATTTCGAGGTCGCCGATACCGACACGCTGTTCGACGCCTTCAAGAAGGCGGCGGCCGAATGCGAGCGCTGTCTGGAGGCCAAGCTGCCCATCCCCGCCTATGAACAGGCGATCAAGGCCAGCCACACCTTCAACCTGCTGCAGGCGCGCGGCGTGATCTCGGTGGCGGAGCGCCAGGCCTATATGGGCCGCGTCCGCGATCTGGCGAAGGGTGCGTGCGGCGCCTGGATGGACAAGAACGGCTGGGCCGCGTGATGACCGATTTTCTGCTCGAACTCCGCTCCGAAGAAATCCCCGCCCGGATGCAGGCGGGGGCGCGGGAGAGTCTCGCCAAGCTGTTCACCGCTGAACTGGCGAAGGCCGGTCTGTCGGCGGGTGAGATCGTCACCTATGCTGGGCCCCGCCGCCTGGCGCTGATCGCCAAGGGCCTGCCCGCCGCGACCGAGGCCGTGTCCGAAGAGGTGAAGGGGCCGCGCGCCTCCGCCCCGCCGCAGGCGCTGGAGGGCTTCCTCCGCAAGACCGGGCTGACCCGCGAACAGCTGACCGAGCGCGACGGGGTGCTCTTCGCGATCACCGAAAAGCCCGGCCGCGCGACGGCCGAGGTTCTGGCCGAGGCAATCCCCGCGATCGTCCGCGCCTTTCCCTGGCCCAAGTCGATGCGCTGGGGGGCGGAGTCCGCCTCGACCGAGTCGATGCGCTGGGTCCGCCCGCTGCACGCCATCGTCGCGCTGTTCGGCGGCGAGGTCGTGCCGTTCGAGGTCGCCGGGATCACCAGCGGCAATGTCACGCGGGGGCACCGCTTCCACGCGCCCGCCGAGATCACGCTGACCGGCGCCGACACCTATGTCGAGCAGTTGCGCGCCGCGAAGGTGCTGGTCGATCAGGACGAGCGCGCCGCGATCATTCGCGAGCGTGCCTCCGCACTGGCCGCCGAGGCCGGGCTGGAACTGGTCGAGGACGAAGGTCTGGTCGCCGAGAATGCCGGGCTGACCGAATGGCCGGTGCCGCTGCTCGGCCGCTTCGACGAAGCCTATCTCGACGTGCCGCCCGAAGTCATCCAGCTGACCGCGCGGGTGAACCAGAAATATTTCGTCTGCCGCTCGGCAGACGGCAAGCTGGCGAACGCGTTCGTCTGTACTGCCAATATCGAGGCGACCGACGGCGGCACGAAGATCGTCGAGGGCAATGGCAAGGTGCTCGCCGCCCGCCTGTCCGACGCGCGTTTCTTCTACGAGACGGACCTGAAGACGAAGCTCGACGATCTGCGGCCCAAGCTGGAAAAGATCGTCTTCCACGAAAAACTTGGTACTGTCGCCGGCAAGGTCGAGCGGGTGGCGAAGCTGGCCGAATGGCTGGCGAGCGAGGGCATCGTCCCGAACTGTGACTCCGTGCTGGCGCGTCGCGCGGCGGAACTGGCTAAGGCCGATCTCGTCACCGGTATGGTCGGCGAGTTCCCCGAGCTCCAGGGCCTGATGGGCGGTTATTATGCCGCCGCGCAGGGCGAGGACACGGCCGTCGCCGAGGCGGTTCGCGATCACTACAAGCCTGTCGGGCAGGGCGATGACGTCCCCTCCGCGCCGGTGACGGTGGCCGTGGCGTTGGCGGATAAGCTAGATACGATCGTTTCATTCTTCTCAATTGATGAGAAGCCGACCGGCTCGAAAGATCCCTTTGCCCTTCGTCGTGCAGCGCTAGGTGTTATCGCGCTCGTCCTAAGTAACGGGCTTCGTGGTTCTCTTTACTCGCTGTTCCATCAATCTGCGCCGGAAGCGGGTGATGGCGACATGGGTCAAGTCGTTGCAGCGGACTATTTTTATGACTTCGTCATTGATCGCTTGAAAGTTCAGCAGCGCAGTGAGGGCGTTCGGCATGACGTGATTGATGCCGTTGTTCGCATGGGCGGTGACGACGACATTGGCGGCGAGCGTGACCTTGTCCGCCTGCTGGCCCGTGTCCGTGCGCTGCAAGCCTTCGTCACCACCGATGACGGCACCAACCTGCTCGCCGGGTACAAGCGTGCCGCGAACATCCTGAAGAAGGAAGGCGTCGAGGGCGACCAGAACTGGACCGCGCCGACCTATACGCTCGAACCCGCCGAGGCCGATCTGATCGCCGCGCTCGATGCGGCCGAGCCGAAGGCGGCGCAAGCGGTGAAGGCCGAGGATTTCGAGGCCGCGATGGCCGCGCTCGCCTCGCTGCGCGCGCCGATCGACCGCTTCTTCGACGATGTCACCGTCAACGATGCCGACGCCGTCAAGCGGACCGCGCGCCTCGCGCTGCTCGCCCGTGTCAGGGCGGCCGTCCACACGGTGGCGGACTTCTCGAGGATCGAGGGATGAGCTGAGCCGGATCGGGAGACGGGCGCACACGTTCCTGTCTTCCCCTCCGGCAATATCGCCTTATTAAAGCCGACGCCTGTGTCCCCAGGGCGTCGGACGATACGACCAGTAAAGGATCGAACCGATGACCTATGTGTACCGCTTCGGCGGCGGCGTTTCGGACGGCGGCAAGGGGGACAAGAATCTGCTTGGCGGCAAGGGCGCGAACCTGGCCGAGATGGCCTCGATCGGGCTGCCGGTGCCGCCGGGCTTCACCATCTCGACCGCGATGTGCACCCGCTATTATGAGGATGGCGAGCAGTTTCCGCAGGAACTGCGCGACGAAGTCGCCGATGGCATCGCGCATATCGAGGCGGTGACGGAAAAGCGCTTCGGCGATCCCGAAAACCCGCTGCTGGTCTCGGTCCGCTCGGGCGCGCGCGTGTCGATGCCGGGCATGATGGACACGGTGCTGAACCTCGGCCTCAACGACCAGACGGTCGAGGGGCTGGCGAAGAAGGCGGGCGATGAGCGTTTCGCCTGGGACAGCTATCGCCGCTTCATCCAGATGTATGCCGATGTCGTCCTGGAGCTGGATCACGGCGCCTTCGAGGAAGCGCTGGAGATCGCCAAGGAGGATAACGGCTTCACCCTCGATACCGAGATGTCGGCCGAGGACTGGAAGGCGCTGGTCACGACCTACAAGGGCCTGGTCGAGGAACAATGGGGCAAGCCCTTCCCGCAGGACGTGCAGGACCAGCTCTGGGGCGCGGTCGGCGCGGTGTTCGGATCGTGGCAGTCGGAGCGCGCCAAGGTCTATCGCCGCCTGAACGACATTCCCGCCGATTGGGGCACCGCCGTCAACGTGCAGGCGATGGTCTTCGGCAATATGGGCGATACCTCGGCGACGGGCGTGGCCTTCACGCGCGATCCGTCCAAGGGCGACCGGGCCTATTATGGCGAGTTCCTCATCAACGCGCAGGGCGAGGACGTGGTCGCGGGCATTCGCACGCCGCAATATCTGACCAAGGCCGCGCGCGAGGAGGCGAACGCCAAGCCCGCCTCGATGGAAGAGGCGATGCCGGAGGTCTATGCCGAGCTGGCCGCCGTCTTCGACCGGCTGGAAAACCATTATCGCGACATGCAGGACATCGAGTTCACGGTCGAACAGGCTAAGCTCTGGATGCTCCAGACCCGTTCGGGCAAGCGCACCGCCAAGGCGGCGCTGAAGATCGCGGTCGACATGGCGAATGAAGGCCTCATCACCCGCGAGGAGGCGATTGCCCGCGTCGATCCGGCGGCGCTCGACCAGTTGCTCCACCCGACGCTCGACCCCAGCGCCAAGCGCGATGTGCTGACCAAGGGCCTGCCTGCGTCACCGGGCGCGGCCTCGGGCAAGGTGGTGTTCGACGCCGATGCCGCCGAGCGTGCGGCGGCGGCGGGCGAGGCGGTGATCCTCGTGCGTGTCGAGACCTCGCCGGAGGATATCCACGGCATGCACGCGGCGAAGGGCATCCTGACCGCGCGCGGTGGCATGACCAGCCATGCGGCGGTCGTGGCGCGCGGCATGGGGCGCCCTTGCGTTTCAGGCGCGGGCAGCCTGTCGATCGACAACAAGGCCAAGGTCGCGCGGGTCGGCAGCCGTGAGGTGCGCGAGGGCGATATCCTGACGCTCGACGGTTCGACCGGCGAGGTGATGCTGGGCGCGGTGGCGACGGTGCAGCCCGAATTGGCGGGCGATTTCGGCACGCTGATGGAATGGGCCGATCAGGTCCGCCGCCTGAAGGTCCGTGCCAACGCCGAAACCCCGCTCGACTGCCAGACCGCGCGCGATTTCGGCGCGGAGGGCGTCGGGCTGTGCCGCACCGAGCATATGTTCTTCGACGCCGCGCGGATCACGGCGGTGCGCCAGATGATCCTGGCGTCGGACGAAGCGGGCCGCCGCGCCGCGCTCGCCAAGCTGCTGCCCGAACAGCGCGCCGACTTCACCGCGATCTTCGAGGTGATGGCGGGTTTGCCGGTGACGGTGCGCCTGCTCGACCCGCCGCTGCACGAGTTCCTGCCGCAGCAGGAGGCCGAGTTCGCCGAGGTCGCAACCGCGGCCGGGGTGGACGTGGATACGCTCAAGCGCCGGGCGAGCGAACTGCACGAGTTCAACCCGATGCTCGGCCATCGCGGTTGCCGCCTGGGCGTGACCTATCCCGAAATCTACGAAATCCAGGCCCGCGCGATCTTCGAGGCGGCGCTGGACGTCGCGGAGAAGTCGGGCGAGGCGCCGATCCCCGAGGTCATGATCCCGCTCGTCGCCACCCGCCGCGAGCTGGAGCTGATGAAGGCGGTGGTCGACAAGGCGGCGCAAGCTGTCTTCGCCGAGCGTGGCAAGACGGTCGAATATCTGGTCGGCACCATGATCGAACTGCCGCGCGCCGCGCTGAAGGCCGGCGAAATCGCCGAGGTGGGCGAATTCTTCTCCTTCGGCACCAACGACCTGACCCAGACCACGCTGGGCGTCAGCCGCGACGACGCGGCGCGCTTCCTGAGTGCCTATGTTGAGAAGGGCATCTACGCCAAGGACCCGTTCGTCAGCCTGGATGTCGAGGGCGTGGGCGAACTCGTCAGCCTCGCCGCCGAGCGGGGCCGGGCGACACGGCCCGGCATCAAGCTCGGCATCTGCGGCGAGCATGGCGGCGATCCGGCGTCGATCGCGTTCTGCGAGTCGGTCGGGTTGGATTACGTCTCGGCCAGCCCCTACCGCGTGCCGATCGCGCGTCTCGCGGCGGCGCAGGCGGCGTTGAAGGCGAAGTAAGAAGGAAAGGGCCGCTCGTAATCGGGCGGCCCTTTTTCTTTTCCTTCCCTGCGAAGGGGAGGGGGACCAGCGAGGCTGGTGGAGGGGGCTTTCCGCACGGAATAGCTTTGTGGAAGCTCCCCCTCCGTCAGGCCTTCGGCCTGCCACCTCCCCGTACCGGGGAGGATTTTTGTATCATCCGTGCGTCGTCACCCGGTTTCCGAAGTCGAACCAACCGCGACGCTCACCCGCCGGATAGGCCGGACGCGCTGCACTCGCTGCCGCCGGGCGATAGGGCGTGGTCCGCTCAGCCACCGGTGCCGCCGCGACCGGCTGCGCCGTCGCCAGCCGATGATTTTCGCGCTCCAGCTCGGTGATACGGGCCTGCGCGGCCGACAGCTTGGTCTCGGTATCCTTTTGGTGCGCGGCATGCGCATCGCGTTCGGTGGCGTAGCGGGTGCGCCATTTGCGGCCGCCCGGATGGCTCGCCAGCCCGAATAGCCAACCCGCGATGAGGACCAGCCCCAGCACGGCGAACTGCGTCGTTGAAGTGAACAACATGGCGTCGATCCCTGCCTGTTACGTTCGGTCAACGACCGATCGCGGTGCTGGTTGCGAGGGGGGCCGATTTCGTATCGGGCGAACCTGCGCTATTTCCCGCCCATCGTGCTCATCAGCGTATCGTTGATCGAACAGCCGGCAGGTCCCAGGATCACGATGAACAGCGTCGGCAGGATGAACAGGATCAGCGGCACCGTCATGATCGCGGGCAGGCGCGCGGCTTTTTCCTCGGCGCGCATCATGCGCTCGTTGCGGAACTCGGCCGACAGCACGCGCAGCGAGCTGGCGAGCGGGGTGCCATATTTCTCGGTCTGGATCATGGTCGTCACCACCCCGCGCAGCGCGTCCAGATTGACCCGCATGGACAGGTTTTCCAGCGCCTGGCGGCGATCGGTCAGAAAGCCCAGCTCGACCGAGGTCAGCTGAAACTCGTCCCCCAGTTCGGGATAGGCGCGACGCAACTCGCGCGCGACACGGGCGAAGGCGGCATCGACGGTCAGGCCGGCTTCGGCGCAGATGACCATCAGGTCGAGCGCATCGGGCAGACCCTTGCGGATCGCATGGGTGCGCTTGTCGATCTGGTTCTTCAGCGCCAGGTCGGGCGCCTTGTAACTCAGCACCAGCATGCCGGCGACCATCATGTAGCGGCTGAACCCGCTCCACTGCGCGAAGTCCTCGGTGCCATAGACCCATAGCGCCATGCCGCCGCCCAGCGCGATCGGCAGCGCCAGGCGACCGAAAATGACCGCGACCGCCATCTCCTTCGATCGGATGCCGGCCTGGAGCAGCTTGAGCTGGACGGCCTTCACCTGATCTTCCTGCAGCATCTTGAGCGCGCTCAGCACGCGGCGCATCCGTTCCAGCAGGTCGGTGCGCTCGATGAACTGGGCGCGTCGCTTGGGGCTGGGGTCGATCCCCGCCTTCAGTTGTTCGCGCCGTTCGTTGAGGGCCTGGACGCGACGCTTCATCGGATCGCGCGTGCCGATCAGCATATAGCCGGCGACGAGCAGGCAGAAGACACACACGCCCCACAACATGGCGGTCACCGAGGCGGCGTCGAGGCCGAGGATCTGGGGGGAGCCGGTCATTCAGATCTCGAAATTGATCATGCGCGACATGATGAAGACGCCGAGCGCCATCCACAAAAGCCCGCCACCGCCGATGATCATCAGCCGGGGATCGACGAAGAACCGAGCCATATAGGGCGCATTGATCATCCAGATCATGGCGAAGACGACGAAGGGCAGGGCGCCGATGATATAGGCCGACGCCTTGGACTCGGACGACATGGCCTTGATCTTCAGCTTCATCTGCGCGCGCTTGCGCAGCACCTCGGCCAGGTTGGACAGCGTCTCGGCCAAGTTGCCGCCGGTCTCGCGCTGGATCGCGATGGCGATCACGAAGAACTGGAATTCGGGCGTTTCCAGCCGATCGGCGGTTTCCTGAAGCGCGGCGTCCATCGTCCGACCGATCTTCATCCGATCCGAGACGGCGCGAAATTCGTCGCCGACGGGGCCCGGTATTTCCTGGCCGACGACCGACATGGTTTCGGTGATCGGCAGGCCCGAGCGCAGGCCCCGGACCAGCAGTTCGATGGCGTCGGGGAAGCGGGCGATGAACTTGGTCGTGCGGCGATTGATCGTCATGCTGACGACCATATGCGGCACCAGCAGTCCCAATCCGACGCCCATCGGCAGGGCGAGGAGCAGTGGCAGGCCGATCATCGCCAGCAGGATGGTCGAGCCGACCGCGACCGCAGCGCAGGCGATGCCATATTGGCCGACCGTCCAGTCGCGCCCCGTTCGATTCAGCCGCTTGGCGAGCTTTTCGGGATTGGGGAGCAGCCGGCCGAACGCCTTGTCGACGCGCGTGTCGGTTGCCAGCGCGATGCCGCGCGACGCCGCGGCCAGGGGAGAGACCGGCGTGTCGAGGTCGAGCGCGACGCGACCACGCAATCCCGCCAGCCGCCGAGACTGGCTGCGCGAGGCCGAGGGGCCGGACAATGCGGCCATCGCCAGCACCAGCGCCAGGAAGACGCCGGCCGCCAGGATCAGGGTCGCGACCATGCTCATCGGGTCAGTTCGCCCGCGCCCGTTTGGGCAGGAACGCCTTCAGGTCGATCTTGTCGAGCAGGCTGCGCTTGCCGCGCATCTGGTCGGTTCCTTGCGCAGAGGCGCAGATGCGACCGGCCAGCGCGATCAGCGGCGCGATGGTGCGCGAGGTCTTGCCCAGTTCGGCGATCGGCTTGCCGACCTTGGCGGCCTGGACGACCAGCTTCTGGTCATAGGGGATCAGGAAATCGACCGGGCGTTCGATCGATCCCTCGAAATCTCCCTGCGCGATCTCGGCCTGGGCGGCCGGGTGGACGCGGTTGGCGACGATCAGCACGCTCGCCTGGGGGGCATAGGTCTTCAGCCAGGAAAGCAGGCGGATCGTGTCGCGCGCGGCCGCCAGCGTGAATTCGGTGACCAAGACGATGGTCTGCGCACTCGTCGCCAGCACGGGTTGCTGGATCAGCATGTCGCGCGGAAGATCGACGATGCTCGTCTCGAAATTGGCGCGCATCTCCTCCTGCAACTGGGTGAAGGCGACGCCATCGGTCAGGATCGGCGCGCCGATCGGCGCCTCGGCGGACAGGACGGACAGTTTTTCCAGCGCCTTGACCATCGCGCGTTCCAGGAACAGCCCGTCGATGCGGCTGGGATTGTCGATCGCGTCGACCAGCCCGCGCCCCGGCTCCAGATCAAGGGCGAGCGCGGCGGTGCCGAAATGCACGTCGAGATCAAGCAGGCCCGTGGTCCGGTCCAGCCGCTCGGCCATCAGCCAGCCGAGCGAGGTGGCGACGGTCGATGCGCCGACGCCGCCACGCGCGCCGATCACCGCGACGCTGCACGGTGCCTTTTCGGGGGCCATCTCCATCGGGCGCGGCGTGTGCAACACCGCCCGGGCCTGGCCGATCGTCTCGCGCAACTGCTCGGGATTGATCGGCTTCAGCAGGTAATCATGCAGTCCGCTGGCCAGCAGGCCACGATAGAGGCGCACGTCGTTGACCTGCCCGACCGCAATCACGATCGTGCCGGGTTCACACACTTCGGCCAAATTGCTGATCTCGCCGATCGGATCGGACGTGTCGCTCAGATCGACCAGCAGGATTTGCGGGCTGGCGGCGACCGACAGCGACTGGATCGCGCCGCGCAAGCCGCCCTTCACCACGCGTTCCGTCGACCAACCCTGTTCGACCAGCATGGGGCGTATCGCCTCGGCGGTCCAATCGTCGCAGACATAGGCCTGGAAGGGATCGCGTCCGATCAGGCCATGGGGTTTCCAGGGGGCGTTCATCACTGGCCCCCCATGGCGGACGATCCACTTGCGCTGCCACTCATGCCGCCGCCGCCCCCGGGCCCGGCATTGGGACTCCGCAGTACGGTGCCGCCATTGCCGGTCGGCTGGGCCTGCCGAAAAATATTGATGGCGCGGGTCGCGGCGGCAGGATCGGCGCTGGCCGGGCCTTCCGCGCCGTGAACCAGATGGGTGGGATCGGCGACCATGGCGGCCAGGTTGCGGTTGATCGCGCAGCCATGGTTGGACGAGGTGTTGCCGACCCAGTCGGGCGCGACGTCGCTGCGCCAGTCCGGGCAGCCCGGAACCGTGGCGCGAGCGCGGGTGACGACGACCCGGATCGTGGCGGGGGCGAGCGGCGCGCGTGCGATCGATGCCGCCGGCCCGACGAGCAGCCCGTAACGGCCGACCATCTCGGCGATCTGGCGATAGGCGCCAGGGGCATCGCCCGCCGGGTCCTCGATCGTTACCCGGTCGCCATAGCCGAGCTGCAGATTGCGGGCCCAGCCCTCAAACCGCTGCGCCTCGTCCCCCGCCAGCCGGTTGCCCGACAGGGCGAGATCGAGCGCGTAGTCGGCCTGCGACACCACCGGCTGATGCACCGTCTCCAGCCCGGGCTGGCCGGCTCCGGCACAGCCGGCGGTCAGCGCCAACAGGCCGAGCGATGCCGAAAGAGGGAGGGAAAGACGCATGGTGCGGGGCATCCTTGGACGGGCGATCATTCGGAAAAGCCGGGCATGGGAGTGCCCTTGCGCGGACGCGCTGGGGGCGAGACGGGCGCTTGTGCCCCCGTCACGGGACGCCCCTGAACGGGCGTGGCCATGGTCGGCACGGGGCGGGGCTCGCTCGATCCGGCGGCCATTCGGCCGAGCAGAACCCGCTCGGCATCATTGGGCGAGCGCTGCCCATCGGTCGGCAGCGCGATGTCGGACGGCGAATTGACCGGCTTCACCAGATAGGGGGTGATGATGATGACCAGCTCGGTCTCGTTGCGCTTGAACGCATTCGAGCGGAACAGCGCACCGATCAGCGGCAGGTCGCCCAGCCACGGCGTCTTCTCGATCGAATTGTCGCGGCTGTTGGACAACAGGCCGCCGATCATCATGCTCTGCCCCGATCCCAGTTCCAGCGTCGTCTCGGCGCGGCGGGTGGTGAGGGCGGGGATGGTCGTGCCGCTGATCGTGACCGCACCCACCGATGTGATCTGCGACACTTCGGGGCGCACCCGCAGCGAGATGCGTCCGTCGGACAGCACGGTCGGCGTGTAGGACAGGCTGACGCCATATTGCTTATACTCGACCGATACCGCGCCCAGTCCTGTGGACAGCGGGATGGGAATCTCGCCACCCGCCAGGAAGGTCGCGGTCTCGCCCGACAGTGCGGTCAGATTGGGGTTGGCCAGCGTCGACACTTGGCCGAGCGTCTCGCCCAGATCCATCGCCCCCAACAGGTCCATGCCCAGCACCCGGCCGCCGAGGCCCAGCGTCGTGCGCAATGGCCCTTGGTTGAACCCATATTGGGTGCCGATGGTCGTACCGGCGGCATTGGTCAGGTCGGTGATCGTGCCCGGATTGCGACCCGAGCCGATGCCGAACACGAAGCCGCTGGAGTTGCGGTCGCGGTTCAGCAGGTTGACGCCGATCGATTTGACGAAGTTGCGATTGACCTCGGCGATGCGAACCTGAAGATTGACCTGAAGCGGCGTCGCGGTCTTCAGCCGGCTGATGACCTTTGTGTCCTTGCCGACATAGGCCTGGACCAGCCGCTCGGCCTCCGCGACATCGTCGGGGGCGGCGACCGTGCCGGTCAGCAGGATCAGGCCGTTCATTGGCGTCGACGCGATCTGCGCTTCGGGCATGGCGAGGCGCAGCATCCGGCCGATCGAGTCGAGATTGTTGCCGATCCGGACCGTCGTCGCATAGACGACCGCGCCGCCGCGCGCCGTGGCCGAGATCGTCGTCTCGCCCGGCTTCTTGCCGAAGATATAGAGCTGGGTCGGCGAGCGGACCTGGACATCGGCGATGGTGTCGTCCGCCACGAACAGGTCGGTCATGGGCCGCGGCAGGGTGATCAGCCTTGCGCGTCCGGTGTTGATCTCCAGCACGCCCGCGCCGCTGCCAGCATCGGCCGAATCCCCCGGGCCCGCCGGTGCGCCATGCGCCGGGGCGGGCGCGAGGAGCAGCGGGGCCAGCATCAGCGCGACCACGGAGCCGCGGCCTGCGCCGGTCAGAATGGATCGCATCGTCATCGTCAATTCTTCCCTCCGGCGGCGCTGCTGCCGCGCGCGACGCGCACGATGGGACCCTCCGGCGTGGCTGCCGCGACCGTCGTGACCGGTTGAACCGCCCCTGCCATGGCGGGAGCGCCCGGCACCGTCATAGCCCCCTGATCGGAACCGCCGCCCATCTGGCGACCCGGCACGGTCCGCCGCTGATAGCGCGAGATGTCGCCGCCGGTGACATAGGAGGCGCGGTCGGCGACCGGACCCGCGTTGACGGCGGCCGGATTTTGCAGATCGTCCGGTCGGTCGGCGAGCGCCCGCAGCGACAGCGACAGCGTGCCGACGGTCTGTGCGACCGCCAGTTGCTCGGCCATTTTGGGCGTCGCCTCGACGGTGACGGTGGTGAAGGTCTGGATCGGCGTCTTGCCGTCTTCGCCCGACTGGCTGTCGGTACGCTGATCGGTGGCGAGCACGCGGACGTTGCGCAGGATCGTCTCCGACACCTTCAGCGGCGGACCATCGCCGCCACCCGCCACGTCCTGGGTCAGGACCATGTCGATGCGGTCGCCGGGAAACACAAAGCCGGCGACCCCCGTCTGCGCCGATACCGGCACCGTCACCGCGCGCATGCCAGGCGTTAGCGCGGCGGCCAGGAAACCACGATCGCCCGGCTGCACCACCGCACCCTGGGTCAGCGGCTGGCCGGCGGTGATCGCATAGCGGACCACCGTGCCTTGCAGCTTCGCCAGATCGGCCTGACCTTTGAGATAATAGGCGCCGCCGACCATTTCCTTGGGCCAGGGCTGAAATTTCAGGGCCGTCGCATCGATGATGGTGCCGACCGGCAGGGCGCGCGTCGCGACCAGGACTTCCGGGCCCGTTTCGGGCGGCGGAGCGACGATGACGGCCGCGCCGGCCTGTGGCGCGCCGCTGCCCGCCGTCAGCGTGCGGGCGAAAACGGCGGTCATCCCTGCGACCAGCAGAGCCCCCACCAGCAGTAAAAGCTTGCGACTGTCCATCCTGCGTTCTTCGGCCTTCATGCCGGACCCTCTGCCCGGCCTGTCTGGCGCGTTAAGTATGGCTCAATGGGTTAAATATCGGTTCCTGAAGGATGAGCAGCCCGGCCATTGCGATGGCGACGCCATAAGGAACCTCGATCGCACCGTCGCTGCCTGAACGCCGCAGGCGATGGTCGATCAGCATGGCCAGCGTCACGATCCCGCCCGCGATCGACATCAGCAACAACATCCGCATCAGCGGCCCGAGCGGCAGCCAAAGGGCCAGCGCCGCGATCATCTTCACATCGCCGCCGCCCATCATCCCGACGCGAAAGGCCAAAGCGAACAGCAGGAACAGGCCGATCGCGACTCCGATCTGCAGCATGGCATCCGGCCAGAGCGGGACGCCCGACGCCCACCACCACAAGGGCGCGATCAGGGCGATCGCGGCGTTCTTGCGATCGGCGATCTCACGGGTGCGCGCATCCTCGATCCCGGCGGACAGCAGCAACAGGCCGAGCGCGCAGAGCAGGGCGATACGGACGATGGACCATTCCATAAGGCAAAAGCTCCTAGACGGCGGGGCTTTCCAAACCGTAACCGGGGATCGGATGACCGATGCCCTTGCCCTTCGCCGCAATTTCCCCGCGGCCGCGCGCCTGTCACGCTGGACCGCGCCCGATGGCTGGGACCATCGGCGCTTCGATTGGGTGGCGGAGCGGCCGGTGGGCCGGTTGCTGTTCCAGACCGGCCGCGCCGATGTGATCGAGAAATATCTGGAGGTCTTTGCCCATCTGGTCGGGCGGAGGTGGAGCGTCACCGCCTTTGATTGGCGCGGGCAGGGGGGATCGGGGCGGCTGAGCGCGGATCATCATGTCGGGCATGGTGGCGATTTCGCGGTACTGGTCGACGACCTGCGTGCCTTCTGGTCGGCATGGCGCGCCGAAGCGGCGGGGCCCGCCGTCCTGCTCGGCCATTCGATGGGCGGGCATCTGGCGTTGCGCGCCGTCGTCGAGGGCGCGGTGGAGCCCGATGCCCTCATTCTCGTCGCGCCGATGCTGGGATTGCGGCTGCCGCTGGGGGCCTGGCTTGGCGGCGCGATCGTCCGTTGCATGGCGGGGACGTGTGCGACGCGCGGCATCTGGCGTGCCCGCGAAGAGGCCGGAATGCATACGCGGCAACGCAATCTGACCCATGATGTCAGCCGCTATGAAGACGAAGCCTATTGGTATGCGCAGCAGCCGGACCTCGCGCTGGGACCGCCGAGCTGGGGCTGGGTAGCCGCCGCGCTTCGCTCGATCAGGACCTTGGCGAACGACACGCGGCTGGACCGGATGCGCGTACCGACGCTGATGCTGCTGGCCGAGGCCGACCGGCTGGTCGATCCGCGGGCCACCGCCCAGATCGCCGCGCGGATCGGGGCGCGGCTCGTCCGCTTCGGTCCGGAAGCCGCGCATGAATTGCTGCGCGAGGTGGACCCGGTGCGGCTGCGCGCTCTAAGTGCGATCGACGCGTTTTTGGACGGGGTGGCGCGGTGACCTACGACATCGCGATCATCGGCGCCGGCATGGCGGGGGCCAGCTTGGCCGCTGCGATCGGCGCGCGTGCGCGCGTCGTCCTGATCGAGGCGGAGGATCTGCCCGGCCGCCATGCTACGGGACGGTCGGCGGCCTTCTGGTCGGAAACCTATGGCGGTCCGGCGGTCCAGCCGCTGACCACCGCCTCCGGGCCGACCTTGCGCGATGGCGGCTATCTGACGCCGCTCGGCTCGCTGCATATCGGGCGGCGGGAGGATGCGGCGCGGATCGACCGCTTGCTCGCCGATTTCGCGGGAAGCGGCGTGGAACTGCTGCGGGTCGATCCCGCCACCCGCGTGCCCGGCCTGCGCCCCGAATGGGTGTACGGCATATCCGAGCCGAGCTGCGCCTATATCGATGTCGCCGCGCTTCATGCCGACTATCTGGCGGCGGCCAAGGCGGCCGGAGCGGTGCTGATCACCGACGCCGCGCTCCTGATGGCAGACCGTCACGATGGGCTGTGGCGACTGGAGACCAAGGCCGGCCCGATACGGGCACGCGTACTCGTCAATGCGGCGGGCGCCTGGGCCGATATCGTCGCCCGGATCGCGGGTGCCGCGCCGGTCGGCATCACCCCCTATCGCCGGACGATGATGCAGCTCCGCACCGACCCGCCTGCGCCCGCCGGCCTACCGCATGTCATCGACATCAACGGCAATTTCTATTTCAAGCCCGAGGCAGGGGGGCGGCTATGGCTGACCCCGCATGACGAGACGCGGAGCGTCCCCTGTGACATCGCACCCGAGGAATGGGATATTGCGGTTGCGATCGACCGTCTGGAAAAGACGGTCGACTGGCGTGTGGAAGCGGTCGAACGCCGCTGGGCAGGCCTGCGCAGCTTCGCCCCCGACCGGGCGCCGGTCTATGGTTTCGACACGCGGGTACCGGGCTTCTTCTGGTGCGCGGGGCAAGGCGGCTTCGGCATCCAGACCGCGCCGGCCGGATCGGCACTGGCGGCGGTCTTGCTGCTGAGCGAGGGGGATGTGCCGCCCGATGTGGACGCGGAGCGCTATGGGGTGGGGCGGTTTTAAAGTTGGCTTTGTTTTCGACTGCGATCGCCCAGTTGCGGACATGCCGTCAGGAATCTAAGCTGGGCGTTCTCTCAGCTGGGCCGGTGGATTAGACCCGGCGAGGGGAAAAGCTGGGGCCTTGCAGAAGGCAGCTGAGCCTCCACCGCTCTCCCAGCACCACGTATCCGCTAACGCCCCAAACACGGACATCTCGGTTCTCACCAACGCGCATATTCCGTTAGTATAACTGGGCGACTTGAGAATGGCTATTCAGACGTCACTTCCGCGCCGCCAACCATAGGAGTGGGTTTCGGACCGGAAGGTAAGGGTGCCATTTCGCCCCCGTCATCTTTTCTCGACGTCAACCAATTTGGTAATGACGGTCCATAGCGCTTCCACATTTCCTTGATCGCCATTCGCTCTTGGACAGTGGGCGGGGGTGAACCGCTGAGATCCTTTAGTGGCATTGCGCATCTCACTCAGTAGCTGGATCGCAGTCATAGCACACTTTGCGCCGCGACACCGGCTGCCTTCTACCCATTGCAGACAT
This sequence comes from Sphingomonas paucimobilis NBRC 13935, assembly GCF_000739895.2. Lineage (GTDB taxonomy): Bacteria > Pseudomonadota > Alphaproteobacteria > Sphingomonadales > Sphingomonadaceae > Sphingomonas > Sphingomonas paucimobilis. Next base: position 88,087 of record NZ_BBJS01000004.1, read on the forward strand.
TTGCGCTTTGGTTCTCGCACGCCTTATTTTCGAAACGTCTCCGCCGCATCGCTGGCCAGCTTGTCGGCGCGTTCGTTGTCGGGGTGGCCGGCATGGCCTTTCACCCATTTCCATTCGATCTGGTGCCGCGCCGCCGCCTCCAGCAGGGCCTGCCAGAGCTCGGCGTTCTTGACCGGCTTCTTGTCCGCCGTGCGCCAGCCGTTGCGCTTCCAGCCGTGGATCCATTTGGTCAGGCCGTCCATCACATAGCGGCTGTCGGTCGACAGCGTCACCGCGCAAGGCCGTTTGAGCGCGTTCAGCGCCTCGATCGCGGCCATCAGTTCCATGCGGTTGTTGGTCGTCAGCGCCTCACCGCCCGACAATTCCTTTTCATGCGCGCCCGAGCGGATCAGCGCGCCCCAGCCGCCGGGGCCGGGATTGCCCTTGCACGCGCCGTCGGTGGCGATCTCGACAGGCGTCACAGGCCGGCCTTTCCGTCGCGATAGGCGATGTAGCGCCGCCAATAGGCGAGCGGGTCCTTGCGCGTCACCAGCGCGTCGGCGGGGGTGTTGAGCCAGTCCCAGGCCCGCGACAGCGCGAAGCGGATGCACGCGCCCATGGCGAGGCGCGCGAACGCTGCGCGTTCGATCTCGGACAGCGAGAAGTGGCGTTCATAACCCTGGATCAGCGCCGCGCCGATTTCGGGAGCATAGGTCTCTCCGCTCGCGTCGAAGCTCCAGGCCGAGTGCATGACGGCCAGATCGTAGATGCGGAAATCGGTGCAGGCGAAATAGAAGTCGATCAGCCCGGTGACCTGATCGCCCAGTACCAGCACATTGTCGGGAAACAGATCGGCATGGATGACGCAGGTGTCGAGCGTCTCCGCGTCCCAGCCATCGAGTACCCTATCGAGCGCCTCGCCCATCGCATCGTGCAGGCCCGGCCGAATCCGATCGAGATCGCGTCCGCATTGCTCGAACAGTGGCCGCCAACTGGCATGCCCCATCGAATTGGACCGGGTCTGCGGGAAGTCCGCCACCGCGCGGTGCATCGCGCCCATCGCATCCGCCGCCGCCAGCGCCTGTGCCGGGCTGGGGTGGGAGAGCGAGACGCCGGCCAGGAACTGGATCAGGCAGGCGGGGCGGCCCGCCAGTTCCTGGATCTCGACGCCCTGCCGGTCCTTGATCGCGGGCGGCACCGGCAGCCCCTTGGCCGCCAGATGATCGAGCAGCGCGAGAAAGAAGGGTAGGTCGCCCGCCGCTACACGCTTTTCGTAGAGCGTCAGGATGAAGCGCGCGATCGTGGTGTCGACCAGATAGTTGCTGTTCTCGACCCCCTCGGCGATCCCCTTGGCGGAAATCAATTCGCCAGCATCATAGCGTGCCAGAAACGCCGACAGCGCCTCGGCCGAAACCTGCGTATAGACGGCCATGGATCAGGCGGCCGCTTCCAGCCCGCGCGGAAGCTTGAACGCGATCGTCTCGCGCGTCGTCTCTTCCTCGCGCTCGCTGACGGTGAAGCGTTCCGACAGGCGATCGACCAGCTCGCGCACCAGCAGCTCGGGCGCGGAGGCCCCTGCGGTCAGGCCCAGCGTCGTCACGCCGTCGAGGAACGCCCAGTCGAGATCGGCGGCGCGCTGGATCAGTTGCGCCCGCTTGCCCGCGCGCTCGGCGACTTCGACGAGGCGCAGCGAATTGGACGAGTTGGGCGCACCGATCACCAGCACCGCGTCGCACTCGGCGGCGATCGCCTTGACCGCGGCCTGCCGGTTGGAGGTGGCGTAGCAGATGTCCTCGCCACGCGGCGCCTGGATGCTGGGAAAGCGACGCTGGAGCGCCTCGATCGTCGCGGCGGTGTCGTCGACCGACAAGGTGGTCTGGGTCAGGAACGCCAGATTGTCGGGATTGGCGGGCGCGAAGGCTTCGACATCCGCCACTGTTTCCACCAGCGACATCGAGCCCTGCGGCACCTGGCCGAAGGTGCCGATGACCTCGGGGTGGCCGGCATGACCGATGAAGACAATATGCCGGCCCATCTCGACCAGCCGCTCGGCCTGGCGATGGACCTTCGACACCAGCGGGCAGGTGGCGTCGAGATAGTCGAGGCCACGGCTCTCGGCATCGGCGGGCACCGACTTGGGCACACCGTGGGCGGAGAAGACGACATGCGCGTTGGGCGGCACCTCGTCCAGTTCCTCGACGAAGATCGCACCCTTGGCCTTCAGACTGTCGACGACGAACTTGTTGTGGACGATCTCATGCCGGACATAGACCGGCGCGCCATGCTTCTCGAGCGCGAGTTCGACGATGCGGATGGCGCGATCCACCCCGGCACAGAAGCCGCGCGGGGCGGCGATCAACAGGTCGAGGGGCGGCTTGATGGCGTCGGTCATGGGGATGGCTCTACGCCATTGCTTGCGCGCGTCCAACCCGGTTCCTATGCTGGCGGCCAAACCGGCATCCTGCTTCGGCATCCAGAATAGGCGTTTCGACCTGTGAAAGCACCGCTCCTCCTTCCCGTTGCCCTTGCGCTCGTCCTGGGGGGCTGCGCCCGTACCGGTGAGATCGATGCCTCGGGCGGTATTACCGCCGTCCGCTCGGCCTGTCCGGTGGTAGGCGTGGCGGCGGGCACTGGCGACGTGACGCTGTTCAAGACGCCCGGCGCGACCGACGAGAATGCGATCGATCTGGTCGCCAACATGACCAATGTCCGCTCGACCTGCGCCGACGCGGGGGCGGATATCGTGACGACGGTGACCTTCAATGTGGAGGCGCGGCGCACCGATACGGCGGCGGCGCGCGATGTCACGCTGCCCTATTATGTCGCGATCGTGCGCGGCGGGACCAATGTGGTCGCCAAGCGCGTCTCCAGAGTGAATGTCCATTTCGATGCGGGCCAGGCGCGCGGGCAGGTGGCGGGCGAAGCCTCCACCACCATCGCGCGTTCGGCGGCGACGCTGCCCGATGACGTGCGCGAGAAGCTGACGCGCCGCCGCAAGGCGGGCGACGAGGATGCGGCGGTCGATCCGCTGACCCAGCCCGAGATTCGCCAGGCGGTGGCGAGCGCCAGCTTCGAGGCGCTGGTCGGGTTCCAGCTGACCGAGGCGCAGTTGAAGTACAACGCGACTCGCTGATCCGACCCTTCCCGACACGCGGGAGGGGCTTGCTGCGGGCTTTTGTTCGTGGAGTTCCCCTTCGTCGTGGCTTCGCCCTGCCGGCTTTCCTCGCAGGGAAGAAGATTTGCGACGCCATCCACAATATTCGCGCATAGTCCTCACTGTCCCCGATTGACTTGAACCCGTGCGCCCGGCAGAGGCCACCGCGTCGATGTCGGGCATATCCGGCATGGGCGCGCGCGGGAGAGCGCCGGGTTCATCTTTTAGGTGAGAAAAGCCCGGCCGCCGAAGGAGCAACCACCCCGGAATCTCTCAGGCAAATGGGACCGCGCGATCGCCATCGACACTCTGGAAAGCGCGCTTCGGCCTCACGCCGTCGCGCCACCGAAGGGGTAAGCCGGAACTCCGGCGAAAGCTCTCAGGTTCCGTGACAGAGGGGGATCGGATCGGGTAGGAGACATGCGTCCCTAGCCGACACCCTTTGACGGAGACCGGCCCCGTGAGTGACGCAACCGACCTGAATGTAGAAGACGCCCCCGAGGGTCAGGAGATCATCCAGACGCTGCCGCTGGACGCGTGGCACCGCGCGCGCGGCGGGCGGATGGTTCCGTTCGCGGGCTATCACATGCCCGTCCAGTATGAAGGCATCATGGCCGAGCATCTCTGGACCCGCGAGGCGGCCGGTCTCTTCGACGTCAGCCATATGGGCCAGGTGGTCTTCACCGGCGAGAATGGCCTCGGCCCCGTCATCACCGCGCTGGAAAAGGTCCTGCCGGGCGACATCACCGGGCTGGGCGATCGCAAGAACCGCTATTCGCTGCTGCTCAACGAAGAGGGCGGCATCCTCGACGACCTGATGGTGACCAAGCGCATCCTGGATGGCGCCGAGGAACTCTACATGGTCGTCAACGGCGCGACCAAATATGACGACATCGCCTATCTGCTTGATTTCATCCCTGATGATGCGACGCTGAACCTGCTTGACGAGCAGGCGCTGCTGGCGCTCCAGGGGCCGAAGGCGGTCGATGCGCTGTCGCGGATCGTGTCGGGTGTCGAGAACCTCGTGTTCATGACCGCCGCCGACTTCACCTGGGACGACGTGCCGCTGTGGATCAGCCGCTCGGGCTATACCGGCGAGGACGGCTACGAAATCTCGATCCCGGCCGAGCACGCTGCAGCGTTCGCCGACCTGCTGTGCGAGCAGGCTGAGGTGAAGCCGATCGGCCTGGGCGCGCGCGACTCGCTGCGTCTGGAGGCGGGGCTGCCGCTCTATGGTCATGACCTTGATCCCGAGACGACGCCGGTGATGGCTGATCTGGGCTTCGCACTCGCCAAGAAGCGTCGCGAGGCCGCCGACTTCCTGGGTGCCGAGCGTATCCTCGCCGAGCGTGAGAGCGGTCCCGCCGTCAAGCGCGTCGGCCTGACCGTCGCGGGCCGCCAGCCGGTGCGCGAAGGCGCGTCGGTGGTCGCCGAGGACGGTTCGGTCATCGGCCGCGTCACCAGCGGCGGCTTCGCCCCCTCGATGGGCGCGCCGATCGCCATGGCCTATGTCCCCACCGAGCTGGCTGCCCCCGGCACGGCCCTCAAACTGCTTCAACGCGGCAAGACCCATGACGCCACCGTCACGGCGATGCCGTTCGTCCCCCATCGTTACGTTCGTTCAGGAGCCAAGTGACCATGAGCCGCTATTTCACCGAAGATCATGAGTGGATCGACGTCGACGGTGATGTCGGCACGGTCGGCATCAGCGATTACGCGCAGGGCGCGCTGGGCGACATCGTGTTCGTCGATGTCCCCGAGGAAGGCCGCGAGCTGTCCAAGGGCGACGAGGCCGCCGTGGTCGAGTCGGTCAAGGCCGCCTCGGATGTGTACGCGCCCGTCTCGGGCACCGTGATCGAGGGCAACGCCCAGCTGGCCGAGGAGCCTGCGCTGGTCAACAGCGATCCTGAGGGCGAGGGCTGGTTCTTCAAGATCACGCTGTCGGATACGTCCGAGCTGGACGGCCTGATGGACGAAACCGCCTACGCCGCGTTCGTCGCCAAGCTGTGAGCGGCCTTGCCGCATTCCTCCTGCTGACGGCACAGGCTGCCGCCGAACCGGTCGATCTTTCCCCCGCGCAATTGTCGCGGGGGCTGGAAGACTGGGATGGCCGGGTGGTTCGGATTCGGGGTTGGTTGGAATGCGGCACCTGGGGTTGCGATTTGCGCTCCAGGCGGATGCAGGGCGGCGGTTCGTCTGCCTCGGTCAGCATCGGCGATAATGCGGGCCTGACGCCTTCGCTCGCCGATGCCGCCGGTCACGAAGTCGTGATCGAAGGGCGCGCCACCGCAGAGTGCCGCCGTGAAGTTTGTACCGACCATGGGCCGGAATTGATGCCGACCCGGATTGTTCGCATTTTCGGCGCACCACGCGCCGCCGTCAAGGATCGCTGATGCGCTACCTGCCCCTTACCTCTTCCGATCGGGCCGAGATGCTCTCGGTCATCGGTGCCGGATCGGTCGACGACCTGTTCGTCGACGTGCCCGAATCCGCCCGCCTGTCCGGCCCCATCGAGGGGCTGCCCAATCACGCCTCCGAACTGGCGGTCGAGCGGCACATGACGGCGCTCGCCCGCAAGAATATCGTGGCGGGCGATGTGCCCTTCTTCCTGGGTTGCGGCGCGTATCGCCATCATGTCCCCGCCAGCGTCGATCACCTGATCCAGCGTGGCGAGTTCCTGACCGCCTATACGCCCTATCAGCCGGAAATCGCGCAGGGCACGCTGCAGATGCTGTTCGAGTTCCAGACGCAGGTCGCACGTCTCCTCGGCACCGATGTCGCCAACGCCTCCATGTATGACGGCTCGACCGCCTGCTGGGAAGCGATCGGCATGGCGCGGCGCATCACCAAGAAGTCGAAGGCGATCCTGTCCTCGGGCCTGCACCCGCACTATGTCTCGGTCGCCAAGACCATGGCGAAATATACCGGCGACACGCTGGAGACGGCCGCGCCGGTCCTGACCGCCGAGACCGATATCGACCAGATGATCGCGGCGATCGACGGCGACACGTCCTGCGTCGTCGTCCAGTATCCGGACATTCTGGGCCGCATCGCCGACCTGACCCCGCTGGCCGAGGCCTGCCACGCCAAGAAGGCGCTGCTGATCGCGGTCGTGACCGAGCCGGTCGCACTGGGCGCGATCCGCAGCCCGGGCGAGATGGATGCCGACATCGTCGTCGGCGAAGGCCAGTCGCTGGGCGTGGGGCTTCAGTTCGGTGGGCCCTATGTCGGCCTGATGGGCTGCAAGGATAAGTATATCCGCCAGATGCCGGGCCGCTTCTGTGGCGAGACGGTGGACGCGGACGGCAAGCGCGGCTTTGTGCTGACGCTGTCGACCCGCGAGCAGCATATCCGCCGCGAAAAGGCGACGTCGAACATCTGCACCAATTCGGGGCTGTGTGCGCTCGCCTTCTCGATCCACATGACGCTGCTGGGCGAAGCGGGTCTGCGCCGCATGGCGGGGATCAACCACGCAAACGCCTGCCGCGCGGCGGATCGTCTGGCCAAGGTTCCCGGCGTGAAGCTGATCAACGACGTGTTCTTCAACGAGTTCACGCTCGATCTGGGTCGCGAGGCGCGTCCGATCGTGCGGACGCTCGCCGATCGCGGCGTGCTGGCCGGCGTGTCGCTCGGCCGGCTCTATCCGGGCGAAGACGCACTCGCGAACGGACTGGTTGTGGCGGTCACCGAAACGGTGACGCCGGAGGATATCGAGACGCTTGCTAAGGCGCTCGAGGAGGTGCTGGCATGACGATCAACCAGAGCGGCTGGAAGCCCACGAGCCCCGAAGCCAAGGACGGCGGCGCGCCTGCGACCTTTACCGGCAACCGCGCGCTGATGCTGGAAGAGGCGCTGATCTTCGAGATCGGCGATGCTGAGACGACCGGCGTCGATTTCGCCGAGGGTGATGTCGCGGGTTCGCGTCTGGGCGACCTGTCGCGTAAGGACCCGATCGGCCTGCCGGGCCTGTCGGAGCCGGAGACGGTGCGCCATTACACCCGCCTGTCGCGTCAGAACTACGCGATCGATCTTGGGCTCTTCCCGCTGGGTTCGTGCACGATGAAGCACAATCCGCGCCTGAACGAGAAGATGGCGCGTCTGCCCGGTTTCAGCGACGTCCACCCGCTCCAGCCCGTCGACACGGTGCAGGGCGCGCTGGAGGTCATTCATCAGCTGGCGCACTGGCTGGTCACGCTGACCGGCATGACCTCGGTCGCGATGAGCCCCAAGGCGGGCGCGCATGGCGAGCTGTGCGGGATCCTTGCGATCAAGGCGGCGCTGGAGAAGCGGGGCGAGGGCCATCGCAAGGTGATCCTGGTCCCCGAATCGGCGCACGGCACCAACCCGGCGACGGCGGCCTTTGCGGGGTTCTCGGTCGAGGATATCCCCGCGACCGCCGATGGCCGCGTCGATACCGCAGCGCTCAAAGCGCGGCTGGGCCCGGACGTGGCGGGCGTGATGATCACGAACCCGAACACCTGCGGCCTGTTCGAGCGGGACCTGAAGGACATTTCCGACGCGGTCCACGCGGCGGGCGGCTATGTCTATTGCGACGGCGCGAACTTCAACGCCATCGTCGGGCGCGTGCGTCCGGGCGATCTGGGCGTCGATGCGATGCACATCAACCTGCACAAGACCTTCTCGACCCCGCATGGCGGCGGCGGGCCGGGTTCGGGGCCGGTGGTGTTCTCCGAGGCGCTGACGCCGTTCGCACCGTTGCCCTTCGTCGAAAAGACGGGCGAGGGCTTCCGGCTGGTCGAGGAAGAAAATGCCGACGATCATCACGCCGACAGCTTCGGTCGCATGGTCGCCTTCCATGGCCAGATGGGCATGTTCACCCGCGCGCTGACCTATATCCTCAGCCACGGCGCGGACGGCCTGCGTCAGGTCGCCGAGGATGCGGTGCTCAACGCCAATTACGTCTTGCGCTCGCTGGAGAGCACGCTCGACGCGCCCTTCGCCAAGAGTGGCCCGTGCATGCACGAGGCCATCTTCTCGGACGAGAATCTGGCCGAGGGCTTCTCGACGATCGACGTCGCCAAGGCGCTGATCGACGAGGGCTTCCATCCGATGACCATGTATTTCCCGCTGGTCGTCCATGGCGCGATGCTGGTCGAGCCGACCGAAACCGAATCGAAGGCTGCGCTTGATCAGTTCATCGGCGCGCTGCGTTCGGTGGCGGAGCGGGCCAAGGCGGGCGACCAGTCGCTCAAGACCGCGCCGCACTTCGCCCCGCGCGCGCGCCTCGATGAGACGCTGGCCGCGCGCAAGCCAGTGCTGGTGTGGAAGGACAAGGTGGCCTGATCGGTCAAGACACCCTCACCCTTTCGGCGCTTCGCGCCTCCCTCCCTTTCCCAGTGGGAGAGGAGTGACGGGTCGTCCATGCCCCCGGCATGGATTGAACAGCGCGGGGCGCTGTTCACCCGTCACTGGCCCCGCCCGCGACAGCGGGTGGGAAGGGTGAGGGTAGGTTCCGGATCAAAGGGCGGTGAACAACGAAATCCCGCCCAGGATCACCCCCGGCGCATTGGCGAATACGATCGGCCAGTCCCGCTTCTCCCGCATAAAGCCATAGGCGACCCAGAGCGAGCAGTTCACCATCGTCGCCAGCGGCTGGATCGTCGATCCCTTCTGTCCCGCCAGATTAAGCTGTATCTGGTCGATATAGGACAGGTACATGGCCACGGCGGTTGCGGTGGCGATCCAGCCGAGCAGCATCAATTTCCGTTCGCTCACGGGCGCTTGGTCTCCTTCTCATGACAGGTAAATCGATTGAAGCGAGGCCTCCCAACGCGCAAGCGAAGCGGGATGCTCCGAGCCGGAGAAGGGACGAAGATGCGCTTTGACCAAACCCAGGCCGCGACGCTGGAGACGATCCTGCGTTGGCGCCGCGATGTCCGGCATTTTCTTGACCATCCGATCGACGAGGCAGCGCTGGCGCGGCTGGCGGAGGCGATGGCGCTGTCTCCCTCGGTCGGCAATGCGCGGCCCTGGCGGGTGATCCGAGTGGAGGACGCCGCCCTTCGTGCCGCCGTCCGGACGAATTTTCAGCAATGCGATGCAGAAGCGGCGGCGGACTATGCCGATGAACAGGCGGCGGCGTATCGTGCGCTGAAACTAGCAGGGCTGGACGCCGCACCGGTGCAACTGGCGGTCTTCACTCATATCGATCCGGCGGAAGGCCACGGCCTGGGCCGTCGCACCATGCCGGAGACGCTGCGCCAGTCGACGGCGATGGCGATCCATACGCTCTGGCTCGCGGCGCGGGCGGCCAATCTGGGGATGGGGATGGTGTCCATCCTCGATCCGCACGCGATGGAGCGGTTGTTCGCGGTGCCCGACGACTGGGTGTTCACGGCCTATCTGTGCCTGGGCCACGCCGAATGGGATGACGATACGCCGTTGCTCCACCGCGCCGGGTGGCAGGAGAATAGCCCGACGCTGTGGGAGGTACGCTGATCCTCCCCGGTACGGGGAGGGGGGACCGCCGCGAAGCGGTGGTGGAGGGGGCTTACCGCGAGGGACGCCCCATGAAAGAAGCCCCCCCTTCGTCAGGCCTCTGGCCTGCCACCTCCCCGTACCGGGGAGGATCAATCCTCCGGCGCGGCCGTGACCGTCTGTTGCTTGCCCAGCTGCTGTTCGCGCCACACGATGAACAGCCCGCTGGCGATGATCACCGGCGCGCCCAGCCAGGTTCCCATGGTCGGCAACACGCCGAAGATCAGCCAGCCATAGACGGTCGCCCAGATCAGCCCCGAATAATCCATCGGCACCACCGCCGCGACCGGGGCCAGCCTCGACGCGCCGGTCAGCGCGATCTGCCCCATGCCCCCGACCAAGCCGACCGAGGCCAGCACCACCCAGGTCAGCGTGTCATGCGACTGGAGATGGAAGCTGTAGGGAATGGCGATGAAGGGCAGGGTCAGGATGGTGAAATAGAAGACGGTCGTCCCCGCCGGCTCGTCGCGCAACTGGCGCAGCACGATGGCGACGATCGCGACGAACATCGCCGCCATCAGGCCGACGCCCGCGCCAAACAGCGACATGTCGTTGGCTCCTGGCCTCACCACGATCAGGACGCCGGCGAACCCGATCAAGACTGCGCTCCAGCGCTGGATACCCGTCCGCTCACCCAGCACCAGCGCCCCGAGCAATGTCGCGAAGATCGGCACGGTGAACTGAAAGGTCGTCGCCTCGGCCAGCGGCAGCAACATCACCGCGCCGAAGGTGAAGACCATCCCGACGAGCCCGATCATGGCCCGCGTCGCGTGCCCCGTCAGTCGGGTGGTGCGCAGCGATTTCAGCCCTGGTCCCGCCATGACGAAGGCCAGCACCACCGGCAGGGCACAGGCCTGGCGCCAGAACATGGTTTCGAACAAGCTCGCCCCACGCGATTCGGCCAGTTTTACGAGCGCCGACATGGTCGACAGAAAGAAGATGGCGATCAGGCGCAGGCCGATGCCTTTCAGCACGCGGTCATCGGACATGGGGGCGCTCCTAACCCTTGCGGCGCGGTGGCGAAAGGCCGGAACCGCCGCCCTCTTGGCGAGCATGGGTCTTTGCCGCTATCGGGCGGGTATGAAGCACGCTCTGTCCGTCACCCGCGACGCGGATTTCTCCGCCTGGTATCAGTCCGTCATCGCCGAGGGCGATCTGGCCGAGGAATCGGGCGTCCGCGGCTGCATGGTCATCCGCCCTTGGGGGTACGGCATCTGGGAGCGGATCCAGCGCCTGCTCGATGACCGGATCAAGGCGACGGGGCATGAGAATTGCTATTTCCCGCTCTTCATCCCGCTCAGCTATTTCGAGAAGGAAGCCGAGCATGTCGACGGCTTCGCCAAGGAAATGGCGGTCGTCACCCATCACCGGCTGATCGCCGACGGCAAGGGTGGCCTCGTCCCCGATCCCGAGGCGAAGCTGGAGGAGCCGCTGGTCGTGCGCCCGACGTCGGAAACGGTGATCGGCACCGCCTTTGCCCGTTGGGTCCAGTCGTGGCGCGACCTGCCCGTCCTCATCAACCAGTGGGCGAACGTCGTCCGCTGGGAAATGCGCACCCGCATGTTCCTGCGTACCGCCGAGTTCCTGTGGCAGGAAGGGCACACCGCCCATGCCACGGTCGATGAGGCGCGGGCCGAGACGCTCCAGATGCTGGAAGTCTATCGCAGCTTCGCCGAGGATTGCCTCGCGATGCATGTCATCGCTGGTGAGAAGCCCGAGAATGAGCGCTTCCCCGGCGCGGTCGAGACCTATTCGATCGAGGGGATGATGCAGGACGGCAAGGCGTTGCAAGCCGGGACCAGCCATTTCCTGGGCGACAATTTCGCCAAGGCGCAGAATATCCGCTTTCAGAATGCCGAGGGCGGGCTGGATTTCGCGCAGACGACCAGCTGGGGGGTGTCGACCCGGATGATCGGCGCGATGATCATGGTGCACGGCGACGATGACGGCATGCGCGTGCCGCCCAAGGTCGCGCCGTGGCAGGTGGTGATCGTCCCCATGCTGCGCGACCAGCCCGAGGACGAGGCGCTGCTCGCCTATTGCCGCGACCTGCAAAAGGAGCTGGTCGGCCAGTCGGCGCTCGGCGAGCCGATCCGCGCGATGGTCGATGCCCGCGCGCAAAAGGCTGCGACCAAGCGCTGGGGCTGGGTCAAGAAGGGCGCGCCGGTGGTGATCGAGGTTGGCGGTCGCGACATGGCGGGCGGCAATGTCTCGGTGATCCGCCGCGACCGGCTGTACCGTGAGGACGGCAAGCTGGATTCGGTCGTGCAGCCGCGGGGCGATTTCGTCTCGGGCGTCGAGGCGCTGCTGGCCGACATTCAGGGTGAACTGCATCGCGAGTCGACCGAGCGGCTAAAGGCGCAGATCGTACCGGTCGATGACTGGGCGGGCGTCGAGGCGCATTTCGCCGAAGGGCAGAAGAACCCCGGCTGGGTCGATGTCCGCTGGGCCAAGCCGACCGGCGAGGAACTGGAACAGGTGGTCGAGAAGCTGAAGGGCTTGAAGCTGACCATCCGTAACGCGCCGATGGGCCAGACGGGTTGCGATGACGGTCCCTGCATCTTCACCGGCCGCGAGGCGGTGGAGCGGGTGCTGATCGGGCGCGCCTATTAACCCCTGCCGTTAAAGCTTTGACCATCCCGGCGGGGGCCGGGGTCCAGTCACGACGGCGTTTGGGAGGCGCTGGCCCGGTCGCCTCCCAATCGATGTTCGCCCGCTTCATTGAAGACACGGCACCTGGGCCCCGGCCTCCGCCGGGGCGGTTTAGCGTATTAATTGTGAACCAGCCCTACCCAAGGCAAGTCCGGCCCGGCGGGTATGATCCCGGTCGGGTTCAACTCCAGATGGCTGGCATAATAATGCGTCTTGATGTGATCGAGATGCACCGTATCCGCTATCGCCGGGATGGCCAGCATCCGTTCCAGCAGGCCCTCCAGGGCAGGATAATCCTGAATCCGCCGGACATTACATTTGAAATGCCCGTGATAGACCGCGTCAAAGCGGACCAACGTGGTGAACAGCCGGATATCCGCCTCGGTCATCCGGTCGCCGACCAGCCATTCGCGGTCCGTCAGTCGCTCCTCCAGCCGATCCAGTTCGGCGAATAGCGGCGCGACCGCTTCGTCATAGGCCTCCTGGTTTTTGGCGAAGCCGCATTTGTACACGCCGTTATTCACCCGGTCATATACGTCCGCATTTACCGCATCGATTTCGTCGCGCCGCTCGGCGGGGTAATAGTCGCCCTCCGATGCGCCCAGTTCGTCAAAGGCGCTGTTGAACATGCGGATGATCTCGGCGGACTCGTTGCTGACGATCGTATCGCGCTGCTTGTCCCATAGGACCGGCACCGTGACCTTGCCCGAATAGCCCTCGCGCGCACGGGCATAGAGTTGCCAGAGAAAATCCGAACCATGCAGCGGGTCGCCGGTCCCGCCGCGCTCGGTGGCGAAAGTCCAGCCATCGTCGCGCATCAGTGGATCGACCACCGACAGGTCGATCATCGACTCCAGCCCCTTCAGCGCCCGGACGATCATCGTCCGATGCGCCCAGGGGCAGGCATAGGAGACATAGAGGTGATAGCGTCCCGGCTCGGCGCGGTGGCCGGTCTGACCGTCGGGGCCGGGCTCGCCGTCCGCCGTCACCCAGTCGCGGAAGCCTGAGTCGGGGCGCTTGAAGCTGCCCTTCTCGTCCGATTTGAACAGTCCGTCGGCGTGCCAGACGCCGTCCACCATATTGCCCATGCATGATCTCCTTTGGGAAGGTTACGCATGGGGACGGGGAGCGATCCCACGATCCTCCCCGGTACGGGGAGGTGGCAGGCCGAAGGCCTGACGAAGGGGGGGCTTCCACAAAGGACTGGCCCGGCGGCACGCCCCCTCCACCATCCTTCGGATGGTCCCCCTCCCCGTGCCGGGGAGGATTTTAGCGCCGTTTACCGTTATGCCGGATGTTCGCCGGCCGTCCGCGCCGCTTCAGCACCCGGCGCGGTTCAGGCTTGGCGCCCTTGCCGTCGGGGAGTTCGAAGCGCAGCGCGCCCGACACCGGGTTCGCCTCGGCCAGTCGCAGCGGCAGGCGTTGGCCCAGTTTATAGATTTCGCGGGTCTTCTCGCCGAGCAGTTGCTGCGAACTCTCGTCATAATGGAAATAGTCGCCGCCCAGATCGCGGATCGGCATCAGCCCGTCGCCGCCCACGCCGTCGACCGTGGCGAAGAAGCCGAAATTGGTGACGCCGGTGATCCGCGTCTCGACCACCTGCCCGACATGCTCGGCCAGATAGGCAGCGACATAGCGGTCGATCGTCTCGCGCTCCGCCTCCATCGCGCGGCGCTCATATTGGCTGATCGACGTGCCCAGCCGCTCCATCTCGTCGCCCTCGGGCAGCAGGCCGCCGTCACCCAGCTTGTACGCCCCGACCAGCGCGCGGTGGACGACCAGGTCGGCATAGCGCCGGATCGGCGAGGTGAAATGCGCGTACGACCCCAGCGACAGGCCGAAATGCCCCTGATTGACCGGCGCATAATAGGCCTGGGTCTGCGAGCGCAGGATCTGCTCCATCACCTGCGGCTTGAAATCGGCGTCGCCGATCTTGTCGATGATGCGGTTGAAGGTCGCCGGGCGGATCACCTGGCCCATGGCGAAGGGGATGTCGAAGGTTTCCAGATACTCCTTCAGCGCCACCAGCTTGGTGCGGCTGGGCACTTCATGGACGCGGTACATGACGGGGGCCTTCTTCGCCTCCAGCGCCTTGGCGGCGGCGACATTGGCGGCGATCATGTAATCCTCGATCAACCGGTGCGCATCCAGCCGATCGCGCGGCGCGACCGACAGGATGCGGCCGCGCTCGTCCAGCACCACGCGCCGTTCGGGCAGGTCGAGGTCGAGCGGCTCGCGCGCATCCCGCGCCTTGGCGAGTGCCGCCCAGCAGTCCCAGAGCGGGCGCAGCGCCGTCTCGGTGAGTGGATGCGACAGTTCGCCGTCGATCGCGGCCTGGGCATCCTCATAAGCGATGTTCGCCGCCAGCCGCACGACCGCGCGGGTAAAGCGGAAGCCCTTGAGCTTGCCGTCCTTGGTAATCTGAAGATGACAGGCGAGCGCGGCGCGGTCTTCGCCCTCTTTCAGCGAACAGACATCGGCGGACAGAATCTCGGGCAGCATCGGGACCACCCGGTCGGGAAAATAGACCGAATTGCCCCGCCGCCGCGCATCCTTGTCGATCGCCGAGCCGGGGCGGACATAGAAGCTGACATCCGCGATCGCGACGATGGCGCGCCAGCCCTCGGGGTTGGCGGGATCGTCGTCGGGTGCGGCCCAGACCGCGTCGTCATGGTCGCGCGCATCGACGGGATCGATCGCGACGATCGGCAGGTCGCGCAGGTCTTCGCGGTCGTCACCCAGCGGCTGACGTGCGACCCGCTCCGCCTCTTCCAGCGTCTCGGGCTGGAAGCGGTCGGGGATTTCGAATTTGTGGATGGCGATCAGCGAGAAGCTGCGCGGCGCGAAGGGATCGCCCAGCCGCTCGGTCACGCGCGCGGTGATGCGCGGCGGGCGGCCGGCTTTCTCGGCCAGCACCAGATCGCCGGCTTCCGCGCCACCGGTATCGGAGACCATCCACTCGCGCCGTTCCTTCTTGTCGACGCTGGTCAACCAGAAGCGCCCTGCCTCCTCGCGCAAGACGCCCAGCACCTGTTCGGCGGCGGGGGCGATCGTCTTCATGACATGCGCGATCCAGCCGCCGCCCGCTTCCTCGGTCCGGGCGAGCACGCGCTGGCCGATGCCCAGACTCCCGCGCTTGCGTTCGCGGATGCGCAGGCGGGGAATGGGGATGCCGTCCGCCTCCCAGCGCTCCGGCTGGCCCCAGACATTGCCGCCGTCATCGACATCGACGATGCGCAGCACCGTCACCTTGGGCAGCCCGCCCATCTTGTGAAAGGCGCGGCCGGGGGCACTGTCGATCAGCCCTTCGTCGGCCATGTCCTTGAGCAGCGCCTTCAGCCCGATCTTCTCCTGCGCAGAGAGACCGAAAGCGCGCGCGATCTCACGCTTGCCTGCCGGCTGGTCCGACTGTTCGATGAAGGTGAGGATTTGCTCACGGGTCGGCAGACCCGGCTGGGGTTTTTTCATGGGAAAGAGATAGGGGGTAGGGCGGGCGGCGTCACCCCCGGACGTCC
>NZ_BBJS01000003.1 GCF_000739895.2 Sphingomonas paucimobilis NBRC 13935
GGGGTGTCACCATCAGCCGGGACACCTCTCCACCAGCTTCGCTCGTCCCTCTCCCCTTGCAGAGGAGGAATAGAGGGTCACGACCCCTTGCGGCCGATCTTTTCGACCCGTTCCACCACATCGGTGCAGACCGCCGGGGAGACGAACTTGGCGATGTTGCCCCCGAACATCGCGATTTCCTTCACCAACCGGCTGGCGATAGGCTGCAGCGCGACATCGGCCATCAGGAAGACGGTTTCGACCCGCGGATTGATCTGCTGGTTCATGCCCGCCATCTGATATTCATATTCGAAATCGGCGACGGCGCGCAGGCCACGGACGATCACCTTCGCTCCTTCGCGCTCGGCAAAGTCCATCAGCAGCGAATCAAAGGCGACGACATGAATCTCGCCCGCGACATCGGCGACCTCGCGACGAACCATCGCCATCCGTTCGTCGAGCGTGAACATGGGCGACTTGGACGGATTGGTGGTGACGCCGATGACCAGCCGGTCGACCAGCTTCGCCCCGCGCCGGATGATGTCCATATGGCCCAGCGTCACGGGGTCGAAGGTGCCGGGATAGACGCCGATCCGGGTCACCGGTCGCGCTCCACGACATAGGAGGCGATGGCGCGCAGCAGATCGGCTTCGGGGCCGTAATCGCGCAAATGTTCGATCGCTTGGCTGACCAGCATCCGGCACTGTTCGCGCGCCCGCTCGACGCCGAGCAGGCTGAGGAAGGTCGCCTTGCCGGCGTCCTCGTCCTTGCGCAGCTTCTTGCCTGCGACCGCCTCGTCCCCCTCGGCATCGAGCAGGTCGTCGGCGATCTGGAAGGCCAAGCCCAGATCATGCGCATAGCCACGCAAGTGGGTACGGCCCTCGGGCGGCACGCGGCCCAGGATCGCGCCCGCCTCGACCGCGGCGCAGATCAGCGCGCCGGTCTTCATCTGCTGAAGCCGGGTAACGGTGGGCAGGTCGAAGATTTGCCGCTCCGCCTCCAGGTCCATCATCTGGCCGCCCGCCATGCCGCTGGGGCCGGAGGCACGCGCCAGGTCGAGGATCAGCTCGGACCGGACAAAGGGGTCGGGATGGGTCGATGGGTCGGCCAGAATCTCGAAGGCCAGCGCATGGAGGCAGTCGCCCGCCAGGATCGCCGTCGCCTCATCGAACGCCTTGTGCACGGTCGGCTTGCCGCGCCGCATATCATCGTCGTCCATCGCGGGCAGATCGTCATGGATCAGCGAATAGACATGGATCGCCTCCAGTGCGGTCGCCACCCAGCCGGCGCAGTCGCGATCGACATCGAACAGCCGCGCGGTCGCGAAGACCAAGAGCGGGCGCAACCGCTTGCCGCCACCGATTGCGGCATGGCGCATCGCCGCATAGAGCGAGGCACGTGGATCCCCGGGATCGGCCAGCACCTGTGCGAACCGGCGATCGATATCCTGCGCGACCTCATCGAGCGCGTCCCGCAGGCTGAGCATCACGGTCGCCACGCTCAACCGGCCTGGAAGGGGCGGGTGCCGGCGGCCTTGCCCTCGGCATCCAGGCGGATCGCCTCGATCCGCGCCTGGGCGGCGTCGAGCCGTTCGGCGCAGCGCTGGCGCAGACGGTCGCCGCGCTCGTAAAGGCGGATCGATTCGTCGAGCGTCGCTTCGCCGCTTTCCAGTCGGCCGACGATCCTCTCCAGTTCCTTGAGGGCGTCCTCGAACGTCAGTTCTTCGATGGGCGTATCCATGACGCCGCTATGGGGCAGGCCCGGCGGGCGCGCAAGCGGGCGTGCACGGCTTATCGCGCGATCACCGGCCTATCGCAGGCGCCGGACCGTCCAAGTGTACAGGAAGGAGACGCCAAAGGCTCCGAGATCGAACGCCGCCTGCACACGCCGGGGCGACCGATCGGTCAGGTCGTGGGTGATCAGCCGGATGTCAGCGGTGGGATGACGCTGCGCCAGCGCGACGAACGCCAGCAAAGTCGCCCCGATCATGATCCGCCGTTTGTCCAATGCCTTGCTCCCGGCCATTCATGGTACGGCGCGACGTGACGGCGGACAAGAGGGGGGCCGATAGGGGCGTGACGACGGGTTGGGACGGGACGGGGCCATGGAGTTCGGGTGCCCAGCAGGCGCGATCACGCCCAGCATTCTTGGCGGCAAACAGGGCCTGGTCGGCCTCGCGGTAGAGCTTGCGCCAATCCTCTTCGTCATGGAGCATGCCGGTGCAGAGCCCCAGGCTGGCGGTCACCTTCAACCCCGCTGGATAGGCTGCGGCGCGCAGGCGCTGGAGCAGGACTTCGGGCTCGGGCGCGTGATCGACATCGGCGAGCAGCGCGAACTCCTCGCCGCCGATCCGCGCGGCCAGCGTGCCCGGTGGCAGCGTGTCGATCAGTGCCAGAGCGAATCCGCGTAGGACCTCGTCCCCCTCGTCATGGCCAAGCGTGTCGTTGATCCGCTTGAAATGGTCGATATCGGCCAGGATCAGCGTTTGCGGGCCGCTGCGCCCGATCGCCTGGTCGAGCAGCGCGCGGCGGTTGAACAGCCCGGTCAGCGGGTCGGTATCGGCCAGGCGGCGCGCGGCGCGCTCATGCGCGCGGGCCTGATCACGCTCGCGGCTGAGCAGATAGATGCGATAGGCGACGCCCAGGCTGGCGATCAGCGCCTCGGCCCCCATCGACAGGAGGGTGGACTGGTCGATCCAGGGTCGCCACTCGATCAGATGCAGCGCGTGGAGGACACGGAACATCGCCAGGATGATCGGCGTGCCCCAGGCGACGGCAAAGGCCCATAGGAAATTGCTGCGCCGCCGCCATGCGCTGACCAGTACCGCGATCAGGAAGACCAGCAGCACCAGGAAGCCGACGACGACCGCGGTATCGAGCGGACGAATCCAGCGCGGCGCGAGCAGTGCAAAGGCGGCGTTGGGGATGGCGATCAGGACGAAGGTGACGATCGCCCAGCGGTCCAGCCAGCCCTCGAACACCTTCCGCTCGAAGAAATGGCGGGCGAAGATGACGAGGGTCAGCGCCACGCCGCCCAGCATGATCGCGTTCCATCGATGCCGCTCATTATTGTCGAGCCAAGGCAGCCACTGGCCGATCAACCCCGATGAGCAAAGCGCATAGCCGGTGATGAAGAACAGCAACAGGCAATAGACCGGCTGCAAGGGCTGGCGCAGCGCGGGCCAGAGCGCGAGATTGTAGACGGCCAAGCCGATCACCAGCCCCATGATGATGCCATAGACGAGGCCGAGCGAGGATTCGACGGCCAGCGCATCGGCATGGCGGCCCAAATGAGCGCCGCGCACGACACCACGCATATTGGCCGCGCCATGCGCTTCCCACAGGATCCGAACCGGGCGAGTGGCCTCGCGTGGAAGCGGCACCGCGATCATCGCGCCGAGCAGCAGATAGGGCGAGGTCGTGGCGCTGGTGAAGGACACATGCCGGATACGACCATCGGCATAGAGGATATGCAGCGTCGTCGCGTCCTGCCAGGCGCTGGCGAAGGTGACGCTCAATCGCTCGCGCGGATCACCGGGGATGACCGGCAGGGGGTCTGACAGGACCCAGAAATCGCCCGCGCCATAATCGGCCTGATCGCGGGTGCAGTCGAAATCTTGTGGCGCGGCGAACAAAGCCTGGGGCGTGTCCCCGGGCTGGATCGGGCGGATGCAGCTATGCAGCGTTTGCCGGGTCTGCGCTTGCGCCGGGACGAACGAAAGCAGGGCGATAATTATCGCCAGAATCAGCGTGCCAATTCCGTTCCTCATCGCCCCCATCACGACGCCCATAGCAGATTATAGTAAATATTGCGTGAAAATGGCGCCGCGAAACGCCCGATCATGCGCACTAAAGTTGCATGACATTTTGTTGGCGCGGGGCGCCATCGCGTATGGCGCAGACAGCGGGAAGGACTTGTTTTGGCTGAAAATTGCGACGGCGTCTCGCAATGGGCATGTCGATTACGGCAACGCTGCCTCCATCAACGAAAAGGGCCGGGTGTCGCCACCCGGCCCTGATTCTCATACTCGGTGTCGCGGGCGATCAGGATCAGCCGGCATCGACCGAAGCCGGCTTGCCGCCCTTCTTGCGCGGCTTCTTGGGCGCGGCGGGTTCGATCGCGAAGGATAGCGCACCATCCTTCATCTTCACCGTCACTTCGCCGCCATGGACCAGCTTGCCGAACAGCAGTTCCTCGGCCAGCGGCTGCTTGATCTTCTCCTGGATCAGGCGGCCCATCGGACGCGCGCCGTACAGGCGGTCATAGCCCTTCTCGGTGAGCCAGCTCTTCGCCGCCTCGTCCAGGCTGATATGGACGTTGCGATCCGCCAGCTGGAGTTCGAGCTGGAGGATGAACTTGTCCACCACCCGCGCCACGACTTCGGGCGGCAGGTAACCAAAGGGCACGATCGCATCGAGGCGGTTGCGGAATTCCGGCGTGAACATCTTCTGCACGGCCTGCTCATCCTCGCCCTCGCGGGTGAGGTTGCCGAACCCGACCGTCTCGCGCGCCATGTCGGCGGCGCCGGCATTGGTCGTCATGATGATGATCGTGTTGCGGAAATCGACCGTCTTGCCGTGGTGATCGGTCAGCTTCCCATTGTCCATCACCTGCAACAGGATGTTGAACAGATCGGGATGCGCCTTCTCGATCTCGTCGAGCAGCAGCACCGAATGCGGATTCTGGTCGACCGCGTCCGTGAGCAACCCGCCCTGGTCATAGCCGACATAGCCCGGAGGGGCACCGATCAGACGGCTGACCGAGTGACGCTCCATATATTCGGACATGTCGAACCGCTGGAGCGGAATGCCTAGGATCGTCGCCAACTGCCGCGCAACCTCCGTCTTGCCGACGCCGGTAGGGCCGGTGAACAGATAATTGCCGATCGGCTTGTCCGGATCGCGAAGGCCTGCCCGGCTGAGCTTGATCGCCGAGGACAGATTCTCGATCGCGGCGTTCTGGCCGAACACCACGCGCTTGAGATCGGTCTCCAGCGTTTCGAGCTGCTGGCGGTCGTCGGTCGACACGCTCTTGGGCGGGATACGCGCCATGGTGGCGATCACCGCCTCGATCTCCTTGGGGGTGATCGTCTTCTTGCGCTTGCTGACCGGCACCAGCATCTGCATCGCGCCGACCTCGTCGATCACGTCGATCGCCTTGTCGGGCAGCTTGCGGTCGGCGATGTAGCGCGCGGACAGTTCCACCGCCGACTTGATCGCATCGGGCGTGTACTTGACCTGGTGATGCTCCTCGAACGCCGAGCGGAGGCCGGCGAGGATCTTGATCGTATCCTCGATGGTCGGCTCGTTCACGTCGATCTTCTGGAAGCGGCGCAGCAGCGCGCGATCCTTTTCGAAGTGGTTGCGGAACTCCTTATAGGTGGTCGAGCCGATGCAGCGGATCGTGCCGCCTGACAAAGCGGGCTTCAGCAGGTTCGACGCATCCATCGCCCCGCCGCTGGTCGCGCCGGCGCCGATGACGGTGTGGATCTCGTCGATGAACAGCACCGCGTGGGGCAGCTTCTCCAACTCGTTGACGACCGCCTTCAGCCGCTCCTCGAAGTCGCCGCGATAGCGGGTGCCGGCCAGCAACGCGCCCATGTCGAGCGAGTAGATGACGGCCTGGCGGAGGACCTCCGGAACGTCGCCCTCGACGATCTTGCGCGCCAGACCTTCGGCGATGGCGGTCTTGCCTACGCCGGGATCACCGACATAGAGCGGGTTGTTCTTCGACCGGCGGCACAGGATCTGGACGGTGCGATCCACCTCGGGCCCGCGCCCGATCAGCGGATCGACCTTGCCGAGCTTTGCCTTTTCATTGAGGTCGACGGTGAACTGCTTGAGCGCGCTCTCGCCCTTGCCCTTCTCAGTAGGCTTGGCGGGCTTTTCCTCCTCGACGCCCTTGGGTGGGGCCGATTCGGTCGCAGCCCCTCCCTTGCCGACGCCGTGGCTGATGAAGCTGACGGCATCCAGGCGGCTCATGTCCTGCTGCTGCAGAAAATAGACGGCATAGGATTCGCGTTCGGAGAACAGCGCGACCAGCACGTTCGCGCCGGTCACTTCGTCACGGCCCGAGGACTGGACGTGCAGGATCGCGCGCTGGACCACGCGCTGAAAACCGCTGGTGGGCGAGGGGTCGGTCGCCGCCTCGACCTTCAGCGCGTCGAGTTCGGCGTCGAGATACTGGGCGACCGTCGCCTTCAGCTCGCCCAGGTCGACATGGCATGCTTCCATCACCTTGGACGCATGTTCATCGTCGATCAGCGCGAGGAGGAGGTGCTCCAGCGTGGCATATTCGTGGCGCCGCACGGTCGCGGCTTCCAGCGCCTTGTGAAGCGTGGTCTCGAGCGCGGGGGCGAAAGATGGCATCTACGATACTCCTTCCGAAGCGCCATGGATGGACGCCTCGTTTCGACCAATGTCGGGACGGTGGGGCCCGGCATCAAGCGGGTGTAACGCGCGGCCGCTGAACAAAGCGTATCGCGCAAACAAAAACTGTGCCGGCCAAAAGCGCGGGGACGAAAAGGATCGGGCCATGCCGGCGGGCTGGTGCGCGCGGGGGCCCGGATGCGTCACCGCTTGAAGAGCGCGTCGGCGCTGGCGCGGTGAAGCGCGGCGCGTTCCATATGGCGACGGGTGCGCCCGATCTCCTGCTCCAGCACCGCGATCCGTGTCTCCAGCTCGGCAAGCGAGAGCGGTTCGAGATCGGCCTGGACCAGCGCGGTCAGGCTGTCGGGAATGCGGAGCGTAGAATCGTCCTGTTCCATAATGGGATGCAGCGTTGACCCGACCGCCGCCGATGTCAATAACGGGCGGGAGAAAGCCTGAGTGAATGGGGGAGCGGCGCAATGCAGGCCGATGGCGGGATGATGGGGCCAGGCGTGGTTCCCGAGACGATGGTCGCGATTGATCCGGACGCTGCCGGTGGTCCCGAAGTGCTGGTTCCCGCGACCCGCGCGGTTCCCCGGCCGGGGGAGGGCGAAGTGCTGATCCGGGTGGCGGCGGCGGGCGTCAACCGGCCCGACGTGATGCAGCGCCAGGGCCTTTACCCCCCACCGCCGGGCGCGCCGTCGATCCCCGGACTGGAGATTGCGGGCGAGATCGTCGCGGTGGGGGAGGGTGTGGGCGCCGAAATGCTGGGCCAGCCGGTCTGCGCGCTGATCGGTGGGGGCGGCTATGCCGAATATGCGGTTGCCGATGCCGAACATTGTCTGTCCGTGCCGCCGGGCCTGTCGATGGTGCAGGCGGCGGCGATGCCCGAGACGCTGTTCACCGTGTGGACCAATGTCTTCGAGCGCGCCTATGCCCGCGACGGCGAGACGCTGCTGGTCCATGGCGGCACGAGCGGGATCGGCACCATGGCGATCATGCTCGGCAAATTGTTCGGGGTGACGGTGATCGTGACCGCCGGTTCGGACGAGAAATGCGCGGCCGCCGAAAAGCTCGGCGCGGCCAAGGCGATCAATTACCGGACGCAGGACTTCGTCGAGGGGGTCAAGGCCTTCACCGAGGGCAGGGGCGTCGACATCGTCCTCGACATGGTCGGCGGCGATTATCTGCCACGCAATCTGCAATGCCTGGCCGAGGAGGGGCGGCACGTGTCGATCGCGGTGCAGCGGGGCGCCAAGGCCGAGGTGCCGATCTGGGAGATCATGCGTCGCCGGCTGATCCTGACCGGCTCGACCCTGCGCGGGCGCGACCGCGCGTTCAAGGCGATGGTCGCGGATGAGATCGCCCGCATCGTCTGGCCACATGTCGAGGAGGGGCGGTTGCGCCCGCTGATCGACAGGACCTTCCCGCTGGCCGATGCCGCCAAGGCGCATGAACGGATGGAGGCCGGCGATCACTTGGGCAAGATCGTGCTGACCATCGGCTAAGGGACGGGGATCCGGCTTAACATAGGCTTGATCAATCGATTGGGGCCTGCAATGGAGCGAAAGGCCGGATCGGCCGTTTCGCCATGCCGATTCCAGGGAGAATATCCGGGGGCATGGTCGAATGAATCAGCGATATCGCCGGGCAGTTCTGATCGCGGTTGCGACGGTGACCTGTGTGCTGGGCAGCGCGCCGGTGGCGGCGCAGTCGGCGCGGGAAATTCTGACCCAGGCCTCTTTCTCGGACAGTGACGAGGCGAGCGCCCTGCGCCGCGTCACGACCGCTTATGCGGTGGCGGGGTCCGCGTTAACTCGCAAGCCCGACGATCGCGAGGCGCAACTGATGCGCGCCACCGCCCTGGGCTATCGCGCGAAACTGACCGGCAACCGGGCCGATGCCATCGCCGCGCGGCGCCAGTTCGAGGCGATGGTCGCGCAAAATCCCCGCGATGCCGAGGCGCAACTCGCGCTGGGCGCCTGGCATGTCGGCGCGGTCAAGAAGCTGGGGACGATCGTCGGGCGGGCGGCGGTCGGCGCGCAGCGGTCGGTCGGGCTCGCCTCACTCGATCGCGCGGTGGCGCTGGGGGGCGATCGCGCGCTGTTCACCGGGCTCTCGGCGCTGTTGCGGCTGGAACTCGATCCGCGTGATCCCCGCGGCCGTGCCTTGGCGGAGACGGCCGCACGGGGTGGCGTGACGACCCCGATCGATCGCATCCTGCAAAGGGCCGCGACGATGATCCTGACGCCGCTCCGCACCGGCGATACTCAGGCGACCCGCAAACTCGCCTCGCAACTTCTGCCCTTTGGTCGGTTCGACGACGACAATTGACGCGCCGGGGGCTCTAAGCTACGGGGATAGACTGTTGGCCGCGCGGCCGGTTTCCAAGACTTTGTGGTCCCACACCTTGCTCTTGGGAGCGGGTCGCATTAGGTTTGCCGCCGCTACGGCCGCTCCGATGAGGGGCGGCCCTTTTATTTTCCGACTGGAGTGATCCCCGTGGCCCAGCCGCTCATGCCCCATGCGACCGCTTCCTGGCTGGTCGACAACACCTCGCTCTCCTTCGAGCAGATTGCGGATTTCTGCGGCCTTCATATCCTGGAAGTGCAGGCGATCGCCGACGATACCGCGGCGACCAAGCTGACCGGTCGCGATCCGGTGCGCGCGCATGAAGTGACGCAGAGCGAGATCGAGAAGGCGCAGGCCAATCCCGATTATCGCATGAAGATGACCAAGGGCCCCGAGCAGGTCCGCCGTACCAAGGGGCCGCGCTACACGCCGGTCAGCAAGCGGCAGGACAAGCCCGATGGCATCGCCTGGATCATCCGCAACCACCCGGAAATCTCGGACGGCGCGATCTCGAACCTGATCGGGACGACCCGCACGACGATCGCCGCGATCCGCGACCGCAGCCACTGGAACATCGCCAACATCACGCCGAAGGACCCGGTGACTCTGGGCCTGACCACCCAGCGCGAACTGGATTCGGCGGTGGCCAAGGCGGCGAAGGCGACCGGCGGCAATGCCGAGGCCCAGCCGACAGACACCCGTCTGGAGGGCGACCGCGAGGCGCTGCTCGCCTCGCTGCGTGCCGAGCGCGAGCAGCAGAGCCGCGATGCCGACAGCGCCAGCCATGGCGGCGACATCGTCGATCCGCATTCGCTGTTCCGCAACTGATCGGCGGGGCTTCGGCCCTTTATCGGGATGAAAGGGCGTTCGCCGGCTTGGCGGGCGCCTTTTTGCGTCGCGGGAACGGCGGCTCTTCCGCTCCGTTGAGGGGCAGAGGAGATCGTCCATGTCCGAACAGGAAAAGCGCCCGCCCCAGCCCTTCGACCGCGACAAGGGTTATAGCGGCCAGGATTATCACCGCGACGACGAGGCCGCGATGGGCCGCGCCGAACCGGCCGGTAGTGTGACGACGCCACCTTTGCCGGGCAAAGGCGATATCCAGACCGATCTGCCCGACGACAATGGCCGGCGCGCGTCGGTCGATCCGAAGACGGGCGAGGTGCATGGCAGCGGGGCAGGAGCCGGCGGCGGCCATCGCGGCGATGAAATCGATGAGGTGGACCCGGCGACTCCGCCCGGTGTGGGCCAGCGGCCGGTGAATTGACCC
>NZ_BBJS01000002.1 GCF_000739895.2 Sphingomonas paucimobilis NBRC 13935
AGACGCTTACCCAAACGCCCGCTGGATCAGGTCCTCGGTCGAGGGATCGAAATCCTGCCCGCCCTGGTCGGCCGCCTTGGCCATTTCCTTGCCCAGCTCGACGCCGAACTGGTCGAAGCTGTTGATGCCCAGCAGCACGCCGTTCACGAACACCCGGTGCTCATAGAACGCGATCAGCGCGCCCAGCGTGCGCGGGTCGAGCGTTTCCAGCAGGATGGTCGAGGACGGACGATCGCCCGAATAGCTGCGTGCGGGGTCGTCGGTCTTCTTGCCCTTCATCAGCGCGGCCCCTTGCGCGAACGCATTAAGCAGCAACTGGCGATGATGCTCGTCGCTCAGCACATCGCCCGGCTCGACCACCGCGATGAATTCGACGGGGACCAGATGCGTGCCCTGGTGAAGAAGCTGGAACACCGCATGCTGCGCATCGGTGCCGACGCCGCCCCAGGTGATCGCGGCGGTGGGACGTCCCACCGGCTGGCCGTCGACAGTGACGCCCTTGCCGTTCGACTCCATCTCCAACTGCTGGAGATAGGAGGGCAGGAGGCGCAGGCGCTCGTCATAGGCGAAGGGCGCGCGCGTCTCGGCATGGCGGACCTGGGTGTAATAAAGGTCGGCAAAGGCGGCGAGCGCGGGGGCGTTCTGGCTGAGGTCGGTCAGGCGGAAATGGCGGTCCATTTCGGCCGCGCCCTCCAGCAGTTCCTCGAACGCGTCCCAGCCCAGGCCCAGCGCGGCGGGGAAGCCGATCGTCGACCAGAGCGAATAGCGGCCGCCCACCGACTCGGCGAAGGACAGGATGCGCGTCTCATCCACGCCCCATTCGACCGCCTTGTCCGGGTTGGCGGTCAGCGCGATGATGCGGCCATAGGGGTCCTCGACGCCATGCTCGGTCATCCATTGCAGCGCCGAGGTGGCGTTGAGCATCGTCTCGGTGGTGGTGAAGGTCTTGGAGGCGACGACCAGCAGGGTCGCGGCGGGGTCGAAGCGCTTGAACACCTCTTCCAGCGCCATGCCATCGACATTGGACACGATCGCCACGTCATACCGGTCGCTGTCGCGGCCCAGCGCATCGACCAGCAGATCGGGGCCCAGCGCCGAGCCGCCGATGCCGATGTGCAGGACATGGCGGATCGGCCCCAGCGCCTCGGCCTCGATCGCGTCGATCAGCGCGCGCATCCGGGCGTGCGAGGCGCGGGCGGTGGCGACGCTTTCGGGATTGCCCTCGCCGCGCTCGGCGGTGTGCTCGACCGCGCGGCCCTCGGTGACGTTGACGACTTCACCGCCGAACAGCGCGTCGCGCTTGGCGGCCAGGCCGCTCGCCTTGGCGAGTTCGGCAAAGGCGGCGACGGCTTCCGGCGTCAGATGCGTCTTGGACCAGTCGAAATGGATACCCGCCACGTCCAGGCTGAGCGACGCCAGCCGGTTGGGATCATTCGCGAAAAGATCGAGAAGCGGGGTCTGCGGGAGCGATTCGATCGTCGACCAGTCGGCAGCCATGATGCCTGTTCCTTCCTTGACGGGCCCGGATGGGCGCTTCGCCCACGGCGTTAGACAAAGCGGGGGCGCAAAGCCAAGCCCTAGATTGGTATGCTGTGGCCGGGATAGGGCGATGGGACGCCGATCCGAGCCATGGCGGAGCTGCCGGGCCGGAACCGGATGGCCTATAGCGTGATCCGCCGCGGCTGTTCGATCACGCGTCCATGCTTGCCGATACGCTGCGCCGCGCATTGCAGAATATGCTCGGCGGCGAATTGCGGTTTGCGACAGCGAGGTTCGACGCGGAGGCGGGCCAGATCCCGGGCGCGGTAGATCGAAGTGCAGAAAACCGGTGCGTCGCCGACCTGCTCCACGGCACAGGCGATGGCGATATAGCGTCCGTTGCGCGCAACCTCTGCTTGACTGCAGTCACGTTCGATCAGGCGTCGGGGGCCCCGCAACATCCTCGACCGCCATCCGCAGGCCCTCGCGCGGGTCATTGGCGGCGGGCGTGTACCAGGGGCGCAGCAGCAATCGTGACTGGATCGTCGTGACGATATCCGACCCCCCGAAGTTGATCGGCGTGTCGCGCATCGCGGCAAAGCTGGGATCGACCGCCGGCAGGCCGAGAGCCGCGACACTGCCGGGCTTGGGCGTACAGTGCTTTGTATAGCTGCCTGCCATCGGCTTGCCTGCCGGGCGGGCACGGCCCGGCCAGCCCAGCACATAAAAGCCGGGGCGAAACTCGGCGCAGTCCGCCGCCGATAAAACCCGCGCGCCCGGCGCGCGCCTTGCCGCGGCTACCCCAACCAAGGCGAGAGGGTCGCGGGCGGTCTGGACGATCATCCAAGTCGAACCGACCGGTTGCGCATCGGCTATTGTCATGGGTAATGCGACGCACACCGCGCCAAGGGTGATGGCATGCCGAAACGGGTAGTGGATATCCTTCATAGACCGCTCTCCCGTTTCACTTGGCGGAGCTCCGAATTCTGACGGCCTTGCAAATGCGCCCAGTCACGAAATCCCGTCCAATCGCCACCCCATACCAGGCCTTGCGCCTTTCCAGCTTTCCCGAGCGTGCGGAAGAAGATGTGACAATCCGGCTCGTTCCAGCCTCAGCGTTCGTCAACGATGTCGACCGCCCAGGCATTGGGACGTCCCTGAGGCGTCTGTGCGTTATGAAAGCTGAACCGCACCTTGGTTACGCCCCTGCGCGTCAGTTGCTGCTGCACCGCCACCGATCGCCAACCAAAAACGATGTCGGGACGAAATCCTTGCGCGCGAAGCGTTTGCAGTACGGCTTCGATCTTTCTGCGAAATCCCGGTTCCAGGCTGGCCAGCTTTTTATCCTGCGGCCACTTGCTGCTGTCGCCGGTCCAATTCTTCGGTTCGCCGCCGGAGCCTGAACCACTTCTGGGCGCAACGGTGAAAGCCGCCACGCGATCCGGCTGAACCATATGGCGAGGCGCCGCCCGCACCGCGCCGCTTTGCAAGCGGGCAAGTGTGATGCCGCCAACATCAACCCTGCCATCGGGTCTGGTAAGAAAACGCTGCTGAAACCCGACAATCGCCGCAATGATACGCCGGTCCGCAATGTGATCGATAGGGCCGGGGTCCATCCCCGCGCGCTTCAACAGGGATTGAACCAAGCCGACATCGTCATGCCGATTGAGGCCGTACCTTCCCACGCTTCCCGTGATCATGGTCGCACCTGCTTGTTATCGCGACACTATATTGCACGAATTTCAGCTTTATTTGCAACGTTATAAAATTTATCAGCCGAGATGCGCATTTGTTAGACAGGCGTTTTGTGCCCTTTCGGCCTTACCGATGCTTCGCCGCTACAGGATCACGGACTACGCCCACCTCAGCGAAGGGGCGGGGTTCTGCGGGATGCGTCGCCGGCTCGGCGAGTTCGCGCTGCCAGTAACCGACGTCGATCCAGCGGCCATGCTTGTGGCCCACCTCGCGAAAGACGCCGGCGCGGCGGAAGCCGACCGCTTCGTGCAGCTTGATCGAGCCGTCATTGGGCAGCGCGATCACGCCCATCGCCTGGGTGAAGCCTTGCGCGGTCAGCGTGTCGACCAGCGCCTCGTAGAGCAGTCGGCCGACGCCGGCGCGCTGCGACACGTCGGCGACGTAGATCGTCGTTTCGACCACCCAGCGATAGGCCTCGCGCTCGCGGAAGCGGGCGGCATAGGCATAGCCGATCACCGCCTCCTCGCCGCCTTCCTCGCTGCGCAGCGTGGCGACGATCCAGGGGTAGAGCCCATCCGCCCCCGCCATGCGCGCGCGCATCGTGTCCGCATCGGGCGCCTGGGTCTCGAACGAGACGACGCCGGCCAGCACATGCGGGGCATAGATGGCGGCGATGGCGGCGGCATCGTCAGGGTGGGCGGCGCGGATCGCGATCATGTGGGTCTCCGGAAGCGGTGAGCCTGCCTAGCGCGGGGAAGGCCGCTTCGGAAAGACCCGATTCCCACATCCGTTCAGCCTGAGCGAAGTCGAAGGCCGCGTCCTGCCCCGTCGACAAGGGATTGCCGGGCACGGTGACTTCGCTCAGCGCGACCCGAGAGGAATTCCCTTGGCCTTCGACTACGCTCAGGCTGAACGGGTGTGGGCCGCGGTTACAGCCCCAGCCGCGCGATCAGCAGGTTGAGCAGGCGTTGATCGCTCGCCGTCGCCATCGGACCCAGCGCGCCGCACTCCAGGCAGCGGGCCTGGACCGAACCGCTGCGCACCAGCCGCTGGACATCGCCCAGCGCGCGGGCCGCGACCGCCCGCCGCTCGGCAGCGGCGATGGCGAAGACGTCGCTGCCATCCTGGGTCGAATCGTCGTCATCCTCGAACCCCTGGATTAGCTCGGCGGCGAAGCCCGGCTTCTTCTCCAGATATTCGGCATGGATATTGGCGGGGTCCAGCTTGGCGCGGCGCGCGGCTTCGGCGACCGCGTCGGACAGATTGCCGAAGCGGTCGATCAGCCCGATCTGGCGCGCGGTGCCGCCGTCCCACACGCGGCCCTGCGCGATGGTATCGACCTTTTCGGGCGTCATGTGGCGCGACTGGGCGACGCGGGTCAGGAATTGGCGATAGCCATTCTCGATCCCCGCCTGCAGGATCGTGTCCAGCATCGGCGTGAAGCCGCCCAGCACGTCGGGCTGGCCGGTCAGCGGGGTGGTCTTCACCCCGTCGGTGGTCACGCCGATCTTGGCCAGCGTGTTCTCGAACGAGGGGATCAGGCCGAAGATGCCGATCGAACCGGTGATGGTGCCGGGTTCGGCGAAGATGATGTCGGCGGGCGTCGACACCCAGTAACCGCCCGACGCGGCGAGGCCACCCATCGAGACGACGACCGGCAGCTTCTGCCGCTTGGCTTCCAGGATCGCCTGGCGGATCTGCTCGGACGCCAGCACCGATCCGCCCGGCGAATCGACACGCACGACCAGCGCCTTCAGCTTCTTCTTGGCGAGCCCGTCGAGCAACGCCTTGGAGATAGTATCGCCCGCCGCGGTGCCGGGGCCTGCGTCGCCATCGACGATGTTGCCGGCGATGGTCAGCACGCCGATCGCATCGCCCTTGGACGGGAGCGGATTGGCGCGGACCCAGGCGTCATAGCCGATGGTGCGGAAGCTGCCGGCGGGCTTGCCGTTCTCGACGCCCGCAATCTCGGCGACGCGCTTGCCGAAGGCCATGCGGTCGCCCAGCCTGTCGACCAGCCCGGCCTTCAGATTGGCCTCGGCGATATTGCCGTTCGCGGCCAGCACGGCGCGATCGGGCTGGGTCAGGAAGCCGTCGATCTGCGCCTTGGGCCGGGCCTTGGCGACCGATTCGCGCCACTGGGCGAACAATGTGCCATAAAGCGCCTGCGACGCGGCGCGCGCATCGGGGCTCTGGTCGGTGCGGATATAGGGCTCGACGAAGGACTTGAACTTGCCGACGCGGTAGACATGCGCGGTGACGCCCAGCTTGTCGATCAGCCCCTTATAATAAAGCTGGTTGCCACCCGGCCCCATGAACAGCGTGCCGCCCAGCGGATTGACCCAGATTTCGCTGGCATGCGCGGCCAGGCGATAGGCGCCGTCGGTATAGGCGGTGGCATAGGTCAGCACCGGCTTGCCGCCTTTGCGGAAGCGGGCGAGGGCATCGCCCATTTCCTGGATCGCCGCCGGATAGGCGCCGCCGAACGCATCGAGATCGAGCACCAGCACCTTGACCCGAGCGTCGTCGCGCGCGGCGTCGATCGCGCGCACGACATCGCGCAGGCGGAATTGACGCGGGCTCCCCCGGCCCGACAGCATGGCGAAGGGGGCGACCGTCTCGGGCTGTTCGACGACGGGGCCGTCCAGCTTGAGCAGCAGGGCGCCGTCGCTGATCGCCTTGGTCCCCGGCCGCGCGTTGAGGGCGGCGAAGATCAGCCCGAAGAACAGCAGCATCGCCACCAGGACCAGCAGATCCTTGATCCCGACCAACAACCGCCACGCGCCCCGCACCAGCCGCCATCCGCTGCGCCGGCCGGGCTTGCGCCCCGGACGGCTAAAATCCTGATCGAGGGGAGAGGCGGGCGGAAGAGCGTCTGCGCGAGCGTCGGTCATGCGTCATGGCTAGCCCAGCCGGGAAAACGGGGCAATGGCCCGTATTAGCTCGCCAACACGGACGATCGGCGCGCCGAATTTTGTTCCCGCGGGCGGGGCGCTTCGTCGAAATTTTTTGCCGGGGGTCGTTGACGGGCTGAATGGCCGTTCACATATCCGGGGCGTTGGCACTCGCATGGCTCGAGTGCCAGAAAAGTGTAACATGCCAGATAAAGGGACATGGCAATGAACTTTCGTCCGTTGCACGACCGCGTTCTCGTCCGTCGCGTCGAGGCCGAGGAAAAGACGGCCGGTGGGATCATCATCCCGGATACCGCCAAGGAAAAGCCGCAGGAAGGTGAAGTCGTCGCCGCCGGCACCGGTGCGAAGGCCGAAGACGGCAAGGTCACGCCGCTGGACGTGAAGGCGGGCGACCGCATTCTGTTCGGCAAGTGGTCGGGCACCGAGGTCAAGGTCAACGGTGAAGACCTGCTGATCATGAAGGAATCGGACATCCTCGGCATCATCGGCTGAGCGACTGATCCTCTTTCCGTTTCCCAACATTCCAGATTGAAAGGGTAGCCACCATGGCAGCCAAGGAAGTCAAGTTTTCGCGCGACGCGCGTGAGCGCATCATGAAGGGCGTCGACATCCTCGCCGATGCCGTCAAGGTCACGCTGGGCCCGAAGGGCCGCAACGTCGTGATCGACAAGTCGTTCGGTGCGCCCCGCATCACCAAGGACGGCGTTTCGGTCGCCAAGGAAATCGAACTCAAGGACAAGTTCGAGAACATGGGCGCGCAGATGGTGCGCGAAGTGGCGTCGAAGACCAACGACATCGCCGGTGACGGCACCACCACCGCGACCGTTCTCGCCCAGGCGATCGTCCGCGAGGGCATGAAGTCGGTTGCGGCCGGCATGAACCCGATGGACCTGAAGCGCGGCATCGACATCGCCGTCACCAAGGTCGTCGAGGACATCAAGGCCCGCTCGAAGCCCGTTTCGGGCTCGAACGAAGTCGCGCAGGTCGGCATCATCTCGGCCAATGGCGACCGTGAAGTCGGCGAGAAGATCGCCGAGGCGATGGAAAAGGTCGGCAAGGAAGGCGTCATCACCGTCGAAGAGGCCAAGGGTCTCGAGTTTGAACTCGACGTCGTCGAGGGCATGCAGTTCGACCGTGGTTACCTGTCGCCCTACTTCATCACCAACCCGGAAAAGATGACGGTCGAACTGAACGACCCGTACATCCTGATCCACGAGAAGAAGCTGTCGAACCTGCAGGCGATGCTCCCGATCCTGGAAGCCGTCGTCCAGTCGGGCCGTCCGCTCCTGATCATCGCCGAGGACATCGAAGGCGAAGCGCTGGCGACCCTGGTCGTCAACAAGCTGCGCGGCGGCCTGAAGGTCGCAGCGGTCAAGGCACCGGGCTTCGGCGATCGTCGCAAGGCGATGCTGGAAGACATCGCCATCCTGACCGCGGGCGAGCTGATCTCGGAAGACCTGGGCATCAAGCTCGAGTCGGTCACCGTCGGTATGCTGGGCACCGCCAAGCGCGTCACGATCGACAAGGACAACACCACCATCGTCGATGGCGCGGGTGATGCCGAAGCGATCAAGGGCCGCACCGAGGCGATCCGTGCGCAGATCGAGAACACCACCAGCGATTACGACCGCGAGAAGCTCCAGGAGCGTCTGGCCAAGCTCGCCGGCGGCGTCGCCGTGATCAAGGTCGGTGGTGCGACCGAGGTCGAGGTGAAGGAGCGCAAGGACCGCGTCGACGACGCGCTGCACGCGACCCGCGCGGCCGTCGAAGAAGGCATCGTCCCCGGTGGTGGTACGGCGCTGCTGTATGCGACCAAGGCGCTCGACGGCGTCAAGGGCGTCAACGACGACCAGACCCGTGGCATCGACATCGTTCGCAAGTCGCTGACCGCGCTGGTTCGCCAGATCGCTCAGAACGCCGGCCATGACGGTGCGGTCGTGTCGGGCAAGCTGCTCGACCAGACCGACACCTCGTTCGGCTTCAACGCGTCGACCGACACCTATGAGAACCTGGTTGCCGCTGGCGTCATCGACCCGACCAAGGTCGTGCGCACCGCGCTCCAGAACGCGGCGTCGGTCGCCGGCCTGCTCATCACCACGGAAGCCACCGTGGCCGAGCTGCCGGAAGACAAGTCGCCCGCCATGCCCGCCGGCGGCGGCATGGGCGGCATGGGTGGCATGGACTTCTAAGTCGGATCGGAAACCGGCGGGCTTGCCCGCCGGGGACCGGACCGGCTTTGTCCTTGCGGCACAGTCAAACACGAAGGGCCTGGGGAGCGATCCCCGGGCCTTTTTTGCGTCTGCTCTATTTTCCGGCGCTCCGTTCGGCCTGAGCGAAGTCGAAGGCCACGAGAGTCATCCGGCGTAAGGGGAGGGCATGCACTTCGACTTCGCTCAGTGCGAACGGAGGTTGGGATGAGAATGGTCATTCCACGGACGTGAGGCGAATGGCGCGGCCATGACTATGCATGCCACCCCGGCGAAGGCCGGGGTCCAATAGCGGTTCGGCTGATGGCGCGTTACGCGATGCCGAAAGCGCGCGGTCGGAGGGTGTGAAGGGGCTTCCCATGCGACGTTCGACGTCCCTCCGAACGTAACGCAACTGGACCCCGGCCTTCGCCGGGGTGGTCTTCGTTTGGGGGAAAACAAAAAAAGGCGGCCGGACCTTCGCCCGACCGCCTTTCCTGAAACCAGAAACCGCCCCGCTTAGGCGCCGGCGTTCTTCAGCGCCGCCTGGACGTCCGACCAGCTGATCGCGCCCTTGAGCGGCTGGCCGTTTAGGATGAAGGTCGGCGTGCCGGTCACCGTGCCGTCGGCACCGCGATCCTGGGTCTGCTTGGTCAGGCGGTCGATCTGGGTCATGTCGGCCAGGCACTGGCGCGCCTTGGCTTCGGGGATGCCGCGCTGCTTGACGAAGTTGATCAGGTCCATCTGCTCGGCCATCGCCTTGATGGCGTCGACCGGCTTGGCGTTCTGAAGCTGCTGCTGCATGGCGGGCGGCATCGCCTGCAGCTTGTCGTTGAATCCCTGCTGCGCCTGATACATCTGCTCGAGCAGCGGGAAGAAGATCGTCTCGCCCTGGCAGATGCCGAGCAGCGCCGGCGGCAGATCGGGGGCGCCGTGGATCAGGAATTCGCGGAATTCCCAGCTGACCTTGCCCGACTTGACGTAATTGTTGGTCAGCGGCTCGAACCCTTCACGCGCGAAGGCGCCGCAGGCCGGGCACAGGCGCGAGCCATATTCGACCAGCTTGATGGGCGCGTTGGGGTTGCCCATCACATAGCCCTCGTCGGTCTTGTGAACGACCTGGGTCCAGTCCTGACCGGCCGGCGCGGGCACGGCGGGCAGCGGCGAGGCGGCCGGGGTGCTGCTATTGGCGGTGTTGCCGCTGCCGCCACAGGCTGCGAGCGCCAGGGGGAGGGCGAGGAGGAGAAGGCGAGACTTCATCGACAATTGCTCCGAAGGGAAAAAGGAAATCAGCGGGCGCCGGCGGCACGCAGCAGCGGTTGCAGGGCTTCCCAGGTGAAGACGCCCTGAGCCTGCTTGCCGTTTATGAAGAAGCCCGGCGTGCCTTCGATGGTGTCGGGCGCAGCGGTGGTGATCGCAACTATCCGGTCGGCGGCAGCACGATCGGCCAGGCAGGCACCGAGTTGCGCATCGCTCAAGCCGGCGGCCTTGCCGATCGCGGTCAGCCCGGCACCATCGGCCAGCGCGCGCATCTGCGCGGCCATCGGATAGGTGCCGATCCGCTGGCCATTGGCCTGCTCGAACTCCATGCCGCGGGCCAGCCAGGTCTTCTGTTCGGCAAAGATCGTCTGGTTGAGGCCGGCGAATTTCGCCGCTCCGCCACAGCGCGCGATCAGCGCGGCGGCCAGGTCGAGCCGGTCGCGGATGAAATGGCGGATCTCGACGCTGGTCGAACCCGACCGGACCATCTTGTCCTTCAGCACCGGCGCCGACTTGACCGCGAAATCGCCGCAATGCGGGCAGGTATAGCTGACATATTCGACCAGCTTTACCCGTGCGGCCGGATTGCCGATGATATAGGCACCCGCCGGCGTCTGAGTGACATGAGCGGTCCAGTCGGCGGTCTTGCGCTGCGCCTGTGCGGCCATGGCGGTGGCGGGGACGGCGAGGCCGAGCGCGGCCAGCGACAGGAAAAGACGCATCATGACACCTTGGGAAGGCCGCGCGTCGCGGCGACGCCGGCGGCAAGCGATTCGAGCACGGCGCGAAGCTCCGGATCGGCGATTTGGCGAAGGCCGTCGCCCATCTCCGGCGGCACCGGCTGGGGCTTGGGCGGCGCGGCGCGGCGGGGGGCGGCCAGGGGCAGCTCGCCCTGCCGAATCTGCAACCGCGCGACCGCCGGATAGCCGAAGAAGCGATTCACCCGTTCGATGATCTCGGGGGCGATATGCTGCATCATCGGCGCGTGCGCCCCGCGTACGACCAGGGTCAGCACGCCATTCTGTTTCTCGCCCTGCGGAAAGCGAATCGACTCCGGTGCGCTGGCGGTCGACAGGCGGGGACCGACAATGTCGGGCCAGCGGCTGACGATGGCGCTCTGGACGAAGCCGAAGCGGCGAAAGGCCGCGCCGCCGATGGCGGGCAGCAGTTCGGACACCGCACGAGGGCGATTCGATCGGGGGGGCGGCTCCTGGGGGGCGCGGACGCGCTTGCTCATATCGGGCTCCATGCCATAGCGGGCCGGTGGACGCCAAG
Organism: Sphingomonas paucimobilis NBRC 13935; assembly: GCF_000739895.2. Lineage (GTDB taxonomy): Bacteria > Pseudomonadota > Alphaproteobacteria > Sphingomonadales > Sphingomonadaceae > Sphingomonas > Sphingomonas paucimobilis. The sequence continues at coordinate 10,811 of NZ_BBJS01000002.1, forward strand.
CATTCATCATCGCCCGACTATTCGGACAGCCCCGCCGCCCGGCTGCTCGCCTGGTATGACCGTCACGCCCGCGACCTGCCCTGGCGCGCGAAGGCCGGGGAGACGCCCGACCCCTATCGCGTGTGGCTATCCGAAGTGATGCTGCAACAGACGACGGTGGCGGCGGTAGGCCCGCGCTTCTCCGCCTGGGTCGAACGCTGGCCCGATGTCGCGAGTCTGGCGGCGGCATCGGACGAGGACATCATGGCCGCCTGGGCTGGGCTAGGCTATTATGCCCGTGCGCGCAATCTGGTGAAGGCGGCGCGGGCGGTAGTCGCCGAGCATGGCGGGCGCTTTCCGTCGACCGAGGCGGGGCTTCGCGATCTGCCGGGGCTGGGCGCCTACACGGCGGCGGCGGTGGCGGCGATCGCGTTCGGCGAGCGCGCGGTGGTGGTCGACGCCAATGTCGAGCGGGTTGTCGCGCGCCTCTTCGCGATTCAAACGCCGCTCCCCGCCGCGCGGCCTGCGATCCGAGAGGCGACCGACCGCATCACCCCCGATGCCCGCGCCGGGGACTTCGCGCAGGCGATGATGGATTTGGGTTCCTCCATCTGCACCGTGAAGAAGTCGCAATGCCTGCTCTGCCCGATCGCGGTCGATTGCCGGGCGCGGGCCGAGGGGATCGCCGAGTCGCTCCCGGCCAAGGCGCCCAAAAAGGCGAGGCCCTATCGCCATGGCACCGTCTTCTGGATCGAGCGGAAGGGCCAAGTCTGGCTGGTCCGCCGCCCGGACAAGGGATTGCTGGGCGGGATGCGCGCGCTGCCGACCGGGCCTTGGGCGGACGAGCGACCGGGCCTGACGGACGCGCCGGCCAAGGGACCTTGGGTGATGCTCAACGACACGGTCGTGCATGGCTTCACCCATTTCGAGCTGGAACTGGCGCTCGCCAGGATCGATGGCGAGCCGGCGGCGTCCGTCGCGGGCGAATGGTGGCCGATCGCCGATCTGGGAACTGCCGGACTTCCCACGCTTTTCGCGCGGGCAGCCGATCGATTGAAAGGGGCCGGAGAATGACGATGCGCCGTGTGATGTTGCCGGGCGGGGCGATGCTGGCCCTGCTGAGTGCCTCCGCCTCCGCTCAGGTCGCGCAGCCGGCCCAGGCCACGGCCACCGCCATGCTGCCGGCGACTCAGGCCTTGTTCGACAGCTATGTCCGAACGGGCAAGATGCCGGGGATCGTCGCGGCGATCGGCCGGCCGGGCCAGCCGCCCGTCTTCGTCTCCGCCGGGCGCACCGCGCTGGCCCCGAACGCACCCGCCGTTGGACCGGACACGCTGTGGCGGGTCTATTCGATGACCAAGCCGATCACGGCCATGGCGGCGATGATCCTGATCGAGGAAGGCAAGCTCGGCCTCGATCAGCCGCTGTCGGACATCTATCCGGCCTATAAGCAGATGCGGGTTCTGACCAATGCCGACGCCTCGCTGGAAAGCCGGCCGGCGACCAGGCCGATCACCATTCGCAACCTGCTGACCCATACGGCGGGGCTGGGCTACAGCATCACCACCAAGGGGCCGCTGCTCAAGGAATATGAGCGGCTGGGCATCGTCCCCTTCGCGGCCAATGCGCAGGTGGAGGCGGCGTTGCGGCCGAAGCGACCGGCCAATCTCCAGCAATTCGCCGAGCGGGTCGCCACCCTGCCGCTGATCGCCGAGCCGGGGACCAAGTGGAGCTATTCGATCGGCCTCGACGTGTTGGCGGCGGTGGTGGAGAAAGTTGGCGGCATGCCGTTTGAGCGCTTCGTCCAGACGCGGCTCTTCACCCCGCTCAAAATGAATTCCAGCTATTGGCAGGTGCCGGCATCCGCCGCGAACCGGCTGGTCACCAATTACACCTTCCTCGGCGACCGGCTGGTGCCGGTCGATCCGGCGGCGCGCTCGGTCTTTCTCCAGGCGCCCAGCTTTCCCTATGGCGGGGCGGGCCTTGTCATGTCGGCGCGCGATTATGACCGTTTCCTTCAGATGCTGCAAAATGGCGGGATGGTCGACGGCGTCCGGGTAATGAAGCCCGAGACGGTCAAGCTCGCCATGTCCAACCTGCTGCCCGTCGGGGTCAGCTTCGGCGGCGTGTCGGGATCGACCGGGGGCAGCGGCGGCGGAGTGCCGACCGGCTATGGCGCGGGCGGTTCGGTGACGCTGGCCGATACGCCGGGCGGGCCGGGCAAGGGCACCTATGGCTGGGGCGGTGCGGCCGGGACGGTCGCCTATGTCGATCCGACGCGCGGGCTGCGCGGCACGATCATGGTCAATTATTTCCCCGCCGACCGCTGGCCGCTGCGCCGCGATCTGGCGGCGACGCTGTATCAGGATCTGGGAGCGGCACGACGGTGAGGGATATCGGTTTTACCGGCGGGCGGCTCGATCGTGCCGATCCGCTGCGTCACGACGAAGCGGGATTTGCGGCGGCCCTGGCCGATCCGGCGGCGCGGCGTCTGGTCCTGCAGGGCTATGAGCCGGAGATGGTGGACGGGCGGCTCGGTTGGACTGGAATCGATCCGGAGGACGGCCCTGACGACCATGTCTTGCTCGGATTCGAAGACGGCGTACCGCATTTCGCGCGGTTGACGGCCGAGCCCGCCAGCGGGCGATCGTTCGAGATGATCGCCGCGCTCCATGCCCTGGAGCCGGGGGAGGCGGCGACCTATGCGGCGGCGCGTTCGGTGCTCGACTGGCATGCGCGGCATCGCTTCTGCGCGCGGTGCGGGGCGGAAACCCAGCCCTTCCGCGCGGGCTGGGGGCGGCGCTGCCCGGCGTGCGGCACCGAGCATTTCCCGCGTGTCGATCCGGTGGTGATCATGATCGCCGAGCATGACGGCCGCGCGCTGCTGGGGCGCCAGCCCGCCTTTCCACAAGGGCGCTATTCGGCGCTGGCGGGGTTTCTGGAGCCCGGCGAATCGATCGAGGAAGCGGTCGCGCGCGAGCTGTTCGAGGAAGCGGGCGTACGGGTGACCGATGTCCGCTACATCGCCAGCCAGCCCTGGCCCTTCCCGTCGTCGCTGATGATCGCCTGTATCGCGACGGCGCTGGACGATCGGCTGACCATCGACCGGACCGAGCTGGAGGACGCGATCTGGGTATCGCGCGACGAGGTCCGCGCGGCGCTGGCGGGGGATGCGACGCGTTTCGGTGTGCCGCCGGCCTATGCGATCGCGCATACATTGTTGAAGGAATGGGCCGAATAAATCCTCCACGGACCGGGGAGGGGGACCATCCGCAGGATGGTGGAGGGGCGTGCCGCAAAGGACGTTCCTCGTAGCAGCCCCCCTCCATCAGGGCTTCGCCCTGCCACCTCCCCTTGCAGGGGAGGAAATTTGCGATTTATCCCCGATCGCGGGCCTGGCGGTAGGTTCCCAGTACCCGCACCCATTTGCTGTGGAAGCCCAGTTCCTCGATCGCTCGGTCGAAGGCCGGCTCCCCCGGCTTGCCGACAACGTCGCAATAGAATTCGGTCGCCGCGAAACTGCTGCCGCGCTGATAGCTTTCCAGCTTGGTCATGTTGACGCCGTTGGTCGCGAAACCGCCCATCGCCTTGTAGAGCGCGGCCGGAATGTTCTTCACCTCGAAGATCAGGCTGGTCATCCACGGGCCGTCGCCGACCGGCGGCTGACCGCCACGCGCCAGCACGACGAAACGGGTCATGTTGTGCTCGCCGTCCGACACGTCCTCGGACAGCAGCTTCAGTCCGTACAACTCGGCCGCCCGTGCCGGTGCCAGCGCGGCGACGCTCGGGTCGGCCATCTCGGCGACGCGCGCGGCGGCGCCGGCCGTATCGGCATAGGCGATCGGGCGCAGGCCATGCGCGCGCAACCAGTGGCGGCACTGGCCCAGCGCTTGCGGATGGCTCATCACCTCGACCAGCTCGTCGCGCGTGCCCGTCGTCATCAGCGCATGGCGGATCGCCAGGAAATGCTCGCCGATGATGACCAGCCCGGATTCGGGCAGCAGGAAATGGATGTCGGCGACGCGGCCATGCAGCGAATTTTCGATCGGGATGATCGCGCGGTCGGCCTTGCCCGACTTCACAGCCTCCAGCGCGTCGGCGAAATCGAAGCAGGGCAGCGGCAGACCATCGGGAAAGGCCTCGATGGCGGCGACATGGCTGTTGGCGCCCGGCGCCCCCTGGAACGCGACGGTGCGCGCGGGCTGGGCCAGCGCGGCTTGGGTCATCGCCTCGACGATCGGGCGGGCGGGGGCGGCGTAATTGTCCATGGCGGCGTGGCGTAAAGCGGGGGAGGCATGCGATCAAGGCGCGAACCCCGAAGCAAAACTTGCCGTCCGCGAAAGCCGCACCTAAGGTCGGCGTTCAGGAGAGATATTGGCGGGGCAGCGAAACGCGATGGACCTAAAGACCAATACGATCGCGGGATGGGTGCTTGGCGCGGCTGGCGCGGCATTGGGCCTGTCGATCGTCGGCGGCATGATCTACCACGGTGGGCGCCCGGAAAAGATGGGTTACCCGATCGAAGGCGTGGAGGCCGAAGGCTCGGGCGGTGGTGCCGCCGAAGTGCCGATCGCTTCGCTGCTGCCCACCGCCGATGCGGCCAAGGGCGCCGAGGTGTTCAAGAAATGCGCGGCCTGCCATACGATCAACCAGGGCGGCGCGAACGGCATCGGCCCCAATCTCTATGCCACCATGGGTGAGGCCATTGCGCAGGGTAAGGGCGGCTTCGCCTTCTCCGACGCGTTGAAGGCGGTCGGCGGCACCTGGGATTGGGACAAGATGAATGCGTGGCTGACCTCCCCACGCAAGTTCGCGCCCGGCACCAAGATGACCTTTGCCGGCCTGTCCAACCCGCAGGACCGCGCGAACGTAATCCTGTACCTCAACCAACAGGGATCGAACCTGCCGTTGCCGGCGGCCCCTGCGGCCAAGGCGGAAGCGGCGGCGGGTGGCGAAGCGCCCGCCAATGGTGCGGACGCGGCGGTCAAGAAGGTCGAGGAGGATCCGCGCGGCGAGACCGGATCGATCGCCAATACCGGTACCCCGGCACGCGGCGCGCCATCGGTCGATCCCCAGGCCGCGATCGAGGGTGCCAAGGCACCGCGCTAAGGCCGGAGCTTCGTCATGGATGCGTGTCTTTCCGTTTTAGGGATCACGCATCCTCTGTTGCAGGCACCGATGGCGGGGGTCTCGACGCCCGCCATGGCCGCGGCGGTCAGCGAGGCGGGCGGACTGGGCGGCATCGCGCTCGGCGCCAGCGATGGGGCCCAAGCGGCGACGATGATCGCCGAGACCCGTGCGCGAACCGATCGGCCGTTCAACGTCAATCTGTTCGTCCATGCCCCGCCGCGACGCGATGCCGCGGTGGAGGCGGCGTGGTGCGAGGCATTGCGGCCCGCCTTCGCCGAACAGGGCGCGGAGCCGCCCGTACGGCTACACGCCATTTACCCGAGCTTTGCCGAGGATGACGCGATGCTGACGCTGCTGCGTCAGGCGCGCCCTGCGGTGGTCAGCTTCCACTTCGGCCTGCCCGATGCCGCACGGATCGCGGCGCTGAAGGCGGCGGGATGTCTGTTGCTGGCGAGCGTGACCTCACTGGCCGAGGCACAGGCGGCCAGCAGCGCGGGCATCGATATGCTGGTGGCGCAGGGCTATGAGGCGGGTGGCCATCGCGGCATTTTTGATCCCGACTCGCCCGACGATCGGCTGGGCACGTTGGCGCTGACCCGGTTGCTGGCGGTGCAGGGCCACCGTCCGGTGATCGCGGCGGGCGGGATCATGGACGGCGCGGGCGTATCGGCGGTGCTGGCACTGGGCGCAGTGGCGGCGCAGCTTGGGACCGCCTTCATCGCCTGTCCGGAAAGCGCGGCGGATGCGGGTTATCGTGCGGCGCTGATGGGGGAGGGGGCTTCGCATACGGTGATGACGCGTGCGATTTCCGGGCGACCGGCGCGTTGCCTGGCCAACCGGTTTACGGCCTTGGGGGCGACCTTATCGGTGCAGGTGCCCGATTATCCGGTGGCTTATGATGCGGGAAAGGCGCTCAACGCCGCTGCGAAGGCGCGGGGGGAATCCGGCTATGGCGCGCAATGGGCGGGGCAGGGAGCACCCTTGGCGCGAGCGATGCCGGCGGGGGATCTGGTGCGAGCGATCGCGGGGGAGATGTAGGGGCGTGGCCTTCGACTTCGCTCAGGCTGAGCGGAGTGAAGGGCCCTTTTTATGTGTCCCAACGTCCGTTCAGCCTGAGCGAAGTCGAAGGCCAAGGGACAAGGCGTCGGCTCCCGCCCGAAGGGCAGGAGCCGGCAGAGCTCAAGCCTGCTCCGCTTCCAGCCGTGCGCGCTCCTCATAGAAGTTGCGCACCACGTCCCACGCTTCCTCAGCGGTTTCGACATAGGTGAAGATGCCCAGATCGCGCTCGGACACCACGCCTTCCTCGACCAGCGCCTCAAAATTGACGACGCGTTCCCAGAAGGCGCGGCCGAACAGCAGCACGGGGATCGGCTGAATCTTGCCCGTCTGGATCAGCGTCAGCAACTCGAACAGCTCGTCGAACGTACCGAAGCCGCCCGGGAAGGCGGCCAGCGCGCGGGCATGGAGCAAGAAGTGCATCTTGCGCAGCGCGAAATAGTGGAACTGAAGCGAGAGCGAAGGCGTGACGTACGGATTGGGCGCCTGCTCGTGCGGCAGGACGATGTTCAGGCCCACCGACTCGGCGCCGACGTCATGCGCGCCGCGATTGGCGGCCTCCATGATCGAGGGGCCACCGCCCGAGCAGACCACGAATTGCCGCATGCCGCGATCGTCACGGGGCAGGCGGCTGGTGATCTGCGCCAGCTCGCGTGCGATGTCGTAATATTTGCTCTTGGCGACCAGATTTTCGGCGATCCGGCGTGACTTGTCGTCATGCGCCAGATCGAGCAGCGCCTTGGCCTTGGCGGGCTCCGGGATACGCGCCGAACCGTAGAAGACGAAGGTCGAGGCGATCTTGGCCTCTTCGAGCAGCAACTGCGCCTTCAGCAATTCCAACTGGAAACGGACGGGGCGAAGGTCTTCGCGCAGCAGGAAGTCCATGTCCTGAAAGGCCAGCGTATAGGCGGGGCTTTCGGTCTGCGGCGTCGAGACGATCGTCTTGGCGCTCTCGGCGTCCTGGCTGGCATTGGGGAAGACGCGGTTCGGTACTTGGGTTTTATCGGTCATTTTGGGTGATGTAGGGTATCGATTGCGCCTGCGCTACCGGCAAAAGCGTGCGTTATCGTCTTCCAGATGCAGGTGGTTGCGGTGCGCGGCGTTATAGTCGGGGCTCAGCACCGTGCCGAAGCGGCGACAGGCCGAGGCGCGGATCACCGTCCAGAATTGGCGGATCTGCGGATCGGTCGAATACCAGTCGTTCAGCAGCGTGATTCGCCGCCCGTCCTTCAACACGAAGCCGCCGACATCGACCGCATTGGCCAGCGCATGGCCCGATCGCCGGTCGCCCATCCGCGTGCTGCCGACGATATTGCGACAGGCATAGGTGCCCATGCCCTCGACCTTGACCAGCGGCGAACCCAGGATCTGCCAGGCGGCGGGCGCGACGGCGTTCCTGACCCATCCGGCAAAGGCGCGCGCATTGCCACAGCGCATGGCGGTCACGCCGGTCACGGGTACGCCGATATCGGTCAGTTGCACCGCGCCGTACAGGCCGCAGCCGGGGCCGAGTTCCTTATCGGGCAGGCGTCGGTAATCGACGCCCTCACGCCGCAAATCGGCCTCGCACTGCGCCGTTTCGCGTACCGGCGGACGATAGGGTTCGGCACGGGAGGCCTGTCGGGTCGGCCGGTCGGGACGGCCGCAAGCGGAGAGGAGCATAGCCCCCAGAATCGGAATGACGAGAAACAGGGGGACGCGAACCATATGCCCCCTTGTTCCCCGCCGCTTCGCTTTTGTCAGCCCCGATCAGCCATGCGGAGGCGTGTCTGCGACATGCTCCAATATGTCGCCCGGCTGGCAGTCGAGCACGGTGCAGATCGCATCCAGCGTGGTGAAGCGGATCGCCCGCGCCTTGCCGGTCTTCAGGATCGACAGATTGGCGAGCGTCAGGTCGACCCGCTCGGCCAACTCGGTCAGCGACATGCGCCGGTCGAGCAGCAGCCGGTCGAGATTGATGCGGATCGCCATCAGATCGTGCCCTCGGCATCCTCGCGCAGGCGAACGCCCTCGCGAAAGATCTGCGCCAGCACCAGCGTCAGCAGGATCGCGAACACACCGTCCACGCCCATCGGCTTGACCATGCCCTGCGACTCGAAGGGCAGGATAGGGGGCAGGATGATTTGCAGCAGATAGGCGACCGCGATGGTCCCCGCGATCCAGTTGAGCCGCTTGACGTTGGCGAGGGTAAAGGGCGCGCCCGCCGCCGTGCTGCGCAACATCTGGATCAGCGGCAGCAGCGCGGCCCAGGCAAGGCCCAGGACCATCAGCATGACCGCCAGCGCGGCGGCGACCACGGTGGGGGTCTTGGCGTCGATCGCCTGCACATTGACATGCACTGCCCCCAGCGCCCCCGGCGAGATCGCATCCACGATCAGCACGCCGACCGACGCCAGGATGATGGCCGTGACGAACGCCAGAATGGCGAGCAGCGCGGCGTACAGCAACGTGCTGATATGGCTGGCAAAGCGTGTCATGACTTCCTGTCCTCCCATTCCGAATCAATATCGATATTCAATAATGAGATATTGATTATCGATCAATAAAGATATTGAAAAACGATATGGAGGAACACTGAAACCAAAGGGGTGGGATGATCGGCGTCCTGGGCGTTCCGATCGTGCGGTAAGCCATGGAGCAACCGAACTTTGTAAAACCTCCACGCGCCGGCGCTTGGAGAATGCAAAATTGCGCCATGGCGATTGTAGTTGTCATCTTCGATCGGCATCGCTAGGGCCGTCGACGGGCCACGCGGTCCCAACGCCGCGCGTGCTCTCTGTGAGGAGAGTCTTAAATGACTGATACGATTGCCGCCGACGCCACTCTTGCGCCTGCGAAGCCCGCCACGAAACCGGCGCGCCCCTATTTCTCCAGCGGTCCCTGCGCCAAGCCTCCCGGTTGGGACGCGGCCAAGCTCGCGACGGACAGCCTCGGCCGTTCGCATCGCTCGAAGCTGGGCAAGCAGCGGCTGCAATATTGCATCGACCTGATGCGCGAGTTGCTCAAGCTCCCCGACACCCACCGCATCGGCATCGTCCCCGGCTCCGACACCGGCGCGTTCGAAATGGCGATGTGGACCATGCTGGGCGCGCGCCCCGTCACCACGCTTGCCTGGGAAAGCTTCGGCGAGGGCTGGGTGACCGACGCGGTCAAGCAGCTGAAACTCGACCCCACTGTCCTACGCGCCGATTACGGCCAGATCGCGGACCTGAACGCGGTCGACTGGTCGAACGACGTCCTATTCACCTGGAACGGCACCACCAGCGGCGTGCGCGTGCCGAATGGCGACTGGATCGCCGACGACCGCGAGGGCCTGTCCTTCGCCGACGCGACCAGCGCGGTGTTCGCCTATGACCTGCCCTGGGACAAGATCGATGTCGCAACCTTCTCGTGGCAGAAGGTGCTGGGCGGCGAGGGCGCGCACGGCGTCCTGATCCTCGGCCCGCGCGCGGTCGAGCGTCTCGAAACCTACACTCCTGCCTGGCCGCTGCCCAAGGTGTTCCGCCTGGTGTCGAAGGGCAAGCTGGCCGAGGGCGTCTTCAAGGGCGAGACGATCAACACGCCCTCGATGCTGGCCGTCGAGGACGCGATCTTCGCACTCGAATGGGGCAAGGGTCTTGGCGGCGCGGAGGCGCTGGTCAAGCGTTCGGACGCCAATGCGGCGGCGCTGAACCGAATCGTCGAGGAGCGCGACTGGCTCGGCCATCTCGCCGCCGATCCGGCGATCCGTTCGACCACCAGCGTCTGCCTGACGGTCGAGGGTGCGGACGAGGCGGTCATCAAGAAGATGGCCTCGCTGCTCGAAGCCGAAGGCGCGGCCTATGACGTGGCGGGCTACCGCGACGCGCCCGCAGGCCTGCGCATCTGGTGCGGCGCCACGGTCGAGACCGCCGATATCGAGGCGCTTGGCCCCTGGCTCGACTGGGCCTACGCCACCGCCAAGGCGGCCTGATCCTTTCCCGAATGACCCCCGGTCAGCGGGCCGGGGAGCTTTCCCATTCCATAACCCCGGCCGTGCCGGGGTGACGAGGTAAACCATGCCTAAAGTTCTCATCAGCGACAAAATGGACCCCAAGGCCGCCCAGATCTTCCGCGAGCGCGGGGTCGAGGTCGACGAAATCACCGGCAAGACGCCCGAAGAGCTGAAGGCGATCATCGGCGAATATGACGGCCTTGCGATCCGCAGCTCGACCAAGGTCACCAAGGACATCCTGGAGCACGCGACCAATTTGAAGGTCGTCGGCCGCGCCGGGATCGGTGTCGACAATGTCGACATCCCCGCCGCCAGCGCCAAGGGCGTGGTGGTGATGAACACGCCCTTCGGCAACTCGATCACCACCGCCGAACACGCCATCGCGCTGATGTTCGCGCTCGCCCGCCAGCTGCCCGAGGCCGATGCCTCGACCCAGGCGGGCAAGTGGGAGAAGAACCGCTTCATGGGTGTGGAACTCACGTCCAAGACGCTGGGCCTGATCGGCGCGGGCAATATCGGCTCGATCGTCGCCGACCGGGCGCTGGGCCTGCGAATGAAGGTCATCGCCTTCGATCCGTTCCTGACGCCTGAGCGCGCGCTGGAGATGGGCGTCGAGAAGGTGACGCTGGACGAATTGCTGGCGCGCGCCGACTTCATCACGCTGCACACCCCGCTGACCGACCAGACCCGCAATATCCTGTCGGCGGAGAATCTCGCCAAGACCAAGAAGGGCGTGCGCATCATCAACTGCGCGCGTGGCGGCCTGATCGACGAGGACGCGCTGAAGGCCGGACTCGACTCGGGCCATATCGGCGGCGCGGCGCTCGACGTGTTCAAGGTCGAACCGGCCAAGGAAAGCCCGCTGTTCGGCACGCCCAACTTCATCTCGACGCCGCACCTCGGCGCGTCGACCACCGAAGCGCAGGTCAATGTCGCGATCCAGGTCGCCGAACAGCTGGCGGATTTCCTGGTCTCGGGCGGTGTTACCAACGCGCTCAACATGCCGAGCCTGACCGCTGAGGAAGCTCCCAAGCTCAAGCCCTATATGGCACTGGCGGAAAAACTGGGTTCGCTGGTCGGCCAGCTGGCACACGGCGCGGTCACGGGTATCGCGATCGAAGCGGAGGGTGCGGCCGCCGCGCTCAACCTGAAGCCGATCACGGGCGCCGTGCTGGCGGGCTTCATGCGCGTTCATTCGGACACGGTGAACATGGTCAACGCGCCCTTCCTCGCCAAGGAGCGCGGGCTCGACGTGCGCGAAGTGCGCCATGACCGCGAGGGCGATTACCACACGCTCGTCCGCGTGACGGTGACGACGGCGGACGGCGAGCGCTCGGTCGCGGGCACGCTGTTCGGCGATCAGGCGCCGCGTCTGGTCGAGCTGTTCGGCATCAAGGTCGAGGCCGATCTAGCCGGGCCGATGCTGTACGTGGTCAACGAGGACGCCCCCGGCTTCATCGGTCGCCTGGGCACCACGCTGGGCGAGGCGGGGGTCAATATCGGCACCTTCCACCTCGGCCGCCGCTCGGCGGGCGGCGAAGCGGTGCTGCTGCTCTCGGTCGACGAGGCGGTGGATGCGGAACTGCTGGCCAAGGTCAAGTCGCTGCCGGGCGTGAAGACCGCCATGGGCCTGGTCTTTTAAGATCGTAGGCGCTGCTCCTCTTGTCAGAGGAGCAGCGCCGTCTTCTACGTTAAGCCAAATGACCCTTAACTTTGACAGTCGTCGGCAAGAAGTCCCATGCTGCCATCGACTCGTCGGGAATCGTCTCCATCCGGCATCGTCATTATATGTGTTGCCCGATCATCGGTGATGGGAATGGACACTTTTCCCTGTTCCGTCCTCGCTGCAAAATTGCCGACTTTACTCCAGTTGACGGTAATGGACGTCATGGGTGTCACAAAGCGCGTATGGCATCGATCGACCATCTGAACGTCCGAGATCATCGCGCCGTCAATTTGGCCTGTGCCCGCCAATTCGGATTTCAAGGACTGGTGGATTGTGGCGTGGTCAGCACCCGGTAAGGGGTTCTGCGGCGCTTGTTCGGCCACGGCGGACGGGGCCTGAGGCATTGCAGCATTGGCCATAGCCTTTTCCGTCACATTCGAAGCGTCCGGGCCAGCCGATGTCGGCGCGCTGCAGCCGATCGTCGAAAACAAAGCCATGATGGCGACGCTGAAATGGCGGGTCATTGGTAAATTCCATAGAGAAACAGCCGTGCTTCGTGTTGGCGACGCCGAACCAGGCTAGCCACGATTTTCGGACCCGATCTTACATGGCGAGCAATCTCCGCCATTGCTTCTCGTGGAAGATGCTGGTTCACGAGTTGGGTCGTTTTGCGCCATCCGCTGCCTGGATTATAAGCGTAGGAAACCAGCGCATCAAATTCGTATTGATAGAGGGGAATGCGAATGCGGCTTTTGACCATCGCTTCATAGTGAGGAAGGATTTGGTCCAGTAGCGCGGCTTCCTGGCGAAGGTCGATCCGCACGAGATTTTTATTCTCGTTTACGAAGTCACGCGCGCTATGCCCTTTCAAACCGGCAGCGCGCGCCACGGAACTGGCAACGGGGCGCGGAATACCGATGCCCAATAGGTCGCGTATCACGAAATCGGGCTGACGAGCGCCCATGTCATATCCCGGTCCCAGCGTCACCCCGCTAACGCCGCCTGGCCAGTGAAGGCGATCCGAAACGCCCCTCATTGCCTCATGGGCTATGATGAATCTACGGCCGCTTCGCGATGTCCGAAGGCTGGCTACAGCTATTGCAGCCTCGCGTGGCGTCACCTTGTTCTGACCTGCGTCCAGAGCCGCCAGCGTTTTCGGACCTGCTATGCCATCGTCAGGAAAAACGGATAGTCGCCTTTGGGCTAATCGGACCGCACGCTCCGTCAATGGCCCAAAGATGCCATCAATAGGGAGCCTCGGTTCGAAATCCTTCAGCCGTCGTTGAAGGCGTTCAACATCTGGCCCCGTACTTTTCAGTCTCAGCATTTTCCAGCTCCGACTTGACTATCATTCATAAGTCGTTCGCTGGGCGGCTGCAAGCCAGCGCAAACGTCTTGCCAAGCAAGAACATCCAACGGCGGCGCGGCTGTGCTGTCAGCTTTGCGTCCTCGTTCGTCCGCTCCATCCGGCGGATGGTTGACGCCGCTGTCCTTAGTGACCAATCACGAAGCCATCCGTCGCAGGCCGACGATCGAACGACAGGGTATTTCGCGCGTGATACGTTTCTCCACCTCTGACCGTGAATGCTACGAGGACAAGACCCGATGACCGCGCTCCTTCCCGAAGGCTATCACGACCGTCTTCCCCCCTATGCCGATGCCGCCGCGTCGGTCGAGGCGCGGGTGCTGGAGGCGGCGCGGCTGCACGGCTATGAGCGCGCCGATCCGCCGTCGATCGAGTTCGCCGAGGCGCTGGGGTCGCGGTTGAAGGCGGGGGGGCTGCATGATGCGGTGCGCTTCGTCGATCCGGTGTCGCAGCGTACGCTGGCCATCCGGCCCGATCTGACCGCGCAGGTGGCGCGGATCGCGGCGACGCGGATGGGGCATCATCCGCGCCCGGTGCGGCTGTCCTATGCGGGCACAGTCGTGCGTCTGCGCGGCTCCGAACTGGCGCCTGCGCGCGAGTGGCGGCAGATCGGGGCGGAGCTGATCGGGCTCGACTCGACGGCGGCGGCGACCGAAGTGGTGCGCGTCGCGGTCGAGGCGCTGATCGCCGCTGGTACGACCGGTATTTCGATCGACTTCACGCTCCCCGATCTGGTCGACCTGCTGGCGGCCGGCCCTCTGCCGGTGGCGGCGGATCAGGTGGCGGCCTTGCGCGACAGGCTGGATGCCAAGGATGCGGGCGGGGTGGCGGCGATCGCGCCGGACTATCTGCCGCTGGTCGAGGCCGCCGGACCGTTCGGCACCGCCATCGAGCGGCTGCGTGCCTTTGATACCCAGGGCGTGCTTGCCAGCCGTCTCGACGCGCTGGAGGCGATTGCGGCGGCGTTGGGGGAGGGCGTGTCCCTCACCCTCGACCCGACGGAGCGGCATGGCTTCGAGTTCCAGAGCTGGCTGGGTTTCTCGCTGTTCGTCGCTGGCCCGCCGCGCGAGGTCGGGCGTGGCGGCACCTACACCATTTTCCATGAGGATGGTGCCGAGGAGAAGGCCACCGGCTTCTCGCTCTACGCCGACGCGATCGTTGCGACGGCGCCGCCTACCGAACGGCGGCGACTGTTCCTGCCCTTCGGCACCGAGCCCGCGACAGGCGCATCGCTCCGGGCGGAGGGCTGGGTGACGGTGCAGGCGCTGGAGGACGGCGACACGCCCGAGGCGCAGCTCTGCACTCATATCCTGAAGGATGGTCAGCCGACCGCCATCGTCGGTTGACATACGGGGCCGCGTCCCGCTAGGCGCGCCCCGCACATCATTGGAAACCCCCATCCGCCGAGTCCTGTCGAAGGGCGCATGGGGTCCGTCCGGCAGGCGGAGATTGGCATCCATGGCAAATGTAGCAGTCATCGGCGCGCAGTGGGGCGACGAGGGCAAGGGCAAGATCGTCGACTGGCTGGCCGAGCGCGCCGACATGGTCGTGCGCTTCCAGGGCGGGCATAATGCGGGCCACACGCTGGTCGTCGGCGAGAATGTCTACAAGCTGTCGTTGCTGCCCTCGGGCATCGTGCGCGGCACCCCCAGCGTCATCGGCAATGGCGTTGTCCTCGACCCCTGGGCTTTGAAGGCCGAGATCGAGCGTCTCGGCGAGCAGGGCGTTCATGCCTCGCCGGAGACGTTGCGAATCGCCGACAATTGTCCGCTGATCCTCCCCATCCACCGCGACCTCGACGGTCTGCGCGAGGATGCGAGCGGCGCGGGCAAGATCGGTACGACGCGGCGCGGTATCGGTCCGGCGTACGAGGACAAGGTCGGTCGCCGCGCGATCCGCGTGTGCGATCTGGCGCATCTCGACGACCTGGGGCCGCAGCTCGACCGGTTGTGCGCGCACCATGACGCGCTGCGCGCCGGGTTCGGCGAGCCGCCGATCGATCGCGAGCGCCTGCTGGCCGATCTGCGCGAGATCGCCGCTTTCGTCCTGCCCTTCGCCAAGCCGGTGTGGCGCGACCTCAACGAGGCGCGGGCAGGGGGCAAGCGCATCCTGTTCGAGGGCGCGCAGGGCGTGCTGCTCGACATCGACCATGGCACCTATCCCTTCGTCACCTCGTCCAACACCATTGCGGGTGCGGCGGCGGGCGGTTCGGGCCTGGGGCCGTCAGGTGTCGGCTTCGTGCTGGGCATCGCCAAGGCGTACACCACCCGCGTCGGTTCTGGGCCTTTCCCGACCGAGCTGGAGGACGAAACCGGCCAGCGTCTCGGCGAGCGCGGCCATGAGTTCGGCACGGTCACGGGCCGCAAGCGTCGCTGCGGCTGGTTCGACTCGGTGCTGGTGCGACAGTCGGCGGCGGTCGGCGGTATCACCGGCATCGCGTTGACCAAGATCGACGTGCTCGATGGGTTCGACGAGGTGAAGATCTGCGTCGGCTACAAGCTGGGCGACGAAACGCTGGACTATTACCCAACCCATGCGGCGGATCAGGCGAAGGTCGTTCCCGTCTATGAGACGATGGAAGGCTGGCAGGAATCGACCGCGGGAGCGCGGAGCTGGGCGGATCTGCCGGCGCAGGCGATCAAGTACATCCGGCGGATCGAGGAACTGATCCGCTGCCCCGTGGCGCTGGTGTCAACCAGCCCGGAACGCGAGGATACGATCTTGGTTCGCGACCCGTTCGCGGATTGATTGGGGAGGCCCCGGCGGCAGTCGGGGCCTTTTTTGTTGGCAGGTTTCCACGCTTCCACCTGGCCGTCACAAAAAGGCCCGGCCGCTTTCGCGACCGGGCCTTTTCCGTAGTGACGCTTATCCAAGAAGGATCAGCGCATGCCGCCGCTGCTGCCCGGGGGCGTGGTGGTGCCGCCCGTGGTGCCGCTACCCATCGACCCACTGGTCGTGGGATCGCTGCCCAGCGAGCCGCTACCCGTCGTCGTCGAGGAGCCGGTGGAATCCGGCAGCGTCGACGGCGTGTTTACCGTGCTGTCGGGCGTGGTCGTCCGGCTGCGGCTTTTGCTGCGCGTCGTCGAGCGGGTGGTGGTGCTCGGCGTCGTCGTCATCGTGTCCGGCTGGCCCATGGTGGTCTGGCCGGGCATCGTGGTTTGGCCCGGCATCTGCCCAGGCATTGTCTGACCCGTCGTGGTGCCGGTCTGTCCAGACATCCCACCCGTCGCGCTACCCGATACCTGCGCAAAACCAGCGGCGGGGATCAAAAGGGCACCGGCGGCGATCACATGCATATAACGCATTGATTCTCTCCTGCTTTGTTCTCGTCGTCATCAACGAGGCAGGATGGTGCACGTTCCTCTATTCAACCACACTGGCCGCGATGAAGCAACGCCTGATCGGCTAAAACCAGGGCGACCATCGCTTCGACCACGGGAACGCCGCGAATGCCGACACAGGGGTCGTGACGGCCCTTGGTCGCGATCTGGGTTTCCTCACCGGTACGGGTGATGGTGTCGACGGGGGTCAGGATCGAACTGGTCGGCTTGAACGCGACACGCATCGTCACCGGCTGGCCGGTGGCGATCCCCCCCGCGATCCCGCCCGCATGGTTGGCAAGGAAGCGGGGGCCGCCATTGCCGGCGCGCATCGGATCGGCATTCTGCTCGCCGGTCAGTGCGGCGGCGGCGAAGCCGTCGCCGATCTCAAAGCCCTTGACCGCGTTGATGCTCATACAGGCGGAGGCGAGCTCGCTGTCCAGCTTGGCGTAGAGCGGCGCCCCCCAGCCGGCCAGCACTCCGGTCGCCTCGCAGGCGACGACCGCTCCCACCGACGAACCCGATTTGCGCGCGCCATCGACGATCGCTTCCCAGCGTTCGGCGGCGGCGGCATCGGGACAGAAAAAGGGGTTGGCGTCGATCTGCGCATCGTCGAACGCGTCGTAGTCGATCCGGTCGCCGCCGATCGCCTCGACCCAGGCGCGGATGCGGACTTGCGGGATGACCGCCCGCGCCACGGCACCCGCCGCGACCCGTGCCGCCGTCTCGCGCGCCGAGGAGCGCCCGCCGCCGCGATAGTCGCGAAAGCCGTATTTCGCGTCATAGGCGTAATCGGCATGGCCGGGGCGATAGGCGAGCGCGACGTTCGAATAGTCCTTGGACCGCTGGTCGACATTCTCGATCATCAGGCTGATCGGCGTGCCGGTCGTCCGCCCCTCGAACACGCCCGACAGAATGCGGACCTGATCGGGCTCGCGCCGTTGCGTCGTGAAGCGGCTGGTACCCGGGCGGCGCTTGTCGAGCCAGGGCTGAATATCTTCTTCCGACAGCGTGATCCCCGGCGGGCAACCGTCCACAACTGCGCCCAGCGCGGGCCCATGGCTCTCGCCCCAGGTGGTGAAGCGGAACAGGCGGCCGAAACTGTTGAAGCTCACGCAGCGTCTCCAAGCCGGGCAAAGGCCGGCGCATGGGTGGCGGCCCCGCGCACGCCGCAGGGGATCAGGCCGCCCTGCAGCGGCACCGCCAGGAAATAGTCGCCCGCATAGGGGCTGTCGAAACCGCTCGCCACATCGGCGGCGAAACCGAACCGGCCGTAAAAACCGGGATCGCCAAGCGCGAAGCAGAGGACCACACCCTCCTGCTCCAATCGTTCGATCCCGGCGGCGACCAGTGCCTCGCCGACGCCCTGCTGGCGCCATTCGCGCGCGACGGCGATGGGGGCGAGCGCGACCGAGTTGATCGGCTTGCCACCGATTTCGACGCTCATGCGACTAAACGCGATCGCGCCGATCAGACTGTCCGTTTCCTCATCGACCGCGACCAGCATCAGGACCATGTCGCCCTCGACGCACAGGTCGCGGACCAGGGCGGCTTCGGCGGGCGCGGGAAAACTGGCGACGAGAAGCGCGTCGAGCGCGGCGACATCTTCGCCGCGCGCGGGGCGGATGGTGATGTCGGCGGGGGGCTGGTCGGACATGGGTTCGTCTTTAGCGGGCCGGTGGCGGAAGACGCGATAGATAATGTTGGCCGCCTATTCCTCCCCTAGAAGGGGAGGTGGCAGGCCGCAGGCCTGACGAAGGGGTGTCACGGTTGGCGATGGCAGTCTGACCTCGCTGCCGGTTACACCCCTCCACCAGCTTCGCTGGTCCCCCTCCCCTTGCAGGGGAGGAAAAGTTTATTACGCCAGCGCGATGTCCGGTGCGTCTTCGGCCTTCATGCCGATGACGTTGTACCCGGCGTCGACATGGTGGATCTCGCCCGTCACGCCCGATGCCAGATCGGACAGCATATAGAGACCGGCGCCGCCCACATCCTCGATCGTCACGGTGCGACGCAGCGGCGAGTTCAGCTCGTTCCACTTCAGGATATAGTTGAAGTCGCCGATGCCGCGCGCCGCCAGCGTCTGGATCGGGCCCGCCGAGATGGCGTTGATGCGGATATTCTCCGGGCCGAGATCGACCGCGAGATACTTCACGCTCGTCTCAAGCGCCGCCTTGGCCACGCCCATGACATTGTAATGCGGGATGACCTTTTCCGCGCCATAATAGGTCAGCGTCAGGATCGATCCGCCCTCGGGCATCATCTCACGTGCGCGCTTGGCCACCGCGACCAGCGAATAGGCCGAGATGTTCATGGTCATCAGGAAATTGTCGAGCGTCGTGTCGTAGTAACGCCCGCGCAGCTGCGACTTGTCCGAAAAGCCGATCGCATGGACGACGAAATCGATCGTCGGCCATTCGCCCTTCAGATCGTCGAACAGCTTGTCGAGCGATTCCATCTCGGACACGTCGCAGTCGAACAGACGCGCCACGCCCAATTGTTCGGCCAGCGGGCGGACCCGCTTTTCCATCGCCGCACCCTGATACGAAAAGGCGAGCTCCGCGCCCGCCTCCGAAAGCTGCTTGGCGATGCCCCAGGCCAGCGATTTGTCATTGGCCAGGCCCATGATGAGCCCCCGCTTGCCTGCCATCAATCCGTTCACGCCGTTACCGCTCCTGCCGGTTCACCATCTTCAATCGCCCTCTCTAGCGCCGGTTCGGGCGGTTCCGCCAGTGCCGCGTTCAAATGCGCGCCGAAAACCAGACCCAGACCGATCAAATAGAAGAACAACAGCATCACGACGACACCGGCCAGGCTGCCATAAGTCAGGTCGTAACCGCCCAGTTGCGACAGCACGACGGGCAGCAAGGCGGTCATGCTGACCCACCAAGCGGCGGTGAACAGCGCGCCGGGCCATTTGGGGCAGTCGCTTTCGCGATATTTGGAAGGGGTGACCGAATAGAAGAGCATGTAGAGCGCGCCGAACATGACCGCGCCGGGGATGAAACGCGACAGTCCGACCCAGCCCGCCACGTCCTGCGCGAAGGGAACGAGGCGATAGATGAATTGCTCGGCGGCGGTCAGAACGCCCGCGACCAAGAAGGACAGCAGCGCGATCACGACCGAGGCGACGATGACCAGCGTCGAGGACAGACGCGATTTCCAGAAGGCGGCGGTCGCCTTCACGCCGTAGGCGCGGTGGAAGATGTCGCGGATCGTCTCGATGAAACCGCCGACCGTCCACAACCCGACCAGCCCGCCCAGCCAGAGCAGCGAGCCCGTTCGCGCCGCCAGAACATCGGCTATCGGCTTGCGCAGAAGATCGCTGACATCGGGGGGCAGTACGTGAAGGAAGCTCTCCACCGCATGCTGGGTCTCGTTGCTCTGTCCGAACAGCGAGAGCAGCGCGGCGGTGGTGATGAAGAAGGGAAACAGCGTCATCAACGCCAGATAGGCCAGGTTCCCGGCATGGATGAACCCGTCGTTGAACACGCCCAGGCTGGTCCGCTTCAGGACTTCAAAGGCATAGGAGCCAGGCCGGACCTTGGCGATCTGCCGGTCCAGCCTCTGACGGGCCTTGCCTTGATGATGGGCACGTTCTTCTGGGGTCAGGCCGTTCGCATCGCTCATGGAACGATCAGACGCCCATGGCGGCCCTCGGGTTCCTGCCGTCGGTCCATTCGGCGGCAAAGCGTTGCAGCTCAGCATCATCGGCCGGGATGTCGATCATCAGCGTGATGAGCTGATCGCCGCGCCCGCCATCCTTCTTGTGAAAGCCCTTGCCCTTCAGGCGCAACGTCTTGCCCGAGCTGCTCCCCTTGGGGATCGTCAGCATGACGGGGCGCTCGACGGTCGGCACCTTGACCGGACCGCCCAGCACCGCTTCGTTCAGGGTGACCGGCAGGTCCAGGCGGACGTCGTCGCCGTCGCGGGTGAAGAAGGCATGGGGGCTGACCTCGATCGTGACGATCGCATCGCCGGCGCCGCCCGCTCCGGGCTCACCCTTGCCGCCCAGCCGCATCTGCGTGCCCGTTTCGACCCCGGCGGGCAGTTTCAGGTCGATGGTCTTGCCATCGCCCAGCGTGACGCGCTGTGGGCTGAGCGTGGCGGCATCAATGAAGGGGACTTTCAGCGCATAGGCGATATTGGCGCCCTTTTGCGCGGCCCGGCGGCCACCACCGCCAAAGCCACCGAAACCGCCGCTGAATCCACCGCGACCAGCGCCACCGAACATCCCCTCGAAGATGTCCGACATGTCGGCGCCTTCGCCGCCAAAGTCGAATTGCTGGCGAAACCCGCCGCCACCCGCACCCGGGCGCGGGCCACCCCCGCCGCCAAAGCCGAAGGGCGAGGCGGGATTGCCGTCCCCATCGATCTCGCCGCGATCGAAACGGGCGCGCTTGTCCTTGTCGGACAGAAGGTCATAGGCGTTGGTCACCTGGCTGAACTTCTCCGCCGCCTTGGGATTGTCCTTATTGCGGTCGGGATGGAGTTCCTTCGCCAGCTTGCGATAGGCTTTCTTGATATCGGCTTCGCTGGCCGTGCGGCTTACGCCCAGCGTCTGATATGGATCGGCCACTCTGTTCCCCGTTGCCAGTGTATTACGAATCTATGTGGGGAAGCCTGCGCCGGAGCGCAATCCGTTGCCCATGCGTTATAGACGCCGGACAAGGAGACGGAACATGACCGAGCCGATGCAGGCGACCGGCAAGGACGGGAAAATGGGCGACGCCAAGAAGGGCGCCCCCGATGGCGTCTCGGACGCGCCCGGCAAACATGGCGGCGAGAGCCAGGGTGGCGGCTATGAAGGCGTCCCCGAACGCAAGGGCGATTTCCACGGTGGCCAGAGCGAGACGGCCTATCACGGCTCGGGCGGCCATCCCGATCCGGACAAGGACAATCCCAATGCGGTGACGGACGAGGGGTGAGACCCCCTGTCATCGCCGTTCCCAAGTTCATGCCTTCGGGCTGAAGGGGCTCTGGTCAGGCGCAACCGTCGAGCATGACGTCGCGATTGCCCTGCGGTTGACAGCGTCCTGCCAATAGCCGCTCGATCCGGCGAACGCGCTCGTCAAGCCGAGGATTTGGGCCGATAAGGTGGAAATCGGCTGGTGCGACCAAGGCTGCCACGAGCCTCAGCCATTGTGGCTTGGTCAATGCAGCGGGTGGCTTGCCATATAGCTGTTCGCTGGCGGCAAACATGCCCTGCATCCAGCCCTTTGGCCCGAGGTTGAGTTGCGCGCTGTCCAGGAAGAGTGCCAGGATTTGGCGCTTGGACAAACGCGCTTCCAGGCCCTTGGCATAGGCCGTTTGTCGAATTTTTTTGAAACCCGGCTTGAAGTGGTCAAAGGCGAGTTTTTTGGACAACGACTGGGTGATCGTCGTGACGCCCGCGCCGGGCGTTTCGTTGTCCACGCCATGATGGTGCCAGAAATTGGGGTCTTCGACGCGGATCAATTGCCGCAGCTCGGCGGGTGTCAAAGCATCGGGGCCGCGACGTTGGTCGATCAGTCTGTTGGCGCGCGCTTTCAGACTGGGGGCATCGCGCATCGCGTCAATATAGCCGATTGCGGCATAGGCCAGAATGGCGAGGAACCCCGCCAGCAGGGCGATCGACATGATCCTGAATGCCGATCTCGCCCTGTTTGGTCGTCGGACTTCCATCATGGCATCGATCCCCCCAAATCGCGGTGACGATCAGTCGGACAATATGGTTTCCGCCATCACCGGATCATCGACGGGCGCGACGTCGACGCTGACGTCCATCTTCTGCGCGCCCGAGCCCAGTACGACGCCGTCCACGGGGGCGATCTCGGCATAGTCGCGGCCGATCGCGACGATGATATGGTCGCCCGCCATCCAGATGCCGTTCGTCGGATCGACACCGACCCAGCCATGCTCCGGCCCGCCCCAGATCAGCACCCAGGCGTGGGTCGCATCGGCACCCACCAGCCGCGGTTGTCCGGGCGGCGGTAGGGTGCGGATATAGCCAGATGCATAGGCCGCCGGGATGCCCGCCGCGCGTAGGCCGGTGATCATGATCTGCGCGAAATCCTGGCATACGCCGCGCCGCTGGCGGAACGCCTCGGCCGGGGGCGTGTCGACTAGGGTGGCGGCGGGGTCGAAGGCGAATTCGCGCTGGATGCGATTGGCGAGCGCAAAACCGGCTTCCAGCGCACCCCGCTCGGGCGACAGGTCGGCCGCGCACCATTCCGCAATCGCGGGGTCGAGCGGAATGAGGGGCGAGGGGAAGATGTAATTGGCCGGCCCCACCGCCGACAGGTCGCGGCTCGATCGGGCGAGCGCCGACACCTCGGCCAGCGTCGGGTCGTTCGGCGACGGCATCGGCACCGGCCGGTCGACCAGCATCCGCGCGCGGCTCTCGATGGTCAGGCTGCGCACCGGGCGATCCACGACCAGCCGCGTGACATGCGCCAGCCCCGCCTCGGCCCGCGCCGCACGGGTGCGCCCGACCGGCTCGACGATCAGATCATAGGACTCCAGCGTCTGACCGGGCCAGTCGATCGGTTTCAGCCGCAGGTTGCACCGCGCATATTTGACCTGCGCGCCGTAATCGAAGCGGGTGATGTGGCGGATGTCGTAGATCATGCCAGGGTAAGCCCCCCGGCACGCAATGGCTCCGCGCCTTGCAGGAAATAGCGGCGCGCAATCGCTTCGGAGAGCAAGCCCAGCCGCCGCTCGACATCGCCGAGCGTATCGACGTCGAGGGTGCGCGCGTCCGCCGTCTCGATCGCCGCACGAACCGCGATCGCCTGGGCCTGTTGCGGCTCGGCCATGTCGTCGTCGGACAGGACGGGCAGGCGCGACAGGCAGTCGGC
This sequence comes from Sphingomonas paucimobilis NBRC 13935, assembly GCF_000739895.2. GTDB lineage: Bacteria > Pseudomonadota > Alphaproteobacteria > Sphingomonadales > Sphingomonadaceae > Sphingomonas > Sphingomonas paucimobilis. The sequence continues at coordinate 34,140 of NZ_BBJS01000002.1, forward strand.
GATGCGCGCGGTCTGATAGGCCAGCGCGCGCGGATTGTTGGGGTCGAGCGCGACCAGATCGACCACCGCGACGCGCGCGAGGCCAGTCGGATAACGCTGGCGATAGCTGATCTGGCTGTTGGCGAGGTCGAGCAGGGTGGACAGGTCGTCCGCAGACGCGCCCGCCATGCCGAACAGGCGCGTCGCGCGTGCCACCGCCATGGCGCGTTCCACCCGACGGCCGAGATCGTGGAAGCGCCAGGCGGTGGTGCGGACCATATGCTCGGCCGACAGCCCGGCGATCGCGGCATAGCGGCGTTGCAGCGAGCCCGCCCGGTCGAGCATCCCGACATGGCTGGGGAAGGGCGCCTCGAGCAACCGCACCATGTCGGCGGACAGACGATCGCGCGAGCCTTCGCTGATCCCGCGCGCCAGGCGATTGATGCGGGCGACCGAGTGCCAGCCCTCATCCTCCATCGCGGTGCGCGCGAACTGGGTGAGGGCGGCGCGGTGCAGGCTGTCGGGGTGCGGGGCCGCACCCGCGCCGGTGATGAGGCCGACCAGTCGCCCGACGGTGCGCGTATCGAGCGCCGCGCCGCCATCGGCGTCGATCGAATTCCCTAGCATCACCCGGATCGCCGCCAGCAGCGCCTCACCCCGCTCCAGATAGCGGCCCAGCCAATAGAAATTGTCGGCGACGCGGCTGGGCAAGGTTCCCGGATTGCGGCGGACATGGAGCGAATCGGGGTCGGCGAGCAGCGACATCGGCGCGACCGGCTCGGGCCCGTGGATGCAGACATCGGCGGACCATAGCCCTTCGCCGATCATCGCGGCGGTCGCCTCGGGATGGTCGCCGATCCGGCCGAAGCCGCCGGGCAGGACGGTCCATTGGCCCTCGCTATCGCGCGCGGCGAAGACGCGCAGCGTGAAGGGACGCGGCTCCAGCTGGTCGCCGATGACGACGGGCATGGTCGACAGCCGAACCATTTCCTGCCCGACATAATCCTGCGGGCGTTTGACCATGTCGGCAATCAGCATCGCGCGCTCTGCAGGCGACAGGCTCGCGCCCGGCCGGGTGCCCTCTGGCAGGCCCAAAGGCCTGGGGCCGAAGGCGGGGGCGATCAGCAGATCGTCCAGGTGCTCGGCGACATAATCCGCCTGCGTCGACCCGCCGCACCACCATGTGGCGATGGTGGGCAGCTTGAGCGGGGCGTCGAGCAATTGCTCGGCCAGCACGGGCAGGAAAGCGGACAGGGCCGGGCTTTCGAGCACACCCGCGCCCGGCGCGTTGGCGATCACCACCTGCCCCTCGACATAGACGTCGATCAGGCCGGGCACGCCGATCTGCGAATGGCTGTCGAAGGCCAGCGGATCGAGCATCCGGGGGTCGAGCCGCCGCCACAGCGCATCGATCCGCTTCAATCCGGCGACCGTGCGGACATAGACCTGTCCCTCGATCGCGGCGAGATCGGCCCCCTCGACCAGCAACAGGCCGAGATAGCGGGCGAGATGCGCCTGTTCGGGATAGCTCGGGTTGAACCGGCCCGGCGTCAGCAGCCCGATGCGCGGGTCGGCGCGGCGGCATTGCGCGGCCAGCCCGGCGCGGAAGGCGGCGAAGAAGGGGGCGTGGCGCTGGACATTCAGGCGGTTTTGCAGGCCCCCCAAAGTGCGGCTGACCGCCAGCCGGTTCTCCAGCGCATAGCCCGCACCCGCCGGATTGCGCAGATGATCGGCCAGCACCCGCCACTCGCCGTCCGGCCCGCGCGCCAGGTCGAAGGCGACGAAGCTCAAATGATGGCCGCCCGGCGGCGTCACCCCCACCATGGGCCGCAGGAAATAGGGGCTGCCGGTCGCGAGCGCGGCGGGAATATGCCCCTCGGTCACCAGCCGCCCGGGGCCGTAGAGATCGGCGAGAATCGTCTCCAGCAGCTCCGCGCGCTGGACCACGCCGCCCGCGATGCGACTCCATTCGCCGGTGTCGATCAGCAGCGGGACGGGCGAGACGGGCCAGGGGCGCTCGTCGGTTTCACCGATGATGCGAAAGCCGGTGCCGATATCGGCGGCGTGGCGCTGCACCCGCTCGCGCGCATGGGCCAGGTTGCTGGCGACGGCGGCGAGTTCCTCCAGCATCGCGGGCCAGGCCGGATCGTTCGATCCCGCCATGACGTCCGAGGGCGTCGCGGCGCTGCGATAGGCGGCGGTCCAGGCGGCGGCCTGTGCGGGGCTGTCCTCGGATGGGTCCATCGCGGCGGAAAATCGCCGCATCGGCCACAGGTTGCAACAGGCGATTAGACATCAGGCAGGATTTGATCAGCCACGCCCCATCCCCGCAGGCCTGCGCTGGCGGCCCGTTCGAGCAATTCCTCGGCATCCCGGATCGTCCAGCGTGCCGCCGTGTCGACCTTGTCTAACTCGCGCCATGCGACTGGGGCCGCGACCGGTGCCCCGGCCCGCGCGCGCGCCGAATAGGGCATGACGGCGGTCGCCCCGCGCTGGTTGCGCAGCCAGTCGATGAAGATCCGCCCCTGTCGCTTGGCCTTGGTCGCGACCGCCACGAAGCGCGCCGGATCGCCTTGCGCCAGCGCCTTGGCGAAGCGTTCGGCGAAGTTCGATACGGCGGGCCACTCGGCTTGCGGCGTGAGCGGCACGACGACATGGACGCCCTTGCCGCCCGACAGCATGGCGAAGCTGGTCAGTCCCAGTTCGGCCAACTGGTCATGGATATGGACGGCGGCGCGCTTCACATCGTCGAACGAGACCGATGGATCGGGGTCGAGGTCGAAGATCATCCGGTCGGGCTGTTCCAGCGTCGCGATGGACGAGCCCCAGCCGTGAAACTCGATCGACCCCATCTGGATACAGGCACGCAGCCCCTCGGCATCCTCGACATAGAGATAGGGTTCGGTGCCGCCGTCCTTCTCGCGGATCGGGATGGAGTGCACCTGCGACCCGAAACTGCCCGCGTCATGCTTCTGGAAGAAACAGGCGCGGGCACGGCCTTGCGGGCAGCGCACCAGGCTGACCGGCCGCCGCGCGACCCAGGGGAGCATCAGCGGTGCGAGCTTGGCGACATAATCGGCGAGGTCGCCCTTGGTCAGATCGCTGTCGGGGAAGATCACCCGGTAGGGATGGGTGATGGTAATGGCGCTGGCTTCGGGCGACGGGACGGGGGCTGGGCGTTCCTCGACCACCTGGTCGGCGGGCTTGTCCTCGCGCAATCCGATGAAGCTGGGATGGCGGAGCAGGCCATCGGGCGTCGTCTCGGTAAAGGCGATTTCGGCGACCAGATCGGGGCGGACCCAATGCGCGCCGCGCACCATCGCGCGGGGGGCTTCGACGGGGGTGGTCTTGCGCGTACGGGCGTCGAGTAATGCGCGGAGTTCGGCCATGCGTTGCTGGGTGAAGCCGGTGCCGACCTTTCCGGCATAGGCCAGCTTGCCGTCGCGGTTCACCCCCAGCAGCAGCGACTTCAACCCCCGCCGTGCCTTGTCGGACGGGAGCCAGCCGACGATGACGAACTCCTGCCGCCTCAGGCATTTGATCTTCAGCCAGTCGCGGCTCCGGCCATTCGGGTAGCGGCTGTCGGCGCGCTTGGAGACGATGCCCTCCAGCCCCTCGGCGCAAAGCTTGTCGAACAGCGCCTCGCCCGATCCGGTGATATGCTCGGCGAACTGGATCGTCTCGTCGCCCTTGGGAATGATGCCGCGCAGCCGCTCCTTGCGCTGGACCAGCGGCAGGCCGGTCAGGTCTTCGCCGTCGAGCGACAGCAGGTCGAAGGCGAAGAGGCTCATCGGCCGGTCGGTGCCGATCGCATCCTTCAGCGTCGAGAAATCGGGCCGCCCATTCTTGAATGCGACGATCTCGCCATCGATCAGCGCGGACGTGACGGGCAGGTCCGCAGCGGCCGCGACGATGCCGGGGAATTTCGCACTCCAGTCGAGGCCGCTCCGGGTGAAGACCTGCGCCTTGCCGCCGCCGATCGCGATCAGCGCGCGATAGCCGTCATATTTGATCTCGTGCAGCCAGCCATTTCCGGCGGGCACCTGATCGACCAGCGTGCACAGCGCCGGGGATCGAAACTCCGGCAGCGTGCCGTTCTTCGCCTTCGCCTTGCGGGCGGCGACCTTTGGTTTCCTGGTGGGCGTTTTCTTCGGCGGTTTCCCCTCGGCGATCTGCGCCATGGTTCGGCCGGTCGCGACGCTGGTCAGCGCCTGATCGGTCAGCGTGTCGGTGCCCCCGGCCTGTGCATCCGCCACCTTGCGGAGCAGCCAGTTCTCGCGCTTTTCCTTGGCCCGTGGCTTCATCCGGACGAGCAGCCATTCGCCCTTCATCCGCTCGCCATCGAGGATGAAGTGGAGGTGGCCGTCCTCCAGATCCTTCGCGCTCTTGCCCGCGACCGGCGACCAGGTGCCGCGATCCCACAGCATCACCGTGCCGCCGCCATATTGACCCTCGGGAATCGTCCCTTCGAACGTCGCATAGGACAGCGGATGATCCTCGGTCCGCACCGCCAGCCGCTTCTCATCGGGGTCCAGGCTCGGCCCGCGCGTGACGGCCCAGCTTTTGAGCACCCCGTCCACCTCCAGTCGGAAGTCCCAGTGCAGCCGGGTCGCGTCATGTTTCTGCACGATGAAGCTGTTGCCCTTGCCGGGCTCCAGCGTGCCCGCGGGCTCGGCGGTGCGGGTGAAGTCGCGCTTGGCGTTATAGCGTTCGAGCGGATCAGCCATGTTTGCGCGCCGGGGCTTTGCGCGTGGTCGTTTTCTTCGCGGGCGTTTTCCGCGTCGTCTTGGGCGGTGCTTTTCGCGAGCGGCTGCGGATCTCGCCGCCTTCCATCGACTGTTTGAGCGCGGCCATCAGGTCGGCGACGTTGCTCCCCGAGCGGGCGGGAGCGTCATCCTCGTCCTCGATGATCTTCTTGCCCTTCGCCTTGCGCTTGCGGTCGATCAGGCGGTAGAGCGCCTCGACATAATGATCGTGGAATTGCTTGGGGTCGAAGGGGCCGGATTTCTTCTCGATCAGCGCCTCGGCCAGGTCGAGCAGTTCGGCGTCGGGCTTGGCATCACCGATATCGCTGAAATAGGCTTGCGCCTTGTTGACCTCGTCGGCGTAGCGCAGCGTCTCCAGGATCAGTCCGCGTCCGCACGGCCGCAGCGAGACGATATATTCGCGGCCCCGCAGCGCCAGTTGCCCGAGCCCGACCTTGCCCGTCCGCTTCAATGCCTCGCGCAGGACGATGAACGCCTCCTCCGCCAGGTCATCGGCGGGCACGACGAAATATGGGCGTTCGTAATAGAGGACGTTGATCTCGCTCGCATCGACGAAGCGGGTCAGTTCCAGCGTCTTTTTCGACTCCAGCTTGACCGCGTCGATCTCTTCCTGGTCGAGCAGGACGTAATCGCCCTTGGCGACCTGATAGCCCTTGACGATCTCGTCGGTGTCGACCGGGCCAATATCGTTGACGACTTTCTCGTAATGGATCGGCTTGCCGCTGGGTTCGTGGATCTGCTTGAACTGGATGGTCGCGCCGCTTTTGGTCGCCGGATAGAGCTCGACCGGGATCGAGACGAGGGCGAGGCGGATCTGACCCTGCCAGTAAGCGCGTGCGGGCATTGGGAAAATCTCCGTTGCGTAACGGGATCAATGACGGACCCAGCGTTTCCGTTCCCGACATTGGTTTTCGTCCATCACAGGCGTATGGACGCGCGCATGGCTGACGATCCCTTTGCCCTGTTCGACACCTGGTTTGCCGAGGCACGGGCAAGCGAAATCAACGATTCCAATGCGATGGCGCTGGCGACGGTCGATGCGAGCGGTCAGCCCTCGGTGCGCATGGTGCTGCTGAAGGGCCATGACCCGCGCGGATTCGTGTTCTACACCAATCGCGAGAGCCGCAAGGCGCAGGACCTGGGCGAGGGCAGCAAGGCCGCTTTGCTCTTCCACTGGAAATCGCTGCGCCGTCAGGTTCGGATCGAGGGGCCGGTGAGCCGTGTTTCCGACGCCGAGTCGGATGCCTATTTCGCCAGCCGGGGTCGCGACTCGCAACTGGGGGCCTGGGCGTCGGAGCAATCGCGCCCGCTCGCCGATCGCGCGACCTTCGAGGCGCGGTTCGAAGAGATGCGCGCCCGCTTCGAGGGCGGCGACGTGCCGCGCCCGCCGCATTGGGGCGGATACCGCGTGACCCCTGAGCGGATCGAATTCTGGCTCGACCGCGAACACCGGCTGCACGAGCGCCGTGTCTTTACCCGCACCAGCGAAGGCGGCTGGGACGAAGGATTGCTGTTCCCGTGACCCAGGACGAACGCAAGAAGGTCATTCCCCTGGCCACCAAGGCGGCGCTGGCCAGCGTCGCGATGGCGCTGTTCCTGCTGGCGCTCAAAGGTTTTGCCGCATGGCGCACCGGGTCGGTCGCGATGCTGGGGTCGCTCGCTGACACCGCGCTCGACCTGCTTGCCAGCCTAGTGACGCTCTACGGCGTCCGGCTGGCGGCGACGCCGGCCGACCATGACCACCGGTTCGGCCATGGCAAGGCGGAGGCGCTGGCGGCACTGTTCCAGGTGGCGCTCATCACCGCCTCGGCGGCGGGCATCGCCTGGCGCGCGGTGATGGCGCTGGGCGCGGCCGATCCGACCAGCGACGCGGAGTTCGGCATCGGCGTGTCGGTCGTCGCGATCCTCGCCACGCTGGTCCTGCTCGCCTATCAGCGCAGCGTCATCCGGCAGACGGGCTCGGTCGCGATCCTGGCCGATAACGTCCATTACCAGTCCGACGTGCTGCTCAACGGATCGGTGATCGTCGCGATGGTGCTGGACCAGTATCTCGGCTGGCATGGCGCGGACCCGATCTTCGGTATTGCCATCGCGCTCTGGCTGGCCTGGGGCGCGTTCCAGGCGTCCTCGACCGCGATCGACCAGTTGATGGACAAGGAATGGTCCGACGACCAGCGCGCCGCCTTTCTCGACGTCGCCGCGCGCCAGCCGGGGTTGAAGGGTATTCACGACTTCCGCACTCGCCGATCGGGCAGCCACGACTTCGCGCAATTCCACATGGAGGTGGAGCGCGATCTGACGGTTGCCGCCGCGCATGACATCGTCGAGGGTGTCGAGCGGGCACTGCGCCGCGCCTTCCCCAAGGTCGAGGTGCTGATCCATCTCGATCCCGAAGGCCATGTCGATACCGACAATCCGCTGGTCGAGGCGGACGTGACCCCGCATTGGTTCGGCAAGCGGGTCTATTGATGCGCATTCCCTTCACCCAGGTCGATGCCTTTGCCGACGCCGCGTTCGGCGGCAATCCGGCGGCGGTGATGCTGCTGTCGGCCTGGTTGGACGACGCCGTGCTGCTGGCGATCGCGCAGGAGAACAACCTGTCGGAAACCGCCTTCCTCGTGCCGTCCGATGGCGAAGAGGCGGATTTCGAGTTGCGCTGGTTCACCCCGGGCGACGAGGTGGAGATGTGCGGCCATGCCACGCTGGCGAGCGGGCATGTCGTGCTGTCATCGGATACGACACGCGAGCAGGTGCGGTTCGCGACCCGCCATGCCGGGGTGTTGGAGGTGGCGCGGGACGGTCTCGGCTATAGCCTGTCGCTGCCGGAGCGCACGCCGTCGCCGGAGCCGCTGCCGGAGGTGGTCGCGGCGCTGGGCGTGGACGGCGTGGTCGAGACGTTGCGTCATCCGGCGGGCTATGCGGTCGTGGTGGTGGACGGTGCAGCGCGGGTGCGGGCGTGTACGCCGGACTTTACGGCGCTGGCCAAGGCGGGACGTTATGTCGTCATCCTGACGTCGCGGGGCGGGGAGGGAGAGGCGGATGTCGTCAGCCGCGTCTTCGTGCCGGCTTTCGCCATCGACGAGGATCCGGTGACGGGCGCGGCCCATGCGGTGATCACGCCCTATTGGACGAAGAAGCTGGGGCGCGAGGCGTTCACGGCCGAGCAGGCGAGCACGCGGGGCGGGCGGCTGACCTGCGGGCTGGAGGGCGACCGGGTCGTTCTGGGCGGCGGGTGCGTGACGGTGATCGAGGGCACGTTCCTGCTGCCGTGAGGGGCGGGCGTAGGCGTCGACTTCGCTCAGCCTGAATGGGAGCAAGGGCAGTAAACTATAAACGACAGCACCACCCCGGCGAAGGCCGGGGCCCAGGTGCCACTAAGCCCGTGGCGCGCTGATCGGTCCGCGAGGGCAAACGTAAGGAGCCCGACGATGGCGCGTAGCAACTGGACCCCGGCCTCCGCCGGGGTGGGCTGATATAAGGGCGGATGTTACTCCGCCGCCAGTAACGTCTCCGCCGCCTGCAAATCCACCGACACCAACCGGCTGACCCCGCGTTCGATCATCGTCACGCCAAACAGCCGGTGCATCCGGCTCATCGTCACCGCATTATGGGTAACGATCAGATAGCGCGTGTCCGTCTCGCGCGTCATCCGGTCGAGCAGCCCGCAGAAGCGGTCGATATTGGCATCGTCGAGCGGCGCGTCGACTTCGTCCAGCACGCAGATCGGCGCGGGGTTGGTCAGGAACAGACCGAAGATCAGCGCCACCGCCGTCAACGCCTGCTCACCCCCCGACAGCAAGGTCAGCGACTGGAGCCGTTTGCCGGGCGGCTGCGCCATGATCTCCAGTCCCGCCTCGAGCGGATCGTCCGAATCGACCAGCGCCAGATGCGCCGAACCACCGTCGAACAGCGTCGCGAACAGCGTCTGGAAATGCCCGTTCACCGCCTCGAACGCCGCGAGCAAGCGTTGCCGCCCCTCGCGGTTGAGCAGCCCGATCGAACCGCGCAGTCGCGTCACCGCCTGCGCCAGGTCCTCGCGTTCGGCGGCGTTGGCAGCGCCGGAGGCTTCCAGCTCGGCCAGTTCCTGTTCGGCGACCAGGTTGACCGGCCCGATCCGCTCGCGATCGGCGGAGAGTTTATCGTGCAAGCCCGCTTCGACCTGCGGCGAACCGACGCTGGCGCCGTCGAATTCCAGCCGCTCGGGCAGGACCGGGGCGGGGCAGGCGAAGCGCTCACCGGAGACGCGGCCGAGTTCGACCCGGCGCAGCTCATGATTCTCCACCCGCGCCAGCGCCCCCGCACGGGCCTCGCGCGCGGCGGAGAGCAGGGCATTGGCGCCGGCATGGGCGGCCTCGGCCGCGCGCAGTTGGCGTTCGGCCTCCGCTTCCTCCGCCTGGGTCCGCTCGGCATCGGCGCGGGCGGCGTCATGGGCGGTGGCCAAGGCCGCAATCTCTTCGGCCAGTTGCGCGGGCCGATCGGCGAGCGCGGCGGCATCGCGCTCCAGCGTCGCGGCGCGCGTGTCCATCTCGGCAATGCGCCCCGCCGCCTGACCGGCGCGCTGGTCCCAACTCTCCGCCTCGGCCGTGGCCGCGTCCAGACGATCGCGGGTCTGGGCCAGGCTGCGGTCCAGCGTCGTCCGCTCCGAACGGGCTAGTGCCACTGCCGACCGCGCCAACTGCGTCTCGGTCTGCAGCCGCGCCGTTTCCGCCGCGCTGGCCGAGCCGTCGGGCAAGGCGTCGAGCGCGGCCGCGGCGCGTTCGCATTCGGCCAATGCCTCGTCCATTTCGGCCGCAATCCGCTCGGCACGGGTGGCGAGATCGGCACGCTGCCCCGCGAGCCGCTCGACTTGCGCCTGGGCGCGGTCCTCGGCGCGCTGCGCGTCGCGGTGTGCGGCCTCCGCCTGGGCAAGCAGGGTCCGCGCGCTCGCGGCGGCGAGGCGGGCGCGGGCGATACGGTCGTCGATCGCGGTGCGCGCCTCGGTCGCGATGCGCAAGCTCGACTCCACCGCCGGGCGCTCTTCCTCCAGCTTGGCCAGCCGGTTGCGACGCTCCATCCGCTCGGCCGCCGCCGCGCCGCCACCCTCGCCGATATAGCCGTCCCAGCGCCGCAGCCGGCCCTCACGCGTCACCAGCCGCTGTCCGACCGCCAGCGCCTGACCCGAATCCGCCTCCACCAGGAAAATCTGCGACAGCCGGCGGGCGAGGGTGGGCGGCGCCTTGATCCGAGCGCCCAGCGACAAGGTTCCGACGGGCGCCGGCGGATCATCCTCCGCCAGCGGCGATCCATGCCAGTCGGCCAGCGGTGTCTCCAACTCGTCGCCTAGCGCAGCGGCCAGCGCGCGCTCGAACCCCGGCTCGGCCTGGACTTCGTCGAGTAGCCGGTCGCCCCCCTTGCGCTCGGTGGCACGGGTCAGGGTCGCAACCTCGGCATCCAGCGCGGCGAGCGCGGCGATCGCCTGTGCACGAGCCGTCTCCGCCGCATCGCGCTCGGCGGTGGCGGTGAGTTCGCTTTCCTCGGCCCAGCCCAGCGCGGCGCGCGCCTTGTCCGCATCGGCGCGGGCGGCGGCCTGGGTGGCGATGGCGGCTTCGCGCTGTGCCTCCTGATCGGCCATGTCGGGTAGCGCGGCGATGGCGGCGGCGACCCCGCGCGCGTCGCGCTCGGCGCGTTCATGGCGTCCGCGCGCCGCCGCCAGCGCGCCCTCGGCGATGCGGCGTTCGGCGGCTTCGGCGGCCTGCGCCGACAGGGCTTTGGCCAGCGCCACCTCGGCATCGCGATTGCGGCTTTCCGCCTCGGCGAGCAGCGCATCCAGCCGGGGCATGGCCTGTTCGGCATGGGCGATGCGGGCGTTCAGATCTTCGCGCTCTTCGGCCAGCCGGCGGATCGTGGCGGCGGCGTCATGCGCCAGCGCATCTTCGCGCGCCCGGTCCTCGTCGATCCGGGTGCGCGCGGCGGCCAGTTCCTCGATCCGGCGTTGCAGGCCATGGCGACGGTCGCGCGCCCGCGACAGGGCATGGCCGGCTTCGCTGAGCGCATCGCGCGTGGCCAGCGCGGCGGCGCGGGTGCGGGCGGCGAGCGCGACCGCCTGTTCCTGCGCCTGGGCGGCGGTGCGTTCGGTGGCGGTGGTCTCGGCCACCTGCGCCTCGGCGGCGGCGGCCTCGGCCTTGGCGGTGGTCGCGGCGGCGGCGGCATCGCGCCAGCGCGCGAAGATCATCCGCCCCTCCGCCACCCGGATCTGCTCCGACAACAGCCGGTAGCGCTCCGCCGCCCGCGCCTGTCGCCGCAAGCTTGCGACGCGCGCGTCCTGATCGGCGATCGCCTCATCCAGCCGCGCCAGATTGGCTTCGGTCGCGCGCAGCCGCGTCTCGGCATCGCGGCGGCGGACGTGCAGGCCGGAGATGCCGGCGGCTTCCTCCAGCATGGCGCGGCGCTCGGCGGGCTTGGCGGCGATGACCGCGCCGATCCGGTTCTGGCTGACCAAAGCGGGCGAGTGGGCGCCGGTCGCGGCATCGGCGAACAGCAGCGCCACGTCCTTGGCGCGCACGTCGCGTCCGTCGATCCGATAGGCCGAGCCCGCGCCGCGTTCGATCCGGCGGACGATCTCGGTCTCCTCGCCCTCGCGCTCGGCCAGGATCGTGACCTCGGCAAAGTCGCGTGGCGGGCGCGTCGCGGTGCCGGCGAAGATGACGTCTTCCATGCCCGCGCCGCGCATCGACCGCGCGCTGTTCTCGCCCATCGTCCAGCGCAGCGCTTCGAGCAGATTCGACTTGCCGCAGCCATTGGGCCCGACAACGCCGGTCAGCCCCGGTTCGATGACCAGATCGGCCGGATCGACGAAGCTCTTGAAACCCGAAATGCGAAGCCGCTTGATCTGCACGGACCCGGTCGCTGCCCTCACGTCGATACGTGGTTAATCGATAGCGAATGGGGGGGGATTGTCGAGGGGGCGTGGCAATGACCGAGCTTCGGGAGCAGGCGCTTCCGGGCGAGCTCAATGGGTGGATGCAATAAGTGCTTTTAAGAATTGCATCACCTTGCGGGGCCCTCGCGTGCGACCAGACTGCCATGAAGGAGAAAAAGGCTGGCCGCGGTGCTGATAAGCGTGAGCGCGGAGCCTGCGGCTTCGATGATCCAGTCGCCTCTTGCCACGGCGAATATGAGAACGGCGGCAGCCACAATAACGCTTAGAAGCAAGGCTGGCTTCCAAAAGCGGACCGCGCGGGGTTCAAATCGTCCCAATCCACTTAACCACCAGATGACTGGTAGCATTAGTAGCCAGTAAAATGGATTTTCGCGCGCTTGATACTGACTTCCGGTCACAAGCAGGCCTATCAGCGATACTGTCGCCGAAATACCTGCGACGGCAGCAAAGCCGGCTGCCCAGTTTGAGCGCTTATCCTTGCGGAGGCGTTGCCAATAATCTTGATCCCTGCGTATCACGAGCGTTGCCCTGTTTCTTCAGTGATCCAAACCACCACGTCCCAAAAGCCCGAACCCAATTCCCCGAGCGCACCGGAGTAGCTGCTGGCGAACAGGCCGATCACGCCAGCGACGCCGTCCATCAACCGCTGTCGCACGACCTTATTGATCACGATACCGGGAACTCGGCGCGCCCCTTGCAGATCCAGGGCCGAAGTCAGCGCTTTACGCATCGGTCTGCTAATCGTTTCTCCTTGGCTGGCACGGCTGAAGGAATAACCAGCCTGACGCAGTACGGCATTGGTTGCCTTGAGTTCTTTCAACGCGCCGCCAGCTCCCACAAGGCCGACGACATCTGCGGCTAGCATAGTGCGCACATACCAGCGATTCGCATCCCAACTGCGATTCACGTCCGCGCGGCCTCGCTCGACATTGACGACTCGGGCTACGGATACCACGCATTGACCAGTGGCCGCCGCCGCGCCTCCATAGACCATTGCGGCACCGAAGCCGCTCAGACCACCGGTCGCCGGCGCCAGCGCGGTAAGGCCAGCCACACCAATTCAAGCGAGCGCCGCACCGCCACAATTCAAACCAAGATTGATCCATTCGGTCGCCGGAGAGGTGTCGGCCGTACGTGGTCGTTGTGGGGCTTGTGCTCGTTTGACTGGGGCGTTGCCGGATTTTGCAAGCATCGGGGGTGCTGTCACCGGTTTAACGCGCCGCTCGAACACGACGGTCGCCGTGCTTGGCGGCGGCTTGCGCAAACGCTGCATCCGTCCGAAGTCAATGAGTACCACCCCAAGCCCTCGGGTCTCCGGAACCAGATCAACGACCCTCACAAGGTGTCGGGCGAATGTGGCGCCGTTTGGAGGAATGTTTCGAGATGACGCGATGGTCGGTGGAGCACTGGCCATGTTCATTCCCTCAAGATTTCGTGTCGCTTGGTAAGCGACCACAGCAACCCGCAGCGAGCGCCAATCGGAAAGGATGTATCCTCATGTAGGATTTTCCGATAGTTGACGCATAGGGTCAATCACCAGAGTGAGGGAATGCCAATTTTGTAGCGCATGGCTGCTCGTTACCTTCTAAAATGAGGCAGGCATTTGGATCGACGTTTTTTTGCGTCAATGATTTCATTTATGGGGCAGAGCGTAACGCTCAAGAGCGCAAAATCACCGGCATGAAGAGTAAGACCCCGCTACCTGATCAAGCTGGCTGCGACAAATAGGCGGCTGGAACGTGCTGCGATTGCGCGTGATCAGCGAAAGCGCTCCAAGCTGAACGATCCCAGTGGAACCATGGTCGCATCGCCCCCCAACAACCCCGCGACCAACTCCCCCGTAATCGGCGCCAGCGTCAGGCCGAGATGATTGTGTCCGAAGGCATAAGACACCCCCCGCACGCCCCGCACCCGGCCGATGGCGGGCAGATAGTCCGGCAAGGTCGGCCGTGCGCCCATCCAGGGCTTGGCATCCTCGCCGATCGGCAGGCCGAGCGCCGCGATGTGGTGGCGCAGGCGGTTCCATTTGGCGTGGTCGGGCTTGGCGTGCGCGCGGGCGAATTCGACGATGCTGGCGGCGCGCAGGCCCCCGGCGAAGCGGGTGACGATCATCGAGCGGTCCTCGAACACCACCGGCGGCAGGTCGGCGGGCCAGTCGACCTCGGGCCCCGTCTGGAGATGATAGCCGCGCTCGGCGATGATCGGCGCCTTGACCCCGAAAGGACGGAGCAGGTCCGCGCTCGCCACGCCCGCCGTCACCACGATCTCGTTTGCCGACAGGCGACGACCATCGGCAAGCCGGACTTCCCCCTCGCCAACCGCCGTCACCCGCGCGATGATCCGCGTCCCGCCATCGGCCAGGAACCGGGCCAGTGCGGTCTCGGCGAGCTGGCTCGGGTCGGCAATCTGGCCGCTCCCTTCGAACCGGATACCGCCGACGATCGGGCTGGCGATCCGGGCCCGCCAATCGTCTAGCTCCGTGTCAGTCAGGGGGCGGAAGCGGGCGGTGCCGGTATCGGCGGCCTGCCAGCCGGCCAGCCCCCGTGCGGCACTGTTGGGGGTTTCCCACAGGACGATATGGCCTTCCTCGCGCAGCAGTTCGGGCGCACCCAGCGCCGCGACATGCCGCCGCCACGCCGGCATCGCCTGCGCCAACAGCGCCGCCAGCGCCTCATGCGCCCGCGCATAGCGATCCGCGCGCGCCGCTCCCAACAGCCGTAGTGCGAAGGGCAGCCATGTGCCGATCTCGCGCGGGGGAAGCGCCAGCGCGCCGCCCCGGCAGAAGAGCTTGCCGGCAAAGCCGCGCACCATCTTGGGCGAGGCGATCGGCTCGGCTTGCTCGGTGGCGATATGGCCGGCATTGCCCCAGGACGCGGCCCGCGGGATATCCTCCGCCTCGACCAGGGTCACGGCCCAGCCGGCGCGCTGCAACGCCAATGCGGTCGTGGTCCCGACGATGCCGCCGCCGACGATCAGCGCATTTCGATTGGCGACAGGGGAGAACGCATTTTCCGACTTGGGCATAGACCATATGATACCGCATACGGATTGGGTAGCAAGGAAATCCCGATGACGACACCGACGATCCGCCACACCTTTTTCTGCATCGACGGCCACACCGCCGGCAATCCCGTCCGGCTGGTGGCGGGGGGCGCGCCGCTGTTGCGCGGCGCCAGCATGGCGGAGCGCCGGCTGGATTTCCTCGAGCGGTTCGACTGGATCCGCACCGGCCTGTGCTTCGAGCCGCGCGGGCATGACATGATGTCGGGCGGCTTCCTCTATCCGCCGTGCGAACCCGATAGCGATGCCGCGATCCTGTTCATCGAGACGAGCGGCTGCCTGCCCATGTGCGGACATGGCACGATCGGGATGATCACCTTCGGCCTGGAAAACGGCCTCATCACCCCACGCGAGCCGGGCAAGCTGAAGGTCGAGGTGCCAGCGGGCACCATTCATATCGAATATGAGAAGGAAGGCGCGAAAGTCACCGCCGTCCGCATCCGCAACGTGCCCGCCTATCTGGCGGCCGAGGGGATCGAAATCGACGTGCCGGGCTTCGGCCCGCTGACGCTCGATGTCGCCTATGGCGGCAATTACTATGCCATCGTCGAACCGCAGGGAGCCTATACCGGCCTCGACGATCTGGGCGCGTCGCGGCTGGTCGAACTCAGCCGTATGATCCGCGAATTGGTGCGCGAGAAGTTCGAGCCGGTGCATCCGCTGGAACCCTCGATTCGCGGGGTCAGCCATGTGCTGTGGGCCGACAAGCCCTCGGCCGAGGATGCCGATGGCCGCAACGCGGTCTTTTACGGCGAACGCGCGATCGACCGTTCGCCTTGCGGCACCGGCACCTCGGCGCGTCTTGCCCATCTGGCGGCGAAGGGGCGGCTGAGCGTCGGCGACCGCTTCGTCCATGAAAGCTATATCCGCAGCCGGTTCATCGGCCGGGTCGAGGAGGCGACCGAGCTTGGCGGGCAGGCCGCGATCGTGCCGTCGATCCAGGGCTCGGCGGTGGCGACCGGGTTCAACACGATCTGGATCGACCGCGAGGACCCATTCTGGGCCGGGTTCACGGTGGTCTAAATCAGACCACCGCTCGCGCTGAGCGATGTCGAAGCGCCTTTCCGTGGCTGTCGACTTCGCTCAGGCTGAACGGCCGGGGTGCTTACCCCAGATCGTCGATCGCGGGCTGCGGTTCGGTGAACCAGGCCGCGCCCGTGTCGGTGATGTAAAAGTGATCCTCCAGCCGCACGCCGAAGCGATCGGGCACCACGATCATCGGCTCGTTGGAAAAGCACATGCCGGGGGTCAGCGGCGTGCGGTCGCCGCGCACCAGATAGGCGGGTTCGTGGATCGACAGGCCGATGCCGTGGCCCGTACGGTGCGGCAGGCCCGGCAGGCGATAATCGGGACCGAGTCCTGCGCGCTCCAGCACGGCCCGCGCGGCATAGTCCACCGCTTCGCACGGTTCGCCCGGGCGGACGGCGGCGAAGGCGGCGGCCTGTGCCTCCTTCTCGATATCCCAGATGCGGCGGACCTCGTCGCCAACCTCGCCGAACGCGTAGGTGCGGGTGATGTCCGAATGATAGCCGTCGATCAGCGTGCCGGTATCGACCAGCACCACATCGCCCTCACGCAGCACGTCGTCCTGCGGCAAGCCATGTGGAAAGGCGGTCGAGCGGCCAAACTGCACCGCGCAGAAAGTATTGCCGGTCGAGGCCCCCAGCGCGCGGTGGGCCGCGTCGATGAAGCGGATGACCTCCGACGCCCGAATCCCCTCGTGCAGGATATGCGCGGCGCGGCGATGCACCTCCAGCGTCATCTCCATCGCTTGGCGCATTAGCGCGATCTCGGCGGGCGACTTGATCATGCGGCAGCCATCGACGACCGCCGCACCGTTGATCAGCCGGATGTCGGGGTCGGCTTCGCGGATGCGGTCGACGAACAGGAACGCCATCGCCGGATCGATCGCGAGCGTGCTCGCCCCCGCCGCCTTCAGCGCATCGGCGACCAATGCGGAGGGGCTTTCGTCCTCCTCCCACAGGCGGATATCGGTGGCGGTGATGCCCAGGCTCGCGTCGAACGAGCCCAGTTCGAAGGCGGGGCAGATGAAGATGGGGTCACCCTGTACCGGGAGCAGCATCGCCACGAGCCGCTCGGTCGCGCCCCAGGCGACGCCGGTGAAATAGCGCAGGCTCGCCCCCGCACCGATCAGCAGCATGTCCGCGCCGATACCCGCCATCAGCGTGCGGGCGCGGTCCAGGCGCTGCATCCGCTCGTCCGCGCCGATGACGGGGGCGGGGTTGGTCCATGGCGACAGCGCCGCCAATTCCCGCTCCGCCGTCGAGCCGCCGATCATCGATGCCATGCCAATCGCTCCGTTTCGTATACGGTTTGGCGTCTAGCGCGGATCGCGGCGTCACGCCACCCGGCGCAGGCGATAGCCCTCCGCGCTCTGTTCGACAAAGCCCAGCCGCACCGCGCCTGATAGCGCGGCCGCGACCGCGCGTTCGACCTGCCGTCCTTGGGCGAAATATTGCGCCAGCGCGGCGGCGGAGCGTGGGCGATCGGTGGAGAGAAGGGCGAAGACGCTGGCGATCCTGCCGCTGAGGTCGCGGGGGAAGGGCGGCTTGGCAGTTGCCGGCTCGACCAGTGGCAGCGTGCGTTCGGCGGGGGCGAGCGGCGTGGCACCGGCGCGGCGGCTCTGGAATTCGGGGCGCAGCCACCGGACGCGGCCGCCCCGTTCCTCGGCACGGCGCTCGGTGTTGAGCGCGACCAGCCGCTCGACCATGTCCGGCGCCTTGATCCCGGCGGGCCAGCCATAGGCAGCGATGACGGCGGCATCGATCTGTTCGTGCAACCGCGCGATCAGATCGACCGAGCCGGCGCGACGCTGGTCTTCCTCCTCGTCGCTGAGCGGTTCGCCGGTGATCAGCTTGGCGTGGAGATTGTAGAGGCCGGTCAGAGTCAGGTCGGGCGTCTGGGCGAGGATGCGCTTGCGCGTGGCGTCGAGTTCGTCGGCCAGTTCGGAGATGATGCGGCGGGCGGTCTCGCCGGCGTCGGGGAAGGGGAAGGGGTCGAAGCTCGTGGTTTTTACGTAGACCGCTGGCTGATCATAAACGCCAAGCATCCCGGCATTGGCGAGGTACCACGCCTCGTGTGTGGATGATTGCAGCATACCGAGTATCCAACTGTCCGCTGTTGCGATGCAAATGAGCTTATTGTCAGGCAGGGTATCGGCATCCAGAAACTGAAAAATGCGGTGCTTGGCCGTCTCGACCGTAGCGATATAGCGCGACAGCCCTTCCAGCGCGGGGCGCAATTCCCGGCGCGGTTCGCCGAACAGCCACCACTGGTCGCGATAGGTGGCACGCGCATTGCCGTCGCGTTCGGGCTTCACTTCGCGCAGCACATGGCCGTAGACCTCCGGAAAGCGCTGTCGCACTTCGGTTTCCGACAGGCCGAGCAGGTCGATCACCATCACCCCGCGTGCTCGCGCCGTCAGGTCGCGACCGTTGCGATAGGGGCGGATATGCCGCTCCAGCCCTTCGCGACGGCCGAGTCCCAGCATCTCGGCTTCCGCGGGCGAGACGATAAAGCCGGCGCCGTGGAGCGACACGCCGCGAGAACATAGCCAGGCATTGGCCAATAGCGGCTGTGCGCTGCTGACATTCGCGCCCACCGACAGATCGGCATTGATCCGTCCCACCGTCTCGGAAAAGCGGATGTCAGGCGTGTCGCTGTCCAGCCCACGCTCGCTGATGATCCGCAGGCGCCGTCCGTCCTGCCGCCCACGTGCCACCACAGTCATCGCGATCCGCACCATCGCGGCATCGGGTGTCGCCTTGGTCCAGGGGTGGTCGGGAATGGCGAGCAGCACGGATAGCGGCGTCGTGCCATCCAGCGCGCGGGCGATGACCCGGCGGCCAAAGGTCTGGGTGATCGAGTTGGTCGTGACGAAGCCGAAGCGGATCAGCGGCGAGCCCTTGGCCGCCAGTGCCTGCGCCGCGCGTTCCCACCAATAGAGGACATAGTCCGCCGCGCGCGGTACCTTCGCGTATGCGCGCCACAGGGCCTCGGCCATGCCCTCGGGGAGCCGGCCGCGCAGGTCCTTGCCGCCGATAAAGGGCGGATTGCCCACGATGAATTCCGCCTCGGGCCAGGCGGTCCGTGCCCCCGTCACGGTCAGCAGCGCGTCGCCGGTGACGATCGACTGCACATCCTCGAGCACCGGGTCGGACACCTGGCCGCCATTACGCAACTGCCAACGGATATAGCCCAGCCACAGCACAAGTTGCGCGATCGCGGCGGCGCGGGCATTGACCTCGATCCCATGGAAATTGCGCGGATGGACGGTCTCGGTATCGAGATGCAGCAGTTCCTCGCCCGACAGTTCGGCGAGCACCTCCAGCACCTCACCCTCCAGCCGCTTCATCAGCTCGAGCGTGACATAGAGGAAATTGCCGGTGCCACAGGCGGGGTCGAGGATACGCATCCTGGCCAGCCGGCGATGGAAATCGCGCACCCGCTGCACGGCGGCGCGGGGATTGTCTGTCCGCTCGGTCTCCATCGCGCTCAGCACCTGGGCCCAGTCGTCGCGTAGCGGCTCGATCACGGTGGTCGTCACCAGCCGCTCGACATAGGCGCGCGGCGTGTAATGCGCGCCCAGCCGCCGCCGCTGCGCCGGGTCGAGTGCCTGTTCGAGCAGCGTGCCGAAGATCGCGGGCTCGACATCGCGCCAGTCGCGCTTCGCGGCGGCGAGCAGTTCGCCGATCTCCTCGCGGTTGAGCGGCAGGGCATGGGCGGTGTGGAACAGCCCGCCATTGAACCGCCGCACCGGCCGGCGCAGCACATTGGCCTCGCCACCCCGGTCCATCGAATGCCACAAATCCTCCATCCAGGGTACGAAGGCGTCGGGCCGCTCGCAGGCATCGGTCAGCAGCGTGACGAAGCCGCCGCTGGGCAGCAGCCCGCTATGCTCGGCGAACATGGTGAACAGGCAGCGCATCAGGAACAGCGCCACCTGTTCGGGATCATGCCCGCGCTCCTCCAGCAGCTTGGAGATGCTCGCCAGCCGCGCCGCCACGTCGCGGGTGACGGCGGCGGCATGGCGGGTGGGGTCGAGGGTCAGCGGCTTTTCCCAGATCGCCGCCAGCCGCTCGCGGATGTCGGCGCGGCGCAGATCGTCGAGCGTGATGCGAAAACGGGCGCGGTCGGGGAATTGCTTGTAATGTTTGCCCTGGCCGGAAAAGTCGGCGAACAGCTCGATCACCCGGCCGACATCGACCACCAGCAGAAAGGGCGGCCAGCCATGGTCGACCGGCAGCGCCCTGGCATATTGCTCGGCCTGTTCGCGGGCGCGGCGCATCAGCACGTCCCATTGCCGCGATCGCGGTGCCGCTCCGGCTTCGTCGGGCAGCAGGCCGGGCAGGGTCGGACCCAGGTCGGCCAGCGATTTCGCGCCCAGCCCTTCGCGGCTCTGCTTGGCCTCCAGCACGAAGCAGCCGCGCTTGTAGAGGTCGATCCGCCCGCGCCGGTCCTCATCGCCGGGCAGGATGACGCCGCGTTCGAAGACATAGTCGTTGCGCGTGCTGGTGGCGTGCGCGGGTTCGGGCGGGGCGACGCCGATGACGGTGCAGAGCTCGGTCAGGAAAAGGGCGTAATTGGCGCGCTCGGCCCCGCCTTCGCACGCCTGCCAGCGCCGGATGAACGCCTCGATCGCCGCCGACGTCGCCATAAGTTGAAATCCTTCCGATGGGGATCATCGGGAGGATTTCGATTGGTCAAAGCGAAGTTGCGGCCATTTCTGTCCAGTCTCCTCACCTCCGTTCAGCCTGAGCGAAGTCGAAGGCCAAGGGAATCGGGAAACCGTCAAGCGTGCGCTTCGACTTCGCTCAGCGTGAAGGGCTGTGGGGATCGGTCAAAAGCATCGATAATGGATGCAAGACCTATCCTCCATACATCGCCATCGCATCGCGCCGGAACGCGGCACCGCTATCCGACCGGCTATAAAACATATGCCCACCCGGATAGACGTTCAGATGCACCCGCTGCGCCACGCCGTAACTCGGCATCTGGTCGACGATGAGTCTTGAAGCGAAATAGGGGCAGGACAGGTCGTCCCAGCCATGGACGATCATCACCTTCATCTTGGGATCGTTGGCGATCGCCTTGCGCAGATCGGTGACGGGGGTGTCGTCCGGCTTGCCGCGATCCCAGGCGCTGTTCACCTCATAGGACAGCGCGTGATAGCGCGCGTCGGTCTTCCAACCCACTTCGCGCGTGACGAAGTCGACCATTGCGCTCGTCGTCGGTGCGATCAGCGAGTCGAGTAGCGGATCGTTCGAGCGCTGCTGCGATGACCAAGGGAAGGGGTCGAAGGCGGTGACGTTGGAGTCGTAGATGCTGCCGATCGTCGAGTCGTTGCGATGGATCTCGCGCAAATAGGTACCCGTATCGACCCGCCCGCCCAGTTTGCGCACCAGCGCCGGGTCGAGCCCGGTCAGCTCGGTCACATGGCTGACCAGCCGATCGACCGCCTGGGTATCCGATCGGCCGCGCATCAGGTCGCGCAAATAATCGCCGCGCGCATAGGCTTCAACGCCCGCCATGGCTTCGGGCGTCAGCTTGCCCTGCCGCTCCAGCTGCGCCGCCGCCATCGAGGGCAGGTCGATCATCCAGGGCAGAGGCGACAGCGCCGTCGCACCGTCGCCCGAAGCCGGGTCGAGATAGGGCGAGACCATCACCAGCCCGTTCACCCCGACGCCGATCTGCGATTGCAGCTCATAGGCGATGCGCGGCGCGCGATAGCCTCCATAGCTTTCGCCCATGATATATTTGGGCGAGCGCAACCGGCCTTCCTTGACCAGCCAGTCATAGACGACCTTGGACAGATATTTGATGTCCGGATCGTTGGCGTAGAACGCCTTCTTGGTCTCCGCCTCGTCGACCAGACTGCGGCTGAAGCCGGTGCCGATCGGATCGATGAAGACCAGGTCGGTGAAGTCCAGCCAGCTATTGGCATTGTCTGTGGCGATCGGGCTGTCCGAAGGGGCGTCGCCCTGTGCGCCGAACTGGACATGCTTGGGGCCGACCGCGCCCATGTTGAGATAGACGGAGGCTGCACCCGGGCCGCCGTTGAAGGCGAAGGTCACCGGCCTCCGCACATCACCGCCGGGCACGGTATAGGCGGTATAGACGACCTGCCCGATCTCCTTGCCCTTCTCGTCGCGGACCGGAATCTTGCCGACCGTCGCCTTGTAGGTGAGGAGCTTGCCGCCGATCCGCGCGCTCTGGGTGATCGTCTTGTCGGCGGGGAGCGGCGGACGCTTGGCCTCGTCGTCTTTCGTTTCGGTGGTCGTCTTGGTCTCGGTCTTCTCCGCCTTTTGCGCGAACGCTGGGGTCGTGCCGGCGGCGAGCAGCAACAAGGCGGCCAGATGCAGGGTCTTGGACAAGATGGAAACGCTCCCCCTTCGGATTCTGTGACAATATATCACTCATGGCGTTCGGGAAGCCAAGTCCCGCCGCCTGTGCGAGGATCATGGGCGAATATCGAGCGTTACCGCAAGCCCAGCCACCACACTGCCCCTCGAAACCCGCCGACTCGCTTCCTATCTCGCCTATGGCAATTTTTCCGGAACAGAAGTAGAACCCGCTTCATGCTGACCAAGATTTCCGTCCGCGGCGCGCGCGAGCATAATCTCAAGGATGTCGATATCGACATTCCCCGTGACACGCTGACGGTGATCACCGGCCTGTCGGGCTCGGGCAAGTCTTCGCTGGCGTTCGACACCATCTATGCCGAGGGGCAGCGGCGCTATGTCGAGTCGCTGTCGGCCTATGCGCGCCAGTTCCTGGAGATGATGCAGAAGCCGGACGTCGACCATATCGAGGGTCTGTCGCCCGCCATCTCGATCGAGCAGAAGACGACCAGCCGTAATCCGCGCTCGACCGTCGCGACCGTCACCGAGATCTACGACTATATGCGCCTGCTCTGGGCGCGGGTCGGCATCCCTTACTCGCCCGCCACCGGAGAGCCGATCGCGGCGCAGACGGTCAGCCAGATGGTCGACCGGGTGATGACCTTGCCTGAGGGCACGCGCCTCTATCTGCTCGCCCCCGTCGTGCGCGGCCGCAAGGGCGAGTATCGCAAGGAAATGGCCGAGTGGCAGAAGGCGGGCTTTACCCGCGTCCGCATCGACGGCCAGCTTTATGAGATCGACGAAGCCCCCGCGCTCGACAAGAAGTTCAAGCATGACATCGAGGTGGTGGTCGATCGTCTGGTCGTACGCGAGGACATCGCGACGCGCCTGGCCGACAGTTTCGAGACCGCTTTGAAGCTCGCGGATGGCCTGGCCTATGTCGACCCCGCCGATCCGGTCGAACCTGCCACCCCCAAGTCCGCAGTGCTGGGCAACAACGCGCCCGACGGCCGCATCGTCTTTTCGGAAAAATTCGCCTGCCCGATCAGTGGCTTCACCATCTCCGAGATCGAGCCGCGCCTCTTCTCGTTCAACGCGCCGCAGGGGGCCTGCCCGGCCTGTGACGGCCTGGGCGAGAAGCTGATTTTTGACGAGGACCTGGTCGTCCCCAATCACGAGCTGTCGATCAAGAAGGGCGCGGTGGTGCCCTGGGCCAAGTCCAACCCGCCCAGCCCCTATTATATGCAGGTGCTGGGTAGTCTTGCGCGCGAGTTCGGCTTCTCGCTCGAGACGCCGTGGAAGGACCTGGACGAGAATGTTCGTGACGCGATCCTGTACGGGACGAAGGGCAAGGCGGTCACGCTGACCTTCGTCGACGGCAAGAAGTCCTATGACGTCAAGAAGCCGTTCGAGGGCGTGATCGGTAATCTCAACCGCCGGATGCTCCAGACCGAGAGTGCCTGGATGCGCGAGGAACTGTCTAACTATCAGTCGTCGCAGCCCTGCGAAGTCTGCCACGGCGCGCGGTTGAAGCCCGAGGCGCTGGCGGTGAAGATCGCGATGCAGGACATCTCACACGCGACCCGCCTGTCGGTGGTCGATGCGCTGGCCTTCTTCAACGGCCTGCCGGAGCATCTGACCGACCAGCAGCGCGCGATCGCGCAGCCGATCCTCAAGGAGATCGTGGAGCGCTTGGGCTTCCTCAACAATGTCGGGCTCGATTACCTCAATCTCGATCGGACCAGCGGCACGCTGTCGGGCGGTGAGAGCCAGCGGATTCGCCTCGCGTCGCAGATCGGCTCGGGGCTGTCGGGTGTGCTTTATGTGCTCGACGAGCCGTCGATCGGGCTTCACCAGCGCGACAACGACATGCTGCTCGCGACGCTGCGGCGGTTGCGCGATCTGGGCAATACCGTCCTGGTCGTTGAGCATGACGAGGATGCGATCCGTACCGCCGACTATGTCATCGACATGGGGCCGGGCGCGGGCGTGCATGGCGGGCAGATCGTCGCGCACGGCACGCTCAAGCAGTTGCTCAAGTCCAAGACCAGCGTCACCGCCGACTATCTGAATGGCACGCGCGAGATCGCGGTCCCGGCCAAGCGCCGCAAGGGTTCGGGCAAGAAGCTGACCGTGCACAAGGCGACCGCCAACAACCTGCAGGGTGTGACGGCGAGCATTCCGCTCGGCACCTTCACCTGCATCACCGGCGTGTCGGGATCGGGCAAGTCGAGTTTCACCATCGACACCCTCTATGCCGCCGCCGCGCGCACGCTGAACGGCGCCCGCATATTGGCGGGCAAGCATGAGAAGATCAGCGGGCTCGAACATCTCGACAAGGTGATCGACATCGACCAGTCGCCGATCGGCCGCACGCCGCGATCGAACCCGGCGACCTATACCGGCGCGTTCACCCAGATCCGCGACTGGTTCGCGGGGCTGCCCGAGGCGCAGGCGCGTGGCTACAAGCCCGGACGTTTCTCGTTCAACGTCAAGGGCGGCCGGTGCGAGGCGTGCCAAGGCGACGGCGTGCTCAAGATCGAGATGCACTTCCTGCCGGATGTCTATGTGACCTGCGACGTGTGCCACGGCGCGCGCTACAATCGCGAGACGCTGGAGGTGAAGTTCAAGGGCCATTCGATCGCCGATGTGCTCGACATGACCGTCGAGGACGCCGCCGAGTTCTTCCAGGCGGTGCCGCCGATCCGCGACAAGATGGCGATGCTGGTCGAGGTCGGCTTGGGCTACGTCAAGGTCGGTCAGCAAGCGACGACCCTGTCGGGCGGCGAGGCGCAGCGGGTCAAGCTGGCCAAGGAATTATCGCGCCGCGCGACGGGCAACACGCTCTACATCCTCGACGAGCCGACCACGGGGCTGCATTTCGAGGATGTGCGGAAATTGCTCGAAGTACTCCACGCGCTGGTCGAACAGGGCAATACGGTGGTGGTGATCGAGCATAATCTCGACGTCATCAAGACTGCCGACTGGATCGTCGACCTTGGCCCCGAAGGCGGCGTAAAGGGGGGCGAGATCGTCGCCGTCGGCACGCCCGAAGTCGTCGCAGCCGAACCGCGCAGCTTTACGGGCAAGTATCTGAAGCCCCTGCTCGATAAGGGGCAGGCGCAGGCGGTGGAGTAACGATTTTCTCCGATATGGGGAGGGGAATGCTTTTGGGGAATGCCCCCTCCATCATGTCTCCCGCCTGCAGCGCCTCCGGGTCGGACGCTGGTCCTTTTGCCTTGGACTTCGCTCAGGCTGAACGGGGAGCGGGGATTGTTCAAATGGCATCATCGCCGTTCGTACGGAGCGAAGTCGGAAAGGATGTTCCGCCTGCTGACGCGCAAATCACCGCCAAATAAACCCGCTTAACATATCGCAACCTTTATCGCCGCGAAGCGCTTCCACCCGCATCACCCATAAGGGAGGATGTGATGCGTGCACTGACACTCGGCCTGGTTGCGGCCGCGACGCTGGTTTCCGGTTGCTCGACCTATGGTGGCGGTTTGGGCGGGGGCTTTGGCGGCCCGCGTTACGCCTATGACTATAACCGACCCGATCCGGCCTATGGTGGCTATTATGCCGATCGCTATTATGTCGACAATGCGCGTTACCGCGAGCGTCGTCTGGGCCGCAACGACCGCGTCTATGTCGGCCAGGACGGCCGTTATTATTGCCGCCGCAATGACGGTACGACGGGCCTGATCGTCGGTGGTATCGCCGGTGGTGCGCTGGGCGCCGCGATCACCTCGGGCGGGTCGCAGACACTGGGCACGCTTCTCGGTGCAGCCGGCGGTGCGCTGGCCGGCCGCGCGATCGAACGCGACAATGTCCGCTGCCGCTGATCGGTTGAACTGATCAACGATCAGAATGGGCCGGCCCGTCGCCTCCATTTCGGATGCGACTGGCCGGCCTTTTCGCATGGATGTCGCTTATCCCTGAACCCCGCGAAAACTGGGGGATGGCGATGGAATTGGCGACGAAGCTGGTCGAACTGGAAAAGCGGACCGCGCGGCTGTACAATGGCCGCGCCAATGCGGCGATGAAGGAGCAATATCACGCCGCGCTGACCAGTTCGATCGCGACGCTGATCCGCGACCGGGTGAACGAGCGGCTGACCTCCGCGCTCAACGTCGCGAACCCGGCGCCCGATATCATCGAGGAAGGCGCGTCGGACGATATGTCGGACGGCTCCGGTATCATCACCACCGAGGATGAGATTGCGGGTTTCCGCATCGTCCAGGCGATCGCGGCGCGGCATGTCGATCCCGAGCGGGTCGTGATCCGCGATTCCAAATCCTATTGCGCGATCCTGCTCGACGACAACAATCGCAAGTCGATCGCCCGGCTGCACTTCAACAGTCCGACGACCCGCTATGTCGGGACCTTCATGGGCAAGACCGAGACACGTCACCCGGTCGCCGCGTTGACCGATATCTATCGGCTGGAAGATGCCATCGTCGCGCGGCTGCAGGAGATGGATGGCATCGCACAGACGCCAAGCTGAACGAAGCTGTCCGACTTGCGACAATTGGTGACAGTTCCATGGCCTGGGCGTCACAACTTTGCGATCGGCGCTCCCCATATTGCGAAGCGGGCCAGTATTCGCCCGCTTGTTATGGGAGTAGCATAATGAAAGCCATGATCCTCGCGACGCTCGGCGTTGCCACCATCGCGGTTCCGACGATCGCCGAAGCCCAGCGCTGGACGCCCATCGCGCAGCGCCAGGTTCAGCTCGACCGGCGGATCGATCAGGGCATTCGCTCCGGTGCGCTCAACCGGCGCGAGGCGGCTCGGCTGCATGGTGAGCTGCGCCAGCTGAATCAGCTCGAATATCGTTATCGCCGGACCGGTGGCGGGCTGTCCGTCTCGGAACGCCGCGACCTCGACCGCCGCTATGACATGCTGAGCCGGCAGGTGCGCTTCGAGAAGAATGACCGCAACTTCCGTCGCTGATCGCGCTTAGCGCGGGGCTGCGCCCGAGATGATCGGGCGCGGCCCTTCGGCCGGGGTGAGCGGGCGGCCGCTGTCCTTCCACTTGTCCAATATCTCGCCCGATCGAGCCAGCCGATCGCTGATGATCGCGCCGCTCGACGGCGCTGGGGGTGTAGATGGCAAAGGCGTAGCGGCCCGCGCCACCGCGCTCGGCGGCGTCGGCATAGGGACGGGCATGGCGGGAAGCGCCACCTCGGCCGGCGCATCGGCGGTGGCCATCGCCGCGGAGGGAAGCGTCGGAATGCTCTCGCCCCCGGCATAGGGTCGTCCCATCGCGGCGGCCGTACCCCAATAACCCTTCCAACGATGGAACAGGTGCGCGCCGACCATGTCGGTCATCACCATCGCCCGGTTCCAGGCCGGCGTGACCGCAAAAGTGTGATAATGGGTGGCGAGCCCGACCGGGGTATAGACCCCGCCCGCCAGCGCCGCCGCCGCGATCCGCGCCGCGCGGGCCCAGCCGCCAGTGGCGGGCGCACGCGAGAGTGCGCCGTCGCATACAAAGCTGAACTGGCAGTGCGCGCGCTCCACCCCCTGATAGACCACGCCGCAGATACTGGCCGGAAAAGCGGGATGGCGGACACGGTTGAGCACCACCTGTGCTACCGCGCGCTGGCCGTCGATGCTCTCGCCGCCCGCTTCATAATAGATGGCGGCGGTCAGGCATTCCATCGCGCGGGCGCGGTCGATCGCCGCGGCACGACCCCAGCGAAAGGGCTGGGCGGCGGCGACCGTAGCGTCCGCGCCCGCCGCGTCGGGGGGAATCGGCAGGGTGGGAAGGGCGACCGTGCCGGTGCTGCCATCCATGGCAGGCAGGCCGTCGCTACCGGTGGCGGAAGCGGCGGCGCGTGGCGATGAGGGGGCGGCGAGGATCGGGACCGCCCGGCTATCGGGCCGCCGGCCGGCTTGCGCCACCAAGGCAAAGCCGACGATCAGCATCAGGCCCACCAATGCCAGCCAGCCCTGTACCATCCGCCTTATCGTTCGCCTCGCCACCCGCAACGCGTCGTTACCCTCCGGTCCATCTGCTCGATGCAAAACCGATATAGCGGAGAGGGTTAAGGATTTCGCGTCAGGCGAAATGCAACGTCCTCTTGCCCCGCGCCGGGAGATGGTCGGGCGCGGGGCTATGGGTGGGTCAGCGCAGCTTGGGCGTGTCCAGATTGACTTGCGCCGCCGGGATCACCTCGGCTTCGGGATGGGCCTGGCGCAACGCGGGCAGGAACTGCTTGGCGTCGCCGACCACGACGATGCTCGCCGCCTTCGGATCGAGCAGCGCGGCCGAGGTCGACTGGACCGCCGCCGGGTCGACCGCCTGGACGCGCGGGATGTAGCGGCTGAGTTCGTCCAGCGGTACGCCCTGCAGCGTATAGCCGGCCAGGATGCTCGCCACGCCATCGGTCGTCTCGATGGTACGACCGAAATTGCCGATCAGCACGGCTTGGCGCGTCTCCAGTTCGGCCTGCGGCACCGGCGCGGCGCCCAGCCGGCGCATTTCGGCATCGATCAGCCCGACCACCTCGGCGGCCGACGGATTCTTGGTCTGGGTGCGCGCCGAAATCAGGCCGATGTCGCGACCGGCGAGAACCGAGCTGCCCGCGCCATAGGCCAGGCCGCGCTTGATGCGGATTTCCTGGTTGAGCCGCGAGGAGAAGCCGCCGCCCAGCACCGTATTGGCGACGGCGAGCGGATAATAGCGCTCATCGGCGCGGCGAATGCCCGGGCGCGCGACGACGACGCCCGCCTGACCGGCATCGGGCATGTCGACGACGATGACGCGCGGCGCGGGGAAGGCGGGCTCGGGCGCCTTGGCGGCGGTCGAGGCGGCGTCGGCGACCCGCCAATTACCGAGATGCTTCTCGGCGATCTGCCAGGCCTGGGCCGGCGTCACGTCGCCGACCAGCAACAGGGTAGCCTGGCCGGGCTTCCAACTGCGCGCATAGGCGGCGGTCAGGTCGGCGCGGGTCAGTTTCTTCAGCGAATCGGGCGTGCCCGTCAACGGCTGGCCATAGGCGCGGGTGCCGTACACGATCCGGTCAGCCACCATGCCGGAGAGCTGCGCCGGATTCTTCATCGCGACGTTCAGCCCGTCGATCGTCTGGCTGCGCGCGCGTTCGATCTCCGCCGGCGCGAAGGTCGGATGGGTGGCGACATCGGCCAGGATGGTCATGGCGGTGTCCATCTGTGCCGAGGGCACGGTCAGGTCGATGCTGGCCCCGTCGTCCGACGCGCTGCTCTCGATCGAGCCACCCAGGCTTTCGACCGCGCGCGCGATCTCGGTCGCCGAGCGGGTCGTCGTCCCCTTGGTCATCAGATCGGCCGCCAGGCTGCTGGCACCCGCCTGGCCCTGGGGATCGGTGGCGGCCCCGCCCAGCGCCACCAGCGAGGCGGTGACGAGCGGCAGGTCGTGCCGCTCAACGGTGACGACGCGCACGCCGTTGGACAGCGTCGTGACGACCGGTTGCGGCAGGGTGGGGGCGATCGGCGCACCGGGGGCGGGGGGCAGGATGCGCTGACCCTCGGGCGCAGGCGTCACCACCTCGATATTGGCGGGCGGGGTGAGCGCCGCCGTCTGCACCGTGGGCGCGATCTCGATCGGCATCTCGCGGACATTGGCCGGGCGGTCGCTGTCGGGCAGGTAGCGGATGGTCGCGCTCTGCCGATCGTTCAGATATTCGCGCGCGACCCGCTGGATATCGGCGGCGGTGACCTTTTGCACGGCCGCGATCTGGCGGTCGGCGGCGGTGGGGTCGCCATCGACGATGACGCTGTTGGCGATCAGGCTGGCCTTGCCCTCCGCCGTCTCGCGCTGCTTGAGCGCGGAGGTCAGCAGCTCGTTCTTCGCCTCGGCCAGTTCGGTGGCGCTGACGGGGGCGTCGCGCAGGCGGGCGACTTCCTTCTTCAGGGCCGCTTCGCCCTCGGCCACCGGCTTGCCGCTCGCCATCATCGCATAGAGGACGAGGTTGCCGGTCGACTGCTTGGTGTCGAGGAAGGTCGAGGCCGATTGCGCCAGCTGGTCGCGGTACACCAGATCCTCATATAGCCGCGAGCTTTCGCCCGCCGACAGGATCGCGTTCAGCACCATGATCGCGGGGGTATCGGCGCTGCGTTCGGGCGGGATGTGATAGCTGATGAGCACCGCCGGCAGCGGCGTGTTGGGCTCATAGACGGTGCGCGAGACGGCTTGGGTGCGTTCGGGCTCCTGGACCGTCACGCGCGGGATCGCGGTGGTCGGGCGCTTGATGTTGCCGAAATATTCGTCGACCCAGCGGTTCAGCTGTGCGGGATCGAAATTGCCCGACACGACCAGCACCGCATTGTCGGGCCGGTAATAGGTGGCGTGGAAGGCCCGGACATCGTCGATCCCCGCCGATTCCAGTTCCTCCAGGCTGCCGATACCTGGCCGCGCATAGGGATGCACGGAATAGGCGAGCTTGGGATAATAGATGGAGAACAGCTTGCCATAGGGCTGGGCGAGGGTGCGCTGGCGCAGTTCCTCCTTCACCACGTCGCGCTCGCTGGCGAAGCTCTTGGGCTCGACGACCAAAGCGGCCATGCGGTCCGCCTCGGCGAAGAGCAGGCGTTGCAGGTGGTTGGCGGGCACCACCTCGAAATAATTGGTGTAGTCGTCGGCGGTGGAGGCGTTGTTGTAACCGCCGACATCTTCGGTCAGGCGATCCATCTGTTCGGGGACGAGGTTGCGCGTCGCCTTGAACATCAGATGCTCAAACATGTGCGCAAAGCCCGAGCGGCCCTTGGGATCGTCCTTCGACCCGACATCATACCACACCTGGACCGAGACGTTGGGGGTCGAGGTGTCGCGAATGGCATAGACGCGCAGGCCGTTGGGCAGGGTGCGCGTCGTGAAATCGATGGGCTTCACGCTTTCCGTGCGCGCCCCCGAAGCGGGTGGCGGCGAGCCTTGTGCCCCGGCCAGCGTGGGAAGGGCGGCGACGCCGAGCAGAAGCGCGGCACGGAAAAGGCGCATGAAGACCCTCTTTGTTGGACGTGTGTTACTTGGACTTGTTGCGCGTGCCGTACAGCACGGCGGCGGCGATGGCGGCCGAACCGATGCCGACGCCCAGGCCGATCTTGCCCAGCGGCCAGTTGCGCGTCTGCTCCTTCACCGACTCGGCGGTCGCTTCGGCGGCGGCGACGGCGTGGTCCTTGGCCTCCTTGGCGGCGGCGAGAATCTCGTTGGGCGCGTCTTCGGTACGATCGGTCATGGTTACTCTCCTACTGACCCACAATTAATGGCCGGCAGCGTAGCGCGCCCGGAAGTCATCGGCAAAGGCCGTAAGCCGCCCTTCGCCGATCGCGGCGCGCAGATCGGCCATCATCTGCTGGTAGAACCAGATATTATGCTCGGTCATCAGCATCGCGCCCAGGATTTCGCCCGCGCGGACCAGATGATGGAGATAAGCGCGGCTCCAGGTCGCACAGACCGGACAGCCACAGGCGGGGTCGAGCGGCCCCTGATCCTCGGCGAAGCGCGCATTGCGGATGTTGATCGGGCCCTGCCGCGTAAAGGCCTGCCCGGTCCGCCCCGAACGCGTCGGCAGGACGCAGTCGAACATATCGACTCCGCGCTCCACGGCGCCCACGATGTCGGTCGGCTTGCCCACGCCCATCAGGTAACGCGGCTTGCTGGCAGGAAGCTGGCCAGGCGCGAAGTCGAGGCAGCCGAACATCGCCTCCTGCCCTTCGCCGACCGCGAGGCCGCCGATCGCGTAACCGTCGAAACCGATATCGATCAGCGCATCGGCTGAGGCCTTGCGGAAGCCCTCATCCAGCGCGCCCTGCTGGATACCGAAAATGGCGTTGTCCTCGGCATGCTGGCCACCGGCGTCGAAGGCGTCGCGGCTGCGCTTGGCCCAGCGCATCGAGCGTTCCATGGCGCTGGCCTGCACCTCGCGGGTCGAGGTGGTCGGGACCAGCTCGTCGAACGCCATGACGATGTTCGATCCCAGCAGCCGCTGAATCTCGATCGAGCGTTCGGGGCTGAGCAGATGGCGGGTGCCATCGAGATGGCTCTTGAACGCCACGCCGTCCTCGGAGCGTTTGGTGAGTTCGGCCAAGCTCATCACCTGATAGCCGCCCGAGTCGGTCAGGATCGGCCGGTCCCAGCCCATGAAGCCGTGCAGCCCGCCCAGCCGGTTCACCCGCTCCGCACCGGGGCGCAGCATCAGGTGATAGGTATTGCCCAGGATGATGTCCGCCCCGCTCGCGCGCACGTCGCCGGGCTTCATCGCCTTGACGGTGGCAGCGGTGCCAACGGGCATAAAGGCGGGGGTGCGGATTTCGCCGCGCTTCATGGTGATGGTTCCGGTGCGGGCGCGGCCGTCGGTGGCGTGAATGGCGAAAGAGAAACGGGCGGTCATTTTCTGTCTCTGGGGCGCTCGCCCTTGGGGCGGAGCGGGCCGGTCGGGCCATTGGCGTCGACGGCGGTGGTACGGATGGTCAGGGCCTCGGCCCGGCTGATCGCGCCGTCACGGTCGCGATCGAAGCGCGAGAACAGGCGCGAGAAATGCGCCTGCAATTCGGGCAGGGTGATGCGGTTGTCATTGTCCTTGTCGACATCGAACGGGCTGGGCAGCGCGTTGCGGTCACCCAGCCAGCGCTCGGCCCAGTCGGCGAACTGAAGATAGCCGAGCGAGCCCTGATGCGCCGTATCGATCGCCTCGAAGCTGCGCTTGACGCCGGCCTCCATCTCCTCGCGGCTGGTCTTGCCGTCGCCGTCCGCGTCGAGCGTGGCGATCATCATCGCGACGGGCTCGACCACCATGGTGGCGGGCGTCTGCGCAAAGGGCTTGGGCGGCGCGGTGACGGTCACCGTCTCGTTCGCCCCCGGCGTCGCCGCCTGGAGCAGCAGCGCCAGCCAGATCATGCGGCCGGCCCCGGCAGCAGCAGCGAGGCGTCGCCATAGGAGTAGAAGCGATATCCCTGCGCGATCGCATGGGCATAGGCCGCCTGCATCCGGTCCAGCCCCATCAAGGCCGAGACCAGCATGAACAGCGTCGAGCGCGGCAGATGGAAATTGGTCATCAGCCCGTCGATCCCGCGAAAGCGATAGCCCGGCGTGATGAAGATCGCGGTATCGCCCTCAAACGGGCGGATCACGCCGTCCTCGCCCGCCGCGCTCTCGATCAGCCGCAAGGAGGTGGTACCGACCGCGATCACCCGGCCGCCGCGCGCCTTGACGGCATTCAGCCGGTGGGCGGTCGCGGCGTCGATGCGGCCCCATTCGGCATGCATCTTGTGATCGACCGTGTCGTCCGCCTTGACCGGCAGGAAGGTGCCCGCGCCGACATGGAGGGTCAGCGTCGCATGCTCGATCCCCGCCGCCGCCAGCGATTCGAGCAAGCCCGGCGTGAAGTGCAGCGCCGCCGTGGGTGCCGCGACCGCGCCGGGCTCTTGCGCGAACATCGTCTGATAGTCTTCGGCGTCCTTCTCGGTGACGCCGCGCTTCTGCGCGATATAGGGGGGAAGGGGCATGGTGCCCGCCCGCTCCAGCAGCAGTTCGACCGGCTCGTCTCCGGCAAAGTCGAGCGCGAAGCTGCCATCCTCGGCGCGGTCGTTGGCGGTCGCGCTGACGCCTGCACCGAAGTCGATGACATCGCCCTCACGCAGGCGCTTGGCATTGCGGATGAAGGCCCGCCAGCGGCGAACGCCCTCGCGCTTGTGCAGGGTCGCGCCGATCTTCGCGTCGCCTCGTGTTCCCTGCAACTGGGCGGGGATGACGCGGGTATCGTTGAAGACCAGCAGGTCACCCGCGCGCAACGCCTGCGGCAGGTCGCTCACCCGCTCGTCACGGGTGGCGTCACCGTCGAGGACCAGCATCCGCGCCGAATCGCGCGGGGATGCGGGATAGAGCGCGATCCGCTCGGGCGGCAGCGCGAAATCGAAAAGGTCGACGTTCACTTGGTGGCCGTTGCCGCCTTCTTGGCCGGGGCCGCCTTGGGGGCGGGACGACGCGCGGGTGTGGCGGGCGTGGCACCCGGCAGGGTCACAGGTGCACCCAGGCTGGGGGCAGGGGTGGGCGCGAGCGGGACAAAGGCCGGGGGATTGTCCGACGCGATATAGGCATGGACGATGCGGCTGGGGTTGGCGGGCGGCTCGCCCCGCTCGATCGCGTCGACATATTGCATGCCGTCCAGCACGCGGCCGAACACCGTGTACTTCTTGTCGAGCGCGAAGCGCGGCTGGAAGACGATGTAGAATTGGCTGTTGGCGCTGTTGGGATCATCCGCGCGCGCTGCCGCCACCGATCCGCGCACATGCGGCAGATAGTTGAACTCGGCCGGCACGTTGGGCAGGTCCGAGCCGCCGGTGCCGTCGCCCTTGGGATCGCCGCCCTGCGCCATGAAGCCGTCGATCACGCGGTGAAAGGTCAGGCCGTCATAGAAATGGCGGCGCGTCAGCGTCTTGATCCGCTCGACCATCTTGGGCGCGACATCGGGGCGCAGCCAGATGGTCACCCGGCCGCCGGTCGACAGGTCGAGCAGCCAGAGGTTGTCCTTGTCGGTGATCGGCGGCGGGGTGGGGCGGCCGGCGACATTGTCTTCCAGCACTTGCGCGACCTTGGCCGGCGACTGGATCTTGGATTGCGCCTGCGCCGGAACGGCGATCAGGCTGGCCATCATCATGGCAAGAGCGGCGAGAACGCGCATCACATCTCTATCGACAAGGAAAGGAACGAGGGCGCTGTAGAGCAAATCCCGCCTTGCGCCAAACTGAACCTTCGATCCCCATTTTCCTCC
>NZ_BBJS01000001.1 GCF_000739895.2 Sphingomonas paucimobilis NBRC 13935
ACGCGTGGCCGCGACCGAGGCGGAGGTGCGCGCAGCCCGCGCCCGCGTCGCGCTGGTTGCCGGATTGCTCGAACGCCAGCGCGATCGGCTGGCGCAGGAGCAGGCGCCGCTCGCGCATCTACTGGCAGCGATGCAGGACATGGCGGCGCGGCCCCCCATCGCGGCGGTGGCGCAGCCGGGAACGGTCGCCGACCTGGCGCATGTCCGCGCGGTCTTTTCGACCATCGCTCCCGTCATTGCCGAGCGTTCGGCCAGTATACGGCGTGAACTGGCCGCCACCCGCCGGGTCCAGGCGCAAGCAGCCGTGGCGGCGCAGGCGCTGTCCGCCACCTCCGCCAAGCTGGAGAGCCAGCGTCAGACGCTCGCCCGGCTGGAGGCTCTGCATCGCGGCCGGGCCGATCAGCTGGGACAGAGTGCGATCGACGAATCCAACCGCGCGCTCGCGCTGGGCGAGGCGGCACGCGATATCGTCGACCGGATGGCCGAGCGAGGCACGGCGCAGGCGACGGCCGGCGAACTGGTCCGGTTGGCGGGGCCCGTAGCGCGGCCGCTGGCCCCGGGCGTGAAGGGGCCGGAGATCGCGGCCGGCACCTATCGTCTGCCCGTGCGGGGCCGCGTGGCGGGCGGCTTTGGTGAGATTTCGGATGCCGGTGTGCGGGCGCGGGGCATCACCCTGGCAACCGCGCCATCGGCGACGGTGGTAGCGCCTGCGGCCGGGACGGTCCGCTATGCCGCCCCGTTCCGGGGCTATGGCGGGATCGTCATCCTCGACCATGGCGAGGGCTGGACCAGCCTTGTGACTGGGCTGGGCGGCATCGCCGTGCACTCGGGGGAGCGGGTCGAAACCGGCGCGGTGCTAGGTCGCGCCGGCGGTGGTCGGGGCGGCGCCGCGCCGCGCGTCACGGTGGAGCTGCGCCGCGATGGCCGTCCGATGGACATTGCCGCGCTGCTGGGGTGAGGGGGGTGTAGGCTTGGGCGTCGCTCGGCGCGAATGATTGTGAGGATCGGGCCGAAAGCGCAGATGGACGCACGCCCCCACATCCGTTCAGCCTGAGCGTAGTCGAAGACTAAGGGAATCCGCACCCCACCCGCTCAGCCCCCGTTCAGCACGGTTGCGCTTTGATTGCAGCCGGCTTCCGGTTACAAAGGCCGCCATATTCCCTGGTCCAGGACCCTCGATGCCCCGTCCGCTTGTAAAACGTCCGTTTCTGACTGCTACTGCGATCGTCGGCGCGCTTGCCATGGTGCCGATCACGACCTCCGCGATGGCCGCCGTCGACAGCTCCACCGTGCGCCAGTTCGATCGCTTTCTCGACGTCTATAACCGGATCAAGGCCGATTATGTCGATAAGGTCGATGACGACACGCTGATCAAAGGCGCGATCCAGGGGATGCTCGCTGCGCTCGATCCGCATAGCAGCTATGTCGACGCGCTCGACTTCGACAACCTCAAGATTCAGACCGAGGGCAATTATGGCGGCCTGGGCCTGACCGTCTCGATGGAGGATGGCGCGATCAAGGTCATCGCGCCGCAGGAGGATACGCCAGCGGGCCGCGCCGGCGTGAAGTCGGGCGATTACATCACCCATATCGACGGCAAGCTGATCTACGGCCAGTCGCTCGACGAGGCGATCGGCCAGATGCGCGGCAAGCCCGGCACCAAGATCCGCCTGACGCTCGTCCGCCCCGGTCGCGACAAGCCGATCGAACTGACTCTGACCCGCGAGGTCATCGTCCAGCGCCCAGTGAAGTGGGAGGTGAAGGGCGATGTCGGCTATATCAACATCAACACCTTCTCCGAAAATACCGGCGCCGACACGCGCGGGGCGATCATGGCGATCGACAAGGCGCTGGGGCACCGGCCGCTTGGCTATGTCGTCGATCTGCGTGACAATGGCGGCGGGTTGCTGACCCAGGCGATCGCGGTCAGCGACGCCTTCCTCGATCACGGCGAGATCGTGTCGCAGCGCGGTCGCGAGAAGTCGGACATCGAGCGCTATTACGCCAAGCCCGGCGACGATGCGCACGGCCTGCCCATCATCGTGCTGACCAACTCCGGCACCGCCTCCGCCTCGGAGATTGTCGCGGGCGCGCTGCAGGATCATCACCGCGCGATCGTCATGGGTGAGCGCAGCTTCGGCAAGGGCTCGGTGCAGACGCTGCTGCCGCTTGGCCCCGAAACCGCGCTGCGCCTGACCACCGCGCGCTACTATACCCCCTCGGGCCGGTCGGTGCAGGAGGGCGGGATCGAGCCGGACATCAAGGTGCCGCAGATTTCCGATCCCGATTACAAGACGCGCCCCGTCTTCCGCGAGGCCGATCTGCGCCGCCACCTGATCAACGAGGT
The DNA here is from genome assembly GCF_000739895.2 of Sphingomonas paucimobilis NBRC 13935. GTDB lineage: Bacteria > Pseudomonadota > Alphaproteobacteria > Sphingomonadales > Sphingomonadaceae > Sphingomonas > Sphingomonas paucimobilis. The sequence goes on from NZ_BBJS01000001.1 coordinate 2,348, forward strand.
GAAGGCCGACAACAAAATCCTGGAAGAGGATAACAAGGACGATCCGCGCTTCGCCGCCACGCCCGAGGCGCTGAAGAAGCAGGGGGTCGAGGACTTCCAGCTTTATTATGCGCTGAAGACCATCGCCCGCTTGGGCGGCCCCGCCCAGGTCGCCGCCGCGACCAAGCCGCCGGTGAAGTGACGATGGCCGTGCCCCGCACCCGCAACGAATGCATGGCGAACTGGATCGCCTTGCTGCTGCCCGCCGCGCTGCTGGCCGGTGCCTGGGGTAGTCAACTGATCGGCGGACTGTATCCGTGCGAGATGTGCCATTGGCAGCGCTGGCCGCATTATGCCGCACTGGTGCCCGCGCTCCTCGCCTTCTTCGTGCCGCAGCGGAGCATTCGCGGATCGCTTGTCATCCTTGCCGCGTTGTTGATTGCAGTGTCGGGGGCGATTGGTGTGGCGCATGCCGGGGTCGAATATGGCTGGTGGCAGGGCTTCACCGCCTGCACCTCGACCGTGGATTTGACGGGATTGAGCGCGACCGACCGGCTGAACGCCATCATGAAGGCGCCGGTCATCCGCTGCGACGTGGCGCAATGGACGCTGGGCGGCATTTCGCTGGCCGGGTTCAACGCGATCTTCTCGCTGGGCGGTGCGGTGGCGATCCTGTTATTGATGAGGAAGGCGCGATGAGCCAGCTTCGCTGGATGCCGGGCGACCGGCGCGAACCGATGAAGGCGATGGTCCGGGTGGACCAGGCCGGGGAATATGGCGCGACCCGCATCTATGCCGGGCAGCTCGCGGTGCTGGGTGACCGGCACCCCGCCTCGCGTGCGATCCATCACATGGCCGAGCAGGAAGAACGCCACCGCGCCTTTTTCGATCGGATGATCGCCGAGCGCCGCGTGCGGCCGACGCTGTTCCAGCCCTTTTGGGACAAGGCGGGCTTCGCATTGGGCGCCATCACCGCGGCGATCAGTCCCAAGGCGGCGATGGCCTGCACCGCGGCGGTCGAGACCGAGATCGACAAACATTATCAGGCACAGCTTGACGAGCTGGGCGACAGCGATCCCGAATTGTCGGAGGCGATCGCCGATTTCCAGGCCGAGGAACTGGAGCATCGCGACCATGCGCTGGGCGCGGGCGCGGAGGAGGCGATCGCCTATCCGCTGCTATACGGCATGATCCGGGCGGGCTGCAAACTCGCCATCGCTGCGGCCAAGCGTATCTGAGCCGGACCAACGGGAGAGAGAGGATGATGAACCGGACCTGGGCCGCAGTCCTGCTGGCCACCCTCACCATGACCGGCACCGCGACGGCGCAGCAGATCGCCGCCCCCGGCGCGATCAAGCCCAAGCCGATCGAAGGGCCGGGCGAGGTATCGCGTAATGCGCCGGTCAATGGCGTGCTGACCCTGTTCGGCAATGAGCGCTGCCCGACCGACAATAACGGCAATGAGATCGTCGTCTGCGTCCGGCGCGGGGCCGAGGAACAGTTCCGCGTGCCCAAGGAACTGCGCGAGCTTCAGGTGACGCCCGAAAATGAAAGCTGGGCGGTGCGCGCCACGGGTACGGTGAACGAGGGCGTGGGCGTCAACAGCATCGGAAGCTGCTCGGCGGTCGGCGCGGGCGGCGCCACCGGCTGTTTCGCCCAGCGCGTCCGCGAGAACCGCGCGGCCAATGCCGATCGCCGGCGGCAGGAGGAAGCGGGCAACCGCTGATCGCGTTACGGTTTCCTTCGGGGGCGGCGTACTGGCTCGCTGACCGAGACACCCCTCCGTCGAGCCTGCGGCCTGCCACCTCCCCTTACAGGGGAGGATGAACATCTCTCCCTCCGTTCAGCCTGAGCGAAGTCGAAGGCCACGGAGCGCACTGACCGACGCGCCCATGGCAAGGCCGACGGCATATCGGCATCAGGCGAGGACAGGGCATAGGCTTCGACTTCGCTCAGCGTGAACGGGTTTGATGCCTGGGCGGAGAGCCGAGCGGAAGCTGTAGAATCTTACGCCGCCACCGCTTCCACCCGCCGTGCCTGCGCCATCCGGTTCATGGCGATCGTGCGGGCGGCGTCATGCGGCGTCATCCCCTCACGCGCCGCCAGCGCGAGCGTGGTCTTCAGCCGCTGTCCCACATTCGTCACCCGCTGCCGCACCTCGGATGCGTTCCAGCCGAGATATTCGCCCGCGACATTGATGATCCCGCCGGCATTGACCAGGAAATCCGGCGCATAAAGCACGTCACGTTCCGCCAGGCGGACGGCCATGTCATCGTTCGCCAGCTGGTTATTGGCCGCGCCGCACACGACCGGTGCCCGCAGTTGCACGACCGTCTCCACATCCAGCACGCCGCCCAAGGCGCAGGGCGCGAACACGTCCGCCCGGGCGCTCAACAAGGCCTTGCTGCTCATGACCATCGCGCCGAACCGGTCGGCGGCACGCGCCGCAACTTCGCTGCGCGGTTCGGCGACGATCAGCTTCGCGCCCATGTCATGCAGCAATTCGCACAGCGCGAAGCCGACATGGCCGAGCCCTTGAACCGCCACCGTCACCTCGGACAGATCGGCGTCCAGCCGGTACCGCACCGCGACCCGCATCGCGTTCGCCACACCCAGCGCGGTCCAGGGCGAGGGGTCGCCACCCGGTCGACCGTCGCGTAGCGGAAGGCCGGCGACATGGCGCGTCTGGCTCGCCACCACCTCCATATCCTCGACACTCGTCCCGACATCCTCGGCGGTGACATAGCGACCCTTCAGATCGCGCACCGCACGGCCAAAGACGCGGAACAGCGCGGCGCGGTCATGCGGTCGCTCGGGGCTGCGCAGCACCGCCTTGCCGCCGCCAAACGGCAATTCGGCGAGCGCATTCTTCAGCGCCATGCCCTCCGCCAGCCGCAGCGCATCGACCACCGCGTCCTGATCGCTGGCATAGCGCCACAGGCGGCACCCGCCGGCCGCCGGCCCCAGTGCCGTCGAGTGCAGGACGATGACCCCGCTCGCCCCGGTCTCGGCATCGCGGAACGGCACCACCTCTTCGGGCGGCAGGCTGTGCGGGTCGTGGGGCAATCGCATCGTCTGGTTCCTCAATCTGATGGAGGGAATCTAGCGGAGGATGCGAAAAGAAACCGGTCGCAATATAGGAGTGGAGCGGCGGATGGGGGATAGATCATCCCCCTGGATCGGCTTATGAGGATGATCATGCCGCATGAGCTAGATATATGGGAACGTCGTATTCTCGCTTTGCTGCAAGAGGACGCGAGTCTGTCGACGGCGGCGATCGCCGAGGCGGTGGGGCTTTCCGCCTCGCCCTGCTGGCGGCGGATCGACCGGCTGGAGCGCGACGGGATCATCAAGCGGCGGGTGGCGCTGGTCGATCGGACCAAGATTGGGCTTAAGGCGCAGATTTTCGCGCAGGTGAAGCTGAACGCGCATGGCCGCGCCAATCTCGATAAATTCACCGCTGCGATCCGCGAGGTGCCCGAGGTCATGGAATGCCATGTCTTGATGGGCTCGGTCGATTTCATGCTGCGGATCGTCGCGGCCGATATCGAGTCCTATGAGCGGCTGTTCTTCGAACGGTTGTCCAACCTGCCCGGCGTGCAGGAGATCAATTCGACGGTCGCCTTGTCGGAGATCAAGTCGACGACGTCGTTGCCCATCCCGGATGGGCGCGGGGGATAAGGCCGTTCTTCATCCTCCCAGTAAGGGGAGGGCGCTATGCGAATTATCGTGGAGGGGTGTCGCGGGTCGCGCGCAGAGTCTGTCCGGGCCGGCGGTGACACCCCTCCGCTAGGCCCTCGGCGCGCGATCTCCCCTTACAGGGGAGGATGAAGAAGGTTGTCTCGCCGGTGGTGCGCCGATACGGCCCCGAGCGAACAGCAAGAGGCAGGGGCTATGGCACGCTGGCAAGGCTTGGGAGGGCTCCGGTTCGGGCTGTTCCTGTTGGTCTGGTTCTCCGCTGCGTGGTTCGGCTCGTGGGAGCTCAACCCCAATAACGCCACCCGCCTGTTCGCCGCGATCCGGATGGTCGAGGATAGCACCGCGACCATCGATCCCTTCGCGCCGCTGACCATCGACAAGGCGCAGTTCGGGGCCCATGCCTATCTCGACAAGGCGCCGGGCATGACGCTGATGGCGATGCCGGCGGTGGCGATGACGAATGCGGTGATGGGCGACCGGGCAGATCGGCACATGCCGAGCGCCGCCGACCTGGGCTTTGTCGATTATCTGAAGCTGCGGACGCGGGTCGCGGCCGCCACCGGATCGGCCCTGTTGACCGCCATCGCGGCAGTGATGCTGTTCGATCTCGCCCTGACCGTCACCGGGAGTATCGGGGCGGCGCTGTTTGCGGCGCAGGGTTACGCGCTCGGAACGCCGATCTGGGGCTATTCCACGACGTTGCTGGGCCATGCGGCGGTCGCGGCGCTGTTCGTCATCGCGCTGGCCGGCGTGGCGCGAGGTGGCGGACGCTGGCTGGCGGTAGCCGGGCTGGCGCTGGGCTGGGCGGTGGTGGTCGAGTATCAGGCGGTGTTGGCGGGATCGGTCATCGGCGCCTGGGCGCTGTGGCGGCATCGCGCGCGGCCGCGATCGCTTTGGCCATTCCTGGCCGCCGGGCTGATCGGCGTGATGCCGCTGTTCGCCTATAATCTCTTCGCTTTCGGCACGCCGTTCCGGATCGGCTATTCGGGCGTCGTCGGGTTCGAGGGGATGCAGCAGGGGCTGTTCGGGCTGACCGTGCCGCATATCGCGGTGCTGCGCGAAATCCTGATCGGCCCGACGCGCGGGCTGATCTGGGTCGCACCGGTCCTGATCCTGGCGCCGGTCGGGCTGTGGCAATTGGCCGAGGCGCGGGAGACGCGCGGGCTGGCGTTGACCGCCGCCGGGGTGGCGATCGTCGCGTTGCTGGTCAACGCGGCCTATGTCTATTGGGACGGCGGCAATGCCACGGGCCCGCGTCACGCCATGCCGCTGGCCGGGGTGGCGGCACTGGGGCTGGCGCCGGTCTGGGCGTCACTGCGTCGGGCATGGCAGCGCGCGGGCCTCGCCCTCCTGCTGGCGGGATCGATCGCGATCAATCTGACGATCGCGGCGGCCGAGATTTTCGCGCCGCCGGAATATCGCTGGGCCTGGTGGCAAGCGGTGATCCAGCTGCGCTTCCGGGTCGGCGACCTGCGCACCATCCCCTCCGAATGGTGGGGGTGGTCGACATGGAATGGGCTATATCTATGGGCCGCGGTCGCGATCCCGCTGGCGGCGTGGCTGGTTCAGCGCGCGTGGCGCTTGAGCCCGCGCACCCGGTGCCAGACATAAAAAGCGATCAACGCGACCAGCACGATCCCGATCGCCAGGTCGGCACGGTGGAAAAAGGCTTTTACGCGCGGGTCCGAATCCCATTTCTCGCCCAGTTCGCGCCCGACGATCGCCAGCACCAGACAGAAAGGCCAACTGCCGATAAAGGTATAGAGGTGGAAAGGCACGAGCTTCATCCGCGCCACGCCCGCCGGAAAGGCGATGAAGGTGCGGATGACCGGCAGCAACCGCCCGATCAGCACCGCGATCGAACCATAGCGTGCGAAGAAGCGATCGGCGGCGTCCAGCTCGCCCGGCCCGATCAATAGATATTTGCCCCAGCGCTCCGCCACCGGCCGGCCGCCGCGCTTGCCGATCTCATAGGCAACGACCGAGCCCAGATTGCACCCCAGCGCGCCCGCCGTCGCGGCGAGGTAGAGGTTGAACTGACCGGTCGACACCAGATAGCCGGCGAACGGCATGATGATTTCCGAGGGCAGCGGAATGCAGGCGCTCTCGATCGCCATCAGCAGCATGATGCCCAGATAGCCGCCCGTCGAGATGACCCAGATGGCGAAGCTCGCCAGCGCGGAAAGAATATGTTCGACCATGGGGCCAGCGACTTGCGCGATCCCCCGGCGGCGGTCAATCGGAACCGCGCGCGGGAGCGATCGGTTTGGGACGGCATGACCAAGCTGACCCTGAATGACGGCCGCAGCCTGCCCCAATTGGGGCTGGGCACCTATCAAATCCCGGACTCGCAGGTCGCCGCCGTGGTGCGGCGTGGGCTCGATACCGGATACCAATTGGTCGACACCGCCGCCATCTATGGCAATGAACGTGGCGTCGGCGATGGGCTTCGCGGCGAAGCTGCGTTCCTGACCACCAAGCTGTGGAATGATCGCCATCGCGATGCCGTGGCGGCGCTGGACGAGAGCCTGGCGCTATTGGGTGTCGAGGCGGTCGATCTCTATCTGATCCATTGGCCGGTGCCGGCCGAGGATGGCTATGTCGAGGCATGGCAAAGCCTGATCGCGCTTCGCGAGGCGGGCAAGGCCAGGTCGATCGGCGTGTCGAATTTCCTGCCCGAGCATCTCGACCGGATCATTGAAGCGACCGGCGTGGTGCCGGCGGTCAACCAGATCGAACTTCATCCGCGTTTCCAGCAGCGCGAGGCGCGCGCCTATCATGAGGCCAAAGGCATCGTGACCCAGAGCTGGAGTCCGCTGGGGCAGGGCGGCGAATTGCTGACCACGCCGGAGATCGTGGCAATTGCTGAAAAGCATGACCGCTCGACCGCGCAGGTGGTGCTGGCCTGGCATCTGGCGCATGGCCTGTCGGTGATCCCCAAGGCGGCGGATGCAGCGCATATGGCGGACAATTTCGCCGCGACCGAGTTGACGCTGGACGAGGATGATATGGCCGCGATCGATGCGCTGGACGATGCGGACGGGCGGATCGGGCCCGATCCGCGGGAGATGTGAGGGGGCTTAGGCTCCCCGAAAATACCCCGTCCGGTCGACAAAGGCGCGGATTATGGCCGCATCATCATAGGGCAGTTCGATCAATGTCTTGACTGCTGCCCCTTTGTCCCGCGCAGCGTCGTAATAGCGCCGTGCGATCCGATAGCCGACGAAATAGCCGAGATCGCTGACCCCGAAAGGATTCGCGGCACTGTTCCATAGCCAATTGTCGTAATTGTCGCTGGCCATCTCGGCGATGAAGCGCGCCTTGACCTCTGCTTCATGGGCGGGACCATAACGGTAGACCGGCAGTGCGGGTTTGCGGCCGGTTATCCGTTCGGCAACCAGCTCCGCCACGCCTTCGCGCAGCGATTGCTGTAGCAGATTGCCTTGCGTCTCCTGCTGCTGGGTATGAACATATTCGTGGATATTATTCTGTGCGTTGTTGGCGAAGGGGCGGGACCGGAAGAAGGTCGCCAGTCGTGACCGCATCGGCTCGGGAAGCTCCGACACGTCGACCGTCTCATCGCCCAGAGCGAGTTCGGCCCCGATCAGCACCTTGTCGGCCATGGTCGTGCCGCCGGTGCGCAGCACGCCGATGGCATAGGTGATCGAGGCGGGACGGAGTTCGGGATAAAGCCGCCGGAAACGGGCAACATCGGCGTTCAGCGTCGCCACCGCCGCCCGTGACCGGGCCGTCAGCGGGCGGACCGAAGTCCAGAATTTGGGCCAGCGGGCGATGGCGTCGACATATTGCTGATCGGTATAGCGCCGCGCGGCCATCAGGGCATGGAGTCCGGGCGTGCCCGGTTCGATATAGAGAGTGCGGATCAGGTGCAGCCGTTCCGCAGGATCGTCGGTCGCGTTGATCGCATCGAACGCGATCCAGAAGCGGGCGATGTCGCTGTCGATCACCAATGTCGGCGACGCGGGGTGCGATATCGTCTGTGGTACAGGCGCCGCCGCAGCCAAGGCGATGCCGCAGATGGCAGCCCATGCCGTCGCCGCGATGCGAGCCCCCCTCATGCCTGCTTCCTCCCGATCCGTGACACCGTGCCAGGGTTCGATGGAGCGGGACTAAAGTCAAGCGACGGGGCGGAGGCCTATCCGAGCGCGTTCGCCGCCAGCTTCAAATCCTCGACGAACCGCGTATATTCGACCTCCTTCGCCGCCGGATCGGGCAGGCGCAGCAGATAGCTGGGGTGGACGGTGATGAAGGCGGTGCCGCCATCGGGCAGGGTCAGCGCTTTGCCGCGTTCGCGACCGATCGTCATGACCTTGCCGAACAGCGACCGCGCCGCCGTGGCGCCGAGCGCGACCGTGACCTTGGGCTGGATCAGCAGGCGCTCCTGCTCGACCCACCAGCGGCAGGCCTGGATTTCGCCCGCATTGGGTGAGCTGTGGATGCGGCGTTTGCCGCGTGGCTCGAATTTGAAATGCTTGACCGCGTTGGTGACATACGCCGTCGCGCGGTCGATCCCCGCCTCCGCCACTGCACGGTCGAAGACCTGTCCTGCGGGGCCGACAAAGGGGCGGCCGGCCAGATCCTCCTGGTCGCCCGGCTGTTCGCCGACGAACATCAGGGAGGCGTCGACCGGACCTTCGCCGAACACCGTCTGCGTCGCGGGGGCATGGAGCGGGCAGCGGGTGCAGCCCATCGCTTCGTCACGCAACGCCGCCCAGGCCGCCTGTGCATTGCCACCGCGCCCGGACCGGACATCCACTTTCGCCGTATCGATCATCCCCGTCTCCCGTGCCTGCGCGCCTGCGATCAGTTGCGGGACCAACGCGGTTTCCGGCATGTTTTTCCAGTATTTGCGCGGCATCTCCTTGAGCATCGCGCCGATCTTCACACGCGCAGGGTTGAAGATGCTGGCGTAATAGGTCTTCCACACCGCCTCGGTCGGGTCGCCCTCGGGCGCGTCGGCCTTGCTGGCACCGGGGCCCTCGGACAGCGTCTTGCCGTCCCAGTGCAGCGATACCTCGGGCGTCAGGATCGACCAGCGCATGATGGTGAAGCGGTTGACGAAGAAGGCCGCATTGGCGCGGACGATGTGATGTTCGGGCTCGAACCAGGCGACATAGCGCGGGCCGTCATCATCCTCGGTTTCGCGGAAGCGCAGGAAGGCGCGCATCTTGTGGATGTCGCGCCGCACCGCCTTGGTCAGCCGGTCGAGACGGCGAATCAGCGGATCGGCCTGATCCTCTATCAGTCGGGGTTGTCTGAGCAGCCGGTCGAGCGCGGTGTGGAGCAGTGCGAAACGTTCGGGATCGTTGGACAGGATGACGCTGCGTGCAAGGTCGATAAAGGCGCGGGAGACGTTGAAGCGGGGGGCGGCGGTGGTCGTGCTGTCGTCGGCGACCGTGCCGAACAGGTCGTCGGGCTGCTCGCCCACCTGCCACACGACCTGATCGGGGGGCACGCTGTCGGCGATCAGACCGCGCGCCGCGTCGCGCCAGGCGTCGAAGTCGTCGGGGGCGGGGAGGGTTATGATGCGCATGGCGCTTCAATCCTCCCCGGTACGGGGAGGTGGCAGGCCGAAGGCCTGACGGAGGGGGTGTGCGGCAAAGGTCATCCCCTGTGGCTCTCCCCCTCCACCATGCTCCGCATGGTCCCCCTCCCCGTGCCGGGGAGGATTAAGGTCCGTCCAAATCAATCGCGCTCGTCTCCACCGGGCGGGTTGGCCTTGGCTTCCTTCGCCTCGATGGGCTTACGCTCTTCGTAAATCTCGGCCAGCTTTTCCTCCGTCGCGTCGTCGAGCTCCTTCTCGGCGGCGGGGAACATCTCTTCCTCTTCCTCATCGATATGATGTTCATAGCGATGGCGCATATGGAAGAACTTGGACTCCCATTCGTCCGAGGCGAAGTCGAGGTCCATCATCTCGCCGAGCAGATCGTCGATCTCCTTATGCTCGGACACCGAATGGCGGGCGTCATCGCGCAGTTCGGGCTCGCCCAGCATGGTGGCATAAAGTGATTCTTCCTCGGCGGCGGCGTGGCTCTGAATCTCGATGCGGAACGCCTCGAACAGCTTCTTGCGCTTGGCGCCGTCACCCTTCAGCTCGGCGAGTTCCTTCAGCATCTCACGCTGCTTGTCGTGGTCGCGCTTCAGATCGGCATAGATATCGGCGGTGGCCATGATCGAATCTCCTTCGCGAGGCCCAACGGCGAAGCGCGGCGGGCGTTTCATCCGCGAGTCACTCTCACTCAAGCGAAAAGTTCGAGCTGTTCCCGCTTGGGTTTGACCAAGGGTTTCAAATCCGCCCGCTCGGCCAGCGCGACCGGGCGCCAGTCCTCGGTGATCAGGAAAGGGCGGAGCTTGGCGATCGACACGGTCAGCCGCCCGACATCCTCCAGCCGCAGCCGCCGCCATTGGCGCGAGGCGATGATCCGATCGACCGCCTTCACCCCCAGGCCGGGAACGCGCAGCAGCATCTCACGAGGCGCGCGGTTCACGTCCACGGGGAAATGCTGACGGAATTTCAGCGCCCAGGCGAGCTTGGGATCGATATCGAGCGGCAGCATGCCCGTCGCCTCATCGGCGGCGGCGGCCACTTCGCGCGGTTGATAGTCGTAGAAGCGCATCAGCCAGTCGGACTGGTACAGCCGATGCTCGCGCATCAGCGGCGGACGTTGCAGCGGCAGCACGGCGGAGGCATCGGGGATCGGGCTGAACGCCGAATAATAGACGCGGCGCAGACGGAAACGATCATAGAGCGTCGCGGCGCGCCCGACGATATCGCGGTCGGTGGCGGCATCGGCGCCGACGATCATCTGGGTCGACTGGCCCGCAGGCGCGAAGCCGGGGGCGGATTTGTACTTCTTGGCCGCGTCCTGCCGATCGTCGATCGCGGTCTTCACATCGGCCATCGCGCCTTCGATGCGGGTGGCGTCCTTTTCGGGGGCGAGGCGCTTGAGCCCGCCGACCGTCGGCAGCTCGACATTGATCGACACACGATCGGCATGGACCCCCGCCAGTCGGACCAGTTCGGGATCGGCATCGGGGATCGTCTTCAGGTGTATATAGCCGCGAAAGCCATGATCCTCCCGCAGGGACCGTGCGACCTCGACGATCTGCTCCATCGTATAGTTGGATGATTTGATGATGCCCGAGGAGAGGAATAGCCCCTCGATATAATTACGCCGGTAAAAGGCCAGCGTCAGGTTCACCACCTCCTGCGCCGTGAAGCGCGCACGGCGGACATTGGAGGACTTGCGATTGATGCAATAATGGCAGTCGAAGATGCAGCTATTGGTCAGCAGGATCTTCAACAGCGAGATGCAGCGGCCATCGGGCGCATAGGCGTGGCAGATCCCCATCCCCTCGGTCGATCCGATCCCCTTGCCGTCGCGGCTGTTGCGTTTGGACGTGCCCGAAGAGGCGCAGGATGCGTCATATTTCGCGGCATCGGCCAGGATCGCCAGCTTCTCACGGGTATCGAGTTGCGCCATTTGTTCGATATACGTTCTCATGTGCGCAGCGACAAGCGGAACCCCGCCGGTCATCGACCGTACAGACCATCTGATCTATCGCGCGGGCGTTTCGAGGGGAGACGGGTGATGCGGAAGGTGATGATCGCGCTGGCTCTGGTCGGGGCCAGTGGTCCGGTGACGGCGCAGGGCGTGTCGACCAAGACGACGACCGTCGACTATGAATTCGGCTATAGTTATCCCGCCGCCGCCGCGCGCATTCCGGGTATGAAATCCTGGCTGGAGGCCGAGAAGGCGCGCATCCGCTCAAAGACAGCGCGGGACGGAGCCGCCGGGCGGCGCGAGGCGGCAAAGTCCGGCTATCCCTATCGCCGCTATTCCTATGAAAAGACGTGGAAGCTGGTGACGGACACGCCGCGCTTCCTCAGCCTGTCGGGCGAGAGCTATGACTATACCGGCGGCGCACACGGCCAGCCGGCATCCTCGACGGTGCTGTGGGACAAGAAGGCCGGGCGTGCCTTGGCCTCCAAGGCGATTTTCGCTTCGCTGCCCGCGCTTCAGGCCGCGATCCGTACCGATTATTGCGGCAAGCTCAAGATCGAGCAGCGGCGGCGCAATGCGGGCGATGTGTCGTCGATGAACATCTGCCCGCCGGTCAAGGACCTCACCGTGCTGTTGGGGTCCACCAATGGCCGCGCGATCGACCGCATCGGCCTGATCGCCGATCCCTATGTCGCCGGCTCCTATGCCGAGGGATTTTACGAAGTGACCCTGCCCGTGACGCGGGCGATCGTCGCGGCGGTGAAGCCGGAATATCGCAACAGTTTCGCTGTGCGGTCGTGAAACCTCCCCATCGCGAGCGACATCGGATCGACCGTGCGGGATGGCTGCGCGCGTCGGTGCTCGGCGCCAATGCCGGCCTGTCGTCGACCGCCAGTCTGGCGTCGGCGTGACGGCCAGTGGCGCGCATCGTGTTCCGCGATCCCCGTGCCGCACGGTGCGGCTCTGTGGGGATCGTGGCGGGCGTGTTGGCCTGTCTGGCCGCACTCGGTGCAGTCAGCGCGATCGCGGGCGGGGCCAATCCGTCAAATGGTTCCATCCTCGTCCTGATCTGGGGGGCACTGGCGATGTCGGCGACGGCGGCGATCGGGCATCTCGCGGGAAGGGCGTTGTAGGAAGCGAATGATGAATGCGATGAAGCAGCGTTTCGCTGGCCAGTGCCATTGCGGAAAAGTGCTTTTCGAAGCGACGCTGAGCGACGGTTTCCGCACGGTGCGCCGTTGCACATGTTCCTATTGCCGGATGCGGGGCGCTGTTGCCGTTTCGGCGGACATGGGCGGTGTCGTCGTCACCCAGGGAGAGGAATTTCTCACCAGCTATCGCTTCAACACGGTTCAGGCCGAGCATTTCTTCTGTTCGTGCTGCGGTATCTACACCCATCATCAAAGGCGCTCGAACCGGAACCAATATGGCGTCAACGTCGCTTGCCTGGAGGGTGTATCACCGTTCGACTTTCCCGAGGTGCCGGTGAATGACGGCATCAACCATCCGAGTGATACCAAATTGCCCGCGCGACAGGTCGGCATCCTGCTCTTCGTCCCGACGAACGATGCGTTTTGAGAGGGGGGCATGACCCATTCCTCTGCTGGAAGGGAAGGGATAAGGCTTAGCCGCTAACCCCGCCGTCGCCCGCGCCCCTTGGTCATGGGATCGGGCTTTTTGGGCGGTACCCAGCCCACCGGGCGTTCGGGGCGGGATTGGCTGGTGCCCAGTCCCATGGCGCCCGGCCGCTGGCGGGTCAGGCCGCTGGTGTCGACCTCGGCATCCGCCGCGCCACCGCGGAGCAGGTTGATCCGGTCGCGCAGGGCCCGCGCCTCCTCGAAATCGAGGCGTTCGGCGGCCGCCTCCATCTGGCGGCGCAACTCTTCGATATCGGGTCCGGTCATGCCGAGACAAACGCCTCAGGCGGCGATGCGTGCCGCCTCGGTCTCCGCGATCCAGCCGCCGCCCAGCACCCGGTCGCCGTCGTACAGCACCGCCGCCTGGCCTGGCGACACGCCATATTCGGGTGCATCGAAGACCAGCCGGTCGCCGACCATGCGCGCCGGAACCGGCTTGGCCATCGAGCGGACCTTGGCGAAGAGCGGGCCGTCCAGCGGTCCCAATATGTTCATGCCCGTCAGCCGCGCCGCCTCGACCGCCAGCGCGGTGCGCGGGCCGACGACGACGCGCTTGGTGTCGGGCTCCAGCCGGACGACATAGAGCGGCTCGGGGCTGCCGCCGATCTCCAGCCCGCGCCGCTGGCCCACCGTATAGTGAATCAGCCCGCGATGCTCGCCCAGCTTGGCACCGGACAGGTCGATGATGTCGCCCCGCGTATCCGCTTCCGGACGTAATTTTTTGACGAGGCCCGCATAGTCGCCATCGGGGACGAAGCAGATATCCTGGCTGTCGGGCTTGGCCGCGACGCTCAAGGACAGTTCGGCGGCGATCTCGCGCACCCGCGACTTGGGCAGCGCGCCGAGCGGGAAGCGCAGGAAGTTCAACTGCTCCTGGGTGGTGGCGAACAGGAAATAGCTCTGGTCGCGCGCCGGATCGGCCCCACGATGCAGTTCCGCGCCGTGCGTGCCCTCGACCCGGCGAACATAATGGCCGGTCGCCAGGCAGTCGGCGCCCAGGTCGCGCGCCAGCTTCAGCAGGTCGGTGAATTTGGGGCCCATATTGCACTGGACGCATGGGATCGGCGTGCGCCCGGCGAGATATTCATCGGCGAAGCGGTCGACCACCTGGGTCCGAAAACTGTCTTCATGATCAAAGACATAGTGGGCGATGCCCAGCCGGTCGCACACCGCGCGCGCGTCGCGAATGTCGCGGCCGGCGCAGCAGGCCCCGGCGCGGCCTACCGCCTCGCCATGGTCATAGAGTTGCAGGGTGACGCCGATCGTCTCGGCCCCCGTCGCATGGGCGAGGGCGGCGACGACCGAGCTGTCGACCCCGCCCGACATCGCCACCACGATCCGCTTGGCCCGGGGATCGCCCCCAAGCTGAAAATCCACCATCTGCTCCATGGCCGTCCCCATACGCCTTTCGGATGGGTCATGCAAAAAATGCGCTTTGACGAGACGGGTGGGGATGGCCGTCCTTCAAAAAAAGGGGAAGAGTTCACGACCTTTACCGTGTTTTCATATCCGACCAATATGCAGGGGACCTGACCAGATAGGGATGGATTGCGCTTTTGGACCTCAGCTTCAACCGGTTCGATCGGGATACCGAACTCACCGTGTTGCCGCCCGATCTGGCGGTGCTGATGGTCGGGGTTACCGCGCGCCAGGCGGCCAGCCTGACCGCCGCGGTGCAGGCGAGCCTGATGCGCGCTGCCCCCGATCCGGCCCTTTTCGCGCCGCTCGACGGTGCGTTCAACGGCCCCATGGCGCGGGCCTTGACGCAGTGGAGGGCGAGTGAATAGCGAGTGAATGGTGTGTTAACCGCACGGCTATAGGTGATGTTCAAAGGCCCGTGTTCATAAAGGCCCTGGTAAACGATATGGGGTAGGGAGCCCCGACGAGGTTTATGATGATCGAGAACCAGAAGATCCGTCCTGCGAAGGTAATCGGGCCGCTCGGCGAACCGCTGACGCTCGAAACCCTGCCGCCGCCCAGCACGACGCGCTGGGTCGTCCGTCGCAAGGCGGAGGTGGTGGCGGCCGTCAATGGCGGTCTGCTCTCGGTGGATGAGGTGTGCGATCGCTATGGCCTGACGGTCGAGGAGTTCGCCGGATGGCAGCGCGCGATCGATCGTTCGGGCATGCCCGGCCTGCGCGTTACCCGTATCCAGCATTACCGTTCGCTCTACGAACGCCAGCAGAAATATTGACAAATCGAACAACTCGTCGAATCGACGGTACGGGGACGGAACAATAAAGCCCATTCGCACGTCTTCTCCCAGCGTCCCGCTCGCGGGCCCAACGGAGGGAAAGACAATGGGTATTATCCTGTGGCTTATCATCGGTGGTGTCATCGGCTGGCTGGCCAGCATCATCATGCGTACTGATGCCCAGCAGGGCATCTTCCTGAACATCGTCGTCGGTATCGTCGGCGCGTTCATCGGCGGACTGATCTTTGCTGGCGGCTCGATCAACAATGCCGGTCTGTCGCTGTATTCGTTCCTCGTTTCGCTGCTGGGCGCTGTCGTCCTGCTGGCGATCGTGAACGTCGTTCGTCGCGGTCGGGTGCGCTAAGTCGCACACGCCTGACGAAGGAAACAAAAAGGCCGTCCGGGCGACCGGGCGGCCTTTTTTCGTGTTTCGGGTTTGTCGGTGAGGGCCGCGTAGCGAGGGGAAACGTCTTCGCGGTGGCTCCGCATTGCTTCGCGATGCTTGCCATGACGGTGGATGCTTCTGGCTTGACCGGAAGCCAAGGTCGCTATCTCAATCCTGCCCTGTCGTCGGGGGAAACCGCCCCCATGCCGTATAGGCGATGGGGGCGGGATGGGATCAGCCCAGCAGGAAGCGGACCGAGACGTTGACCGTCACGTCGCGTTCGCCGGGGGCGATCTTGGTCTGCGGCATGGCGTCGGCGGCCATCGCGCGCAGCATCATCGGGCGTTCGGGGCCGCCGGCATTCTCGCCATTCTCGGAGATCGACACGATGCGCAACACCCGCATGCCCGCCGCCTTGGCATAGAGTTCGGCACGAGCCCGGGCGCGCTTCACCGCGTCGGCCCGGGCTTCGTCGAGCGCGGCGTCCGGATTGTCGAGCGACAAATTGGGGCCGTCGATCTGATTGGCCCCCTGCGCGACCAGCGCGTCGAGCACGCTGCCCGACTTGGCTATGTCGCGGAAGCGGATGCTCAGCGTGTTGGTCGCCTGATAGCCGGTGATCACGGGCGGCACATTCTCGCCATAGCGATATTGCGGCTGAAGCTGAACGGTCGCGGTCTGGATGTCGCGATCGGCGACGCCGGCGCGCTTCACGGCGGCCAGCACCCGCTGCATCCTTGCGGCATTGTCGGACAGCGCGGCGGCGGCGGTCGGCCCCTGGCTGACCACGCCGGCGCGGATCGTCGCCAGGTCCGGGACCCGGGTGGTGCGGCCCTCGGCTGAAACGTCCAGCACGGTGCCGACGGCGGGGATCAGCGGCTCGACGCTGGTCGGCGCCGGAGCGGTCTGGGCATGCGCGGCACCCGACAGGATGGCGGCGGGGGCCAGCAGGGCGGTCAGCAGAATCTTGTTCATCATTGTCTCCCTTGATGCGGACAAGTCTTTGGCCTGATGCGGCAAAACGTGCGATGAACGCGCTGCGTTCACCTCAGAGCCGCCTTAATTTGGGCATACGCAAAGGCGCTTGAGGAGAGTGATGTATTTCGATAATACAGCATCAAAATGGCGCATCCTGTGTGGTGGAGCGACATAGAGGATGCGGATCGGGGATCAGTGACGAACATGAATTACGAAACGGCGGCGATCGGCGGCGACGGCCAGCATCTGGGGCTGGAAGGGCCTGCGCCCAAGAAGCGTTCGCGCTGGATCGCGATCGTCGCGGTCCTGTTGATCCTTGGCCTCGCCGCCTGGTTCTTCCTGGGCGGCAAGAAGCATGACGCGGGCGCCACCGCCGGTGCGGGAACTCAGGTTCCCAACATCACCGTCATCGTCCCCGGCCAGCAGGCGGTCAGCCGGCTGATCTCGGCCACCGGTACGCTGGCGGCGCGCCGCGAGATGCCGGTCGGCGTCGCGGGCGAAGGGGGCATGGTGACCCGCGTACTGGTCGAGCCGGGCCAGTGGGTGGCCGCCGGCCAGGTGCTGGCGACGGTCGATCGCTCGGTCCAGACCCAGACCGCCTCGGCGCTCAATGCACAGATCGCGGTCGCCCAGTCGGACCAGCAGATCGCCCAGGCCGAACTCGATCGTGCGCAGCAGTTGGTCGATCGCGGTTTCATCTCCAAGGCCGATCTCCAACGCCGCACCGCGACTCGCGATGCCGCCGCCGCCCGCGTCCGCGCGGCGCAGGCGACCTATCGCGAAGCGCAGGCACGCAACGGCCGGCTCGACATCCGCGCGCCCGCCGCCGGCCTGATCCTGACCCGCGCCGCCGAGCCGGGGCAGATCGTCAGCTCGGGTTCGGGCGTGCTGTTCCGCATGGCGATGGGCGGGCAGATGGAGCTGCGTGCGCAGTTGGCCGAATCCGATCTGGTCGGCCTGAGCGTCGGTGCCCCCGCCACGGTCAAGCCGGTCGGCAGCGACCAGAGCTTCAAGGGCGAAGTGTGGCAGGTGTCGCCGGTCATCGACCCGCAGACGCGTCAGGGCGTGGCGCGCATCGCCTTGTCCTATAACCCGGCGCTTCGTCCCGGCGGTTTCGCCGCGGCGACGATCCGCGGCGGATCGGCCCAGGCGCCGCAGCTCCCCGACTCCGCGATCCAGAGTGACGACAAGGGCAGTTTCGTCTATATCGTCGGGCCGGATAACAAGGTTGCGCGCCGCGACGTGAAGATCGGGCAGGTGTCGGACGATGGCGTGACCATCGCCTCGGGCCTGAACGGCAGCGAACGGGTGGTGCGTTCGGCGGGCGGCTTCCTGGCACCGGGCCAGCAGGTCCACCCGATCCTCGCGGGCCGGGAGGCCAAGTGACATGAGTTTCCGCAACATCTCCGCCTGGGCGATCCGGAACCCCGTTCCGCCGATCGTCCTGTTCGTCGCGCTGACGCTGGCGGGGATCGTCAGCTTCATGCGGATGGACGTCAACAACGACCCCGATATCGACTTTCCGATCGTCGTCGTTGTGGTGAACCAGCCGGGTGCGGCACCGACCGAGCTGGAGACGCAGGTCACCCAGCGGGTCGAGGCGGCGTTGCGGAACTTGCAGGGCGTCGACCAGATCACCTCGACCGTGACCGAGGGGACGTCGCAGACGCTGGTCCAGCTCGATATCGGCACGCCGATCGACCGCGCGGTCAGCGATGCGCGCGACGCGATCACCCAGATCCGCTCGATGCTGCCCGACGGCATTCTCGAACCGCAGGTGATCCGGGTCGATTCGACCGATAACGATCTGGCCAGCTATTCGGCGGTGGCGTCCAACATGACGCCCGAACAGCTTAGCTGGTATATCGACAACAACGTCACCAAGGAGCTGTTGTCGGTCCCCGGCCTCTCGAAGGTCATCCGCAATGGCGGCGTGACGCGCGAGATCCGCGTGATCCTCGATCCGCTGAAGCTTCAGGCGCAGGGGTTGACCGCGAGCGAGGTCAATGCGCAGTTGCGTATGACCAACCTGAACGCCGCCGGTGGCCGCGCCGAGATCGCGGGCACCGAACAGGCGGTTCGCGTGCTGGGCAATGCGCGCAACGCCTATGATCTGGGGCAGACCCAGATCAATGTGCGCGGCGGGCGTACCGTGCGGCTGGCCGACATCGCCACCGTCCGCGACCTTTATGCCGAACAGCGTTCGCAGGCGGCGGTCGACGGGCGGCAGGTGATCAGCTTCGACTTCCAGCGCGCCAAGGGCGCCTCCGACGTCAGCGTCTTCAACGGCGCGGTCGAGAAGCTGAAGGCACTGGAAAAGCGTAATCCGGAGGTGAAGTTCGTCCTCCGCTCGAACAGCGTGAAGTACACCGAGCAGCAATATGAAAGCGCCATCCATGCGATGATCGAGGGCGCAGTACTGGCGGTCATCGTCGTCTTCATCTTCCTGCGCGACTGGCGTGCGACGGTGATCTCGGCGCTCGCCATCCCGCTATCGGCGATCCCGGCCTTCTGGTTCATGGACCTGCTGGGCTTCACGCTGAACCAGATGACGCTGCTGGCGCTCAGCCTGGTCGCAGGCGTCTTGGTCGACGATGCGATCGTGGAGATCGAGAATATCGTGCGCCACATGCGCATGGGCAAATCCGCCTATCAGGCGTCGATCGACGCAGCCGACGAGATCGGCCTGGCGGTGCTCGCGACCACCATGGCGATCGTCGCGGTTTTCCTGCCGGTCGCGCTGATGCCGGGCGTGCCGGGGCAATATTTCAAGAATTTCGGCCTGACCGTCGTCGTCTCTGTGCTGATGAGCCTGGCGGTGGCGCGCATGATCACGCCGATGATCGCGGCCTATTTCCTGAAATCGGCGGGCCATGCCAGCCATGGCGAGGGCCGGTTGATGGACGCCTATATGGCGACGCTGCGCTGGTCGCTGCGCTATGATCGGCCGGCCGATGGGGTGCGGCGCGGGTTCTTCCGGCGTTTCTTCGGCCGGTTCCGCGACCATCGTCTGTGGGTGATCGGTATCGGCTTCGGCGCTTTCGCCCTGACCGTCGCGATGTTCATCATCATTCCCAAGACCTTCCAGCCGCCGCAGGACAATGACCAGGCGGTGGCCAAGATCGAGATGGTGCCGGGCACCACGCTGGGGCAGACCGATGTGGTGGTTCGGCAGGTGGCGCAGTTCCTCAGGAAGCAGCCGGACGTCGAATCGGTCTATTCGCGGACCGGTGTCGGCAATGGTCGTGTCGTCGCGACGTTGAAAGAGGATCGCTCGATGAAGAGCACCGACTTTGAACGTTCGCTGGCGCCGCAACTGGCGGCGATCCCCGATGCGCGCGTGACCTTCCAGTCGCAATTTGGCTGGGGCTCGAGCGGCCGCGACCTGACCATCACCCTGGGTGGCGATGATCCGGCCGTGCTGCGTCAGACGGCCAACAAGATCGTCGAGCAGATGGGCACGCTGCCCGGGCTCGTCGCGCCGCGCATCGTCGGCAATCTCGACCGGCCCGAAATCGTCATCCGCCCCCGTCTCGACCTCGCGGCCAATCTGGGCGTGACGACCCAGGCGCTGTCGAGCGCGATCCGCATCGCGACGCTGGGCGATATCGACCAGAATTCGGCGCGCTTCTCGCTTTCCGACCGTCAGGTGCCGATCCGCGTCGCGCTCGACCAGAATGCACGCGCCCGGATGGCGACGATCCAGAACCTGCCGGTCCAGACCCAGACGGGCGGATCGGTGCCCCTGAGCGTCGTCGCCGATATCGGCCTGGGCGCCGGCCCGACCCAGATCGACCGCGTCAACCAGCGCCGCCAAGTCACGGTCGGGGCCGATCTGGCCAAGGGCGTCATCAGCGGCGACGCGATGAAGAAGGTCCACGACCTGCCCATCATGAAGAACCTGCCCATGGGGGTCAGCGAGATGGTGCTGGGCCAGGCCAAGATGCAGGCGGAGATGATGCAGAACTTCTTCACCGCGATCATCTCGGCCATCTTCATGGTCTTCGCGGTGTTGGTGCTGCTCTATCGCCGCTTCCTGCCGCCCTTCGTCAACATGGCGTCGCTGCTGCTGGCACCGCTGGGCGGGTTGATCGCGCTCTATGTGACGGGCAATCCGCTGTCGCTGCCGGTCTATATCGGCCTGCTGATGCTGCTGGGCATCGTCGCCAAGAACTCGATCCTGCTGATCGACTTCGCGCTGGAGGAGATCGCCAAGGGCGTTCCCGTCTATGAGGCGGTGCTGGACGCCGGGCACAAGCGCGCCCAGCCGATCGTGATGACCACGGTCGCGATGGTCGCCGGCATGGTGCCGACCGCGCTGTCGCTGGGCGGTGATGGATCGTGGCGCAGTCCAATGGGCGTGACGGTGATCGGTGGTCTGACCATGTCGACGCTGCTCACCCTGCTGATCGTGCCGGCGGCGTTCAGCCTGGCGGTCGGCGTGGAGCGCTGGATCGGGCCGCGGCTCGGCAAGCGGTTGCTGACCTACAAGCCCGGCGACGAACTGGGCGGTGGCCCGGTGATCGAGGGCCCGACGGGCGGCCCCGCGCTACCGCCCGCCCCCGGCAAGCTGGGATATGATCCGGCGGAGTGATGGAATCGATCCTCCCCGGTACGGGGGAGGGGGGCCATCCGGAGGATGGTGGAGGGGGAGCGCCGCAAGGGACGACCTGTGTGGAAGCCCCCCTCCGTCGGGGCTGACTCCCTGCCACCTCCCCGTGCCAGGGCGGATTGCTCCTCCGCTCCGTTACGCTCGGGAAAGTTTCCGCTTGAACAAAGCCGTCGCTCGCGAATTGTTCTGATCGATGGAAGTCGCCATGCGATCGGGGGGTAGCCAGACCGTTCCACCCGCCCTGCGGAAGATGCGGGTCGTGGCGACCGGTCTGCTGGTCACCATGGCGGCGCTGTTCCTGATCGCCCGCTATTTCCAGCCGATCCACCCTGCCTGGGGCTTCGTCCGCGCCTTTGCCGAGGCGGCAATGGTCGGCGGGCTCGCCGATTGGTTCGCGGTGACCGCGCTGTTCCGCCATCCGCTGGGCCTGCCGATTCCGCACACCGCGATCGTGCCGCGCAACAAGGACCGGATCGGCGAAACGCTGGCCAATTTCCTGCGCACCAATTTCCTCGTTCCCCGCGTCGTTGCGCGGCGAATGATCCGGCTCGACGTGGCCGGCGCCGCCGGGCGCTGGCTGGCGCAGCCGCCGCAGGAGGGTGGGCGCATACGTCGCGGTGCCTCCCGCCTGTTCGCCGAGATGCTGACCGCCTTCGATCCGCAGCGGCTGGGCGGCATGGTGAAGGCCGGCATCGGCGCACGGCTGCGCGCGACCGAGGTGTCCCCGATCCTGGGCCAGCTGCTCAAGGCCGCGATCGCCGAAGGGCGGCATGTGCCGCTGATGGAATCGGTCATCCGCTGGGCGGGACAGGCGCTCGCCGCCAATGAGCCCGTGGTACGCGCGATGGTCCATGAGCGGGCCGGGGCTATCCTGCGCTGGACCGGGCTGGACGAGACGGTGGCCGACAAGCTGATCGACGGCCTCGACAAGCTGCTCCACGACATGGCCGAGGACCCCGGCCATCCGATCCGTCTGAAGATCGAGGAAGGGCTCGATCGCCTGGCCTGGGACCTGCAATATGATCCCGCCATGCGCGCGCGGGTGGAGGCGATGAAGGACGACCTGATTGCCAATCCGGCGATGCAGCGCTGGCTGGATGGCCTTTGGGAACAGGCGCGCGAAGGGCTGTTGCGATTGGCGCGCGATCCGGAGGCGGTGACGGCGGGCAAGCTGGGCGAGACGCTGCGCCAACTGGGCCAGACGCTGCAGTCCGACCCCAGGCTGGCGTCGACCATCAACCGCTTCGTCCGCCGCGCGGTGGTGGGCATCGCCGCCGATTATGGCGATGGCATCGTCCGACTGGTGTCGGAGACGGTACGCGGATGGGACGCCGATACCGTCACCAGTCGGCTGGAAAATGCGGTCGGCCGCGACCTGCAATATATCCGGATCAACGGGACGCTGGTCGGTGGCAGCGTCGGCCTGGTCCTTCATGTCGTGGACAGGTTGCTTTGAAAACGTCACTCAATCGTATAATTACGCATCCGGGTCGATTCGTCGCGGGAACGAAGCGCCTTGTCGATGCCCCAGCTTTCCCGCAAAGAGGCAGGTGATGAACGCCAAGGCCGATTATCAGCTCGATCCGGCGAACGGGGGCGCCCTGCGCTTTACCGGCAATTTGTCGCTGGCGACGCTGGGCGACCTGCCCGAGCGGCTCGATCGCGAGGAGGCGTCGGTCCAGCGCATCGACCTGTCGCAGGTCGACCGCATCGATACGGTCGGTGCCTGGTTGGTCCACCGCTTCGCCGCCCGCAACGACGCCGCGATCGAGGGGCTGGACGAGAACCAGCGCAATCTGGTCGACAAGGTGGTCGAGGCGGATCAGCCGGTGGCGATGCGGCCCCAGCCGATCAGCCCTTTCGCGCGCGTGGCGGGCGAAGTGGGCGACGCCGTCATCACCGCCTTCAAGACCTTGTACGGTCTGCTCGGCTTCATGGGCGCGACGGTGATTGCGGGCTTTGCCGTGCTGCGCCACCCCCGGCGCTTCCGCTTCAACGCGGTGGTACATGAGTTCGAAACGGTCGGTGTCTCGGCACTCGCCATCATCGGCCTGATGAGCTTCCTGATCGGCATCGTCATCGCGCAGCAGGGGGCGGTGCAGCTTCGCCAATTCGGGGCGGAGGTGTTCACCATCAACCTGGTCGGCCGGCTTACCCTGCGCGAGCTCGGCGTGCTGATGACCGCGATCATGGTCGCGGGCCGTTCGGGTTCGGCCTTTGCCGCGCAGCTCGGCACGATGAAACTGACGGAAGAAATCGACGCGATGCGCGTTATCGGCGTGTCGCCGATGGAGGCGCTGGTCCTGCCGCGCACCATCGCGGCGGTGACGCTGATGCCGTTGCTCGGTTTCTACTCCTCGCTGATTGCAATGATCGGCGGCTGTTTCCTGGCGGCGGTGTCGCTTGGCATTCCGCCGGTGACCTTCATCGCGCGCATCCGCGAAGTAGTGCCGATCACCGATCTGTATGTCGGGCTGATCAAGGCACCGGTCTTCGGCGCGATCATCGCCATCGCCGGCTGCTTCCAGGGGATGCAGGTCAAGTCGGACGCCGAACAGGTCGGTCTGCGCACGACCGCAGCGGTGGTGCAGGCGATCTTCCTCGTGATCGTGCTCGACGCCTTTTTCGCGGTGTTCTTCACTTGGCTCGGATGGGATTGATGGCGGACCGCGCGGAAAACATCATCCAGGTCCGGGGCCTGCGCAACAGCTTCGGCGAGCAGATCATCCATGACGGGCTCGACCTCGACGTCCGTCAGGGCGAGATTCTGGGCGTGGTCGGCGGGTCGGGCACCGGCAAGTCGGTGCTGATGCGCACGATCATCGGGCTTCAGACGCCCGACGAAGGCGAGATCACCGTGTTCGGCGAACCGACCATCGGCCGCGAGGCGACCGAGGCGACCGAGGTGCGCAAGCGCTGGGGCGTGTTGTTCCAGGGCGGCGCGCTCTTCTCGACGTTGACGGTCGCGGAGAATGTCGCGGTGCCCTTGCGCGAGTTCTACCGCGATCTGCCCCAGGCGCTGATGGACGAGATCGCGTCCTACAAGGTCGTGATGACCGGCCTGCCAGCCGACGCCGGCCCCAAATATCCCGCCGAACTGTCCGGCGGCATGAAGAAGCGCGCCGGCCTGGCACGCGCACTGGCGCTCGACCCCGAACTGCTGTTCCTCGACGAGCCGACCGCCGGCCTCGACCCGATCGGCGCGGCGGCGTTCGACCAGTTGATCGCGTCGCTTCAAAAGACGTTGGGGTTGACCGTCTTCCTGATCACCCATGACCTCGACACGCTTTATGCCATTTGCGACCGGGTGGCGGTGCTGGCCGACAAGAAGGTGATCGCGGTCGGCACGATCGACGAGCTGATCGCGCTCGACCATCCGTGGATCGAGGAATATTTCAAGGGCCCGCGCGGCCGTGCCGCGATCGCCGCCAAGGGCGAGGTAACCGACATGGCACCGCGCTCGGCAGAGGCTGACGCCGCCCGCCACCCCACCGAAGTCGAAGCGACATCCACCGGCCAGCATTCGCAGGGAACACTGGCCGATGCCCATGCGAGAGGCGAACCAGGGACACGCTGATGGAAACCCGTTCAAACCACGTCCTTGTCGGCTCTGTCGTGCTGATCCTGCTCGCAGTGCTGGCGATCTTCACCGTGTGGATCGCCCGGCTGGGCGGTACCTCGGAAAAGGAATATGACATCTTCTTCCGCCAATCGGTGGACGGCCTGGCCAAGGGCTCGGCGGTCACCTATTCGGGCGTGCCCTCGGGGCAGGTGAAGGAGATCGCCTTGTGGCGGCCCGACCCGCAATTCGTGCGGGTGCGCGTGTCGGTCAACGAGCAGACGCCGATCCTGCAAGGCACGACCGCGTCGATCTCGGCCAGCTTCACCGGCACCAGCACCATTTCGCTGGACGGCGCGCGGAAGGGCGCGCCGCCGATCACCTGTCCGCAGCCGGAAAACCGCAGCGTCTGTCCCTATGGCGTGCCGGTCATTCCGACGAAGCAGGGCGGTATCGGCGCGATCCTGAATTCCGCGCCGCAGCTGCTCGAGCGGCTGTCGACGCTGACCGAGCGGCTCACCGGACTACTCTCGGATCGTAACCAGGCGTCGATCGCGGGCATCCTGGAAAACACCAACCGCCTGACCGATGCGCTGGCCGATCGCGGGCCGGAGATCGCGGCGACGCTGGCGCAGACCCGCGTGGCGATCCAGCAGGCGGGTGACGCGGCGCAGTCGATCGGTCAGCTCGCGGCGACGACCAACGGCATCCTGGCCGAAGAGGTCAAGCCGACTATGGCCAATCTGAACAAGGCGATCGCCTCGGCGCAGAAGAGCGCGGATACGCTCAACTCGGCGATCGGCGATGCGCGGCCGGGCCTTCAGACCTTCTCCAAGCAGACGGTGCCCGAGGTCGACCGGCTGGTCCGCGACCTGCGCGTGATGACCCAGTCGCTGGCCGCCGTCGCCGAAAAGGTCGACCAGCAGGGCGCCGGGTCGCTGATCGGGCAGCAGAAGCTGCCGGACTATAAGGGCAAGTGAGGAAGCCGATGAGGACCGTCATGAAGACTCCGCTGATCGTTCTGATGGCATCGCTTCCGCTGGCCGGTTGCATCAGCTTTGGCGCCAAGCCGCCGCCCTCGCTGATGACGCTGCAGGCGCAGTCGGCGCCGACCGTGGGGCAGACCCAGGATTCGGCGCGCGCCAAGTCGATCACGATCCAGGTGCCGACCACGCCGCAGGAACTGGCGACCGCACGCGTGCCGGTGCAGGAAAATGCGACCAGCATCGCCTATGTGAAGGACGCGCAATGGGCCGAGCCGCCGGCACGACTGTTCGCGCGGCTCGTCTCCGACACGCTGACCGCGCGTGAGGGGCGGGTGGTGCTGTCGGCGCGTGAATCGGTGGTCGATTCCGGCGATCGGCTGGCCGGTGAGTTGCGCCAGTTCGGCATGGACGCGGTGCGCCACGACGCCGTGGTGATCTTCGACGCCTCGCTGATGCGTAACGGGCAGACCGCGATCGAGAAGCGCCGCTTCGAGGCGCGCGTGCCGGTGGGCAAGATCGACGCGCAGAGCGTCGGCCCCGCGCTGAACCAGGCGGCGAACCAGGTCGCGCAGCAGGTGGCGGACTGGGTCGGCCGCTAAGCGGCTGACCGCCTATTCAGAAGCGTGGGCCCATAATCTTTCCCTGCAAGGGGAGGGGGACCATGCGATGCAGGGTGAAGGGAGTGTCGGCAGCGGTGAGGTGGGACTGCTCTCGCAACCGGTGACACACCTCCGTCAGGCCTTCTGCCTTCCCCCCCTCGCAGGGGAGGGGCAGGGCCTAATCGACCTTCGCAATCTCCAGCACCCGTTCCGCCTCGGCCAGATGCAGCCGCTCGACCATCTGCCCGTTCAGCCGGATCGCGCCCAGTCCGGCATGTGCCGGATCGGCAAAGGCCGCAACGACCGCTCGCGCCCAGGTGATTTCCGCCTCGCCGGGGCCGAAGCCGCGATGCGCGGCGGCGATCTGGCTCGGATGGATCAGCGTCTTGCCATCGAACCCCAGCCGCCGCCCGTCGACGCATTCCTCGGCCAGTCGATCGGGCGCATCGAGGGCGTTGCACACGCCATCCAGCGCCACCAGGCCTGCGGCCCGCGCCGCGACAACGATCTGGGTGCGTAGCGGTCGCAACGCCTCGGGTGCGGGCGGGGAGGGCAGACGCATGTCCTTGGCCAGATCATTGGTGCCGGTGACCAGACAGGTCAGCTCCAGCTCCGCTGCCGCCTCGGCCAACGCACCGAGCGAGAGGATGCCCTGGCATGTCTCGATCATCGCCCAGAGCGGGACGCCCGGCCCCAGCGCTTGCCGGGCCGCAACCAGGGTTGCGACGCCATCGACCTTCGGGATCAGCACCGCCGCCGGCCGCACGCTCGCCAGTGCCGCCAGATCGTCGGCGGCCCATGGCGTATCCAGGCCATTGCTCCGCACGACCAACGGCCGCTCGCCAAAACCACCCTCACGGACAGTCGCGACCGCCATCCCCCGCGCCGCCAGCTTGGCATCCGGCGCGACCGCATCTTCCAGGTCGAGGATCACGGCATCGCTGTCGAGCTGACGCGCCTTGGCGATCGCGCGGGGGTTGGAAGCGGGCAGGAACAGCGCACTGCGCAGGATGACGGTCATCCCCCGATCATAAGCGGCGGTGGTGCGTCATGCCATTGGCGAAACGAGGATGACGCCCCATTTCGCCGATACCCAATGGGGAGGATATCTTGGGTGGATCGATCATGATCGCCGCATTGTTGCTGGCGGTGACGTTGTTGTTACGGAGCGCTCCGGCGCTGCCGATCAGTCGGTGGCTGGCACGAGGGCTGGTCGATCCACCCGCGCGGCTCTTCAATCGGTCGACGCCCCGGCAATGGGCGGTCATTCTCGGTGGCGCGGCGCTGATCGGCCTTGCGATCTGGTTCGAGGTCGACGAAATCCGCCTGCTGGCCGGCGCCGGTGGGTCGGTCGGCGAGATTGCGATGCTGGCGTCGACCATCGAATGGGGTGGGGTGGTCGAACTGGCGATGGCCGGCCTGCTGTCGAGGACGATGGTCGCGCGCCTTCCCGTCCTTCGCCACTATCTCTGGCGCCGCGCCGGCCGCACCACGATCCGGGCACGTCGTCCCGGTTCCCCGGCCAATGACGATGGAGAAGGGGAGCCGGGCCGCCTGGCCGCCTGAGTCCCTATTTTCGGCTGCGGAACGAAAGCCTTGGCCTGCCGTTCATGGGCTCGATGGTCCGTAAATCGCGCCTGGCTGCTGATGTTGCGCGCGTCACGTGCATGGGCCCTTGCCTCGTCCTCGCCGCTTGCGAACCCGGCATCCTGAATCCGGCAGGTCCGATCGCGGCGGGTGAGCGCAGTATCTTCTTCAATTCGCTGGCGGTGATGCTGGCCATCGTCGTGCCCGTGATCGTGCTGGCCTTCGCCTTTGGCTGGTGGTTTCGTGCCGGCAATGACCGTGCCAAGCACCTGCCCGAATGGGCCTATTCGGGGCGGCTGGAATTGCTGGTCTGGTCCGTGCCGGCGCTCGCCATCATGTTCCTGGGCGGCATCGCCTGGATCGGCAGTCATGATCTCGATCCGCCCAAGCCCATCGCGTCCAAGACGAAAACGATGACCGTCGAGGTCGTCGCGACCGACTGGAAATGGCTGTTCCTTTATCCCGAACAGGGGATCGCCACGATCAACCGGCTGGTGGTGCCGGTCGGCACGCCGGTCAGGTTCCGCATCACCTCGGCGGGGGTGATGAACAGTTTCTTCGTGCCGCAACTGGGCAGCCAGATCTACGCCATGTCGGGCATGGACTCGACGCTCCACCTGCGCGCGGACAAGGCCGGGCGCTATCGCGGTCTGTCGGCGCATTATAGCGGGGAGGGCTTTGCTGATATGGACTTCTTCGTCGATGCGGTGCCGCAGGGTATGTTCGACCACTTCATCGCGCAGGCGAAGGCCGGGCGGGGCAAGACGCTCGACTGGAACGAATTTGTCGCCATGGCACATCCCAGCCGCAATGTCCGCCCCGCCAGCTATCCCCGGCTTCAGCCCAGGCTGTACGACCAGATCGTCATGAAGAACGGCGCGCCCGAGGGTGAACAGGCCAAGGACGGGCGCGAGCAATGAGTTTCACCGGCAAGCTCGGCTGGGATTCGATCCCGTTTCATGAACCACTGCCCTTGATATCGGCGGGGGTGATCGGTGCGGTGCTGCTGGGCGTCGTCATCTGGGTGTGGCGGCGTGGTCATCTGCCCTATCTATGGAGCGAGTGGATCACCAGCGTCGATCACAAGCGGATCGGCGTCATGTATTGCCTGCTGGCCGGCGTCATGCTGTTGCGCGGCTTCTCCGATGCTCTGCTGATGCGCTCGCAGCAGGCGATCGCGTACGGCAATGACGGCTATCTGCCGCCCGATCACTATGACCAGATTTTCTCGGCGCATGGCACGATCATGATCTTCTTCGTGGCGATGCCGTTCATGATCGGGCTGATGAACTTCGTCGTGCCGCTGCAATTGGGCGTGCGCGACGTGGCGTTTCCCACGCTCAATTCGGTCAGCTTCTGGCTGACGTGCAGCGGTGCGCTGCTCGTCAATATGAGCCTGGTCATCGGCGAGTTCGCCAAGACCGGCTGGCTGGTCTACCCGCCCCTGTCGGAGCTGCGCTTCTCGCCCGGTGTCGGCGTCGATTATTATTGCTGGGCGCTCCAGATATCGGGGGTGGGCACGCTGCTCGCGGGCGTCAACATGGTCACCACCATCCTGAAGATGCGCGCGCCGGGCATGGGTTATAGCCGGATGCCGATGTTCACCTGGACGTCGCTGGCGTCCAACCTGTTGATCGTCGCGGCCTTCCCGGTGCTGACCGCATGCCTCGCGATGCTGCTCCTCGACCGCTATCTGGGCTTCCATTTCTTCACCCCCGAAATGGGCGGCAACCAGATGATGTTCGTCAACCTCATCTGGGCCTGGGGGCATCCGGAGGTCTATATCCTGATCCTGCCCGCCTTCGGCATTTTCTCCGAGGTGATCTCGACCTTCTCGTCCAAGCCGCTGTTCGGCTATCGCTCAATGGTCATCGCGACCATGGTGATCTGCATCCTGTCGTTCATGGTCTGGCTGCACCATTTCTTCACCATGGGGGCAGGCGCCGATGTGAACGGCTTTTTCGGCATCACGACGATGATCATCGCGGTGCCGACGGGGGTGAAGGTCTTCAACTGGCTGTTCACCATGTATGGCGGGCGTATCCGCTTCACCTCGATGATGCTGTGGTCGATCGGGTTCATCGTGACCTTCGTGATCGGCGGCATGACCGGGGTGATGCTGGCGGTGCCTCCGGCCGACTTCGTGCTGCACAACTCATTGTTCCTGGTCGCCCATTTCCACAACGTCATCATCGGCGGCGTGCTGTTCGGGGCGTTCGCGGGTTTCACCTTCTGGTTCCCCAAGATGTTCGGCTTCACGCTGGACGAGACCTGGGGCAAGCGGGCCTTCTGGCTGTGGATCAGCGGCTTCTACCTCGCCTTCATGCCACTTTATGTGCTGGGCCTGATGGGCATGACGCGGCGGATGCAGCATTATGACGTGCCCGGCTGGCATCCCTGGCTGATCGCGGCGGGGTTCGGCGCGCTGCTCATCCTGGCCGGGATCGCGTGCCAGATCCGGATGCTCTATGTCTCGATCAAGACGCGGGGCGACCGGATCGATGAAAGCGGCGACCCCTGGGACGGACGGACGCTGGAGTGGATCACCACCTCGCCGCCGCCGGTCTTCAACTTCGCGGTATTGCCCGATGTGAAGGGCGAGGAAGCCTATTGGGGCATCAAGGCCAAGGCGCGCGAGAACCACCGCCTGTCGGATTGTCCCGATTACGAACCGATCGAGATGCCGCGCAACTCGCCGACCGGGGTCGTCGCCGCCTTCTTTGCCACCGCGATGGGTTTCGCGTTGATCTGGCACATCTGGTGGCTGGTGATCCTGGGGTTCTTCGGGGCCTGGGGAACCTTCGTCGTCTTCGCCTGGCGCGACGAGGCGGAATATGAAATCCCCGTCGAGGAAGTCGAGCGGCTCGATCAGGCCCGTCGCCGGAGTAAGGCGACGCTCCTCGATCTGCCCGAAGAGGCGCTGTCATGAGCCAGACCGCCAAGGCCCATGATCCCAACAAGCTGGGCCGCGCCACCGAGCCCAATCCCGATGGTCCGGCACCCAAGCGGATCATCGTGTCCTACGGCTTCTGGATCTTCCTGCTGTCGGACTTCATCCTGTTTTCGTGCTTCTTCGCGGCCTATGCCGTGCTGCACGACGCGACGGCGGGTGGGCCTTCGGGCAAGGACCTGTTCGAACTGCCGCTGGTCGAGACCGAGACGGCGCTGCTGCTGCTCTCCAGCTTCGCCTGCGGTCTGGCGGGGATCGCGACGCTGGCGCGCAACATGCGCTGGTTCCAGATCGCGATGGCGGTGACCGCGCTGCTGGGCGCAGGCTTTCTGGCGCTCGAGGCCCATGAGTTCCTCCACCTGATCGGCGAGGGCAATGGACCGGGGCGCAGTGCGTTCCTGTCGGCGTTCTTCGCGTTGGTCGGCTGTCACGGCTTTCACGTCACGCTCGGGCTGCTCTGGCTGACGACGATGATGGCGCAGACCTGGGCCAAGGGGTTTCGGGAGGATATCCTGCGCCGCATCCTGTGCTTCAGCCTGTTCTGGCATGCGCTCGACATCATCTGGGTGGCGCTGTTCACCATGGTCTATCTGATGGGAGTGCGCGGATGAGCGAGCGGCCCGACGAGGAAATGGCCCGCGACGAAACCGCGCCGGGCGAAGAAAGCGAACATGATTCGATCGCGGGCGGCGTCCGCAGCTATGTGATCGGGTTGGCCGCGGCGGCCGTGCTGACGGCGGCGTCCTTTGCGCTGGTCCAGATGGATATCATCTGGGGGCCCGCCGTGCCTGCCGCGCTGCTGGCGCTGGCGATCGGCCAGATGGGGGTGCACCTCGTCTTCTTCCTGCACATCACGACCGGGCCGGACAACAGCAACAATGTGCTGGCGCTGCTGTTCGGCGTGTTGATCGTGACGCTGGTGCTGCTGGGGTCGATCTGGATCATGGGGCATCTGAACCACAATCTGATGGGGCCGATGGCGACGCCTTAGCTCTCGATCACCACGCCGCGCATGGCGGAGACGCCGTGGTGGCGGTCGAAGCGGAGGATCAGGCTTTCGTCGCCAAGGGGTAGGTGCAGCGCAAAGCCGTCGCCGTCCCAGTCCTCGGGGCCCATCGGATCGCCTGACAGCGTACGCCACTCGGCATCGGCGAGCCAATCCGTCCAGTCGATGGGCGTGTCCCGACGGAAGGCGCTTAGTGCCGCGACGAAATTCTCCAGCGCCTCGTCCCGGTTCTGCCAGTCTAGCCAGGTCGTCTCGTTGTTCTGCGCATAGCCGTTATTATTGCCCCGCTGGCTCCGACCGAACTCGTCGCCTGCGGTCAGCATCGGGGTGCCGCGCGACAGGAACAGCGTGGCGAGCATCGCGCGGACCGAGGCGTTGCGCGCGGCACGGATGGCGGGATCGTCGGTCGGTCCTTCGACGCCGTGGTTCCACGATATCTCGTCGGCGTGCCCGTCGCGATTGTCTTCGCCATTGGCGTGGTTGTGACGTTCGGCATAGGCGACCATGTCGGCCAGGGTGAAGCCGTCATGCGCGGCGACGAAATTGACCGAGCGGCTCGCGGGGCCGGCAAACACATCCGCCGAGCCCGCCACCCGCGTCGCCAGATCGCCCGGGCGCCCGTCGCCGCGCCAGAACCGGCGGACCTGGTCGCGGTAGCGGTCGTTCCATTCCAGCCAATGGTCGGGGAAGTGGCCCAGCTGGTATCCGCCGGGGCCGATGTCCCAGGGCTCGGCGATCATGACGCGGGTCACCAGGATGGGATCGGCGGCGATCTCGGCAAAGATCGGTGCGTTGGGATCGAAGCCCGGCCCACGTGCCAGGACCGGGGCCAGGTCGAAACGAAAACCGTCCACCCCTGCTCGCGCGAAATGGCGAAGCGTGTCGAGGATCATCGCGCGGACGCTCGGGCGGCTGGCATCCAGCGTGTTGCCGGTCCCGGCATCGTTAATGAGCATACCATCGGGCGCGCGGGCATAGACCTCCGGATCGAGCCCCCGGAAGGACAGGGTGCCGCCCTGCACGTCGCTCTCACCCATATGGTTGAAGACGAGGTCGAGGATCACCCCGATCCCCGCCTCGCGCAGCGCGGCGACGGTGGCGACCAGTTCGGCGACCCCGCCCGGCACCGGCTCCGGGCAGAGCGCCATCGGCACGACCGGATTATAGCCCCAGGCATTGCGCAGCCCGAGCGGTGGCAGATGGCGTTCATCGATGGCGGCGGTGATCGGCATCAACTCGACCGCCGCGACGCCCAGCTTGCGGAGGTGGTCGATCACCGCCGGGTGGGCGAGCGCGGCCAGCGTGCTGCGTTGCTCGGGCGCGATCGCGGGGTGCCGCATGGTGAAACTGCGCAGGTTGAGTTCGTAGACCAGTTGGCCGCGCCGGAAGAGGGGCGACAAGGGGGAGCCGGTCAATGGCGCCACGACACGGGCGCGGGGCACGATATCGGCCGTGTCCTCGCCATAGCGGGCAAGGCGGGGAGACTGGACGAACGGGCGGTCGAGTTCCAGTGCGTAAGGATCGACCAGCAACTTGGTGGGATCGAACCATAGGTTGCGTGCCGGATCGTAATCTCCGTGCGCCCGGTAGCCATAGAGATGGTCGGTGCCGGGGACGGTGGTGCTCCACGTCTCTCCGTCGCGGGTCATGGCGATGCGGCGTTCGTGCTCGCCGTCGAACAGGCACAGCTCCACCCGCTCGGCGGTCGAATGGACGGCGAAACGGGTGCCGCCGGGGACCGGCTGCGCGCCGAGGCGAGGAGAGGGCTGATTCGTCATGACGGCCCCATCCTACTCATCATGACCACCCCGGCGAAGGCCGGGGGCCAGTTGTGCCCACTCTCCGGTGTTCGACCAGCGTGGCGGCGACTGGGCCCCGGCCTTCGCCGGGGCGGAAAGGGGAGAGCGCTTTGCTCTCCCCCCCCTGCCAATTACGTCACCACATCGGGTTCGGTGCGGCCGGTATGCTGGGTGATCCCGGCGATCTCGTCCGCTGCCGCGATGATGTCGGCGAGCATCTCGGGCGTCTCGCGGTCGAGTTCCTCGGCCGAATAGCGCTCCAGATACACGCGCAGCGTCGCGCCGCTGGTGCCGGTGCCCGACAGGCGGAACACGACGCGGCTGCCGCCCTGGAACAGCACGCGGATGCCCTGGTTGCGGCTGACCGACTGGTCTGTGGGGTCGGTATAGGCGAAGTCGTCCGCCGTCTCGACCGTCAGCCCGGCGAAGCTCTCGCCCGGCAGAGTGGCCAGTTTGCCGCGCAGATCGGCCATCAGCGCATCGGCGCGCTCGCTCTCGACGCCCTCATAATCGTGGCGCGCATAATAGTTGCGGCCATAGGTCGCCCAATGATCGCGGGCGATCTGGTCGACAGACTTGCCCGAGGCGGCGAGGATGTTGAGCCAGAGCAGCACCGCCCACAGCCCATCCTTCTCGCGTACATGATCCGAACCCGTGCCCGCGCTCTCCTCGCCGCAGATGGTCGCCGTCCCGGCGTCGAGCAGATTGCCGAAGAACTTCCAGCCGGTCGGCGTCTCGTACGCCGGAATGCCCAGCTTCTCGGCGACGCGGTCGGCAGCGGCGCTGGTCGGCATCGAGCGGGCGATGCCCTTCAGCCCGCCCGCATAAGCTGGCGCCAGATGCGCGTTCGCCGCCAGCATCGCCAGGCTGTCCGATGGCGTGATGAAGCGCCCGCGCCCGATGATGAGGTTGCGATCGCCGTCCCCGTCCGAGGCTGCGCCGAAATCGGGCGCGTCCGCCGCCATCATCCGGTCGTACAGCTCCTTCGCATGGACCAGATTGGGGTCTGGGTGATGGCCGCCGAAATCGGGGAGCGGCGTGCCGTTCTTCACCGTGCCCTTGGCGAAGCC
Source organism: Sphingomonas paucimobilis NBRC 13935 (assembly GCF_000739895.2). Taxonomy (GTDB): domain Bacteria; phylum Pseudomonadota; class Alphaproteobacteria; order Sphingomonadales; family Sphingomonadaceae; genus Sphingomonas; species Sphingomonas paucimobilis. The sequence continues at coordinate 36,914 of NZ_BBJS01000001.1, forward strand.
CAGCCGGTTTTCGAGGATCTCGGTCGCGTAAGGCCCGGTCACCGCGCTCATCGCGTCGAACGACATGGTGAAGCCGCCCTCAACCGCGCGTCGGATCGCGGCGAAGTCGAACAGGCTTTCCATCAGCGCGGCATAGTCGGCGACCGGGTCGATCACCTCGACCGTCATCCCGCCGACCGTCACCGCGTCCAGCGTGTCGAGGTCGATGTCCGCCGCCTCGACGGTCAGCCAGCGGCTGATCGACTTGGTGTTGGCGTGGATCGCGTCGGTCACCTTCTCCGGCGCGGGACCGCCGTTCGAGATGTTGTACTTGATGCCGAAATCTTCGTCGGGACCGCCCGGATTGTGGCTGGCCGACAGGACCAGGCCGCCCAAGGCTTTGCGCTGGCGGATCACGTTGCTCGCCGCCGGGGTCGACAGGATGCCGCCTTGCCCCACAACGACACGGGCGAAACCGTTCGCCGCCGCCATGCGGATCGCGACCTGGATCACCTCGCGGTTCAGGAAGCGACCATCGCCGCCGATCACCAGCGTCTGGCCGGCCTTTTCGTCGCCCAGCGCGTCGAACACCGACTGGACGAAATTCTCGGCATAATTGGGCTGCTGAAAGACGCGGACCTTCTTGCGCAGGCCCGAGGTGCCGGGCTTCTGGTCGAGATAGGGCTCGGTCGCGACGGTCTTGATCATGGGTTCCCCAGGACGGATCGATAGAGTTCGGCATAGTGGCGGCCGCTATGGTGCCAGCTATAATCGGCGTTCATGCCATTGACCTGAATGGTCCGCCATTGGTCTTGGTCGGCATAGAGTCTCATTGTGCGACGCAGCACCGCGACGATATTGTCTGTGGTGACATTGTCGAACTGTAAGCCCGTCGCCACGCCCATGGCCAGCGCGGCCTCGTTGGCGTCGATGATCGTATCGGCCAGCCCGCCGGTCCGCGCGACCACGGGGACGCAAGCATAAGCCAGGCCATACAACTGGGTCAGCCCGCACGGCTCGAAGCGCGAGGGGATGACGATCGCGTCGCACCCGCCCTGGAGCAGATGCGAGACCGGCTCGTCATAGCCGATCCGCACCGCGACGCGGCCCGGATGGCGCAGCGCGGCGGTGGCGAAGGCGATCTCCAGCGCCGGGTCGCCGGTGCCCAACACCACTAGCCGTCCGCCGAGCGCGACAAGATCGTCGATCACCTCGACCAGCACGTCCATGCCCTTTTGCCAGGTCAGGCGGCTGATGACGGTGAAGATCGGGCTGTCATCCTCGTCCAGCCCGAACGCCTTCTCCACCGCGCGCTTGTTGGCGATGCGGTCGTCCAGCGTGGCGACGGTGAAGGGGGCGGGCAGGGCGGCGTCGGCCTTGGGGCTCCAGATGGCGGGATCGATGCCGTTGACGATGCCGCTGACGCACTCGGCGCGGGCGGCGATCAAACCTTCCAGCCCCATGCCATACTGCACGCGGTGGATTTCCTCGGCATAGGTCGGGCTGACCGTGGTAATCGCGTCGGCCGTGCGCAGGCCCGCCTTCAGATAGCCGATCTGGCCATAATATTCGACGCCGTCGACCGACCATGCTTCCGGCGGCAGGCCTAGATCGGGGAAGTGGTGCGCGGCGAACGATCCCTGAAAGGCGATATTGTGGATGGTGACGATGCTCTTGGCGACCTTGCCGGGGCCGGGTGCGTAATGAAGGAAGGCCGGGGCCAGCGCCGCTTGCCAGTCATGCGCATGGAGCAGGTCGAACTCGTAACCCGGCACCGCGCCCGAGGCGAGGTCCGCCCCCGCCCGCGCCAGCACCGCGAACCGCCGCCAATTGTCGGGCCAATCGTTGCCGGCGGTATCGACATAAGGAAGCCCCTCGCGCTCCCAGAGCTGTGGCGCCTCGATCACGAGCAACCGGTGCGCGCCGATCATCGCCTCGCGCAGCCACGCGTCGGTGCCGATGATATGCGTCCAGTGATGGACCCGGGGCGCATCCTCGCCGATCGCCCGCATCACCTTGGGGAAGCCAGGGATCAGCGTGGTCACGGCGATATCGTGCGGCGCCAGCGCCTCGGGCAGCGCGCCCACGACATCGGCGAGGCCGCCGGTCTTGATGAGCGGGAACGCCTCCGAGGCGACCGACAGGACGGAGAGGGTCATGGGGACTTTCAGTTGGCCAGACGATCGATCATCGGCTGGGTGATGAGGCAGATGCCCTTGTCGGTCCGCCGGAAACGCTGTCCGTCGAGCACCGGATCGTCGCCGACCACCAGCCCGTCGGGAATCTTGACGCCGCGGTCGAGGATCACGCGTCGCAACCGCGCGCCGCGCCCGATATGGCAGAAGGGCAGGACCACCGCCTCGTCGAGCATCGCGAAGCTGTGGGTGCGCACGCCGGTGGACAGCAGCGAGCGGTGGATTGACGACCCCGACACGATGCAGTCGCCCGCGACCAGGCTGGCCACCGCCGATCCGCGCCGGCCGTCGATGTCATGGACGAACTTGGCAGGCGGGGTGATCTCGGCATAGGTCCAGAGCGGCCAGCTCCGGTCGTACAGATCGAGCTGCGGTACCACATCGGTCAGGTCGAGGCTGGCCTCCCAATAGGCGTCGACCGTGCCGACATCGCGCCAGTACGCGCCGGGTTCGTCATGCGAGCGGACGCAGGAGGCGGAGAAGCGGTGCGCCTGGGCTTTGCCGTGCTCGACCAGATAGGGGATGATGTCCTTGCCGAAATCGCGGCTCGAGCCGGGCGTGGCGGCATCGCGGCGGAGCTGTTCGAACAGGAAGGACGTGCGGAAGACATAGATGCCCAGCGACGCCAGCGACACGTCCGGGTTGCCGGGGATGGAGGGCGGATCGGCGGGCTTTTCGACGAACGCGACGATGCGGTCGGTCTCATCGACATGCATCACGCCGAATGCGCTCGCCTCGGCGCGGGTGACCTCCAGACAGGCGACGGTGACGTCGGCACCACTGTCGCAATGCTGCTGGAGCATCAGTTCATAGTCCATCTTATAGACATGGTCGCCTGCCAGGATGACCATGAATTCGGGCGCATAGCTCTCGATGATGTCAATATTCTGAAAGACCGCATCGGCGGTGCCTTCATACCATTGGAATTCGCTGATCCGCTGGCTGGCGGGGAGGATGTCGAAGCTCTCGTTACGTTCGTCGCGCAGGAAGTTCCAGCCGCGCTGAAGGTGGCGGATCAGCGAGTGGGCCTTGTATTGGGTCGCGACGCCGATGCGGCGGATACCCGAGTTAATGGCATTGGACAGGGCGAAGTCGATGATCCGCGCCTTGCCGCCGAAATAGACGGCGGGCTTGGCGCGGGTATCGGTCATTTCCATGAGGCGACTGCCGCGGCCGCCCGCCAGCACATAGGCCATGGCATCGCGCGCCAGCGGTTGTCCGCGCCTCAGGTCCATTTTCCGTCTCCTGTCCGTATGTTAGTGTCGCAACGCTTGATCGGCGCGTTGGTATTCCAGGTAAAATCTGATGGCGTGTCAGCCGTCGAAGCGTAAGATGACGGTGGCCAGCGGGGGTAGCGTCACCCAGGCCGCACCATCGGTCGCATCCACGCCGCCCATATTGCCCAGCCCCGATCCCCAATATTGGGTCGCGTCGGAGTTGAGCACCTCGGTCCAGCGGCCGTCATGCGGCAGCGGCAGGCGATAGGGCGCGCGCGCGACCGGCGTCATATTGGCGATGACGGCGACCGGCTTCTCGCCCGGGGCCTTGCGCAACCAGGCGAAGACCGAATGGGCGCTGTCGTCGGCGACCAGCCACTCGAACCCCTCGCGCTCGCAATCCCGGGCGTGGAGCGCGGGCGTGTCGCGATAGAGATGATTGAGGTCGCGGACCAGCGAGCGGACCCCTTCATGCGCGTGGCTGGCGCGCAGATGCCAGTCGAGCGCACGGCTTTCCGACCATTCCTCGCGCTGGGCGAATTCCTGGCCCATGAAGAGCAGCTTCTTGCCCGGATAGGCCCACATGAAGGCATAATAGGCGCGCAGATTGGCGAATTTCTGCCAGTCGTCGCCCGCCATCTTGGTCAGCAGGCTGCCCTTGCCGTGCACCACCTCGTCATGGCTGAGCGGCAGGACGAAATTCTCGTCGAACGCATAGTGGAGGCCGAACAGGATCTCGCCGTGATGGTGCCGCCGATGCACGGGCTCGCGCGCCATGTACTGGAGCGTGTCGTGCATGAAGCCCATGTTCCACTTGAACCCGAAGCCCAGCCCGCCGTCATGCGCGGGCGCCGAGACGCCGGGCCAGGCGGTGGATTCCTCGGCGACGGTGAAGACGCCGGGATGCTGGCCGTACACCTGGCGGTTGACCTGGCGGAGAAACTCGACCGCTTCCCAATTCTCGCGGCCGCCCTGCTCGTTGGGCACCCACTCGCCGTCCTTGCGGCTGTAATCGCGGTAGAGCATCGAGGCGACGGCATCGACGCGCAGCCCGTCGATATGATAGCGCTCGGGCCAGAACAGCGCATTGTTGACCAGGAAGCTCGCCACCTCGCGCCGCCCGAAATTATAGATGGCGGTGTTCCAGTCGGGATGGAAACCCTGGCGCGGGTCCTCATGCTCGTAGAGCGCGGTGCCGTCGAAATGCGACAGGCCATGCGCGTCGGTGGGGAAATGGGCGGGCACCCAGTCGAGGATCACGCCGATCCCCGCCCGGTGTGCGCCGTCGACGAAGCGCGAGAAGCCTTCGACATCGCCGAACCGTGCCGATGGCGCATAAAGCCCGGTCGTCTGATAGCCCCAGCTGGGGTCGTAGGGATGCTCGGAGATGGGCAGGAATTCGATATGGGTGAACCCCATCTCGACAACATAGGGGATCAGTCGCTCCGCCAGCGCGTCCCAGCTCAGATACCAGCCATTTTCGTCGCGGTCCCAAGATCCGGCGTGAACCTCGTAGATGCTGATCGGCACGCGTCGCGGATCGACTGTAGCCCAATGCTCGCGATGGGGCGCGTCTTTCCACACATGTTGGGGCGGGGCGGTGGTGATCGAGGCGGTCTTGGGGCGAAGCTCGGCGGCGAAGGCGAAGGGGTCGGCCTTCATCGGCTGTTCCGCGCCATGCGGGCCGGTGATCGCGAACTTATAGGCGCGGCCCTCGCCAATATCGGGGATGAAGATTTCCCACACCCCGACGTCCAGACGGCGGCGCATGACATGGCGGCCGGGATTCCAGTCGTTGAAGTCGCCCACGACCGCGACCCGCTCGGCATTGGGGGCCCAGACCGCGAAGTGCACACCTGCCACGCCCTGATGCTCGATCAGGTGCGCGCCCATCTTGTCGTACAGGCGGAAGTGATTGCCTTCGCCCATCAGGAAATCGTCAAGGGGGCCCAGGACAGGGCCGAAGCTGTACGGATCGGTGATCCACCATTCCGCCCCGTGGCCCCGCGCGCGGTACTTCACCGGCTGGGCAGGGCCTTCGACCGCTCCCTCGAACAGGCCGCGCGGATCGACGCTTTGCAATTCACCCAGGGACGTACCGGACAGGTCGAAGGCCGCGACCTCCTCCGCGCCCGGCACCAGCGCCCGCAGGAACGTACCGCCCGGCCCTTCATGAGGTCCCAGCAACGCGAACGGATCGGCGTTGCGGCCCTCGATCAGGGCATCCAGAGCGGCACGGGGTGGCTTCACATCACGTTCCAGATTTCCTCGGCATATTGCCGGATGGTGCGATCGGAGGAGAACCATCCGACTTTCGCGACATTGTGGATGGCCGAGGTCGCCCAGCCCGCCTGGTCCTGCCAGCGGGCGTCGACGCTGCGCTGCGCGGCGGCATAGGCATCGAAATCGGCGGCGACCATGAACCAGTCGCCATCGTACAGCCCGCCCATCAACCCGGCATAACGGCCGGGATCGTCGGGCGAGAACACGCCCGAGGCGATGGCGGAGACGGCCTGGCGCAGTTCCGGGCTGCCCTCGATCACCGCGCGCGGGTTGTAGCCGTCGCGGCGCTGGGCGGCGACCTCGTCGGCGGTCAGGCCGAAGATGACGATATGATCGTCGCCGACATGCTCCTTGATCTCGACATTGGCGCCGTCGAGCGTGCCGATGGTGAGAGCACCGTTCAGCGCGAACTTCATGTTGCCGGTGCCCGACGCCTCCATGCCTGCGGTCGAGATCTGTTCGGACAGATCGGCGGCGGGGATGATCTTCTCGGCTAGGCTGACATTATAATTGGGGACGAAACCAATCTTCAGCAGATGGCCGACGCTGGGGTCGGAATTGATCCGGCGCGCCACGTCATTGGCCAGTTTGATGACCAGCTTGGCATTGTGATAGCTCGACGCCGCCTTGCCCGCGAACAGTTTCACGCGGGGTGTCCAGTCCCGCTCGGGATGGCTGCGGATCTGATCGTAGAGCGCTACCGTCTCTATGATGTTAAGCAACTGGCGCTTATATTCGTGGATGCGCTTGATCTGGACGTCGAACAACGCATCAGGGTCCGCGCGCAACCCGGTCGTCTCTTTGAGATAATTTGCCAGCCCCACCTTGTTGGAACGTTTGATCGCCAGAAAGCGTTCCCTGAAATTCGCATCCTGCGCGAATTCCGTGAGCGCTATCAATTTTTCGGCGTCATCCTCGAAACTTGGCCCGATCGCCTCGCGGATCAGCGCGGTGAGTTGCGGATTGCATTGCTGTAACCAGCGGCGCGGGGTGATGCCGTTGGTCTTGTTGTTGATCCGCGTCGGATATAGGCGGTGGAGGTCGGCAAAGACCGTCTTCTTCATCAGCTCGGTATGGAGCGCAGCGACGCCGTTGACGCTGTGGCTGCCCGCAAAGGCCAGGTTGGCCATGCGGACGCGCCGCTCGCCGCCCTCGTCGATCAGGCTGATCGCGGCGATGGCGCGGTCGTCCACGCCCTCCATCGCGCGGGCTTCGCGTAGCAGCTTGGCATTGATCGCATAGATCAACTGCATGTGACGCGGCAGCAACCGCTCGAACAGGTGGAGCGGCCAGCTTTCTAGCGCCTCAGGCAGCAGCGTGTGGTTGGTATAGCCGAAGGTGCGGCGGGTGATGTCCCACGCCTCGTCGAAGCCCAGATCGTGATGATCGATGAGCAGCCGCATCAGTTCCGCAACCGAGACCGCCGGATGGGTGTCGTTGAGCTGGATCGCCGCCTTGTCGGGCAGGGTGTGGATATCGTGGAAATACTGGATATGCCGCCGGACGATGTCCTGGAGCGAGGCCGAGGAGAAGAAATATTCCTGCCGCAGCCGCAGCTCCTGGCCCGCAGGTGAGCTGTCCGATGGATAGAGGACGCGGACCAGCGTCTCCGCTGCCAACTGTCCGGCGAGCGCGCCGGTATAGTCGCCCGCATTGAACCGGTCGAGCCGGATGGGGTCGATCGCCTGCGCGGTCCACAGCCGCAGCGTGTTGACCCGCTTGCCGCGCCAGCCGACCACGGGAGTATCCACCGCGATCGCCTCCACCGCTTCGGCGGGTTTCCAGTGGACCGCGCCGGTCTCGGTGCCCACCACCTCGCCGCCGAAGCCGACGAAATAGGCACTCTCGCGCCGCTCGAACTCCCAGGGATTGCCGTGGCTCAGCCAGGTTTCGGGGAGTTCGACCTGCCAGCCGTCATCGATCCGCTGACGGAACATCCCGTTCACATAGCGGATGCCATAGCCATAGGCGGGCAGGTCGAGGCTGGCGAGGCTCTCCATGAAACACGCCGCCAGCCGTCCCAGGCCGCCATTGCCGAGCGCGGCGTCGGGTTCCATCTCCTCCAGCTCGGCCAGGTCGACGCCCAGCGATAGCAGCGCGCCCGCCACTTGCGCCATTACCCCCAGATTGGACAGCGCATCGCGCAGCAGCCGCCCGATCAGGAACTCCAGGCTGAGATAATAGACGCGCTTGGCGCCCGCCGCATGGGCTTCGCGGGTAGAGGCCATCCAGCGCTCGATAATGTCGTTGCGGACGGTCAGGATAGTCGCGGCCAGCCAGTCATGCGGGCGGGCATTGGCGGCATCCTTGCCGATCCGGTGCACCAGCGTATCGACGATGGCGTCGGCCAGCGGCCCGGTATCATCGACATGCAGGGTGGTGATCGTGGTCGTCATTGATTCGGCGATCCCTATGGGTCCAGTCATCGCCAGCTTAGCCGCGCGGGAAGTGAAGTCACGCGGCATTCCTTCGCATCCGCGAAAGGGGATCAGCCCGTCGCCAGCCCCCACAACAGGGTCAGGTTGAGGCCGATGATCACTGCGGCAATGATCCATGCCAGAATGCGCAGCCAGATCGGGCTGGCGAACGGCCCCATCATCCCCTTGTCCGCCGTGAAGCGGACCAAGGGCACCACCGCGAAGGGGAGCTGCAGGCTGAGGATCACCTGGCTGAGCACCAGCAGTTTCGTCGCGCCCGCCTGTCCGCTGGCACCGACCACCAGTACGGCGGGAATGATGGCCAGCCCGCGGGTGATCAGCCGCCGCAGCCAGGGGGCAAGGCGCAGGTCGAGGAATCCCTCCATCACGATCTGCCCGGCCAGCGTGCCCGTGACGGTCGAATTCTGCCCCGAGGCGAGGAGCGCCACGCCGAACACCACGCTGGCCCCGCCGACCCCCAGCATCGGGGCGAGCAGGCGATAGGCCTGGTCGATCTCCGCCACATCGGTGCGGCCCGCAACATGGAAGGTGGCAGCCGCAACGATCAGGATCGCGGCGTTGATGAAGAAGGCGAAGAACAAGGCGACCGTGCTGTCGATCGTCGCCATCTTGATGGCATCGCGCTTGCCCTCGGTCGTGAGACCAAAGGCGCGCGTCTGTACCACCGAGGAATGGAGGTACAGGTTATGCGGCATCACCGTCGCTCCCAAGATGCCGATCGCGATGTAGAGCATCGCCGGATCGGTCACGATCCGCGTCGTGGGGATGAAACCGGCCAGCACCGATCCCGGATCGGGACGCGAGGCGATCAATTCATAGAGAAAACAGCCGCCGATGATCATCAGCAGCGCGATGATGAACGCCTCGATCTTGCGAAAGCCGTATCGTTGCAGCGCAAGGATCAGGAACACGTCCAGCCCGGTGATGATTACGCCCCAGACCAAAGGCAGGTCGAATAGCAATTGCAGCGCGATGGCGGTGCCCAGCACCTCCGCCAAGTCGCAGGCGATGATCGCGATCTCGCAGAGCAGCCACAGGATGCGCGAGACCGGCCTGGAATAGGCCGCGCGGCACGCCTGGGCGAGGTCCAGGCCCGCGGCGATGCCCAGCCGCGCCGACAGCGCCTGCAGGATCATCGCCATGATGTTGGATAGCAGGATGACCGACAGCAAAGCATAGCCATAGGCCGATCCGCCCGCGATGTCGGTCGCCCAATTGCCCGGGTCCATATAGCCGACCGCGACCAAATAACCGGGTCCGGCAAAGGCGAACAACCGCCGCAGGAAGGACGCGCCCTCCGGGATCGCGATCGAACGATGGCTTTCGGCAAGCGAGCGGGTGGCGGGCGTGGCTACGGTCATCGACCTTGAGATGTGGCGGAGTTTGGCAAACGCGACAACCCGCCAAAGCGTTGCGCGAGATCAGCACCGCACCCCGTGCGGGGAGGATTCAGATCGAACTCCCCACTACCGCGCAGGCCAACGCCATCAGCAACCCGGCAAAGCGATTGGACCGGAACCGGTAGAGCGCACCCGCGCCGTCGTCGGGTTTCAGCGTCACGACCTGCCAGCCCAGATGCAGCGCCACCGGGATCAGCGCGGCGACCGCCAGCACGTCCGGCCGGACCAGCCAGATCGCCGCCGCCCAGCACAGGATGGCGATGAGGTAGAAGGCTCCGACCCCCGGCTTCACATGCGCGCCCATGCGCAGTGCGGAGGATCGCACGCCGATCAATGCATCGTCCTCACGATCCTGAAGCGCATAGATGGTGTCATAGCCGATCACCCAGGCGATCGATCCGGCATAGAGCAGCCAGAGCGGCGTGGTCAGTGCCCCGGCAATCTCCGCCCAGCCGACCAGTGCGGCCCAGCTAAACACCATGCCCAGCCAGGCCTGCGGCCACCAGGTGATCCGCTTCATGAAGGGATAGGCGGCGACCGGCGCCAAGCTGACCAGCGCGACGATCGCGGCCAGCGGGCGCAACTGCACCAGGACGACGAGCCCGATCAGGCACAGCACGACCAGCCAGATCGCGGCGAGCTTTACCGACACCAGCCCCGAGGGAATCGGCCGTGCCCGCGTCCGCGCGACCTTGGCATCCAGGTCGCGGTCGACAATGTCGTTGAAGACGCAGCCCGCGCCCCGCATCGCGATCGCACCGACCAGGAACCACAGCAGCATCGGCCAGCGTTCCGGTAGTCCGCCGGCCAGCGCGATCGCCCAGGCACCGGGCCAGAAGAGCAGCCACCAGCCGATCGGTCGATCGAACCGCGCCAGCAACGCCAGTCCACGCCACCGGGGCGGCAGCCGCCCGACCAGTCCCTTATGCTCGCTATCGGGTACGATCTCGATCGTCATGGTCCGGGCCTATGGGGGCCGGTCGGGCCATGCAAGGGGGTTCGGGTGCGGCGGCATCTGTATCAACGCTGGTCAATCGCGGCGTTGGCCGATGACAAAGCCATCTCGCCGGGCATCGCCGATGCGCTAGGCGGGGCGAGGAATCGCGATCCGCCCCGCTCGGTGCCCGATCGCGACAATGGGGAATGATGATGCGGGGATTGATTCGGCGGATCGGGCGGCATGGCCGTTTCCGGCTCGGGCAAATGAAGGAAGCGTCGATCGTCGCGCGCGCGACGTGCCTGATCAAGCAACACGATGCACGCCACCAGGAAATCCGGATCGAGGGTGTCGAACGGCTGTGCAATCCCACGATCCTGCGCACGCCGGACCGGGCGGAAGGGCCCTGGACCGTCATGGTGCGCAGCCCCAATTACCGGATGCTGGCGGACGGCGCCTATATCGTACCCGGCGGTATTGAGCGGCTGTCGTCGGATAACTGGCTGCTCGGCTATGACGAGGATCTGGGAGTCCGCTCCGCCGTCCGGCTGGACGATGACGAGGCCAAGGCCGCGTCGCCCGATGCGCGCAATGGCTTTGAGGATCCACGGCTCTTCTTCTGGAAGGATATGGTGTACGGACTTTGGAGCGCCTGCCGTCTCGGCCCCGATCAGGTGGCGCCCGATGCGCGCGGCGCCAGCAAGCCCAATTGGAAGGGCAGCAGCAACGTCATGGCGATCGCCCCCGTCGACGATGGCGCGATCGGTCGGTCGCTCTCGCTGCCGTCACCTCATGGCTGCGCGCGCGAGAAGAACTGGATGCCCGCGGTCGAGGAGGATCGGCTGGCCCTGCTCTATCGGCTGGACAGGATGGAGGTGTATCAGGTGACAGACGACGCGCTGCAATTGATCCACCAGACCGATCAGCCGATCCGCCCGTTGGTCGGATGGTCGGGATCGTCGCAGCTCATTCCGTGGGAGGATGGCTGGCTCTGCGTCGCGCATCTCGCCTGTCGGCAGCTCAAGGCCAGCTTCTCCGCAGGCCCCTTTTATCCGCATCGCTTCGTCCGCATCGCCCGCGACTGGCGTGTGACGGGGCTGTCGGAGCCGTTCTTCTTTGAAAAACGGGGTCTCGAATTCTGTTCGGGGCTGGCGGCCCATGACGGCCGGGTGTTCCTGTCCTATGGCATCGACGATTGTGCTGCGGCGCTGATGTCACTGCCCATCGATAGCGTGAAGGCGATGATCGCGCCTCTGCGCTGACCCGCGTGGCGCAAGGGGCCGCCTGCCGCTATGACGGGGCGGTGACGGGCTGTGGGCCTCTTTTCCAGTGATCGGCCTGTCGGTCGCGGTCGGGCGTTTCGTCGAGGCGCTGTTCTGGGCGATCCTGCGCGTGGCGGGGATGGTGGGCGGTGTCGTCCTGCTGGCGCTGATCGGGCTGGGCCTATTGTGGTGGCTCGTCCGCCGACGGCGCTAGGCGGCCAGCGTCGCGAGTTGCGAGCGGACGATGTCCAGACTCTGCTGCGCCAGATAGCTGCCACGCCCGGTAACGCTGCCGTCCAGGTCAGGGCGTTCACCGATGGTGAGACAGCGTTCCCAGGCCCCCTGTGCCATGGGCAGCCAATGGTCGACCGCTTGTGCTGGATCGGCCACAGCCTGATCGAACAGGACGTCCCCCAGGACATAGAAATAGTCAGGCGAATCGGGCCATTGTCCGAATTCGGCATCGGCCAGCGCGATCGCGTCGGCCAGCCGGCCTGCATGGGACATCAGCGGAATGGCACTGACCACCAACGCATGCCGCCAACCGGCATCGCGCGGGGCTCTGGCCAAGGCTTGTCCCAGATAATCGCATGCCGTTTGGAAATCGGCCTGCCCTTGGGCTTCCATGCCCAATTGGAACATCAGATAGGGGTTTTCCGGCTGCTCGGCGAGTTCGCGCAGCAGCAGCGCCTGATTGCGGTCGCGCTTTTTCGCCTTTTGCTGGGCGAGATAGCCATCATGGCCGACATGTACGGGAATACGTTCACGGGGCAGGGAAGAGGCGACCTGTTCATGGATGCGCCCTTCATAATGGACGCCGCGTGGCAACAATCGCGGAATCCAGCACCGCGTGGGATCGGGGCTACCGTCGACATAATTCTCGATACAGACGAAACCCAGGCGTGGCGGCCCCGCGCACCAGCGACGCAGTTCCTCGCCGCCCGTGCTGATCCACTCGTCGGCGTCGAGCATCAGGTTCCAGTCGGCATCGGCGCAGGCGAGAGCGTGGTTGCGCGCCTCGGCGAAGTCGTCCGGCCAGGGCAGGTGATGCACCTCGGCCCCGGCGGCCTTCGCGATCACCACGGTGTCGTCGGTGGAACCGGTGTCGAGCACCACCATCTTGTCGACCCAAGGCGCGACGCTGTTCAGGCAACGCGCGATGCAGCGGGCCTCGTTCCGGACGATCAGCGTTGCAGCGATCCGAGGGGAAGAAGGCGGCATTCGGCATAATCCTCGACGCAGGGAGTCTCCGCCCGATAAGACCATTCGCCGGTAAAGATCGGCCTAATGTCCCTGCGCCGCCGCCACGAAAGATTCGCTACTTCGCCAGCCGCCCATCCTCCAGCGCCGCCATGTCGAACGGGAAGAGCAGGTCCGGATCGGGCAGCGGCACGTCGGCGGCAATGTCGGGCGGGGCGATGCGGTGGAGGATGTGGCGGATGATCGCGATCCGCGCGTCCTTCTTGTCGTCGGCGCGGACCACGTGCCACGGCGCGAACGGCGTATGGGTGCGGATCAGCATCGTGTCGCGTGCCGCCGAATAATCGGCCCATTTGGCCTGCGCGACCTTGTCCATGTCCGAGACCTTCAGCGCTTTCAGCGGATCGGTGCGCCGCGCCTCCAGCCGCTTTTCCTGCTCCTTCTTGGAGATGTCGAGCCAGATCTTGACCAGCTTGATGCCGCTTTCGACCAGCATTCGCTCGAAATCGGGGGCATCGCGCAGAAAGGCTTCCTGCTCGGTGGCGGTGGAAAAGCCCATGACGACCTCTACGCCTGCGCGGTTGTACCAACTGCGGTTGAAGATCACGATTTCGCCCGCAGCCGGAAGATGGGTGGCGTAGCGCTGGAAATACCATTGGGTGCGTTCGCGGTCGGAGGGCTTGGGGAGCGCCACGACCCGGGTGGCACGGACCGAGAGATGCTCGGTGATGCACTTGATCGTCCCGTCCTTACCGGCCCCATCGCGTCCCTCCAGCACGATGACGACCCGCTCGCTCGATCCGGCCATCGCCATCTGGGTGCGGACCAGCGCCAGTTGCAGCGCTTCCAGCTCCTCTTGATAATGTTTCGCCATCGTTACCTCCTGAACCGAAAACGCACCGAGCGGCAAAAGTGGCATGGCGTGCGCGAGGCGTGTAAGCGGGGCCCATGCCCGCTACTCCCGCCTGGCCGCCGCAATCCACCCCCCGCCTGTTCGTCGATCAGATACTGGCCGAGGGGCCGATCCGCATCGATGGTCCGGCCGCACATTATCTGGTGTCGGTGATGCGGACGAAGGTCGGCGATCCGGTCAAGCTGTTCGACGACCGGACGGGCGAATGGTTGGGCGTCGCGGCCTCGGTGGGAAAGCGCGACCTGACCCTGGACGTGACCCAACGGTTGCGCGAGCGCGAGGCGGTGCCGGATTTGTGGCTATGCGCCGCGCCGTTGAAGAAGGGGCGGGTCGATTGGCTGGCGGAAAAGGCATGCGAACTGGGCGTGGCGCGTCTGGTCCCGGTCGTCACTCGCCGCACCGTGGTCGACAAGCCCAATACCGAGCGGCTGCGCGCGCATATGATCGAGGCGGCGGAGCAATGTGGGCGGACCGCGCTTCCGCAAGTGGCCGAGCCGGTGAAGCTGCCCGCGCTGCTGCGCGACTGGCCTGAGGAACGCGCGCTGTTCTTTGCCGACGAGAATGGCGGGCTGCCTGCGTTGGAGGCGATGCGCGCGCATCAGGGGCCGGCGGCCATCCTGATCGGGCCGGAGGGCGGTTTCGATAGCGAGGAGCGCGAGGCGATCCGCGCGCTCCCGTCCGCCATTGGCATCGGTCTGGGACCCCGCATCCTGCGCGCCGATACGGCGGCGGCGGCGGCCGTATCGCTCTGGATGGCGGCGGCGGGCGACTGGGGTTGATTCAGCCTATGGCATCCTCGCGCCCGCCCGCGTAAGGCGCGGTTCATGAGCACCAAGACCGCGAGCACCGCCAAGGGCGCCATCATCGAGTCGCGCGATCAGCTGATCGCCAGCTTCGCAAAGGGCGAAAAACCAAGCGATCGCTGGCGGATAGGCACCGAGCATGAGAAGTTCGTCTATGCGCTGGGCGATCATCACGCCCCCTCTTACGACGAAGCGGCGGGTATCCGCGCACTCTTGGGCGAGCTGGAGCAATATGGCTGGGCGCCGGTGTTGGAGGGCGGCAACGTGATCGCGCTGACCGGTGCGGACGGCTCGATCAGCCTGGAGCCCGCCGGCCAGTTCGAGCTGTCGGGCGCGCCGCTCGACAATCTGCACGAGACCTGTGCCGAGACCGGCCGTCACCTGACGCAGGTGAAGGCCGCGGGCGACAAGCTGGGCCTGGGCTTTCTGGGGCTGGGCATGTGGCCGGACAAGACTCGCGCCGAGCTGCCGATCATGCCCAAGGGGCGCTATGCGATCATGCTGCGGCACATGCCGCGCGTCGGCTCGCTCGGCCTCGACATGATGCTGCGCACCTGCACGATCCAGGTGAATCTCGATTATGCGTCCGAGGCCGATATGGTGAAGAAGTTCCGCGTCGGCCTGGCGCTGCAGCCACTGGCCACCGCGCTGTTCGCCAATTCGCCTTTTACCGAGGGCAAGCCTAACGGCAAGCTGTCCTTCCGCAGCCATATCTGGTCGGACACCGACCCCGCACGCACCGGCATGCTGCCCTTCGTGTTCGAGGATGGTTTCGGCTATGAGCGCTATGCCGACTATGCGCTCGATGTGCCGATGTACTTCGTCTACCGCGATGGCAAATATATCGACGCGGCGGGGCTGTCGTTCCGCGACTTCCTGAAGGGCGAGCTTTCGGTCCTGCCGGGTGAGTTGCCGACGATGGAGGATTGGAACGATCATCTGTCGACCGCCTTCCCCGAGGTGCGGCTGAAGACCTTCCTTGAGATGCGCGGTGCCGATGGCGGCCCCTGGAGCCGCATCTGCGCGCTGCCGGCACTGTGGGTCGGGCTGCTCTATGACGATGCCGCACTCGATGCGGCCTGGGATTTGGTCAAGGGCTGGTCGCTGAACGAGCGGCAGGCGTTGCGCGATTCGGTCCCCGAACTGGCGCTGGATGCGCCGCTGCCGGGCGGCGGGCGGCTGCGCGATATTGCCGGCGAGGTGTTGGACATCGCCCATGCCGGGCTGGCGGCGCGGGCGCGGTTGAACGCGGCCGGCGATAATGAGACCGGCTTCCTTGACCCGCTGCGCGAGATCGTCCGCTCGGGCAAGGTGCCAGCGCAGGTGCTGCTCGACCGCTATCATGGCGAGTGGGGCGGGGACATAGCGCGGGTTTACGACGAAGCGAGTTTCTAAGGGCGTAGCATGGGCTTCGACTTCGCTCAGCCTGAACGGGTGGAGGGATACATCCTCAAACTCCGCTCAGGATAAACTTCGGCGCATCGTGCCGAAGTCGAAGGCTAAGGGAAGCGCTAACCTCGACGCCCTGCCAACCAGGCAAAGAAGCGCGGTACCAACCCGTACCGCGCCATCCATTCCGAATATTCCCGATAGGCCGGATCGGCCGACAAATGCCGCTCCTCCGTCCTGGCGCGCCAGTAATAGACGCCGCTGACCGCCCCCAGCAGGATGGTACTCCGCGCCGCATCGACCCAGGTCCCGGTCGAGAGCACGGGGATGATCGCGATCCACCAGAACAGGTTCTTCGACAGATAGGCCGGGTGACGCGACACGGCATAGGGTCCGTGGGTCAGGATCCCGCGGTGGGTCAGGTTGGAAAAGCGGATGCCGAACGCCACCGTCGACCAGGCATAGATGGCGGTCAGCGCCACCAGCACCGCACCGATCGCCGCCAGCAGGATCGGATGCCCTGCAAACCAGTAACTCCATTCGGCGGTCCCCGGTCGGTAATCGAGCGGGCCGCCATCGGCCATCATGATCGTCGGCGGATAGCAGATCAGCGCCGCCATCCACGCCGCCGCATAAGGGTTGGCCGAGCGGATATGCGCGTCGAGCGGCCGCATGGTCAGCATATAGCCGACGGTCGCAAAGGCGACGTCGATCACGAACATCAAGGTGATCAGCCAATTGGCCAGCGCCACCGGATCGTGCAGCACGGCGGACAGATCGCCGCGCACGAAGTTGCCGAACCCGCCGGGCACCACCGCCAGCATGAAGGCCAGGAAGAAGGCCTTCACCCCCCAGGCGCGCAAATGGGCGTAGATCGCCTCCGCCTCGATGCCCTTCTGTCCGGCCAGCCAGGCGCCCAGCATCCAGGCACCGTCCTTGGGGGCGACCAGCCGCCGGTCGAGCCACAGCACATAGGGAATGGACAGCAGGAACAGCGCCGGGGCTATCCATTCGAAACACCACATGGCAAAGGCGAAATTGCCCCGCCAATAGAAGCGCCCCGTCGCATAGATGATCCCGATCACGGCGAAGGTCGCCCACAGGCCGACGAGCTTGGTCAGGCTGATGTCCAGCGTCTCGCGGGCGGGGCGGGGATGGGCCCAGTCGATCCCGGTCGAGGGATGGCGATGGACCTTGTCCACCATTAGCGACCAGAGGATCATCGGCAGGCCCACCGCCAGCAGATGGACGAGCGCCGCATAGGGTCCGTCGAGATGCTGCCACCGCGCGATCGCGATCCAGGCCAGCGACCCCGCCAGTCCTGCCAGCCCCACGCCATGCGTCACCGCCGAAATGGGGCGGGGTGGGCGGCTAGGCAGGACAGGTGTCTCGGGCATGCGGTCAAGCCCTAACGCAATTTGGTAAGCGGGGCCTTAGCGTCCAACAGTTGAGGGGGGCGGCGTCCCGCTCCCCTCGATGTGTACCCTAGCCTTAAGCGGCGTAGTTATCGTCAGACCCTGCCCAGGTACAGGCTTGTGCCGCGGGTAACGATCGGCTCCCCAAGGAGGGGGCAAGTTTCACGGCATGGTGCGTGAGCAGCCAAGTGATCAGCTTCATTTCGCACCTCCTTTCTCCAAGAGGGAAGGAGGTCTGTAGATGGGCGTAACCCCGCCATCTTCAAGATAGGCGCCGCGTTGGCCTGTCGCTGTCGTCGCTACGGCCGAATTCTCGACCTCAAGCCTTGGCCAGCATCTTCTCCGCGCTGGTCTTCACGAATTCGCTGATCGGCCCGGCCATCATCGACAGCATCATGGGGATCGCCACCGTGCCGGTGATCGCCCGGTCGGCGATGTTCATGTCGGCCTTCACCGTCTGCCCCATGGCGATGATGGTCAGCATTAGCCGGTCGTCGGCGGGCCATTCGGACTGGACCTGCCCGCCACCCGGAATATGCGCTTCCAGCTTGGGCAGGCCCTGTTCGATCCGGCGGCGCGCTTCGGCCTGACCCAGTTCGTGAGGGATGTCGAAATCGACCGATGCCATGGGTAAAATCTTTCTCGTCCGTATCAGGGCGAGGCGGCAGTGGCGGGAATTGCCTTGTTGGTCAAGCACTCGCCATGCTGGGAATGCGCCCGCATCGTCGATAAGGATCGGAAGGGATGGAGCGGGTAACGGGAATCGAACCCGTGTATTCAGCTTGGAAGGCTGCTGCACTACCATTGTGCTATACCCGCTCATATCCAGCGCCGTGATCGACCCTAGCCGATAGGCGGGGATGGTGGAAGGGACTGGATTCGAACCAGTGTACGCTCACGCGGGCAGATTTACAGTCTGCTGCCTTTAACCACTCGGCCACCCTTCCGGGGTGTCGCTCCACCGGAGCGAGGCGGGCCCAATGCCGAAGCTCGCCGCGCCTGTCAACGCCGTTTTGTACGTTTTCTGCGGATTGCGGTTGATCCGGTTGCTTGCATGTCCAGCGATCGGGACATAGCCTCTGACCCATAACGGAATGTTTCGGGGGTTTCCTGTCCTATGCGCCCATATTTGCTCGCCGCAGTCGCGGCGGTCGCCCTGTTGCCCGTCACCAGCGCCATTGCGCAGGATCGCGTCGCCGCCAATCGCATCATCGATGAAGGCATGAATCACAGCCAGGTGATGCAGACCGCCCAGCATCTGACCGATGTGATCGGCCCGCGCATGACCAACAGCCCCGCGATGCGCACCGCGGAAGGCTGGACCGCCGAGCAGTTCGCCAAATGGGGCCTGAAGAACGTCCATAAGGAGGGCTTTCCTTTCGGGCGCGGCTGGTCGATCGAGCGGGCGAGCGTGCGAATGGTCTCGCCCCGGCCGCTGCAACTGACCGCCATTCCGATCGCCTGGACGCCGGCGACCAACGGCGCGGTCACCGCGCCCGTGATCGTCGCGCCGATGAAGCGCGAGCGGGATTTCGACAAATGGCGTGGGGCTTTGCGCGGCAAGATCGTGATGGTCTCGCTGCCCGGCACCGGCGACGAACCCGGCACCGCGCCCTTTCGCCGCCTGTCGGGCGAGGACATCGCCAAGCTCGACGTCTATGTGCAGCCCGAGCATGATCCCGAAAGCGCCGATCGCCGGCTGAAGCGGCTCGACTTCGCGCAGAAGCTCGACGCCTTTCTGAAGGCCGAGGGCGCGGTTGCTTATGTCACGCAGAGCTATCGCGACGGTAAGCTGCTCCACGGCGAAGGCTATCTGTTCGGACGCGGCGAGACGCCCGCCGTCCCCGGCATCGAACTGGCCGCCGAGGATTATCGCCGTCTCGCCCGCCTGGCGAAGACCGGTCCGGCGCCGACGATCGAGGTGCTCAGCGACGTCCGCTATGATGACAGCGACGTCAACGCCTACAACATCATCGCCGAGATCCCCGGCACCGATCCCAAGGCGGGCTATGTCATGGCCGGTGCGCATCTCGACAGTTGGGTCGCGGGCGACGGCGCGGCGGACAATGCAGCGGGCAGCGCGATGATCATGGAGGCGGCGCGCATCCTGGCTGCCACCGGCCAGCGGCCCAAGCGGACCATCCGCTTTGCGCTTTGGTCGGGCGAGGAGCAGGGCATTCTGGGCTCCATGGCCTATGTCGAGCAGCATCTGGCGACGCGCGGGCGACCGGGCGATGCGCCGCAAACCGGGCTGAAGCGCTATTATGGCTGGACCAATCGCTGGCCGATCACTCCCAAGCCGGGCTATGGCGACCTCGCGGCGTATTTCAACATCGACAATGGCTCGGGCAAATTGCGCGGGCTCTATGCCGAGAACAACCCGGCGGCGGTGCCGATGCTGAAGGAATGGCTGTCACCCTATGCGTCGCTGGGCGCGGGCAATGTCGTGCAGCGCACCACCGGCGGCACCGACCATGTCTTCATGCAGGCGGTCGGCGTGCAGGGGTTCCAGTTCATCCAGGACCCGCTGGACTATGGCAGCCGCATCCATCACAGCTCGGCCGATACCTTCGATCATTTGAAGGGCGACGACATGCGCCAGGCCTCGGTCGTGCTCGCGGGGGTCTTGCTCGCGGCGGCGAATGCGGACAAGGCATTGCCGCGTCCGCCGGTGCCGACCCAACCGGCACCGACCAACCCCTTTGCATATACGGATACCGACGACTGATGGCACGCCGAGGACATCGCCCCAGCCAGGCCTCTTCCAACCGCCCGCGCTTCTGGGGGCGGCATGCGGTGACGGCGGCACTCGCCAACCCCAACCGCACGGTGCGCAAGATCTGGGGCACGCGCGAGGCGCTGGCCGCGCTCGACCTGCCGCCGGTCGTGCCGATCACCTATGCCGATGCGGCGGATCTGGGTCGCCTGGTGCCAGCCGACGCGCCGCATCAGGGCTTAGTGGCCGAGGTCGATCCGCTGGAGGATATGTGGCTGGGCGACTTGCTGCACGAGGGGCAGGACGACCAGCGGCCGCTGGTGGTGCTCGACCAGGTGACCGACCCGCACAATGTCGGCGCGATCTTGCGCTCGGCCGCCGCGTTCGACGCGCTGGGCATCGTGACCCAGGACCGGCACGCGCCGCCCGAATCGGGCACGGTCGCGCGTTCGGCCAGCGGCGCGCTGGAGACGGTGCCGTGGATTCGCGTGGTGAACCTGGCCCGTGCACTGGAAGAGATTGCCGAAGCGGGCTTTTGGCGCATCGGCCTGACGGGCCATGCCAACCAGACGTTGGCCCAGGCGATGGGCACGCAGCGCATCTGCATCGTGCTGGGCGCGGAAGGCGAGGGGATGCGCCAGAATACCGAGGCGCATTGCGACGAACTCGCCAAGCTGCCGATCAGCCCGAAGGTGGAGAGTCTGAACGTCTCCAACGCGGCGGCGATCGCGCTGTACGCGGTGGCGGCGCGGTGATTTATCGGCGGCGGGGTTGGGCCCTGCCGCCTTTTTTGCGCGCAAAAGCGCGGAGGGCGCAGAGAATGTGTTCGTGGTGAGCGCCGGGCGTGCGCTTCGACTTCGCTCAGCGTGAACGGCCGTTGGTACGCGTGGCTATGATCCCTACCCTCCGTTCTGCCTGAGCGAAGTCGAAGGCCACGGGATGAAGGTTCATGCGGAGGCGCGGAGACGCGGAGGTGGCATGTCCGGCCGCAAGGCCTCTCCATCCTATCGGGCCACTGCAAAGTCTACCGGTCGCGATAGCAGGCCCCGATCGCCCCGCGCCGGGCATCTCCGCGCCTCCGCGTCTCCGCGCGAACATAATCTCTTAGTTAAGCTGGAAGGCCACCCAACAGCGCACCACCTCTGCGCCTCCGCGCCTCTGCGCGCAAAAAAAAGGCGGAGCCGAAACCCCGCCCTCCGACGTTCAGACCAAATGCCCGATCAATCCTCCGCCGCGATCCGCACCCGCAGCCCGTCCTGCGCCGCGCCGAACGGCAGCTGGCACGACAGGCGCGAGGTCGCATCGCGGTCGCTGGTCGAATCGAGCAGGTCGTCCTCGTCCGGGCCGATCGCGGGCAGCGTACCGGCGAATTCCGGATCGACATGCACATGGCACGTCGCGCAGGAGCAGCACCCCCCGCACAGCGCCAGCAATTCGTCGACACCGGCGTCGCGGATCACTTCCATCACCGACAGACCGGCCTCGCCGTCGATTTCGCGTTCTTCCCCGTCGCGGGTCACGACGATAAGCTTGGGCATGTCCATTCTCCTTGTTGGCGGCGGCTCTGCCGGGCCTGAACGCGCGGATCAAGCATCATGGGGCTGAGTGCCGAACAGATTCGCGAAAGCATGGATGCGCTCGCCGCCGCCTCGCCCGATATCGCGGCCGCGTTGGGCCGGATCGGCTATCCCGAGCCGCGCATTCGCGAACGCGGCTATGCCACGCTGGTCCGAACCATCTTGGGCCAGCAGGTCTCGGTCGCCTCGGCCAATGCGCATTGGCGACGGCTGAACGAATTGCTGGGCGATGCGACCGATCCGACCCGGATGCACGGCGTCACCGACGAGGAACTGCGAAGTGCCGGCATTTCCCGGCAAAAGGCCGGCTATCTGCGCAGCCTGGCCGAAGAGGTGACCAGCGGGCGCCTGAATCTGGCAGACCTGCCGGCCGATGACGAGGAAGCGATTGCGCAACTTGTGGCGGTCAAGGGAATCGGCCGCTGGTCGGCGGAGGTGTATCTGCTCTTTGCCGAGGGGCGGACGGACATCTGGCCGGCTGGCGACCTGGCGGTGCAGATCGAGATGGTGCGTATCCTGGGGCATGACGCACGCCCCTCGGAGAAGCTGGTCCGCGAACTGGCCGAAGCCTTTCGCCCGCATCGCAGCGCGCTCGCCATCTTCACCTGGCATCATTACGGGGCGGGAGCCGACGCCGCGCCGGTGTGAAGGCTATCGGCGATCGGGCTTGGGCAAATGGCGGGTCGACACGCCGACCAGCACCGCCGTCGAAAGCAGGATCGACGACACCAGCCCGCCAATGGCCAGCAACCCGCCGCTGGTCAGTTCGATTTTCACCCCAATTTGGATTTTGCGCCCGGCGGCGATCCGCAGCACGGCGCGCTGCCGGGACGTCCTGGGGCCAAGTGCATTGTCGAGCTTTGCCATAGCGCCTCAACGTGGCGCCGGGGCATGCGGTTCAAATGGGCCTGACGAAAGGGCCAAGGATGCGCCGGCGATGATCCGAGCGGGGCGGGATGATTGTCGGAACACGGGCACTGGCATCCCCGCGCCCGCGCCCTTAAGTCCTGTCGCATGTTGACTCCCGAACAGGCCCGCGATCGGGCCGCCGATATTGTCGCCCGCGCTCGTGCTGCTGGAGCCGATGCCGCCGACGCCGTTTTCGCCGCCGATGCCGCGCTCGAAGTCTCTGTCCGGCTGGGGCAGTTGGAGGATGTCGGCCGGTCGGAAAGCGAGGAACTGGGGCTGCGTGTCTTTGTCGGACGGCGCTCGGCCAGTGTCTCGACCTCGGACCTGTCGGGCGATGCGATGGACCGCGCGGTAGAGCGCGCCGTCGCGATGGCGCGCGAGGCGCCCGAGGATCAATGGGCCGGGCTCGCGCCCGAAGAACGGCTGATGCATGGCCAGCCACCGATGCTCGATCTGGACGATGGCGGCGAGGTCGCGCCCGAGGCATTGCGAGCCGCCGCGCTGGAGGCGGAGGATGCCGCGCGCGCGGTGGCCGGCGTCACCAATTCGGAAGGCGCCGGTGCCTCCGCCTCCCGCGTGGTCTCCGCGCTGGCGACCAGCCATGGCTTTGCCGCCGGCTACGCCGCGACCGGCTATGGCCTTTCGGCGAGCGTGGTGGCGGGCGAGGGCGCGGGCATGCAGCGCGACTATGCCCATCACGGCGCGCGCCTCCGCCGTCTGCTGGAAAGCGCCGAGGCGATCGGCCAGCGTGCCGGCGAGCGGGCGGTGGCGCGGCTCCATCCCGGCCGGCTGGCGAGCGGGGCCATGCCGGTGGTCTTCGATCCACGTGTCGGTTCGTCGCTGGTCGGGCATCTGGTTTCCGCCATCGCCGGCAGCGCGATCGCACGGCGGACCAGCTTCATGCTCGACGGCCTGGGCGAGCGAGTGATGGCCGAGGGCATCCGCATCGAGGATGATCCCCACCGCCCGCACGGGCTTCGCTCACGGCCCTTCGACGGCGAGGGGCTGGCGGTGTCGCCGACCGCGATCGTCGAGGACGGGGTGCTGGAGACCTGGCTGCTCGATTCCGCGTCGGCCCGGCAATTGGGGCTGGAACCGACCGGCCATGCCGCGCGCGGCACGGCGGGCGCGCCGGGCGTATCGACCAGCAATTTGTTCATGGCGGCCGGCCGCGTGCCCGTCGACACGCTGATCGCCGACATTGCCGACGGCGTCTATGTGACCGAACTGATCGGCAGCGGCGTCAATCCGGTGACCGGCGACTATAGCCGGGGCGCGGCGGGCTTCCGCATTGTCAGCGGACGGATCGCCGGGCCGGTTGCGGAGTTCACCATAGCGGGCAATTTGAAGGATATGTACCGCGCGATGACGCCGGCCAATGATCTGGAATTCCGCTATGGCGTCAATGTGCCGACGCTGCGCGTCGACGGCATGACGGTCGCGAGTGGCTGATCTGGTCCCGGCCCCTGATCTGGTTCCGGGGGTGGTCGCGGCGGCGCGCGAGGCGGCGGCGATGGCGCTTTCCCGCTGGCGCACCGATTTCCGCCAATGGGAAAAGGTGCCTGGCAGTCCGGTATGCGAGGTCGATCTGGACGTCGACCGGATGCTGCATGCCCGGCTGACGGCGCTGATCCCCGATGCCGGCTGGCTGTCGGAGGAGACGGCGGACAAGCCCGATCGTCTGGCTGCGCGCCGCGTCTGGGTCGTCGATCCGATCGACGGGACGCGCGACTATATTCGCGGGCGAGAGGGCTGGGCGGTGTCGGTCGCGCTGGTCGAGGACGGGCGGCCGGTCATCGGCGTGCTTGCCGCGCCGGCGCGGGGCGAATTGTGGCTGGCCCGTGCCGGCGGTGGGGCGACCCGCAACGGGCGGACGTTGTGCGCGGGCTATCGCCGCGAGATGCCGGGCGCGCGCGTGCCGGTTGATGCGCTACCCAAGGCGGACCGCGATCTGGTCGCGGTGTTCAAGCCCAATTCGATCGCGCTGCGCATCGCCATGGTCGCTTCGGACGAGGCGGATCTGGTCGCCACCCTGCGCTGGGGCAATGAATGGGACATTGCCGCTGCCGCGCTGATCGCGTCGGAAGCGGGGGCGGGGGTGGCCGATGCACTGGGCCAGCCGCTTCTGTTCAACAAGCCCGATCCGCGCGCCTTCGGCGTGCTGGTGACGGCGCAGGGGCTTCAAGGGCCGGCGGTCGAGCGGCTCGGGCCCCGCGCACGCGAAGTGATCGTGCCGGTCAGCGGCTGAGCATTTCATCCACCCATTGCGGGACCAGCGTCGCGGCAGGGCCCAGCCGGCTTTCGTCGAACCAGCCGCTGCCCTCCGACCGATCGAGATTGAGCTCCAGCGTCGCCGCGCCGTAAGCATTGGCCAGGCGCACGAACCCCGCCGCCGGATAGACCGCGCCCGAGGTGCCGATCGACACGAACAGATCGGCTTGAGTCAGTGCCGCCTCGATCCGCTCCATATGATAGGGAATCTCGCCGAAGAAGACGATGTCGGGCCTGAGCGCGGGCGCGGCGCAGGCGGGGCATGGCGTGCCCGGCGGCAGCGCATCGGCCCAGCCGAACCGTTCTCCACAGGCCGCACACAAGGCCTGCTTCAACGCGCCATGCATATGCAGCATCCGCCGGGTCCCGGCCCGCTCATGCAGATCGTCGACATTCTGCGTGACGATCAGCAAGTCGCCGGTCCATTCCCGATCCAGCCGCGCCAGAGCCTCATGCGCAGGATTGGGCCGAACCGTCTCCAGCGCCGCGCGGCGCAGGTCGTAAAAGCGGTGGACGAGTTCCGGGTTGGCGGCCAGCGCCTCGGGTGTGCAGACATCTTCGACCCGATGCCCTTCCCATAGCCCGCCCGGACCGCGAAAAGTGGCGATGCCGGACTCGGCGGAGATGCCGGCGCCGGTGAGGATCACGATGTTGGCGATGCGGTTCATGCTGCGCTCTTACCCGTCCATGCGTTGCAAAGCATCGCCGATCGTCGAGCCGGACCGATGGGCAATCGGTTTCCCCGGCCATCAACCTGTGTCAAGGAGCGCTCCCATGACCATGTCTTCACCTTTCAATCGGCAGGAGCAGCTATGACCGCGATCGGCATTTACGGCAGTGCAGGACGCATGGGCCGCGCCATCGCCCAGTTGATCGAGGATGAGGGCGCGACGCTGGCAGGTGGCTGCGATTCGCATGACGATCCGACGGTTCTGGCCAAGAATGCCGATGTGCTGGTCGATTTCTCGATCGCGGGCGCGCTCGATGCGCATCTGGCGGCGGCGCGGGCGGCGGGGACGCCGATCGTGATCGGTACCACCGGCCTGTCGCCCGTGCAGCATGCCGCGATCGATGCCGCCGCCGCCGACATTGCCGTGCTTCAGACCGGCAATACCTCGCTCGGTATCACGCTGCTCGCCAATCTGGTGCGCGAGGCGGCGGCGCGGCTCGGCACCGACTGGGATATCGAGATCACCGAGATGCACCACCGGCACAAGGTCGATGCGCCCTCGGGCACCGCGCTACTGCTGGGCGAGGCGGCGGCGGCGGGGCGGGGGCATAGCCTGTCCGACCTGCGGGTCGATGGTCGCGCCGGGCTGGTCGGCGCACGTACCGAGGGGACGATCGGCATGGCGGCGCTGCGTGGCGGATCGGTGATCGGCGATCATGAGGTGATCTTTGCGGCCGAGGGCGAGCGGCTGACGCTCGGCCATTTCGCGCAGGACCGCAGCATTTTCGCACGCGGCGCCGTGCGGGCGGCGCTGTGGCTGGCCGGGCAAGCACCGGGCCGCTACCGCATGGGCGACGTGCTGGGGCTCTGAGGAACGCGCGGTGAAGAAGGCCGATATCGTCGAATTCTACCACCGGCTGGCCGAGGCCAATCCGCATCCCGAGACCGAGCTCGAATTCCGCAATCCCTATACGCTGGTCGTCGCGGTCGCCCTGTCGGCGCAGGCGACCGATATCGGGGTGAACAAGGCGACGCGCGCGCTGTTCGCCGAGGTCGACACGCCCGAGAAGATGCTGGCGCTGGGCGAGGATGGGCTGAAGGCGCACATCAAGACGATCGGCTTGTTCAACACCAAGGCCAAGAATGTCATCGCCCTGTCGCAGATGCTGGTCGACGACTATGGCGGCGAAGTGCCCGCCGATCGCGAAGCGCTGGAGCGGCTGCCGGGGGTGGGGCGCAAGACCGCCAATGTCGTGCTCAACGTCGCCTTCGGCCATGAGACCTTCGCGGTCGACACCCATATCTTCCGCGTGTGCAACCGCACCGGTCTGGCCAAGGGCAAGACGCCCTTGGCGGTCGAACTGAAGCTCGACAAGGCGACGCCGGCACCCTTCCGGGTGCATGCGCATCACTGGCTGATCCTGCACGGCCGCTATATCTGCAAGGCGCGGCGCCCCGAATGCTGGCGCTGCCCGGTCGAGGATCTGTGCGCCTATCGCCCCAAGACCCCCGCGCCCGCCACCAAGGTTGGAAAAGCGGAGGCCGTATAAAAAGGGCTGGCGCGGGGTGGCGGGCAATGCTAGTCGGCTCGCCCACGCACCCGTAGCTCAGCTGGATAGAGCGCTGCCCTCCGAAGGCAGAGGCCACAGGTTCGAATCCTGTCGGGTGCGCCATTTGTTCTCATCTAACATATTGAGAATTCAGCCGTTTAAGGCTGATGTGGCGGCTGCGTACCACCTTCGTTCCCTCATCGTGTGCTTGTCGTAGGCGCTCGAGCACGAACGATGGCGGTCATAGGTCGTTTATTCCATCCCCGCCAAATATGGGGGATGAGCGAAGAAGCGACACCAGACCCAATTCCTGTTCCTACCAGTGTCGCGCGCGAATTGCTGCGGTGCTGCCCATATGGACGTGAAGCGCTGCGTGATGCCGAGGATGCAATCCAGCGCAAAGAGTTGCGCTGCTGAGTTCGCGCGAATGATCCGCACTGTTAGACCGGCTTCAGTATATGCCTCGGCTGCCTTTGTGGCGGCGGCCGAACCGGCAGCGTCACCGTCGACCCCGATGACGATCGCGCGGGTCACGTCCGCAAACGTCATCTGTGGCATCATGGAAGTGCCTGCCGCTGCCCACACAGACCGCCC
This sequence comes from Sphingomonas paucimobilis NBRC 13935, assembly GCF_000739895.2. Lineage (GTDB taxonomy): Bacteria > Pseudomonadota > Alphaproteobacteria > Sphingomonadales > Sphingomonadaceae > Sphingomonas > Sphingomonas paucimobilis. The sequence continues at coordinate 64,632 of NZ_BBJS01000001.1, forward strand.
CAGCGCCTGGACAAGCGTCAGGACGTCTTCACGAAGTCTGGTACATCGCCAGTACAGCCACAGCCGAAGCAATGGGCGCGCTGATCTACGGACGCCGAGACGAGAAACTTATTCCTTCGGATAGCAATATTTTTGTCACGGTCGGTTTCTAACGTACATGTCATGTTCGACTCAGCGCAGGGCGGCTGTGTCACATGGGGGGAGTGCGTATGCCGACGTCGGTCTTCATCAACGAATTCCATTATGACAATGCCGGGGCCGATACGGGCGAGTTCGTCGAGGTCGCCGGCACGGCGGGCACCGATCTGACCGGCTGGAAGATCGTCCTGTACAATGGCAATCCTGCGCAACGCTCCGCCTACAGCACGGTGGCGCTGACCGGCACCATCGCCGATCAGGGCCATGGCATGGGCACGGTGAAGGTCGCCTATCCGACGAACGGCATCCAAAACGGCGGTTCCGGTGCCGCCGGGGAGCCCGATGGCCTCGCGCTGGTCGATGCGGCGGGGAATGTCGTCCAGTTTCTCAGCTATGAGGGCAGCTTCGTTGCCGCCGATGGACCGGCCAAGGGCATGACGAGCGTCAATATCGGCGTCTATGAGGACGGGACGCAGAACGGCACCGCGCTGGGCCTGGTCGGCACCGGCACGACGGCGGAAGACTTTCATTGGGCGCTGATCAACACGGCGACCGCCGGCGCGACGAACACGGGCCAGACGTTCGGCAGCGCGGCGCCGACCCCGACGCCAGGCACGCTGGCCATCGCCGACGCCACCATCGCCGAGGGGGACAGCGGTACGCGTGACATCGTCTTCACCGTGACGCGCAGCGACGGCACGGCGGGCGAGGTGTCGGCGACCTGGACGCTGAACCTGGGCAACGGCACCGCTATGGCCGACGAGAGCGACTTCGCCACGGGTCTGGTGCGCACCGGCACGGTGACGTTCGCCGCGGGCGCGACCACCGCCGAGATTCGGCTGCCCGTGCTGGGCGACACGGTGTTCGAGGCCAACGAAACCTTCTCCGTCACGCTCACCGATCCGCAGGGCGGCGCGACGCTGACCCGTGCGGTCGCGACGGGGACGATCACCAACGACGATGCCGCGCCGCCCGTCCCGCCGGCGAATGTGTTCATCAATGAGATTCACTACGATAATAGCGGTGCCGATGTCGGTGAGGCGATCGAGATCGCCGGTGCGGCGGGCACCGACCTGTCGGGCTATAAGCTGGTTCTGTACAACGGCACCAACACGCCTGACGCGGCGCCGGTCTATGCGACCACCAATTTGTCGGGCACGATCGATGACGAAGGCAACGGCTTTGGCGCGGTGGCCTTCCGTTATCCGGTCAACGGCATCCAGAACGGCCCCGCCGACGGCGTCGCCCTGATCGCGCCGGATGGCACGGTGGTGCAGTTCCTGTCCTATGGCGGCACGATCACCGCCGCGACGGGCGCGGCGGCGGCCGGCATGACCAGCACGGACATCGGCGTCGCCGAATCCCCCGCCCCCGGCATCGGCTTTTCGCTGCAGCTCAAGGGCGCCGGGTCGAGCGCTGGCGATTTTACCTGGACCGCGCCGAGCACCGACAGCTTCGGATCGGTGAATGCGGGACAGAGCTTCCTGTCGGCGACCGGCACGGGGCATTTGCGCATCGACGATGCCCGCGTCGTCGAGGGCGATAGCGGCACCACCAGCCTGATCTTCACCGTGCGTCGCGCGGGCGGCACCGCCAACGCCGCAACGGTCGACTATGTGGTCCATCTGGACGGCACCGCGAACGCCGCCGACCTCGCGGCTTCGGCACAGCTTGCCGGCACGCTTCGCTTCGCCGCGGGCGAGACTAGCAAGCAGATCGTCGTGCCGGTCGTCGGCGATACCATGGGCGAGGGCAACGAAACCCTGTCCGTGATGCTGGGGACCACCAGCGGCGATGTGGTGATCGATCGCGGCACCGCGACCGGCACGATCGTCAACGACGACCCGATCGCGCTGGCGATCGGTCAGATCCAGGGCGAGGGCCACAGCTCGGCCTACATCAACCAGACGGTGGCCACGAACGGCGTGGTCACCGCGGTCGACTCCAACGGCTTCTACCTGCAATCGGCGGTCGGCGACGGCAATGCGCGCACCTCCGACGCGATCTTCGTCTTCACCAGCACCAAGCCGACCGTCCTGGTCGGCGACGAGGCGACGGTGCGCGGCACGGTGTCCGAATTTGCCGGGGACGCCAAGAGCCTGACGGTGACGCAGATCGTCACGCCGACGATCACCGTCGCCAGCCATGGCAATGCCCTGCCGGATGCGGTGCTGATCGGCACGGACGGCATCCTGCCGCCGACGCAGGTTATCGATGACGACCGGCTGACCAGCTACGACCCCGCGCATGACGGCATCGATTTCTGGGAGTCGCTTGAAGGCATGCGGGTGACGATCGACGCGCCCCAAGCGGTGTCGAACACCAATCAATATGGCGAGACGGATGTGGTCGCGTCGCATGGGGTCGGCGCCACGGGCATCAACGATCGCGGCGGCATCACCATCGCGCCCAATGCCGACGGCACGATCGACTATAATCCCGAGAAGATCCAGATCGACGACGACAGCGCGATCTTCGCCGGCTTCAAGCCGGGCTACACCATCGGCGACCAGCTCAGCAGCGTGACCGGCATCGTCAACTACTCCTTCGGCAATTACGAGGTGCTGGTCACGGACGCGGTCACCGTCACCAAGGACGTCACGTTGGCCAGGGAGGTGACGCAACTCCAGGGCGACGCCAACCATCTGTCGATCGCCACCTATAATCTCGAGAATCTCGACCCCTCGGACAACAAGTTCGACGTGCTGGCGAGCAACATCGTCTATAATCTGCGCGCGCCGGACATTCTGGCCGTGCAGGAAATCCAGGATGCCGACGGCGCCGGAACCGGCAGCGATCTTTCGGGCACCGTCACCGCCCAGGGGCTGATCGACTCCATCTATGCGCAGTCCGGCCTGCGTTACGCCTATATCGAGGTCGCGCCGACCACCGCCAATTCGACGGGCGGCGAACCCAACGGCAATATTCGCAACGGCTTCTTCTACAATGTCGACCGCGTCTCCTATGTCGAAGGCAGCGCGGCGCTGATCACCGGCAGCGCCTATAACAACAGCCGCAATCCGCTGGTCGCGCAGTTCGAATTCGCCGGCCAGAAGGTCACCGCGATCGACGTCCACTTCACCTCGCGCGGTGGCAGCGATCCGCTATGGGGCAACAACCAGCCGCCCGCCGACGCCGGCGATGCGGCGCGCACCGCACAGGCCGCCGGCGTCAAGGCCTATATCCAGGAGCATCTCGCCGACGATCCGTCGTTCAATGTGGCGGTGCTCGGCGACTGGAACGGCTTCTACTTCGAAGAGGCCCAGACCCAGTTGACGGATCCCGCCAAGGGCGGGGTGCTGACCAACCTCAATACGCTGCTCAGCCCCGAGGAACGCTATAGCTATCTGTTTGGCGGCAACGCGCAGCAGATCGACAACATCCTCGTGACCGGGGGGCTGGTCACCAACGCCCAGTATGACTCGGTTCACCTCAATTCGCAGTTCGGCGAGGATCGTGCGACCGATCACGATCCGCAATTGGCGCTGCTGATGCTGGGCATGGCCCCGCGCGACCTCGTGCTGAGCCAAGCCGCGGTCGACGAAAATCTCGCGGCGGGCGCCATCGTCGGCAGGCTGTCGGCGACCGACACCGCCAACGACATGTTGACCTATGCCCTTGTCGACGACGCGCAAGGCCTGTTCGTGGTCGATGCGACGACCGGCGTCGTGACGACCACCGCGCCGCTCGATCATGAGGCGTCATCGTCCTATGCGCTGATCGCCAAGGTCACCGACAGCGGCGGGCTGTCGATGCAGCAGACGTTCACGATCGCGGTCGGTGACGTCAACGAGGCGCCGTTTGCCCTGGCGCTGACCAGCGACACAATCGCGGAGAATCTCGCCGCCGGGGCGGTCGTCGGCACGCTCGCGGCCAGCGATCCCGAGGGCGATGTCCTCGCCTACAGCCTGATCGACGACGCCCAAGGCCTGTTTGCGATCGATGCGGCGACCGGCGTGGTCACGACCACCGCGGCGCTCGATTACGAAGCGGTGAAGAGCTACCAGATCGTCGCGCGGGCCACGGATATTGGCGGCCTGCATACGGATTACGGCTTCACCATTTCGGTAAATGACGTCAACGAGGCCCCCGTCGCGACGGCCGATGCGGTGGCGGTAGACGAGGATGCGACCACCGCCAATTTGTGGTCGACCCTGCTCGGCAACGACCGCGATCCCGACGCCGGTCAGGCGCTGTCGATCGTCAAGGTCGATACCAGCGGCACGCTGGGCAGCGTGATCTTCGACGCCGCCACGCAGACGCTGAAATATGTTGCGGACCATGACGCGTTTGATGCGCTGGCGACCGGCGCGTCGCAGATCGATCGCTTCACCTACACCGTGTCGGACGGCCATGGGCTGACCAGCACCGCGAGCGTGGCGGTTACGGTTACCGGTATTGCCGATGGTGTCGTCCGCACCGGCAGCATCTTCGCCGACACGCTGACCGGCACCGCGGGCGAGGACAGGCTGTCCGGCGGCTTTGGCCACGATACGCTTTACGGGCTGGGCGGCCATGATCAGTTGAATGGCGGGTTCGGCGACGACCGGCTGTTCGGGGGCGATGGCAACGACGTCCTGTTCGGCGGGCTGGGCAGGGACGTCCTGGACGGCGGAGCGGGCAACGACGTGCTGTTCGGCGGGCTCGGCAACGACATTCTGACCGGTGGGGCCGGGGCGGACGTCTTCCACTTCGGCCGCCTGGATGGCAGCGACACGATCACCGACTTCGACACGGCGCGTGACGCGCTGGTGCTCGACGACGGGATCAGGCTTGCCCATTCGCGGGTGCAGGACGTCAATCGGGACGGCGTCAAGGATCTCGTGCTGTCCTTCACCCAGGCAACCAGCGTGACGCTGCTGGGCGTCAACGACGTCAAGTCGGTCAAGTTTTCCGGCCCTGATCACTGGTCGGACCGCCAGCCGGGGTTCGACGGGCTGCTGGACGATATCGGCGATTTCCTGGCATACCCGCAGCCCGGCTTCGTCGACCTCGGCTACGGCTTCTGACGTTCCATCCTATCGGTTATTGGCCGTGCGACCCGCTGATGGATCGCGCGGCCTTGCCATTTTTGCCATACAGCGATGCGGATCGGGCACGACCTCGAGGCCAGTGTTCGAGACGGCATCTGGCGGCCTGTCTGCCGCCGCCCTTCCACTGAACGAACGGCGGCTTAAGCCTAACTGTCGCCCAAAAGCGGCAGTGCCTACCCTCGGCAGATGCGAGCCAGAGTCAGCTAGCACAGCCGGCTAAAGCGACCGCCCGGACGTGGCCACGCCACCTGCGGCAGGCGAGTCCCAAAGCTCGTCGTACGTCTGGATGCTTGCTGACTCCCCAGTCCTCATGATTCAGGCGTGACCTTACCTGTCGAAGATAAGCGTTGGACGCGACATCATGCATATATGTCGGCGACATAGCGCACGCCCTCCCGCTCGATCCGCTCCGCCCAGGCAAGCGCTTCAGCGTGACTGGTATCGGTTTCGGCCTCGTAGATGCGGATGAAGGCGTCGCGAACGGCCGGTGCCATGTGTTCGCCATCACCACACAGCAGGACGCGTGCCCCCGCGCGGAACAGGGTGGCAATCTCCGTACGGTCACGCCAGATGGCATCTTGGACATAAGCGACGCCGTTCTGTCCCGTCACGGAAAAGGCCATCCGCAGGCTTACCACCCCCGTATCCTGCCAATGCTCCAGTTCCTCGCGGTACAGGAAATCGGTATCCGGATCGCGCACGCCGAAGAAGAGCAGCGCCGGGCCCAGCCGTTCGCCAGCCGCCTTGCGCACGGCACGTTCCTGAAGAAAGCCGCGGAACGGCGCGATTCCGCTGCCGGCGCAGACCATGATCACGGGCGTCAGCGGATCGGCGGGCAGATGAAATCCCGTCTGGCTCGGCCGCACCGCCACGCCGAGCGTATCGCCGTCCTTCAGCCGAGCGAGGAAGGTCGAGGCAACGCCTCGATGCAGCCGATCGACCCCCAGCGCTGGCACCTCCAGAACCGATACCGTCAGCGCGCAGCGGCTTGGATCGACAAGCGGTGACGAGGCGATCGAATATTGGCGCGCCCGCATCGGCGGAAGAGCAGCAATGAAGACGCCCAGCGCCATGTCGGCCGATGCGAAGCGCTCCAGCAGGTCGAGCAGCGTCACCCGCCGTGCCAGTATCTCGGCGGCATAGATATCTTCCTGTGCCAGCCGCTCGGCCTCCTTGCGCTCCGGCGGGCATGGGATGATCGTGGCGAGCGTGGTGATCTGTCCGCGCGTCGCTGGCTGCTGCAACTCCAGATAGTCGCCGAACAAGGTTTCGGCGGTGACGGGCCTGTCGACGGGCAGGACAGAGGGCACGCCGGGCGCGCCGTGAACGATTACTTCGGCGTCCGGCTCCAGGCCGAAGCGGGCGAGGGCGCGCCGCACCGTTTCGGGCGGATTGCTCGGCAACACCGCCAGATAGTCACCGGCGCGATAGGTCATGCCCTTGGGCAGGGCGATCTCGATATGCCGTTTCGAGCGGGCACCGGGGCGTTGCATGTCGACCAGTTCGCGATTGATAAGGACCAAGCCCCGTTGCAGTTCATCGAGCTTGAGCAGGCGTTCGCGCGTCCCGCGTCGTACTTCCACATCGATCCGGGGCTGGGCCTGGACGGCCGGTTCCCGCCCCTCGGACGCCGCGAGCGAAGACCAGAGATCCGCGTACCAGCTCTCGAAAGCGCCGAACAGATCGCCGGCGGCATCGCCCTCGCCGCGCGGGTGGAATGCCTGCGCGCCGGCTTTTGCAAGCGCGGCATCGACGCGTTTGGGGATCGCCTGCCAGGTGCGGGCCCATTGGCGATTGCCGCATCCGAACACCGTATAGCGCCGACCTGCGAGCGCCTGTTCGGGCAGACACTCCAGCCATGGGACGAAACGTGCCGCATTGTCGGGCGGGCGTCCTTCATAGGACGCGGTGGCAATGATCAGGGGCACGCCATCGGGGAGCCCGGAGGCGTAATCGTCCAGTGGTGCGACGGTCGCGGCATAGCCTTGCGCGGCGGCATCGGCGCCGATCCGCTGGGCGAAGGCTTCGCTGGTGCCGGTGTTGCTACCGTAAAGGACAAGAAGGGACCCATTGTCGCCCAGGCTCGGTGCTGACGCCGCGGCGAGGGGGCGTGTCGGCGCGTCTTGCGCCGTGCTGCGGGGCCGTGCGACCAGCCCATCCCGGCGACGCGCATGGATATGGAGGTTGGCGGGCTTCAGCGTCAGCGTCTCGCTCACCACTAGCTTATAGTCGCAGTCGGCTAGGCTGATGTCGAACCGCTGGAGCATCAGCGCCATGACCAGGATCGCCTCCTGCATGGCAAAGCCGCGCCCGATGCACGCGCGCTGTCCGTTGCCGAACGGCTTCCACGCGTGGGGCGGCAGCTTGGCGGCGACCTCGGGCGCGAACCGCTCGGGGCGGAATGCCTCCGGCTCGTCCCAGACGGTCGGGTCGCGGTGAAGGACCGGCGTCAGGATGAGCAGCGTGTCGTCCGGAGTGACGGCATAGCGGCCGCCGATCGTCGTCGCCTCGCGCGGGTGAACGCCAAAGGCAGGCGCGGTCGGCCAGAGCCGCAGCGTTTCCTGCAGGACCTGCTCGATATAGGTCAGCCGCCCGATATCGTCGACCGTTGGTACATTACCGCCAAGCACGTCATCGACATGCGCCTGCGCCTTGGCGAGCGCTTCCGGATGGGTGAGCAGCAGCCAGGTGGCGAAGCTGAGCAGGCCGCTGGTCGTCTCGTGCCCTGCGACGAGGAAGGTGATCATCTGATAGCCGATATTATCGCGGCTCAGCATCTCGCCTGTTTCGGGATCGCGGGCGGTCAGCATCCGGTCCAGCAGGTCGCCGCGTTCGCCCAGGCGCGGATCGCCATGGCGTTCTTCGATCAGCCGGTTGGAGACGTCGCGCAGAATCTTGATATCGGCCTCGAACCGGCGATTGCGCAACAGCATCAGCTTGCCCGCGCCCGGGGGCAGCCGCGACCGTCGTCCCGATTCCTCAAGCGCCCCCACCATCGCCGCGACGAAGGGGTGCATCTGGTCCTGATAGAAGCTGTTGAAGCGATAATCGAAGGCGCACAGCGCGATCGTGTCGAGCGTCAGCCGCGTCATGTTGTCGGCCACGTCGATGGTGGCACTCTCGCCGAACCGCTCCCACCGCACCATCATCTGTTCCGCGATGTCGTACATACGGTCGAACATCGAACGCAGCCCGAGCGGGCCGAAAGCGGGCATCAGCAAACGGTGCGCCTTGCCCCAATTGGGCTCCTCGTCATGCGCCGTGAACAGACCGTCGCCGCCGACATAGCGTGCCTCCTGCAAGGGGCGGTGCAACGCCTTTTTGAAACGCGCCTCGTCGCACAACTCGGCGGTCAGAGCCTGGCTGCCCACGATCACCAGACCGCGTCCGAACATCTCGATACGGAACAGCGGGCCGTGTTCGCGCGCCAGGCGCATCAGGCTTTGCACCGGTGCCTTGGGATCGAGCTCGGCAATGTTGCCGATCAGGGGATAGCCTTTGGGCTGCGGAATGGTGGCCATGATTCAGCGCCTCCAGATCATGATGGCGGCATCGATGATCGACCGGACGTTCAGCGCGTCAGCTCCCTTGCCAAACTGCAGCGGTGTGGCGGTGGCGCCAGGAAGATTATCTCGATGACCCATCGGTTTGCTCCTGGCCTGCAATGTAGGAAGGCGAAAGCGATATGGAAACCCATTGGTTTCCATGGTGCGTTTTTCATCAAGATCGGCGTATCTGACGATGATGGATGAAACGCTTTCAACGGACCGCCTTCCGGCTCGCCTCTTGGAAAGTGCTCGTGCGGAATTCGGTCGATATGGTTTTGCCAAGGCCAATGTCGGGCGGATCGCGGCGGCCGCGATGATGTCGAAGAAGACCATCTATCGCCATGTGGCGTCGAAGGAGGCATTGCTGTTCGCGGTGATCCGCTCGGTCGTTGGCGAACTGGCGGCAGCGGCCGGGCCGCCCGCGCCCGATGCGCCGCCTAGGGAATGGCTGACGGGATATCTTGGGGCCTTTTGCCAGCTCGCCTTTTCTGACGAAGGCATAACCTCCTACCGCCTCGTGATGAGCGAAGGTTCGCAATTCCCTGACGTTGCCCGTATCTATATCGAGACGGTCAAAACCTATGGGATCAGGCCACTGGCCGACCAACTCGCCGCATATGCAGCGGTCGGGCGGATGATCATTGATGATGCGGAAGGCAGCGCGATGATGCTGGTCTCGATGGTCGTGGCCGATGTTCTTCGTGACGCTGCTCTTGGGTTGTCATCCCCCCCGGTAGACACCGTATTGCAGGGGCTTATCGAGCGTGCCGTCACAATTTTTCTCGTTGGCGTCACCTCGGACTCTCGTTGATCTCCGCCTGGAATTCGGCAGGCTGACGTCCTGCCGCCCGCAATTCATCCGCTCTCAAGTCCTCAACCTAGGTCTTGGGGTGCCAGAGGACCTATCGCCTGTCTGATGCAACGAATCCGTATTGCAAGCTGGCCGCGGGCGATCAGCAGGGTGGTGTAGACCTTGCCAGGTTCATTTCCCTGAAGATGCGCCCGGCCTCATGCGCCCCAACAATCCGACGGGTAAGGTTCTGAAGATGCCCGCGCGTGATCGCATCGGTGGCACGCGCCGTCGCATCGACTAAACGGAGGGCATGGGATCGGCCAGCGACAGAATCATCGATGCCGCGATGGCGGCGGTGCTGGACAAGGGCATAGCGGCCGCCAGCCTGCGTGATATCGCCAAGCGCGCCGGTGTGTCGCTGGGCGCGATCGATCATCACTGGGACGGCCGCGGCCATTTGCTGAACGCCGTGATCGATCGGGCAGCGGCGGACCATATCGCGTTGGTCGACCGCTGCTGCGCGGCGTTGCGGGATCTGATACCGTTGACGCCCGCCATCGCCGTGTCCGTGGCGCGGCGATGGCTGAGCGAAGTCGAGCCCGTCGCCCGCCGCACCGCGCAGCTTGCCAGCGCCTTTCTGGCCCATGACGCGCGAAGCGGGGTGCCGTCGCCGGGCTTGGTTCGCATCATCGCGCAGGAAGAGGCTCTATGGCGCCGTATGTTTGAGGGGCATCCCGATCAGGTGCGGCGCGCGGCGGTGATGGCCGCCTATCTGCACGACGAACGGCCTTTCGCCCTGTCGCTGGGGGAGGATGTGCATTATCCGATGCTGCGCGACATCACTCTGGCAAGCACGGCGCATGGCTTCCGCCGGGACGCCTCGGCGAGCACCGATTTCGACGCCATGGTGTCCGCCATCGCCGTCCGTACCCGCCCGATCGCCGAGCATCGTGCCCCGCCGCCGGGATCGCGCGCCGCCGCCCTGTCGGATCATGTCGCGACGGTGATCTTGCAGGGGGGCGTGGCGGCCGTCACCCATCGCCGGGTGGCGCGCGAGGCGGGGGCGCCATCGTCCAGCGTCGCCCATCATTTCCCGACCCGCAGCGATCTGATGCAGGCCGGCGTCGATGCGCTCTATCTGCGGATGTGGCGGGCGCTGGCCGATACGGGGGCAGGGGCGCGCGCGCAGGATCATGGCCGCGCCGTGATCCGCATGACCCATGACATTGCCGTGGCCGCGCATCACGAGCCCGGTTTGCGCCTCTTCGCGCTCGATATGCGCCGCCGTCGGGCGGAGAATGCGCAAAGCCTGCTCGTCGGGCCCGATGGTTTCGACCGGGCAGGGGCGCAGGCGCTTATCATGGCGTATCATGGCGAGTCGCTCGCCGCACAGGCGTCCGGTTTGCAGCCACCCGAGCTTCGGTCATGGCTGGCCGGCCACGCGCCGATGTAACACAGTTGTTACCTTTTCTACCCCTTGTTGTCATGAAGCGAACCTAAGGCGACCCTCATCAATTCGGGGGATTTGTCATGTCTGCATCCTGCAAGGCCGCCAAAGACCGTGCGCCGTACATTCGTTCCGCTTTTGTCGGCCTGCTCCTGTCCACCACGCTTGGCGGCACGGCCTTTGCCCAGCAGGCCCAGACGAAACAGACGGCCGATATCGCGGCCTCCGATACGACCGAGGAGCAGGACGCGACCAAGCAGCCGTCCGACATCGTCGTCACCGGCACCGCGACCGCGCAGCGCAAGTTCGACGTCTCCTATGCCGTCACCTCGCTGTCCAACGCCGCCATCCGCCAGCTCGCGCCGCTGAGCTTTGCCGACCTGCTCAGCCAGGTCCCCGGCATCCTGGCGGAAGCGACGGGTGGCGAGGTGCAGAATGTCTATCGCCTGCGCGGCATCCCCAATGAGGGCGGGTTCCAGGCGTTCCATCAGGACGGGATGCCGATCTATCACGACAATGACGGGTTCTTCTTCAAGGGCGATGTGCTCAACCGCATCGACCTGATGACCAAGACGGTCGAGTTCGTACGCGGCGGCCCCGCGCCGATCTTCGGCTCCAACGCCTCGGCGATCTACAATCAGATCACCGTCACCGGCACGCAGACGCCGCACGGCGCGGTGCAGTTCACGGCGGGCAATACCGATCTCTTCCGGCTGGACACCATGACTTCGGGACCGATCGACGAACACACTACCTATGCGATGGGCGGCTTCATCCGCCATCATCAGGGCTATCGCGACAGCGGTTTCCCCAGCGATCGCGGCGGCCAGTTCCGCGCCAATCTGCGTCACGAGGCCGCGTTCGGCACGCTGACCGTGTCCGGCCTGTATCTGAACGACCACAATGTCTTCTTCCTGCCGATCCCGATCGCCGATCCGCGCAATCCGGCCGTGTCGCTCGATCCCTATATCGATTACTTCACCGGCACGCTGAACACGCCGGTGCTGCGCAACGCGACCATGCGCTATGCCGTGCCGGGCGGTGGCCAGACGACCGAGACGCGCGACCTGGGCAATGGCCGCTATACCCGGCTGTTCAGCGGCGCGATGAGCTATGAGGGCGATTTCAACGGCTGGCAGCCCTCGTTCAAGATGCGCTTCACCAAGGGGAAGCTGAGTTTTGACGCGCTCTATTCCACCTCCAATCCGGCGGACGGCAATGGCTTTGCTGCGGGCTATCTGACACGCGCGCGCACCGCCTTCGGGCCATCGGTGGCGCGACTGGGCTATGCGATCGGTGGCACTGGCGGCGCGCAGGTCTATGATCCCTATGCGGCGTCGGGGCTGGTCATCGCGGGCCAGTATCGCGCGGTCGAGGCGGACTTCTTCTCCGCCCAGGCCGATCTGCGGCTGACCAAGGCGTTCGATACTGGCATCGGCCGGCACGAGGTGACGGTCGGGACTTACGGCGCCAATTATGGCGACGATTTCCGCATGCGCTATCAGGATTATCTGTTCGAGGTCGCCGCGCGCCCGCGCACGCTGGATCTCTATGCCTATGATGCCAATGGCCGCATCCTGGGTTCGGTGACCAAGAACGGGGTGCTGCGCTATGCGACCACGGTCAATGGCGGCAAGTCCGACATCACCATGTATGCCCTTTACGGCAACGACAATTGGCAGATCACCGACCGGCTGCGCATCGATGCCGGCATCCGGCACGAGAAATATGCCTTTCGCGGCTATGGCCTGCTCCAGGGACAGATCGACCTGGGCGACCGCACCACGCTGGCGGACGACGCGACCCGCTATTTCACGGGCGCGGTCAAGTACAACCCCTATGACATGTCGGTCACCAATTGGACGGTCGGCGGCGACTTCGACCTGACCGACCGGATCGGCTTTTACGGCCGGGTCAGCCGCGAGGCACAGGTGCCGGGCGAAGGCATCGTCTATTCGGGCGCGGTGCCGGTCATCAACCGCGCCAACCAATATGAGGCGGGGGTGAAGATCGATTATCCGATCCTGTCGCTCTACCTGACCGGTTTCTATACGAAGTTCGATCCGTACAACGCCTCGTTCATCGCCTATAATCCGCAGACGGGGCGCACCGACCAGTCGCTGACCTTCATCGGCACCGCCAAGACGAAGGGCGTCGAGATCGACGCCACGCTGCGTCCCGCCCCCTGGTTCCAGTTGGCGAGCGCCTTCACCTTCAGCGACCCCACGATCGGCAATCTGTTCAACGAAACCGGCGCGAGCGCGGCGGCGGTCGAGGGCAATCAGTTGATCCGCCAGCCGAAGAATTACGGCAATATCCGCCCGACCTTCACCTTCCACAGCGGCGACGCGACCATCGCGACCTATCTACGCTGGAACTATGTCGGCCGCCGCTATGTCGACCTGTTCAACCGGACCCAATTGCCGTCCTACAACACGCTGGCGGCGGGGATCACCATGTCGCGGCCCGGCTGGGAAGCGCAGATCGTGGGCGACAACATCACCAACGCGCGCGGCCTGACCGAGGGCAATACGCGCACCGACACGCTGTCGGGGCAGGGATCGCCGATCGCGATCTATGGCCGTCCGCTGTTCGGCCGCAATGTCCGCCTTGTCCTGACCAAGCGGTGGTGAGGATCGTGAAGGCCTGGCATCGTCGCTTCGCTGTGGCGGGTGCGTTCGCGCTCTCCGCCGGATCGGCGGGCTCCAGCGCGCCCGCCGATCCGGCGGAGCAGTTGCGGCTCGATCAGATTCAGGTCGTCGGCACGCATAACAGCTATGCCCTGCCAATCGACCGCCGGGTGGTGGCGCTTGCCGGGCCAAAATTGCGCGCGATGAAGGAAGCGATGGCGGGCAAGCTGAGCCCGGCGCAACAGGCCGCGCTGCGCGACGAGCATCCGGGGCCGCTGGACGATCCCATCCAGGCCTTCGGCTATATCCAGCAACCGATCGAAGCGCAGTTGCAAAGCGGCGTGCGCAGTATCGAGCTGGACCTGCAGCCCGACCCCAAGGGCGGTCTTTATGCCGATCCGGCGCCGTATCGCGCGCTGAGGGCGCAGGGCGCGCGCGACCTCCTGCCGATCTACGAGCGCGAGTTGCGCCAGCCAGGGTTGAAGGTCTTCCACGTCGCGGACTTCGATTTCCGCAGCCAGTGCCCGACCTTCCGCTCCTGCCTGACGCTGCTTCGCTTATGGTCGGATGCGACGCCGGGCCATTCGCCGGTCTTCGTCCTGCTCGAACCCAAGCTGGCGGGAGCCGGTACGGCCGGCATGGCGCCGTTCGACGCCGCCGCCTTTGCTGAAGTCGATGCCACGATCACCGACATACTCGGTCGCGACAAGGTGGTGACGCCCGACGATGTGCGCGGCGATGCGCCGACGTTGGAGGCGGCGGTACTCGCCAGGCACTGGCCGACCGTGGCGCAGGCACGCGGCAAGTTCGTCTTCCTATTTCTGGTACCGGGAATGAATTTCGGGGCGTTCGCGCCCTATCTCGACGGGCATCGCTCGCTGGAGGGGCGGATGGCTTTCGTCCAGGGCCGACCCGGTATGGCGCATACGGCGTTCCAGTTGTTCGACAATGCGCTGACCCATCGGGCGGAGATACGCGCGGCCGTCGCACGCGGCTATCTGGTGCGCAGCCGTGCCGATATCGACACGGCGGACGCGCGGGCGAACGATGTCCGGCGGCGCGACGCGGCGCTGGCCTCGGGCGCGCAAATCATCTCGACCGATTATCTCAGCGCGCCCAATGTTCATGGCAATGGCTATCATCTGGCGCCCTTCGCCTCCGGCTGGCGCTGTGACAAAGTGAGTGCGCAATGCTGAAAGGTGCCGTTCTGGCGATATCGCTGGCCTTGGCGGCCGCGCCTGCCCCCGCACAGGATCGGACGATCGAGACGTTGCAGGCGCGCCTCTTTCCGGTCCTGTCACGCCGGGTCGCGGCACATCGCGCGGCGCTGGCCCATGATCCCGCGCTGCGACGCCTGGCTGAAGCGCGTGCGGCGCGGTTGGCGGAGGCCGAAAGCTGCACGCCGCGCCCGGCCTGTATCCTCGACCGGCACATGCTGAGCGAGGCGGATATCGCCACCATCGACGACGCGCTGCGCCGTCTCGCCCCGTCGACCGACATCGGCGCATGGCGGCGCGACGCGGCGGCGATCAACCGGATCATCGCGGTCTATGGCAAGGGCGAGGCACCGCGCTATCCCAAGATCGACGGCATGGCGCTCGATCCGGCGGCACAGGATTTCCCCGGCCTGATCGCGACCTTGGACTTGGTCGCGCAAGGCGAGGAACCGGCGGCGATCGCGGGGCCGATGGGGTTCGCGCTGGGCCTGCTCGACCTCAACGGGCGGGACGAGGCGGCGCGTTATGGCGAGGCCGAGAATGCGTCCGCCTTCGCCACCGCTCGCCGCATCGACTGGGCCAAGGCCCCCTATAGCGCGATCATCGTGCCGGGCGCCGGGCCGGAGGACGCTCGGGTCGCGCTCAGCGCCTGGGGCAAGCTGCGTCTCGCGCTGGCGGCGGCGCGGTTCCGGGCGGGGGAGGCGCCGTTCGTCATCGTCTCGGGTGGCAACGTTCACCCCGACCGCACGCCCTATAACGAAGCGGTGGAGATGCGCCGCGCGCTGATCGAGCGTTTCGGGATTCCCGCCGACCGGGTGGTGCTGGAGCCCTATGCGCGGCACACGACGACCAACTTACGCAACGCCGCGCGTCTGCTGATCGCCATGCACGCGCCTGCGGCCAAACCGGCGCTGATCGTCACCGATCGCTGGCAAAGCGGCTATATCGACAGCGACGCCTTTGCCCGGCGCAACCAGGACGAACTGGGCTATCAGCCGGGCAGGCTGGGGGCGCGTATCTCGCCCACGGCTTTGCCGTTCACGCCTTCGCCTGACTCGCTGGCGGTTGATCCGCGAGACCCGCTCGATCCATGACACGCATGCTGGCCCTGCTCGCACTGTCGTTCGCCGCCCCGGCCGAGGCGCAGCGCGCGGTCGATCTGGTCGATCCGTTCGTCGGAACGCTGGCTGATTTCGGGCAACTCTCGCCCGCCGCCGTCGCGCCCTTCGGCATGGTGCAACTGGGGCCTGATACCGACCCGGCCAATCATGCCGGTTATGATTTCGCCGCACGTCGTCTGCTTGGCTTTTCGCATACCCGCGCGGTCGGCGTCGGCTGCGGCGGGGGCGGCGGCGACCTGATGGTGTCGTTGCTTCCCGCCGGCGCGGTCGGCGGAGCCGCGATCGACAAACGCCGCGAAAAGGCGAGTGCCGGGCGGTACCGCGTGACCTATGCCGATGGCATCGCCGCCGACATGACCGCCACGCGTGGCGGCGGCCTGCTCCGCTTCACGGTGCCGCGCGGCGGGCGCTACACGCTGCGGCTGGATGCGGGCCATGGCTATACCAAGCGGCAGGCGACGCAGTGGGTGACGATCCAGGGCCAGGATCTGCGCGCCGCGATGACGGCGGGCACGGTGTGCGACGCCGGGCGCTATCGTCTCTACAGTGCCAGCCATGTGACGATCGGCGGTATGCCGCTTAACGCACCGGCCACGCTGGACGGCACCGTCGCGGGGTTCGAGTTGAGCCTGCGCCGGGGTGCGGTGGTGGAAGTCCGCACCGGTTTGTCGACCGTCGATACCGCCGCCGCCGCGCAGGTGCGTGATGTCGAACTCGGGCAAAGGCCCTTCACCGCCATCCTCGCCAGCACCCGCGCCGCCTGGCAGCAGGCGCTGGGCCGCGTCGCGATCACCGCGCCGCGCGAGATACGGGCGCTATTCTACACCTCGCTCTTCCGCGTGATGCAGACACCGGTCGCGATCGACGACCCGGATGGGCGGCACCGTGGTAGCGACGGCGAGATTCATCGCTCCCGCCCGGGTGAGACCCGCTATACGAGTTGGGCCTTGTGGGACAATTACCGGACCCAGTTGCCGCTATTGGCGCTGCTCGATCCGGTACGATCCGCCGACATCGCCCGCTCGCTGGTGGCGCTGTACCGCGAGGGCAAGAGGTCCTGGTCCACCATGACCGAGCCCTTCCTCACCGTGCGGACCGAACATGCCGGGATCGCGCTGCTCGACTTCCGGCGCAAGGGGATCACCGGCTTCGACGCTGCGGCCGCACTGGCGGCCATGGCGGCGGAGAGTGACACGCTGCAACGCGCGACGCCCGACCAGCAGATCGAGGCGGCCTATGACGACTGGGCGACCGCCGAGCTTGCTTCCGATCTGGGCGATCGAGCGCTGGCCGACCGCTTTCATGCCCGTGCCATGGCCTATCGCCCGATGTGGCGCTCGGTCTTCGAACGGCTGGGCGACGATGCCGATGTGGTGAAGGCGCGCGGCCTGTATCAGGGGACGCTGTGGCAATATCGCTGGGCACCCGTTTTCGATCTCGACTGGATGGTGGCGACGCTGGGGCGGCAGCGGTTCCTGGGCGAGCTGGATCGCTTCTTCGCCGACGGGCTGTTCAACATGACCAACCAGCCCGATATCCAGGTGCCGTGGCTCTATGCCGCGCTGGACGAACGCGACCGGACCGCGCGGCTGGTGCATCGCATCATGACGCAAGCGATCGACCATCCCTATACCAATGCCGGAAAGCGCGATGTGCCGTTTCATGGCCGCAGCTTCGCGCTCGCGCCGCAGGGCTTCGCCGATGGCATGGACGATGATGCCGGGGCGATGACCGGCTGGTACGCCTTTGGCGCGCTGGGCCTGTATCCATTGATACCGGGCAGCCCGCGCTATGCGATCGGCGTTCCGCTCGTCCGGCAAGCGCGCCTCGCGCTGTCGCAGGGGCGCAGCGTGACGATCGAGCGTATCGGCCCGGCCGATGGTGCCGTCACCGCCATCCTGTGGAACGGAAAGCCGGTCGCCACGCCTTGGCTCGATCATGCCGCGCTTGTTTCGGGCGGCGTCTTGTCGGTCTATACCGCGCCCATAGGCTGACGCGGTATCGTGCGAGCGCGCCGAGCGCGAATTGCTATCGCCATTCCGCTCCGAGGGGTCGCCACTTTCCGACCTTCGCCATCATTTGCCGATTCCCGGCGACTCGAGCGCTCCTTCATGGTCAGCCAGCCACCCCCAATCGCGGATTTGCGTCAAAAACTACTCTCATGCTTCCGTGTGGCTGCTCAACTGACCTTGAGAGGGGATCATGAAAATTCCGTCATCTTTCAAGGCGACTACGGGCTCGAAAGCATCGTCTAACACTCTTGAGGTGACCTGATATCCATTCTTAACAGCATTAATTTGTCTTACTTTTGCCTTTACATTCCTCTTTCGTCTGTCAAATTCGATCATGAAATTATGTTCATGATTGAAGATGGAATGGGAGAGTGACATGCGAAAGGACCTACCGCCGCAATCATCACGCCTTGCGATCGCGTTGACGGCATGTGCGCTGGCATTGACCTTGGCCTCATGCGGTAACGACGGCGCATCCGACGCCATCTCGGTCGTGCCGGGCGCGACGTCCGCCCTGTCCACACCGAGCGTGGGGACGGCAACGGCCGCCGCGACCAATGCCGCGACACCATCCTCCGGCACCACGGCCGCCGCCCCGGCGGAACTGGAACTCTATACGGTCGGCCGACTGACATGGTCGCTCGATACCGATGTGTCCGAGGATATCCGCAACCGCATCACCGATGCGATGAACTGGACGATCAATCATACCAATACCCTGGCCGGCTATGAAGGCCATGTCAGCGTCACCTATCACCCCGGCACGCCCACGGCGGAGGCCGGCTATCGCTGGCGCATCCAGTTCGGCGGTTCGATCGGCCGGCGCGTGGCGCTGCACGAAATGGCGCATTGGCTCGGCTCGGGCACCTATGGCGAATGGGGAAATTACATGGTCGATGGCCGCTGGAGAGGGGCCATCACCAATGCGCGGATCAAGGCGTTTGACGGCCCCGACGCGGTGCAGTGGGGCGACCGCATCCATTTCTGGCCCTATGGCCTGAACTACGACAATGAATTCTATGAAACCCAGCGGAACGTCCAGTTGGTATCCTCGCAATTGGGGGACATGGGGCTGGGTGACGCCGCGACGCAGTTCGCGGGCGATCGCCGCTTCGTCAACCGGTCGAGCAAGCTGTTGCTGGACGGGACCGGTACCGAACCCGTCGCCGGCAGCGGGACCGGCGCGACCCTGACCTGGAATGTGCATTATGCCGACGGCTATGTCGAATTGGTGAGCGCGGATGGCCGTGCGATCGACTCGGCGGGCAACACGAACAATGGGGACCCGACGGTGCTCGCGCCGCGTTCGCAGAGCATCGCCCAGCAATGGGAACTGCTCACGACCGACGATGGCTGGTTCCTGTTGCGCAATCGCCAGACGTTCAAGTGCCTGGACAATGTCGGCGAACTGGGCGCCGGCGCGTCGATCCGCGTCTGGGATTGCGGTGGGCATCCGAACCAGCAATGGCATCTGGTGCGGTAAGTTGAAGCGGGGGCGCCCCGGTCGGATCCGGGGCGTCCATCGGGTTCTGACATTTCACCCAACGCGACAATTTTAGTGTTGGTCGGGTGCCGATCATCGCTGAGCAGATCGCTCTCACCAAGAATGGCGATACCGGAGCGGCGATGTTTTGTCAGACTTTATGCTTCCGCCTCAGGTTAGCGAAGACCTTCGCGGAGGCGCATCCTGTCCTTCGGTGCTCGACCGGCCCTTGTCGAGCGTATCGTTCGGCCGGCGGGCGTCACCGGGTTTCTGATGCTCGGTCGACAGGTTGGGCTGATCGGTTTCGGTGCTGGACTGGGGGCAGTCATTCATGATCGTCTCCATAGGCTAGGACCGGTGCGATATGGCGCCGATTGAAGCGATCGGGCCGGGCGTCGGCCTGTTCCGTGATCAAGATCTGGGGCCGCTCGATCCTCGGTGGCATCGGGCTATGCGCTGCGATTGGCGCCCCGAGCAGGGCGAGGGCGGGTATGATCGTGACGGGCTTGGGCATGATGATCTCCCATGACTGTCATGGCGGGTGCAACCGGTCACCGCTTGGCCTGTTCCGATAAATCATTGAAACATGACCCGGATCAGCCATTTTCGATGGGCTTGTGACCAAGCTCGCCGACCAAAAAGACGCCTGCGTGCGATTAGCGCATGACACCGCCGCATCCGGTCTGATAGCCCTGTCACCATGCCCGTTTCGGCCGCCGCCTCCGCCCGCGAAATCCTCGTCCGCCTGCACGACGTCATGGCGTCGCGCGCGCCCGCCCAAGCCAAGCTGAACCAGGTCGTCCAGATCATCGGCGAGTCGATCGGCAGCGAGGTCTGTTCCATCTACCTGTTGCGCGAAGGCGTGCTGGAACTGTTCGCCACGCGTGGCCTCGCCGAGGAGGCGGTGCACGTTACCAAGCTGGCGCTGGGCGAGGGGCTGGTCGGCACCATCGCCGAGGATGTCGAGGTGTTAAATCTCGACGAAGCCGCCAGCCATCCCGACTTCGCCTACAAGCCCGAGACCGGCGAGGACCGGTTCCACAGCTTTGCCGGCGTGCCGATCATCCGGCGTGAGCGGGCGGTGGGTGTGCTGGCCGTCCAGCATAGCGAACCGCGCAAATATGCCGATGTCGAGATCGAGGCATTGCAGACGGTCGCCATGGTGCTGTCCGAGCTGATCGCCAATGCCGGGTTGATCGATGCGGCGGGTGCGGCGGGTGCGCGGCCGCAGATGACCGCCTCGATCCGGCTCGGCGGCCAGAAGCTGGTCGATGGCATGGGCAGCGGCTTTGCCGTCTTCCATCAGCCGCGCATTGTCATCGAACACACGGTCGCCGAGGACATCGATGCCGAACGTCGCCGCGTCTATGCCGCGTTCGACAAGATGCGCGAACAGATCGACCGCATGGCGCGCGAGGCCGAGTTCGGCGTCGCGGGCGAGCATGTCGAGGTCATCGAGACCTATAAGATGTTTGCCTATGACGAGGGCTGGGCGCGCCGCATCAACGAGGCGATCGACAGTGGCCTGACCGCCGAAGCGGCGATCGAGCGGGTGCAGCAGCGCACGCGCCAGCGGATGCGCCAGATCGACGATCCCTTGCTCGCCGATCGCATGCACGATCTGGAGGACCTGTCCAACCGGTTGCTGCGCATCGTGTCGGGCCAGATGGGGACGGCGGCGCAACTGGGTCTGCGCCAGGACACGATCCTGATCGCGCGCAATCTGGGGCCGGCCGAGCTGCTGGAATATGACCGGCGGCGGTTGAAGGGCGTGATCCTGGAGGAAGGGTCGCTGACCGCGCATGTCATCATCGTCGCGCGCGCCATGGGCGTGCCGGTGCTGGGCCGGGTGCGCGAAGTGCGGCGCCAGATCGCCGATGGCGATCAGTTGCTGCTCGACGTGACCGAGGGCAGCGTGCTGGTCCGTCCGACCGCGGCGATGGAGGAGGCTTTCGAGGCCAAGCTGGCGCTGCGTCAGAAGCGGCGCGCGGCCTTTGCCGCGCTGCGCGACGTGCCGCCGGTGACCAAGGACGGGCACCGTGTCACGTTGATGGTCAATGCCGGGCTGCGCGACGATGCCGCTGCACTCGATACCACGGGCGCGGACGGGATCGGGTTGTTCCGCACCGAATTCCAGTTCCTGGTCTCCGCCACCCTGCCACAGCGCGAGCGGCAGTTGCGGCTGTACCGCGACGTGATGGAGGCGGCGGGTGATCGCCCGGTCGTGTTCCGCACCATCGATATCGGTGGCGACAAGGCGCTTCCCTATCTGAATGTCGAGGCGGGGGATGAGGAAAATCCCGCCATGGGCTGGCGCGCGCTGCGCCTGGCGCTGGAGCGCGAAGGGCTGATGAAGGCGCAGGCGCGCGCGCTGATCGAGGCGGGCGCGGGCCGCACGCTTCACGTCATGTTCCCGATGGTGTCCGAAGCCTGGGAATTCGACGAGGCCAAGGCGCTGTTCGAAGCGCAGCGGGTGTGGCTCGCCGGGCGCGGCCGTCGCCTGCCGCTGGAGGTCCGCTACGGCGCGATGCTCGAGGTGCCGGCGCTGGCCGAGCAGCTCGACCTGATCCTGCCCAATGTCGATTTCCTGTCGATCGGCACCAACGACCTGACCCAGTTCCTGTTCGCCGCCGACCGCGCCAACCCCAAGCTGGCCGAGCGTTACGATTGGCTCAGCCCCTCCATCCTGCGCTTCCTGCGCCGGGTGGTCGAACCGGCGCGTGCCGCCGGGGTGCCGGTCGGTGTTTGCGGGGAAATGGGGGGGCGCCCGCTGGAGGCGATGGCCCTGATCGGGCTGGGCATTGATCGCCTGTCGATCACCCCTGCGGCGGTCGGCCCGGTCAAGGCGATGATCCGATCGCTGGACCGCGACGGGGTCACCGCCGAGATGGCGCGGCTGCTGGAAAACCCGGTGCGTGACATGCGCGGGGCGCTTGGTGCCTGGGCTGCGACGAATGGTGTGGAATTGGCCTGATCCAGGCCGGGGGTTCGCGTTGACTTGATCCCAGCCGTCTGAAAGAACGACCGCGATCATGGGGTGGGCCATGATCACTTCGGAGTTGAGAATGGACGAGGTCAATCCGGGCCACGATGCCGCACCATCGGCACCCGCCCGCGCCGGTGACGTCCTGCGTGCGGCGCGAGAGGCACAGGGGCTGTCGCTCGGCGACATCGGTGCGCGGACGCGTATCCCCAGCCGCCATCTCGCGGCGATCGAGGCATCCGATTATCAAAGCCTGCCCTCGGCAACCTACGCGGTGGGCTTCGCCAAGGCCTATGCCCGCGCGGTCGGCGCCGACGAGGTCGCGATCGCCCAGGCGGTGCGCGCCGATGTCGACCGGGTCGGTCGCCGGATCAGCGAATATGTGCCGCAGGATATCGCCGATCCCGCCCGCGTGCCGTCGCGCGGACTGGCGATCATCAGCGCGGGCATCGCGCTGGCGCTGCTGATCATCGCGGGGCTCTGGTACGGTACCGATCTGTTCCGCCGCGACCGCACCGCGCAGGACGTGCCGGCCGTGACCCCGCTGGCCAATACCGCCGAGGCGGCGCCCGTCGCGCCGGCCGCCAGCCCGACGCCGGTGACCGGCGGCAAGGTGATGCTGACCGCCAATGGCGAAGTGTGGCTGCGCGTCTATGACGCCGACAACAAGACGCTGAAGATCGGGACGCTGAAGCAGGGCGAGCAATATGAGGTGCCCGCCGACGCCAATGGCCCGATGCTGAATGTCGGCCGCCCCGACAAGTTGACCGTCACGCTGAACGGCAATGCCATCCCGCCGCTGGGCGACGGATCGCGCGCGATCAAGGATGTGAAGCTCGATCCGGCCTCGATCGCGGCGCGGGCCTCGGGCGCGCCGCTGGCGAATGCGCCCAGCCCGCGTGAGACGAGCGCGCCGCGCCGTACGCAGCGCTCTGCCGCCACGGCGCAGACTGCACCGGCACCCGCACCGTCGCCGAGCCCGGCGACGACGGCACCGGCCGATCTGTAAGGGGCTGATCTTTAAGGCTGGCGACAGCTTCGGCAGGGCAGATAGGATGTCCCGTCTTTTCCATGAACCCACCGGGGGGTGAGAGCGATGCGTAACCTGTTGCTGGCCGGCGCTGCGGCCGTCCTGATCGTGCCGACCATGGCCAGTGCCCAGTCCAATATCGAGGGCCGGGTCGGCAAGCTGGAAAGCGAAATGCGCGCGGTGCAGCGCAAGGTGTTTCCGGGCGGTGCGAACCAATATGTCCAGCCCGAGATCACCGCGCCGCAGACCCAGGCGCAGGCCCCCGGCGTGCCCGCGACCAGCGCGCTGGCGGACCTGACCGCGCGCGTCACCTCGCTGGAGGAGCAATTGACCAGCCTGACCGGCCAGGTCGAACAGAGCGGTTATCGCACCCGCCAGTTGCAGGACCAGTTCGACGCGTACAAGCGCGCCACCGACGCGCGGCTGAAGGCGCTGGAATCGGGGCCGGCCCCGATCGCCCCGGCCGGACAGAGCGCCCCGCTCGATACGCCGACCGAGGGCGCGGCGACGGCACCTCGCCCTGGCCGTACCCCGGCGGCGGCGGTGGCCAGCGGCGATACCGCAACCGGCACGCCGGCGGCGAGCGGCGCGGCGACGGTCGACAAGCCCTCGACCGGCGATCTGGCCGAGGACGCCTATCTCTATGGCTATCGCCTGTGGACGGCCAAGCGCTATGCCGAGGCGGAGACGCAGCTCAAGAAGGTCGTCGCCGACTATCCCAAGAGCCGCCGGGCGAGCTTTGCGCAGAATCTGCTCGGCCGCAGCTATCTCGACTCGGGCAAGCCGAGCCTCGCCTCGATGGCCTTTTACGAGAATTACAAGAAGTTCCCCGATGGCGAGCGCGCGCCCGACAGCCTGCTCTATCTCGGCCAGGCGCTGACCAAGCTCAACAAGCCGGCCGATGCCTGCAAGGTCTATGACGAACTGACCGACGTCTATGGCGGCAAGATTTCGGCCGCGATGAAGGCCCAGATCGAAGCGGGACGCACCACCGCCAAGTGCAAGTGACGCCATGATGTCGGAGCATCGGGCGTCGCGGATCCGCGCGGCGTCCGATTTCCGATGCGGGTGATAGGCATTCGGGCCGGAAATCGCTTGCGCGGGTGTCGGGGAGGGGCCTAGAGCCGGGCATCCCTGACCAGCTTTGAGAATATCATGGCCACCGACGCCACGGCCGAGGATCAGATTGCGCGCTTCGCCGCCGATCTGACGCCGCTTCACGATCTCCATACCAATCCCGCGCCGCTGTTGCTGGCGGTGTCCGGCGGGCCGGACAGCATGGCGATGCTGATGCTGGCGGCGGCGGCATTTCCGGGGCGGATCGCGGTGGCCACGGTCGATCACGGCCTTCGACCCGAGGCGGCGGAAGAGCTGCGCATGGTGGCGGAGCATTGCCGGATATTGGGCGTACCCCATCATGGCCTGCGCCCCGCCACGCCGATTGAGGGGGCGAGCCTTCAGGCGCAGGCACGCGAGGCGCGTTATGCGCTGCTCGCCGATCAGGCACGGGCGATCGGTGCGGCGGCGATCCTGACCGCGCATCATGCCGATGATCAGGCCGAGACCTTCCTGATGCGCGCCGCGCGCGGTGCCGGCCTGTCGGGCCTGTCGGGTGTCCGGGTGCGGACCGAGATCAATGGTGTCCCGGTTTTGCGGCCGCTGCTCGACTGGCGCCGTGCCGAGCTGCGCCAGATCGTGCGCCGGGCGGAGGCGCCCTTTGTCGACGATCCTGCCAATCACGATCCCCGGCATGACCGTACCCGGTTCCGTCAGTTGCTCGGCGCCAATGAGTGGCTGGGCGTGGCGCAGATGGCGCGTGCTGCTGCCCAACTGGCGGAGGCGGACGCCGATCTGCGGGCGACGGTCGACTGGCTGTGGCAGGAGCGGGCGCAGATCGATGACGACAATGTCCGCATTGCGGCGGCCGACCTGCCGCGCGAACTCGGCCGTCGGCTGGCGCGCCGGGCGATCGGCACGGTGCGTCAGGTCGCAACAATCGAAAACCCCGCCTGGAGCGAGGGGGGCAATATCGAGAAACTGCTCGACGCACTCGCCGCCGGCAGTCGTGCGACTCAGGCTGGCGTGATCGCCAGCGTGCGCTCGGGCGTCTGGCGCTTCCGCCCCGCACCGCCGCGCCGGACCGGCTGATCGGGGCGATAGCGGCCTCTCCGGGTTGATTCTGCGTTGCCGACCGGGGCAGCCGTTACCGATCGATCACTTTGATCGGTGTTGTTCCATTGCCATTAACCTCGCCGCGCTTATCTTGGAGGCGAAAGGTATCCGGCACCGATGAACGATAACGACAAGCAGCAGAGCCCCGATCCCAATGGGGGCGGCAACCCCTGGATGAAGAGCCTGTTGATCTGGGTGGGCATCCTGATGGCGCTCGCGCTGTTCGTCAGCCTGTCCGGCGCGGGGTCGTCCGCGCAGAGCGGTAACCCGATCGAATATTCGACCTTCCTCGACAAGGTCGACGAGGGGACGGTGAAGACCGCCACCATCTCGCGTGATTCGATCACCGGCACCCTGTCGTCGGGTGAGAAGTTCCGCACGACCCCGGTTCCCGATTCGCAGTTGATCCCGCGTCTGCGCCAAAAGGGCGTGACTTTCACGGCGAAGACCGAGGAAGGTCCGTCCATCTGGATGCTGATGCTCTATAATTCGCTGCCCTTCATCCTGTTCATCGGCATCGCCTTCTTCGTTCTGCGCCAGATGCAGAAGGGCGGCGGCGCGAGCGGTGCGATGGGTTTCGGCAAGAGCCGCGCGCGGATGCTGACCCAAAAGGAAGGCAAGGTGACCTTCGACGATGTGGCCGGCATCGACGAAGCCCGCGAAGAACTGCAGGAAATCGTCGAGTTCCTGAAGGATCCGTCGAAGTTCGCCCGCCTGGGCGGCAAGATCCCGAAGGGCGCGCTGCTGGTCGGCTCGCCGGGTACGGGTAAGACGCTGCTCGCCCGTGCGATCGCGGGGGAGGCGGGCGTGCCCTTCTTCACCATTTCGGGCTCGGACTTCGTCGAGATGTTCGTCGGCGTCGGCGCATCCCGTGTGCGCGACATGTTCGAGCAGGCGAAGAAGTCGGCCCCCTGCATCGTCTTCATCGACGAAATCGACGCGGTCGGCCGTCATCGCGGCGCCGGCCTGGGCAATGGCAATGACGAGCGCGAGCAGACGCTGAACCAGTTGCTGGTCGAGATGGATGGTTTCGAGGCCAATGAAGGCATCATCATCATCGCCGCGACCAACCGCCCGGACGTGCTCGACCCCGCGCTGCTGCGTCCCGGTCGCTTCGACCGTCAGGTCGTGGTACCGCGCCCGGATATCGATGGCCGCGTGAAGATCCTCGAAGTTCATATGAAGAAGGTGCCGCTGGCCCCCGACGTCGATGCCCGCGTCATTGCGCGCGGCACGCCGGGCTTCTCGGGCGCGGACTTGGCCAATCTGGTCAACGAGGCGGCGCTGATGGCGGCGCGCAAGGGCAAGCGCCTGGTCGCCAATGCGGAGTTCGAGGAAGCCAAGGACAAGGTCATGATGGGCGCCGAGCGCCGCTCCATGGTTATGACCGAGGACGAGAAGCGGATGACCGCCTATCACGAGGCGGGCCATGCCATCGTCGCGCTGCACGAGCCGGCGTCGGATCCGATCCACAAGGCGACGATCATCCCGCGCGGCCGTGCGCTGGGCATGGTGATGCGTCTGCCGGAGCGGGACTCGTACAGCTATCACCGCGACAAAATGTACGCGAACCTCGCGGTCGCCATGGGTGGTCGCGTGGCCGAGGAAATCATCTTCGGCTATGAGAAGGTGTCGAGCGGCGCGAGCGGCGACATCCAGTACGCCACCGGTCTGGCGCGCGACATGGTCACGAAGTGGGGCATGTCGGACAAGGTCGGCCCGGTCGAGTACGCCCAGCCGGAAGGCGAGAGCTTCCTGGGCTATTCGTCGAGCCAGCCGGTGCGCATGTCCAATCAGACCGCGCAACTGATCGACGACGAGATCAAGTCGATCGTCGAGGGCGGCCTGCACCGCGCCAAGCATGTGCTGACCGAGCATGTCGATCAGCTTCACCTGCTGGCCGGCGCGCTGCTCGAATATGAGACGCTGTCGGGCGATGAGATCAAGAAGCTGATCGCCGGCGACGATATCGGCCGCGACGATCCCAAGGCCAAGTCGGCGCCGATCGCCAAGGCGGGAACGTCGATCCCGAAGACGCGCCGTGGCACGGGTCCGTTCGGAGCGCCGAGCCCGCTGGGCGCCTGATCCGTCCGGATCGGATGACGAAGGGGCCGTCCCGGTTGGGGCGGCCCTTGTCATTTGGATATCTATGGGCGGCGGCTGATAGCAAAATGTCCGCACAGAATTGGCCATCATTGGAACCGGCCGCGTTTGGCTTAAGATGACGTCCCATCGCCGTCCGCCGTCATGGCGAGCGTAGCGGAGCAACCCAGGGCCTGGACAGGGAACTCTGGATGCTTCGCTCCGGACGGGACGAACGGCACTTACCCCAACTCCGTTCAGCTTGAGGGCAGTCGATCGCCCCGCCTCAACAACACCCGCTTAATCCTTCAGCTTCGCGATCTCCGCCGCAATGGTGGGTGTCGTGCAGAGCCGCACCTCCACGGCACTGAGCGGCGCGTCACCCGGCTTGGCGCACCGATAGGCCGCCTCACGCGCCGGGATCATGTCGAGCGGTTCGGCCGAGGCATCCTGCCGCGCGATCACCGGGCCGAGCTTGGTCAGGTACGCATCCCAACCCTCACCGACCCCCGGCTGCCCGAGCAGCGCCATCGCATCCCGCCGCATCGCCTCGGCACCGGCGAAATCGCCCATCTGCCGCAATTGGTTGGCGGCGCGGGCGGTCGACCATAGACGGTCCTTCAGGCTGATATTGGCTGGCAAATGGCGGACCCGCTCGACGAACTCGCTGGCATAGCGCGTTCGGCGCGCACGCATTTCGGGAGTGTCCGGCCCATCGCGCGGGCCCGGCGTCTGCGCCCACAAGGCGGCCTGGAGCCAGCCGAGCACGGCGGATTCGGGCCGCCCAAGCCGCGCCGCCAGCCATGCGGCCCGATAATGGGCCGAATCCTTTTGCGCGACCAGCTTGGCATAGACGGGCGTGGCGATCAGCACCGCGAGCGCGGCCTTGTCCGTCTCCGAGAAGCGATCGAACACCACCAGATGATTGTCCGGGCATTCCGGCACGGGAAAGGGGAACTGCATATAGCTATAGGGACGCCCATCAGGACGCTCGCCATAGGTGGAATAGCTGCCCATCTGCCATCCGGAGAATGTCTCACCGCCGATCGGGCAGGTCATCGGCACGTTGCCGCCATGGATCGGGGGAGGCGGCGGTGGTGGGGTTTGCACCTGCGACTGGAGCAGGGCCCATGCGATGATCATCATGTTCTTGATCCTCCCCTATGATCCATGCCGAGCCTAGCCGATCAGGATGCCAGCGACTATGCTGATGGCGTGGTCGCGATGGGAGCGAAGGGTGGCAGGCCCGCCCCGCGCGGCCGGATGGAGGATGTCCGCATGACCGAAGTCCCCCCGACCGAGACGCTGCGCGACCGCGCCGTTCAGATCTACGACGCCTTCACCCATGAGCATCATGACCGGCGTACCCTGTTGCGCCAGATGACTGCCCTGGCTGGCTCGGCCGCCGCGGCCGAGGCGTTGATCCTGGGCATCGCGGCGAGCCCGGCGGCGGCGGCGATCACCGATCCCCATGACGCCCGCCTGCGCATCGATCGTCGCGAGGGGATGGAGGCGGGGGCTCGCTCCGCAGCCTATATCGTGGTGCCGCGTGACGCGAAAAAGCGGCTGGGCGAGATGCTGGTCATCCATGAGAATCGCGGGCTGACCCCGCATATCGAGGATGTCGCGCGGCGGCTGGCTTTGGCGGGGTTCCGCGTGACCGCCCCCGATCTGCTGGCGCCGCAGGGCGGCACCCCGGCGGACGAGGATCGCGCCCGCACGCTGATCGGTTCGCTCGACTATGATCAGGCGCTGGCCCAGGCGCGGGCGATGATGGCGCATGCGGCGGCGGACAAGGCGGGGACGGGGCGTGTCGGCGCGGTCGGCTTCTGCTGGGGCGGGGCCTTCGTCAACCGGTTGGCGGTCGCGGCGGGGCCGGCTCTGGCGGCAGGCGTGGCCTATTATGGTCCCGCGCCCGCGCCGGCCGAGGCGGCCAAGGTCCGTGCGCCGCTGATGCTCCATTATGCCGGCAAGGATACGCGGGTGAACGCCACGGGCGAGCCCTGGGTCGCCGCGCTGAAGGCCGCCGGGCATCCGGTAGAGGCCTTTACCTATGCCGGGGTCGATCATGCCTTCAACAACGACACCAGCGCCGAACGCTATAATGCCGCCGCCGCGACCCAGGCCTGGGCGCGGACGCTCGGCTTTTTGCATCGCCATCTCGATCATGCCTGATACCCGATGAGGGCTCGGGGCAGCAGCATATAGGGGAGATATCGCATGACCGCCGAACTGATACTCTACACCAATCCGCAATCGCGCGGCCGGATCGCGCGCTGGATGCTCGAGGAGACGGGCGCCACTTATGATACCGTCATCCTTGACTATGGTACGACGATGGTGGCGCCCGAATATCGCGCGATCAATCCGATGATGAAGGTGCCCGCGATCGTCTATCGCGGGCAGGTGGTGACCGAGACGGCGGCGATCTGTGCCTATCTGGCCGAGGCCTTTCCCGATGCCGAACTGGCGCCGCTGCCGCAGGAGCGCGCGGATTATTATCGCTGGCTGTTCTTCGCGTCGGGGCCGCTGGAGGCCGCGATCACCAATCGCGCGATGAACGTCACGCCGACGCTCGAGCAGCAGCGCATGGCGGGCTATGGCGATTTCAACCGGGCGGTGGCGGTCGTCGACCAGGCCGTGGCCCGGTATCCTTATATCGCCGGCGAGCGCTTCACCGCCGCCGATGTTTATCTGGGGTCACAACTCATGTGGTTCACCCAGTTTGGACTGATACCCAAAACCGATTCGGTCATGGCCTATATCGGCCGACTGGCCGATCGCCCGGCGCATGTCCGCGCGACCGCGCTCGACGATGGGAAGGTGGAAGACGTCGTCGTCGACTAAAGGCCGATCATCATCCCGATATCCTTGCCCATGAGCGTGGATATCAGGATTTCGTTCAGCCCCTTTGCGTCAGGCTGATCGTGGTTCAGCCGTGATCGCGGACATCCGGCTGCTCGGGGCTAGCGGCGCGCAGGATATCGAGGCCCGCCGCGATATGATTGCCCGCAAGCGGCATGCCGAGCGCGTCGGCGCCCTCCATGGCGGCCTGTGCCAGGGCGATGACATGCTCCAATGTGACGTTCGGGTGGCTCATCGGACTATCAACTCGAAAAGAATCACGACCGTGTCAGCGCGGCCGGGTAGGAAAGCTACGAATCGAAGCTTGCACCAAACTAATCGTTATCGCGACAAGTATTTATGCAATCGATTCTGACCACATGCCCCCAAGCGGGACGCCGTTAGGGGCATGTGGTTCCCGATCATCGCATCAGGACGAGTTCTTCCGACATGGTCGGATGCAGCGCGACGGTGGCGTCGAACTGTGCCTTGGTCAGTCCGGCCTTCACCGCCACGGCGGCGGCCTGGAGGATTTCGGGCACGTCGGGGCCGATCATATGCAGCCCGACGACCCGGCCGGTCACGCCCTCGCACACCATCTTGTAGAGGGCACGCTCGTCGCGACCCGCCAGCACATTCTTCATCGGGCGGAAGTCGGAGGTATAGACCTGCACCGATCCCAGCTTCTGCTTGGCCTCCGCCTCGGTCATGCCGACACCGGCCATGGGCGGGTGGCTGAATACGGCCGCAGGAATGCAGTCATAATCGACGCGGGTCGGCTTGTTGCCATAGACGGTGTCGGCAAAGGCCTGGCCCTCGCGAATGGCGACCGGGGTCAACTGGACACGGTTGGTGACATCGCCGACCGCATAGATGCTGGGGCAGGTCGACTGGTTGTCCTCATCGACTTTGATCGCCCCGATATCGTCCAACTCGACGCCCGCCGTCTCCAGGCCCAGGCCATAGGTGTTGGGCACGCGGCCAGTGGCGAACATGACCAGATCGACCTCGATCGGGTCATGGCCCGACATGGAGACCTTGAGCGATCCGTCGTCCAGCTTTTCGATCCCCTGGAAGGTCGCGTCGAAGCGGAAATCGATCCCCTTCATCATCGAAATCTGGAGCAGCCGGTCGCGGATCGTCAGGTCGTAGCCGCGCAGGATTTCTTTGCTGCGATTGATCAGCGTGACGTGCGCGCCGAACTGGTGGAAGACGCCGGCAAATTCATTGGCGATATAGCCCGCGCCCGCGATCAGCACGCGCTTGGGGATCGAGTCGAGATGGAACGCCTCGTTGGAGGTGATGCCATGCTCATGGCCGGGGCAACTCGGGATGGCGGGATGCGCGCCGACCGCGATCAGGATGCGCTCGGCGGTCTTCTCCGTGCCGTCGGCCAGCCGCACGCTGTTGGGACCGGTGACGACGGCGCGCTGGTCGATGATCTCGACGCCGTGGCTTTCCAGCGTCTTCTTATAGGCGCCGTTCAGGCGATCGACTTCGGCCAGGACATTGTCGCGCAAGGTCGCCCAGGAGAATTCGCATTCGCTCGGCACCTGCCAGCCGAAGCGGCGCGCGTCCTTCAGATCCTCGGCGAAATGCGCACCGTAGACGAGCAGCTTCTTCGGCACACAGCCGCGAATGACGCAGGTGCCGCCGACGCGATATTCCTCGGCCACCGCCACGCGCGCGCCATGCGCCGCCGCCACGCGCGAGGCACGCGTGCCCCCGGACCCTGCGCCAATGACGAACAGGTCATAGTCATACTCAGCCATGGGGTCAGTTTCTCCGGGGAATAGGTAAAGGGCGATAGCGCCTGCTTAAAAGCACAACGGGGGACGCCGAGCCAAGTTCAGCGTCCCCCTGACAGTGATCGGTTATTCCAAATTCCTCACCTGCAAGGGGGGGCAGGGCGTCAGCCC